>JAIKXJ010000038.1 GCA_024684175.1 Erysipelotrichaceae bacterium
TCTGACATCATTTTCTTCCATCAGGTCATACGTGTTTCCTGTGTGCATTTCATCAAGCGCGATTGCTGCATCGAATGCTTCCGGATTGAAAGACTGATGATCGATATCCAGACCGGTATCGACGATCGCGATCTTGCTGCCGGCACCGGTATAACCGGAAGCCCAGGCATAATTGGTTGAAGTCATGCCGGAAGAGATCGACATCATCGGGTCATCTGCGGAAACTTCATCTTCCTGTGGATAGTACTGAAGCTCGATGACGACATCCTTGACACCGTCGATCGCCTTGATCTCATCGATCTTGTCTGCCGGAACGTATGCAGAAATGATATTCGCTGCAAGCGTCAGGTTCCAGACGACATCGAGTTCTTCACCATCGAGGACATCTCTGGAAATGACTGCAGAAATTTCATCCTGTGATTCTTGTAATGATTCACGATAGGAGGTCGCTGCCGGGTCAAGTGAGATGTTCTGAGCCGAATACCCGACATCCATTGTTGATTTGCCATCCAGTACGATCGAGACACGGACATCGCCTTTTAATGCAGGTTCTGTCTGTTCCTTCACATCCGCCTTGTTCATTTTGCCTGCCGCTCTTTCCGGATCGTTTTCAACAACTTCCCAGGATAAAAGCGTCTCGTCTTCTGTTTCATCTTCCGCCAGAACGACATTCGTTCCGATGACAGAAGTGATCAGAAGAACAAGTACAAGCAAAAGACTGGTAAATCTTTTCCCTAACTTTTTCATTAAATTCCCCTTTCTCTATACAGAGACAAATTATTTGTCCTATAATATCTAAATTCTATTACATGTTAAACTTCATATACAATAAAAAATGCATTTTTTTCTCTGTCTTTCAGTACCTGTTTTTCTCTCTATGAAAATTATTTTCATTAATTTTCATAGGTAGGAATCATGATTGCTTCAGCAGTAAGAATACAGGGACGCAGAAGCTTTGAGCAGATTTCCTGATATTTAAAACTATTTTGTTACTATATCTTGTCAACATTTAATTCTCCGCTGATCCGGAAATATCTTGAGACATCAAGCGAAGATCAAAGTGTTCATGTTGTGGCTTTTGTAGAACAAATCAACATTTCGTTTTTAAAAAACAGCACGAGTTTTTGTGCTCTGTGCTGTTTTTTCTGTATGATCTTAAGGTTTTTCGTCAGAAGATCACACTGTGTGAACGGTTTTCCAAAGATGTTTTCTTTTCGGTTTGCCAGAAACATCTCTTACACGGCTCCTGAAAATGAACGATTCGATCTCGACAACGAATTGCAGCAGAATACAAAGCTCCATGCAAAACTCAATCGAAGACAGCTGTTTGAAATGACTCTGTCGATCTCTCGCTGTCGCTTTTCTTGAAGAAGAATACAGACGTTTCAACTGTGTCTTGCCCCATGACAGAGCAGTCGAGAACTACGATGCGCTCACCAGGGACTTTTAACGGAAAGATATTAAAGGATACAAGGAATTCGTGTCGTTCCTGAAAAACCAGCGGGAAGAGTTCCTCATTTCTTTCTTAAGACCTTATAACGACAAAAACTGTCTAACTGCTTCTGCAAGATCATCAACGCGAAACTGAGGGCTTATATCGGCATGTCCATAGGTATCACTGACCTCGTTCGTTTCAGATAAAGAGTTTCCTATGCATTGAATCACGGCATCTTCGATTCGCTTACAGACTTACTTCGTTCCGAAAAAAGAAAAGGCAGGAAAAGAGAAAAGTATGAAAAGATGCTGTCCTGACGGCAGCGTCTTTCAATATGTGATTCCACACACCATTTTATAGATGCGGTTCAAGAATCCGCACGGTATTTTAGACTATCAAAAAAGCTTCAGTCCATCTGTGAACAGCCTGAAGCTTTTTGTATTATTGATGAAGATTATTCTCCGCCGCCTTCACCGCCGGAATCACCGCCGCCATCGTCACCGCCGGAATCACCGCCGCCGTCACCTCCCGGAGGATCATCTCCTCCGCTCGGTTCCGGTTCAACTGAACAACTTGACGGGATCGCGATAGTCACGGTCTTCGTATCTCCGCATGAACACTCATAGTATTCATAGCCTTCTTCATCGCATGTGGCATCTTTGGAATCGACCAGTGTCCAGGAATGGACGTGCTCTTTATCGATCTTTTTCCAATGAGCGTAGACGGTGACATTGCCGCTGACATCATCGGAATCGTATACACGGTTTCCGTTTTCAGGATCGGTATACCATCCGAGGAATTCATATTCTCCGTTCGGATCGGAGATGGACGGGAAGTTCTTGGTATCTCCGGTCTTGACTGTGATCGGATCCGGAGTTGAACCGTGCCCGTTCTTATCGAACTTGATCTCCTGAATGCCTGCCTTTACGACGAGTTTCAGAACAGCAACTTTTTCGATATCCGTTCCGGCAGCAGGTGACTGTTCGATGACATCTCCTACCTTGCCGCTGACATCGAGGTCGAAATCGATATCGTATGGGATTCCATGTGCTTTCGCCCACTTGATCGCTTTAGAGTAGTTGTGCTCGATGAAATCCGGGACCTGCTTGTTTTCGTCGATCTTGCTCGGACCCATGACGGTGATCGTACCTGCTCCGTACTCGGAAACAAGTGAACCGTATCTCGGGCTCTGGCTGACGACCAGACCTTCATACGCCTTATCGTAACCTTCATCCGTAGATTTGATCGTCACGATATTCAGAGCAACACCATTTGCAGATGCCCAGGACTGAGCCTGACTCTTCGTATAACCGACCAGATTTGCCCAATAAGCAGGCATCGGATCCGGTTCATAGAGGAATTTATGTTCGTAGTCATTCGAGATCAGATTCTCTCTGACGTATTCTGTGTCAAGAGAGAACTCCAGGTTTCTTGTCTGAGAAACCTTATCGTAATTCCCCATGACATTGTTGATATGTCTTAAGGATTCATCATATGAACCCTGATAGATCAGATAGACCCATAACGGCAGTCTCATGGAATAACTGTAGTACATGATGCCGCCGTAACCTGTGATCCTGGTGTTCTGGAAGTCTACGAGATCGAACGTATCGATACCCGTATAATTCTTCGTGTTCAGCAGCAGATTGAATACGCTTGTAAGCTGTGACAGTGTCAAATCCGTCGACATCCATTCGGAAGCTTCTTCCATCGCCTTCAAAGCAAGAGAAACGCTTCCGGATTTTACGAATGCCTTAGCGATCTCAATGATGACTTCTTTCTGATGCTGCTGACGGTCGAAGTCGCCGTTCGGCATATGATGTCTTTCTCTGCAAAACTGCAATGCCATCTGTCCGTCCGCAAATACATTTTCACCTGCCGGGACATAGATACCGTCAAGGGTGAAAGAGACCGGGTTATTGATGTGGATACCGCCTATGACATTTACAATCTGAACAAGACCAAGATAGTCAAGTTCCATATAGTAGTCAATATCCATGTTCAGAAACTTCTCGACCGTTTCAATGAAACAGGCTCTTGAAGTCGATCTGCCGGAATTTATCTTATCATATTCATCGCCATAACAAGGGATCGGAACGAAAGAATCTCTTGCGATCGAGGTCATGGCAACTTCATAAGTCTGCGGATTGATCGTTGCAACGATGATCGAATCGGCAAGACCGACGGTCGAACCGATATCCGTTCTTGAATAGCCGATCAGCAACACATTGAACGGATCTGTGCTCAGATTCTTGTTGCTCCTCTGTGTGTCCATCTTCAGTTCTTCTTCGAAGCTATAGAAGTCGATCAGATTCGGAAGATATCTGGCAAAAGGAGATTCCTCTGTTTCGACGATCGTATATCCTTCTTCACCGCCTTCCTCTTGTGAAAGGTCAACGGTCTCGACTTCCGCTTCTTCCGAAGAATCGTTCTCTTCTGCGTTTTCTTCTATTCCTTTATAAATATTTCGGTATGCGGAAGTGATGACGATCGCATCGACATCGCCATCCAGCAGGCCTTGCATCATTTCGGCATTCGTCTTGTAATCGACGGTCGCATAATCGATCTTTTCTTTTGAAAGAAGATTGGTCGCGATATAAGTGAGTCCGTTTGACGTTTCGACCAGCATACCGACTTTCTTGCCAGCCAGATCGCTCAGAGAAGTAAAGCGATTGTTCTGATCGTAACAGACAAAAACACCCGAGAACGTTTCATATTTATCGGATTTGCCGTCATCCAGAACGTTATCGACGATCCCGTTTGCTTTCGATAAAGCATAAGAACCGACCGTTCCTCCGACAAGAAGCAGTACTGCCATGATTGTCGAGACGATCTTAAGTGCAATGTCCTTGTGATTGAAACCAACGAAGAAGATGATATCGATGATGACCATGGAACAAAGAATGATCCCGACGATGCTTCCAAATAAGGAAGGCTGGATCGAATAGTATCTCCATGACCATAAAATCGCCAAAAGGACAGCGACATGCGCCAAGACCAAAATCGCTGACGCGATGATCGTCACCGTTTTCTGTGAGGACCTTTTTTCTTTCGGCTTCACAGTTTCTATCTCTTTATCCAATTTCTTCTGACGATTCTTCAGCATCCTCTGCCGTCTCAGCTTCTGAATTCTGTCCTGATCCTTTTCTTGCATTTATCGTACTCTCACTTGCTTCTATCACTTCATATCTGCCTTCTCTATTAATGATCGCAAGATTAATAGATGTCGCAAACTGATTCATCGGTAATACAGTATTTTCTTTATATGTCCATCGGCAAGAGACCAGATAGCCGTCATAGCCATGATCCTCACGGTAGTCATACCATTCGCCGTTCTCATCCTGTTTATTCGAAACATGTTCATTCAGAACATATGGCTCACTCATTTTTTCACAGCGGGTGATCTCGACGTTTTCGACTTCCAGGAGATTTTCCTTGCCGTATTGCGTTCCGTAATAACTGATGTATTTGTAGAAACCATCTCTGGCTTTCAAATAGACATTTTCCTTATAGTGATCTCCGTTTTCAAATTCACCGTCGTAAACATAATAGAGACCGCCGATATCATACTGACCGCGTTTATTGGTCCAAGTATAAAAATCCGTCACATAATTTTTTGCCACAAGTCCGGCGATCGTCACATCGTCAGCCGGTTCGCTTCCCTCGATCGCTTCTTTCAATTCGGCAAAATACTCTTTCTGGATATCGGTCGGATTATCTCTCAGGATGTAATTCATCGACTCAACGATGTTCTCAGCCTTCGTTTCAGCCTGTCCGCCGCCGGCGAGATCCTTCAGATTCCTTACTTCCCGGAAGACGATCGAAGAAAAGATACCGATAGCCACGATAAACGGCAGCATACACAAAAGCATCAGCAGGTATCGTTTTTTCTTATCTGCAAACAGGGTATAGAGCTTTGATTTTTTTCTTGCCTTTATTGGTCTTAATTTTCTTTCTTCCATAACAAAAGATGATTCAACTCATCTTTCTCATTATATTAGATACCTATTTCATTTTCAAACTATCACATCAATTCACATAAAAAACTACGACTAATCAAAGCCGTAGAGTATATGGGCATCATAATAATTCGAATGCTGCTTCACCATCTCGAAGAAGTTTTCTTTTCCGTACTTTTCACAAAGCGTCTCCTTATCTGAAAACAGATCCGTTCCCAGACCGAGCCGATCTCCCGGGAAAGAGATGCCTAGAGCCGATACCGTCGTGGGAAATAGATCGAAAGTACACAAAACTCGGTCTTTAGTCGGTACACAGTCCGGTGAAGGATTGATGAAGGTATAATAGACGCGTCTGTCGAAATCTCCGATCACTTGCGCAAAATCTGTGCTCATACTGCAGTGATCTCCGGCGATCACGATCGTCGTGTTCTCGTAGAAATCCTGTTCTTTGCACCAGTCGATGAAGTCCTTGACTTTCCGGCTGCTGCAAGCAAAAACATTACCCAATTGATCTGGGAACTCCTCTTTGCAATCTTCGCAGACCCAACCGTTTTGATGATGCGTATCAACGGTCAGTAAAGTCAGATTGAACGGTTTGCCACCGGCAGCAAGATCGAGCAGATCTTTCTTTGCATATTCAAACAGAAATCTGTCGACGATCCCCCACCACACTCTAGTATCATAATCGAACAGATCATTTTCCACAAAATAATTGAAGTCATGGATCATGTAGTCTCCATGCATCTCATAATAAAATTGTCTGCCGCTGAATACGGCTTCCGATCCGATCAGAAGTTCATTCTGGTAACCGCCCTTCTCAAGGATCTCCCCGATCGAATAAGCTCCCGGCATATATTTGTTGCTGGTGACGAATTCATTGTCGCCGATTGGGATATTCAAAGGGATACCGGCACTTTGAGCGATCATCGATGCGACCGTCCAGCTGGCACCCGGCGCTACATAATACCCTTTATTCTCATCAAAAGTGATATTTTCTTCCGCAAGTTCATAAAGCTCGGGGATACAATTATAATTCAATGCACCGCCTTCACTTTTTGAATAGTCACTCGTCTCCGCTGATTCCAGAAAAATGTAGATCAAATTACGCTTCTGATTCGGAAACTCATAATCCAGGGTATTTGGATCAACATACTCATCCTCATACAGAGAAGATGTCTTCATATACATCTTGATGTATTCGGGAAGACCGAGCTTCGTGCCGACGAACAGAAACGACACAAAAAAGAAGAAAAAAGAAATCCAGATCGCGCTCTTCCTTAGATAGATTAGAAAAGGCAGCTCATGGATCTTTTTGAGAAGGCCGAAATCGGCAAAAAGAAAAAATGTGATCAGCAGGCTTGCGACTGCCGGAACGATGATACAGTTTTTGATGATGCCCCTGATGAAAACAGGATCAGCTCCATCGATCTGAACGATGCAATGAAACAAGATCTGAGCGATGGGATTAGTATCGATCAAAACAAAATTTCTGCGGGCATATAAGATCGCACAGATCATCACAAAACCCATCATCATAAAAAGAAAAAAGAAAAAGATCTTAATCGGACTCACTTTCTTCATCTTTTACTCCTTCTGTTGCATCTTTATCAAATATAATCTTCAACGTCAAAAGAATGAGTTTGATATCATCGATGATGCTGTAGTTTTCAATATAATAGAGGTCCAAAAGCAACTTATCTCTGAGCGACGTATTGTACTTTCCATAGACCTGTGCATAGCCGGTCAAGCCGGCTTTTACAACGAGACGGTAACGGAACTCCGGCATCGTCTCACAAATCTCGTTATAAATCTCAGGTCTCTCCGGTCGCGGACCGACAAAAGACATCTCTCCGTTTAGGATATTGATCAACTGAGGAAGCTCATCGAGTCTGGTCTTACGGATGAATCTTCCTACTGCTGTGATACGATCGTCGTTCTCCTTGGCAAGAACGACACCGGTATTTCTCTCTGCATTCATGACCATCGAACGGAATTTGATGATCTTGAATTCTTTTTCATCTTTTGTCAGACGGACTTGTTTATAAAAGACATCTCCCCCATCCTGGAGCTTGATCGCCGCCGCTACGATCAACATGATCGGGCTGGTGATCAGCAGCAGGATCAAAGATCCGAGGATATCGATCATCCTTTTGAAGATCCTCTCGATCTGTGAAGGACCGAATTTGTTGATCTTAAGGATCGGCGAATCCACGATGTGAAGGATATCGCTGCTTGCCAGGAACATATCCGTGATGCTCGGAACATCATAGATCAGCAGTTTCCGGCTGTAACAAGACTTGAAGATCTTTTTTTTATTTTCATGATGAACATCCAGCGTAACGACACCGTCAGCCCCTTCCAGCAGTTCGTCGATCTTTTCATAGTCGACATCTTTGAGATCAATCTTTTTGATGACGCTGATCGACAAGTCCCGCACATTGTTGAGCTTCCCGATCAGATTATAATGAGACTCTCCATAGATCGCCACGACTCTGACGGGCGGAAAATTGGAACGGATATAGCGATTCTCCAGATACAACAGCAAGGCACTGATGAGCATTTGTATGGCAAACATCAGAAAGATCGGCCATACCGGGATCAAACGCAGCGTGATCAGACAAAGGATGAAATAAATGAAAGCATCGGAAAACAACAGCGTCAGCGAACTGGATAAGAACAGGTCGGTCGTCGTCGTCTCTCCGATCTCGAATGTATTGAAAAGCTTTCCGAACAATACGAAAAGTACCAGATAGATCAGAAAAAAGACCAGATATCCATTGGAATAGTAAAAGAAATAATTGATATAGCACATCATCAAAGTTGCCAGAAAGATGATCTCATAAAGGAACATATTTGCTATGCTCAATACGATCTTTCCATTCTCTTTGTTGTTGAACCTATCATTCATTTCTATTTGATCTTCCTCGCGTTTTCTTTATTCGACTCGGAAATGATGAAATGCGGTCTGTTCTTGACCTCCATATATGTCTTCCCGATGTACTGGCCCATGATGCCTAAGGCAAACAGCTGCATACCGCCCATCAAAAGGATCACACAGATCAAAGTTGCCCAGCCTTGAACAGGGTCCCCGAACAAAGCGTATTTGACGATGATGAAGATCAGATAGATGAAGGCAAAAGCTGTCGTAAGCAAGCCGAAGAAAGAGGCAAAATCAAGAGGTGCATTGGAAAAATTGACGATCCCGTCGATCGCATATTTGACCAAGCCCCAAAAACTCCAGGATGTCTTTCCGGCAACTCTCTCGACATTTTCATAATCGATCCAGTATGTTTTGAAACCGACCCAGGAGAAGATCCCCTTTGAGAAACGGTTGTATTCCGACATCGAGATTACGGCATCGGCCATGTCTCTGCTCATCAGCCTGTAATCACCGGCACCGTCCACCATCTGTGCATCCGAGATCATGTTGATCAGTTTATAAAACTTTCTGGCGAACCAGGTCCTGATCTTGGAATCTCCTGTCCTGTCGACTCTCCGGCATGCGGCGCAGTCATAATCTCCGCTCTCAAGAGCTTCCAGCATCTCTTTGATCAGGATCGGCGGATGCTGAAGATCGGCATCGATGAAACCGACATAATCTCCCGAAGCATTGCAGATCCCGGCATACATAGCCGATTCCTTTCCGAAATTCCTGGAAAAAGAAAGGTAAACGATATGCGGATCCTTATCCGCAAGAGTCTTCATGACATCCAACGTCTTGTCAGATGAGCCGTCGTTCACCAAAATGATCTCATAATCTTCTTTCAGAGAAGAGAGCACTTTTGACGTCTCCTCATAGAAAAACGGCAGTGCCTCCTCTTCATTGAAACAAGGCACAATCAGAGAGATCGTTTTTTTATCTGTTTCTTTCATAGTATTCATCAAGCACCTTTCTGATACTCAAAACTGCTTCTTTTTCAATTGCCCGATTTTCCGAACTGTTGAACTCTCTGAAATAATCCGGGTTCATTTCATCGCTGTATTCATCAAACCCGGCTTTTCCGGGATGAAGTAGGATCTCAAGATTTCTTCCGCCTTTTTCGGAAGTCTTCACCATCTCCGGAAAAAGCTTTCTGATCCGCTCGATATCCATATGACCTGACATCATCAAGCCCCACATATAGTTCTCGGGAAGCGCGTGCTTTTGACAATAGCTGTCGATCTTTCCGGAATAAAACATCAATATCCTGTTTTTAATTATATTCACAAAACTGTAAGAAGGCCAAAGAGACGCTGCCTTAACAAAAGGAAAGATGGGTTCTTTCGGATTTCTGATATATTCGACCTCATAGTCCGACTCCTCAAGCAATTCCGTAAGTGCATCTGCAACTACGGGGATCAGATGGGTGTGGACATGAGAATCCAGGCGAAGTCCTTTCTGGAAACAGTTCACTCCGTGTTTTTCAGCTAAAGCGATGCATTTATCGATCACCGGCTTCGTCTTTTCGATCTGTTTTTTCAATTCCGCTTTGATCTCTTCCTTCAGTTTTTTTCTGCCCGGTAAATATGAAGCCAAAAAAAGTTTTGTCCAGCTCATCGGAAGCTTCTCACTGTCAGACAAGCCTTCCGGAAGATCCAAATGAACTGACATCTTCGGAAGAAAAGGAAGTACCGGTATCGTTTCATAAAGCATTTCCATGCACCGATCGAAACACTTCGTATTACAGATGATCGAAAAGCTGTCCAAAGCCCCTTCTTTCATGCAATCGATGATGTCTTTCGATGTTTGAATCGAATAAGCGAAATCATCCGCATGGACATCGATCTTATCTCTCATCGGAAATCTCCATTCTGTAGAAAGAAACCAGATAGAAGAACAGTGTCACATAGACGGAGTATTTATTCACAACGATGCACATCAGCGTCAGCGCTATGACACCGAGCAATTCCAGTTTATAGTTAGAGATGAAAACATCATCTTCTTTTTTTCGATAATACACCAGACCTGCTGTGACAACGAACAGATAGACCAGGGTGTTGAACGCCAGGAAGATATAATACGCAACGCCGCTGACTGCACCATAGTAATTCGCCAGCTCGATCGGATAATGGACACCGCTCCACAAAATATACAGTTTGTGGCAGACCAGACGGACCAGGAGACCGGGATGTTTCAGAAGATTTGCGTAGTGTGCAAGCAAGACGTGCTGTGCAGCATCTACAAAGCCTTCTTTGGAAAAGTCCAAAGTGTAGTCAAAGATATACTGACGTATCTGGTGCAGAGGATAGCCGTCTTCCTGTTCGCCTAAAGAATTTGGATTCACACCGTGGATCAGGATCGTATAAGTGTTCATCGTCGTGTTCCATTCGTTCACTTCCAAAAACCTTGATAAAGCGTTTGAGAAAAAGATCGAAAACAGCAGCATTACGATGATCATCGCTTTCTTATTCAGCTTCACATTGCTCAGTAAAACACACAGAAGCATGATGATATAGGTGATGTAACCGCCAGGATTGACAAAGCATGTCAATACGACTGAAAAAACGCATAAGATCAGATCTGCGATGACTTTTCCGGTTTTTTCATCCGCAATGAGACGATTGAAAAAATAGAAGAAGACCGACAGATACATGAAGACGAAAACTTCATGTGTAGGTGTGAAAGTGAAAAATGAAGTCGAAGGCATCAACAGATAGACCATGACCGCCGCAAAAGCTTTGTCTTTGCCGATGATCTTACAGAAAGAGAAGAAATCAAACATGATCCCGATATAGATCGCCGCAAAAAGTCCGATATGAAGCGGGATATGCAGAAGCATCAATACCACAAAATGTAAGGCCAGACCATACAGATGAGAGATCGCCTGGGAATGGATGTTGCCGGTCGCAATGATCTCTTTGGCAATATCGTCATAGATCTTGATGTCACCGGAAAGAGTTGCATCATAATTGAAAAAGACCGTATAGATGATCTTCAGAAACACCGCCGTCACCGTTATGATGAGTGCCATCGTGCGAATGTCCAGCTTCCCGATCTTCTTCAGCAGAAAATCCATCGTGCAGCAGATACCGTTCTTGAAAAAATAAATGACGGCCAGATATAAAACGATCAGAAGAGCGAACGAAACATAGCGGAACGTCCCCTGTAAGAAACTGGTAAACACATACAAAGAAAACAACGGAACGATGTGAAAAAAGACATCTATAAAAACAGACATCACTTTCTGAAACCAACTGAAATACTGTTGTTTACTCTCCATATCCTATTTCCGTCAAATACCTCTTTAAAGCATCTTTCCAATGCGGCAGTCTTTCAAATCCGTTATCACTGAGCTTGGATTTATCCAGCCGGGAATTGAAAGGCCTTTTTGCCTTGCTCAGACCGTATTCCAGAGTCGTGACCGGAATGACTTTCGTCGTCAGACCTGCCTGTCTGTAGATCTCTTCACAGAAATCATACCAGGAGATATAACCGCCCTCATTGGTCGCGTGATAATAGCCGTATTTCTCCGTTTCGATCATGTCGACCAACAGTCTGGAAAGATCATATGTATAAGTCGGCGTACCGATCTGATCATTGACAACCCTGACTTCATCGTGCGTCTTGCCGACGTTGATCATCGTCTTGATGAAATTCTTTCCGTTCAGACCGAAGACCCAGGCGATGCGTACGATAAAATACTTTTCCAGTTCACTGACCGCAAGTTCGCCTTTCAGCTTAGTTTCTCCATAGTAACATAACGGTGCATACGATTTGTCATCCGGTTTCCATGGTTCCTCGCCTTGCCCGTCAAACACATAATCCGTGCTCAGATAAAGGAACTCGCAGTCAAGAAAATCAGCTGCTTTGACAAGATTCCTCGTACCTGTGACGTTGATCGCATAGACTTTTTCCTTGTTTTCTTCTTCCTCCGCAGCATCGACTGCCGTCCAGGCGGCACAATGGATGATCGCTTCCGGAGCGATCTTTTTTACTGCATCGATGACATCGTTTTTCGTGATATCCAAAAGATAATCCATATCTCCGGCGATATCCGTTGTGATCGCCTCATGGCCTCTTTTTCTCAATTCATTTACGACATCATGGCCTAACTGTCCGTTGGCACCGGTCACTAATACTTTCATGTTTATTTCTTGGAATACATCTCTTCGTAATATTTCATATAATCACCGGATGTGACATCGTCCATCCAGTCCTGATGATCCATATACCATTCGATGGTCTCTTTGATGCCGGATTCGAAATTGTATTTCGGCTTCCAGCCCAGCTCCGTCTCGATCTTGGTCGGATCGATGGCATATCTCAAGTCATGGCCTTTTCTGTCCTTGACATAAGTGATCAAAGATTCCGGTTTGTCCAATTCCCTTAAGATCGTCTTGACGACATCGATGTTGTGACGCTCGTTGTGTCCGCCGATGTTGTAGACTTCCCCGTTCCTGCCATTGCGCATGACGAGATCGATTCCCGCGCAATGGTCATAGACATGCAACCAGTCTCTGACATTGAGTCCTTCCCCATAGACCGGCAAAGACTTGTCGTGCCTTGCGTTGTTGATCATCAAAGGGATCAGTTTCTCCGGGAACTGGTATGGACCGTAGTTGTTGGAACATCTCGTGATGGTCATATTCATACCGAAGGTCCTGTGATAAGCCATGACCAGCAAATCAGCACTGGCCTTGGAAGCGGAATAAGGCGAACTGGTATGAAGCGGTGTCGTCTCCGTAAAGAAGGAACCCACAGCTTCCAGAGGAAGATCGCCGTAGACTTCATCGGTCGATACCTGATGATATCTTTTCACTCCGTATTTGAGCGAAGCATCCATCAGGACCTCCGTGCCGATGATGTTCGTTCTTAAGAAGACTTCCGGATCTTCGATGGAACGGTCGACATGGGATTCCGCCGCAAAATTGACGACGATATCGAAACCCTCTTCTTCGAAAAGTTTGTAGATGTTCTCTCTGTCACGGATATCCATCTTGACGAACTTGAAGTTCTTGTTGTCCTTGCAGCCGTCAAGGTTCTTCAGATTTCCCGCATAAGTCAGCAAGTCCAAAGCGACGATCTGATCTTCCGGATGCTTGTCTAATTCGTAGTATACGAAGTTGGAACCAATGAAACCGGCAGCACCGGTGACTAATACTTTCACAACAAAAAATCCTCCTTTTTTGGGATAACGTATTAATTTTAACAGAATTCACTAAATAACTCTATAAAGAGAAAAAGAATATCCTCTGCAACAGACATCATATCTTGCGTGTCAACGAACAAAAACCCGGTAAAGAAAGGCCGGCAAAAAAAATAAAAGCCGATCTATGACCGGCTGTTGCAATAAGGATCTGCCGCTAATACAGAGAATCGATCAGTGCCTGTACTGAAACATCGTGTTCATAGACCGATGGATACAGCACCGTATTGAACGTATGATCCGGATGAATGGTCAGAACGCCGATGTTCTGAAGTTTTTCCCCTGTAGATGTCAATACAACATTATTTCCGTCAGCATCGTAGACCCCTTCTCCCGGATTGACGGTATGAGAATGACCGTCGATCACCACATCGATCCCGCTGGTGCGGTCGATGAGTTCGACGGAACTGAATCCTTCCGTCACACTGTTGGAGCCCAGATGAGCGACTACGATCACGTAGTCTACACGGTTACGGACTTTATCGATGGTCTTCTGTACCTGTTCATACAGGTCCTCCCCGTCATTTCCTTCGTAGAAACTGTAGAGTACCTCACCGTCTTTTTCTATGGCCGCCCTGGCATTCTTCCCTTCGATCAAGGTCTCCGGCGTCGTCACACCGATGAAGGCGATCTTCGTATAGCCGTATTTCTTAATTACGTATGGTTTCACCTTCTTTAAAGGATCCTGGCCGGGTCCCAGATACTTGATATTACAGGAAAGATATTCAAAATCCGATGCATCGATATTTTCTGAAAGTGCATCCAATCCAATGGCAAATTCTTGGTTCCCCAGCGCAGCCACATCATAGCCGACCGCATTCATGATCTCAACGATGCTTTTTCCTTTCGAAGCAAAAGACAGCGCACCATCAAAAAAATCCCCGGCGTCGACCAGTGAAACATACTTATGTTCGTTCCTCATTTCGTCCAGATATCCTTTCACACCTGCATATCCGATATCTCCATTGACTTCACTGGCGACATCGTTGGTATACAGGATATAGATATCTTCCGTCTGTTCGTGTTCACAGCCGCTCATCACAAACAACAAAGCTAAAGCAATGAACAAAATCACTTTATTCTTCAATCAATCACCCTCACTGTAAAACTGCTCCGGCGTCAAGAAATCCGTATAGATCATCTCCACGCCTTTCTTCAGGAAAGAATCCGCTTCTTTTTTGTCATCCAAGGTATGAACGGCCACATGGATCCCCATCGACTTCCAAAGAGCGATATCCTCGTCTTCGACCGCCTCTGCCGAAACTGTAATGAAACGTATCCCGTTTCGCATACAGAACTTTGCGATATCTTCCGCTTCCCATTGGATCTGATACAACGTGAAGATCACGGAATCAAAAGGATAGACATTCATCAGATAGTCAAGCATTTCCATGGTATAGATCTGCGGAACGATCCGTTTGAGTACTTCCGGATCTTTTTCTTTCGCGTAATCGGTCAGCTGTGAAAATTGCTTATATATACTCACTTCATCACAATATTTGGTATCGGTGATGATATAAATATCCTGATATTCGATCAACAGATCGATGATATCCTTGTAATCCAGCGGTGTATAATCTTTGAACAGCGGTGTTTTTTTGAAATTCTCATATGAGTATTCCAGATCGCTGTCTTCATTTCCGGTGATATAGCGCCAGTAATCTTCATCATGGCTGCAGATCGTCTGATCATCAGCCGTCAGATCGAAGTCAACTTCAAATACATTATGTCCGATCCCGTAATTGTATTCGAAAGCCTCCAAAGCGTTCGTGTATGTCTTTGTGCCCTTCCCGCCGAATGCATGAGCAACAAGCACATTGTCCTGCATCCAGTCATAATGAAATACATAGTCGCTTCCCCGGCGCTCTGTCTCATTCTTCAGTGAAACAAGTTCATTACGCAGATAATGATATTTATCCATCGCAAAAGACAAGGTTTTGTATGCACCAAAACCCAAGACCGCCAATAGAATAAGGACTGAAATGATGTATATGATCTTTCTATTCTTCATAAATAAAGTTTGCATTGCATTCTTCCAGGGAAGGAGCGACCTTGTCTTTTTCGGAAAGGATCGGTTCGATCCCGTTGAGTAATGTTCCCCAGTCGACATTGATGGTCGGATCGTCATAGCGGATGCCGCCTTCCGACTCCTTGTTGTAGAGCTCATCGCACTTGTATTGAAACTCCACATCATCCGTGACTGTCAGAAAGCCATGAGCCATGCCCTTGGGCATGTAGAACATCCGCTTGTTTTCTTCCGAAAGCTCACAGGATACCCATTGTCCGTAAGTGGGCGAACCCTTCCGTACGTCGACCGCCACATCGATGACCTTGCCCTTGGTGCAGCGAACAAGCTTTGCCTGGGAATACGGAGCTCTTTGATAATGCAGGCCCCGCAATGTGCCCTTATGGGCAGAGAAAGACATGTTGTCCTGCACAAAGACGGTATCGATGCCCATCTCATGAAATTTCGCTTCGTTATAGGTCTCCATAAACCAGCCCCTGTTATCGCCATAACAGTCCGATTCGATGATGTAGACGCCTTCGATCTTGGTTTCGATCTTCTTCATATGCCTGTTATTCTGCCTTTCCTTCCGCGACCGCCTTCAGATGTTCGCCATAAGGAGACTTCCCGTAATGCTTTGCGCTGTCCAGAAGCTTTTCCTTATCGATCCAGCCGTATTTGTATCCGATCTCTTCCGGAGCGGAGATGACATAGTTCTGCCGCTTGGAAATGATCTGTACGAACATCGCCGCCTCCAGCAGGGAATCCATCGTACCGGTATCGAGCCATGCATAGCCTCTTCCCAGCAGCTGGACATCCAGTTTCTCCTGTTTGAGATACATGTCGTTGAGCGTCGTGATCTCAAGTTCGCCTCTTGCGGAAGGCCTGACGTTCTCCGCCATGGCGGAAACGCCGGCCGGATAGAAATACAGACCGGTGATGCAGTAGTTGGATTTCGGATGTTCCGGTTTCTCTTCGACGGAAAGGACCTTGCCGTCCTTGTCGAATTCGACGATGCCGAAACGCTCCGGATCGTTGACATGATAGCCGAAGATCGTAGCTCTTCCGTTGCCCTGGGCATTCTCCGCCGCTTTTTTCAGGATATGTGAGAAACCGTCGCCGAAGAAGATGTTGTCGCCCAATACCATCGCACAGGCATCATCGCCGATGAACTCTTTCCCCAGGATGAAAGCCTGCGCCAGTCCGTCCGGAGAAGGCTGTACGCAATACGAGAGACGGACACCGAATTGATTGCCATCACCTAAAAGCTGTTCAAAACGCGGTGTATCGGACGGTGTCGAAATGATCAGGATATCCTTGATCCCCGCCAGCATCAATGTGCTCAGCGGATAATAGATCATCGGTTTATCGTAAACCGGCAAAAGCTGTTTGGATGTGACCATCGTGAGCGGATAAAGTCTTGTTCCGGCACCGCCGGCTAAAATAATGCCTTTCATATTTTTCTACCTCCTCAATATTGTATCATCAATAACCTTTTTCTCTATAGTCGCGGATCAGCATATCAAAGGAAGGATCGGATTCCTTGGCAACGGGATTCTGGGAATCCACGACTTGCGAAAGCATATCGATATCTTCCTGCGGACAGTTTTTCAGATATTCATCTGACAGATCGATCCATTCTTCCGGAGACAAGAGACAGTTCTTCTCATCGAAAAAGCGCCGGTGATCTTCGATATATCCGCAGATGCCGTCCATGATCTGTTCGTATCTTTCCCGATGTTCTTTGTCAGATCCGTAGATCGGGCCTCCGTCTTTATTGACACCGATGACAGGGCTTTCATACGATGTGACAAGAAATTCGCTCATCTTGACCGGAAGATTATCGCGCATCCCCAAAAAACGTTCGAAAAAAGATGCATGCCTCAATTCACCGGCAGCGAAATTGCCTGCATAATACCCTGTGACCCTTTTATCGTTCAGATAATAGGCTGCGCCTTTTTGCGATGTATAATTGCCCGAAAACATATCGACAGTCGCAATGTTTTCGTGCCCTTTGGTGATCGTTATCAGATGCTTCTGCAGAGAATCGCTTCGTTTTTTCGACCAGAGATACAGTGTTTCCTTATGCTTTTCAAAGATCTCTTCCGCCGATCCGTTCTCTTCGCCGATCTCTGGAAGATGGTGCTTTGCGATCGAGACGATCTTTTCAAGATCCTGACTCAGATGATTGGCGAACGCTCCGGAGAAGACCGCTGCTCTGGAAAGATATGCATATGCGCATGAGATCCCGCAGTCTTTGAAGAAATACTTTTCATAGACTTCTTTCAGACAATAGCCGTCCCTGGAAACGAACAGCAGCTGATCGATTCTGTCTTTCTTTGCTTCTTCGCAGACAAAAGAAAGATAGCTCAGCGCCAAGGGACCGCCCAACGCATAAGCGATCTTCGTAAAGAACGGTTCATCTTCTTCTGAAGAAAAGTGTTCACTGATCTGCGCGATATGCGCCGAAGAAGCAAGACTGTCATCTCTTTGGTAATACTTCAGATACGATCGGTATCTTTCTTGGGAAAGGATATGATCGGTGATCTTCGGCGTCTGAAAAGCGTCGATCCCGAAATTCACGGCTTCCGAATAATCACTGACGTAATTGTCGCCGAAATGGACCATCTCGTCCGGCGATGTCTTTTCTTTTTCACAGACGAAGCTGTAAAGCTCTCCGGAACCCTTGGTCTTGTCGTATTCACAGGAGACGTAGATCTCATCCATGACAAATCCCGAGTTTTCCAGGATCTTTCCGACGACTTCCCGGGAAAGATACATATCCGAAACGGCGATCATGCGCTTGTTGAGCTCTTTTGCCTTCTCGTAGACCGGAACCATCAAAGGATTCCGATGGCAGAATGAGATCTCGGTCTCGATCTCTTTATCCTTGAGCGATCTGTACGGATCATCGAGAAATCCGTAGATCTCATCGAGACCGACTTCTTTGTTCAAAGTCCGCCTTGCTTCCGCTTCCGCTTTCTTTCTTGCCTTGGAAAAACCGTTCAGGCCAAAGACCTTTTCCAGATGATCGAAGATCTCCTCTGCGTTTACGAAAGGCCGGATCACCAGTGTATCGAACACATCGAAACTGACGGTTTTCTTCTGAGCGATCTTTTCAAAATACCGTTCATAAGAAAGATCGACCGTCTCTGCGGAAAAACCGTTTTCCGAACTCCCTCTTGGCACAAATGCCCTTCGGCCTTCGTTCTTGCCGAACACCTCATAATGCAGCAAAGGATTGATCCCTTGGATGTCCGGATTGTTGATCAGATAGTCCTTGCTTGAGAAACGGGAAGAAGGATCGTAGTCTTTCTTCCAGCCCTCGGTCAGATAATGCTTCGCAGGATCGGCCTTGATGCCGTATCTTTCCTTGTACCAGTCTCCATCAAAAAACCGTGACCTTTCGATCACCGTTTTCGGACTGAGTTTCAGCAATACTTTATCTAAAAGAGCCATCTCAGATGATCTCCATCTTTCCGTTTGGATCTCCGTATTTCTTCAAGAAATGCTCCCTGATCTCTTCGCTCTCGCAGATGATGACATCCGATCTTTCATAAAAGATCTTTTCGATATCGGCCGTGATCTTTTCCGTATGAAAATTGGATGCCTGATGATATTCTTCCGGGATCCTGCCGTGCGTGTCCCAATAAACATTTACGCCTTCCAGATCGAAGATCTTGTACATGTCGTCGGAGATCTTGTCTCTCATGAAACGGATGACACTGTGGATCAGACAATTTCCGCAATCCCGTATCAGTTTCAGCACTTCTTCGCTCTGTAAGATATCGAAGCTGTTGCACACGATGCAGGCGTGTCTGTCGTCAAGGATCTTCACTTTAAGATGTTCCGCGATGCGGTCTTCGCCTGAAAAATAGATCATAAAACGGTCATTGAAATGTTCATCGACGGTCCTGACCCTGGCGTCGTAGCCGTCGCTGCCGGAACCGGGCAACGGTGCGAAGACGAACATCGTCTCCTTTTCTCTGATGATCTGTTTCAGTTTTTCCTTGTTCCTGTTGTCCTCATCGAACTGCCTTTTATCCTCGATCTTCGACTTCATCTTCCCGATGAACCATTTCGGAAAAGACAATCCGTGTTCTTTCACTTTTCGATAGACTCTCTTGCAGAAGATGACCGATTTCGCAAAACCGAGGCCCGGGATCTCCGAATCCGGAGCTTTGACATAATCATACGTGATCTTTTTGAAATAATCTTCCGCCAGGATATCCAGAGCATAGACTTCGTTGGCCTCTTTCAGGCACATATCGGAGATCTGCTTCCTCAGTTTTTCATTTTCGATCAGTTCGCTGATCGCAGCGACCCATTCTTCTGTCGTATTATTGACTAACAAGCCGTTTTCCCGGTCACGGATACCGAAAACATAGGGCTCGCAGTTCGTATAGATACCGGC
The DNA here is from genome assembly GCA_024684175.1 of Erysipelotrichaceae bacterium. The sequence continues at coordinate 19,940 of JAIKXJ010000038.1, forward strand.
AATGCCGAAAGAAGCATATTCGACATATTTATTGAAGTACTTGCAGCGGTGAAACTCCGTCAAAGGCATCGGTGCCAGGCCGATATCCCAGTTGCATTTGGCCATACATGCCGTATAGGCATCGTAACCGTCCTGATACGGAAGGTGTTTCAGACCGAGTTTATCGACAAAATCCGGTCTTGCCCCCATGATCTCGATCTCAATGGAATCGCCGTATTTTTGAACGATCTGCGTGACCGCTTCTTCCAGGATCTCGTTCAGATCCTGTGCCCGGTCGATCGAACCGGCAAAACCGATCTTGACCTTATCGTTTTTTTCTTTCCTGGCGATCCTGTTCAGAGAAGGTTCCGGAATATTGAATCTATATTTGAAATCCGGACCGTATTTTTCCAACAGAACAGGCGAAGGCGATAAAAACGTATCGCAGTTGGACATGATCGTCCTGATGTTCTTCTGCGTCGAAGGAAGCAGATAATACGGTGCGCTGCTCAGATACGAAGGCACATTCAAAAGATCATCATCCATGACATAGATGAGCTTCTTTCCCGCCTTTTTGGCGATCTTGGAAACATAGGCATCGATGTCGGAATCCGATCTTAAAAAGACGATAATATCCGCCCATTCGACATTCTTTTTATTTATGAAATGGGAAATGGAAAACTTGTAACTGCATTTCCCCTCTTTTTCCAGATATTCCAGCTGGCAATGTCCGCACAATAAAACGGAAGGAATAAAAGTTGTCGAAACGACCAGAACATTCATTCTTTGATCCCTGTTGCCTTCCTGTACGCACTGCAGACTTCTTCGGTATCACCGAACATGACGACTTTTCCGTGGTCCAGCCAGATGACTTTATCGCACATCTCTTCGATCTTTTCCAGATCATGAGAGACGAACAGGACCGTCGCACCACCGGACATCAGTTCTTTCATGCGGTTGAAGCTCTTCTCCTGAAAAGCCACATCGCCGACTGCCAGAATCTCATCGACGATCAGGATCTCAGGCTGTACGACCGAGGCAATCGAGAATGCAAGTCTGGCCATCATACCTGAGGAATAGTTTCGGATCGGCATATCGATGAATTCACGGATCTCCGCAAAATCGACGATCTCATCGTATTTAGACTCCAGATACTCTTTCGAATAGCCCAGGATCGCACCGTTGAGATAGATGTTTTCTTTTCCTGTCAGTTCCAAATCAAAGCCGGCGCCAAGTTCCAGCATCGGCACGATATTGCCATAGGTACGTATGGAACCCTGTGTCGGTTTCAGGATCCCTGAGATCAGCTTCAGAGTCGTTGATTTTCCTGCGCCGTTCTTGCCGATCAGCCCCAAGGTCTTGCCTTTTTCCAATACGAAAGAGACATCATCCAATGCCAGGAATTCGTTGAATCTGAGTTTTCCTTTGACTGCGGTCGTGAAGACTTCTTTCAGAGAATTGAGCGGTTCATCCGACATTCTGAAACGCATCGTCACGTGCTCGACTTCGATCATATTATCCGCCATATGTGACCCCTACAGATATAACGCGAACTTGTCCTGTGTCTTTTTGAAAGTGTAAGCACCGATCGACAGCGACAGGATCGCAAACATTAAACAGAAGATATATGCCCTGGGTTCCGGCGAGATGCCGTTGATCAGACAAGTACGGCAGTTGCCGATGAAATGATACAACGGGTTGAACCTGACGATGAATTTATACTTATCGGGAATGATCTCTGCCGGATAGAAGATCGGTGTAGCATACATCCAGATCTGCGTCAATACGGTCCATAAAAACTGGATGTCTCTGAAAAAGACCATCAATGCCGACAAGAACAAGCCGATGCCCAGAGAAAAGATGATCAGACAGGCCAGGAAATAGAAGAACAAGATCGCCTGCGGGCGGATCGCCACGCCTAAGATCAGTGATGCCAAAAGCAGCGGGACCAGAGAGATCCCCAGATTGATGGCGGAAGAGATGGTCCTGGCCAAAGGGAAGATATACTTCGGGATGTAGACTTTCGTGATCAGTCTCGCGTTGCCGCTGATCGAAGAAAGACACATCGTCGTACATTCGTTGAAGAAACTGAAACAGACGACACCGCTCAAAAGATAGACCGGATAGTTCTGTGTATCGGAAGAAAAGAATGTCGAGAAGACCAGAAACTGCACCGTCATCGTCAGAAGTGGATTCAAAAAGCTCCAAAAAACACCTAAGATCGACCTCTTGTATTTTGACTTGAAATCGCGGATGACCAGCTGTGAGATCAGGAACTGATAGCGGTACATTGCCGCGATCGCAGCGACCAGATAATTCGTCCTTCCGTTGACATGATTTTTATATGAATAAAAGAAGATCAGACCCAGGAAGAGCCCCAGACCGCCCATGATGAACCAGTAATACTGGCTGATGGCGATCTTTTCGCTTCCGCTGACGGAAAAGCAGATCGAACCTTCCAAGGCTTCGTCATTGACTTTGATCAAAGACCCTTCCGGAACAGCAGACTTGTTCATCATGACAGAAACACCTTGGTTCAGTGAACTGTTGGAATAGATGCGGATCGTCAGCTTCTTTCCTCTCAGCCCGCGGATCGGATTTTCCGGGATCAGGTAGACTCGATGCTGCTCCGGGATCTTATCGACATCGAAGATCTTTCGGAATAAAAGATCCTCGCCATCAAAAAGATCCACTGCCAGAAGGCCTTTTCCTTCTCTGTATAGTTTGGTAAAGATGATCGAGACCTGGTCGATGTTGTCTACCGTGTTGATGAACTCCTGGCTGACTATGACGCCTCTTGTAAGCTCCGGTGTGACAGAATCCGCCTCGATGACGGCGATACTGTCTTCAACGGTCCTGTACTTCAGCTGATCGCCGGATAAAAAATAAAAAGATACTGCGAACACAGCATATACTAAGAAAGCAATCAAAAATACCTTTTTCAGATCATTTCTCTTCATTTATTCGCTCACTGAAAAGCACAACGTCCCCTTGATCGTCTTGTTTCCGAACCGGAACGAAACATCGGCATCTTTATTCATCATGATCATCAGACCCGTATCTTCTTTATCTACCGGATAGATGCGGATCGTCAGCTTCTTGTTTTTCATACCGCTCAGTCTGGCTGCCGGCTCGATATAAGTCCTGTGCTGATCTTCAAACTTCGCCGTATCCAAAGTCGTCGCTGCCAGCACTTTCTCGCCTTCCAACAATTCCATTGCTACCCTGATACCTTCTCTGTAGGCAAATCTGGTGAAAACGATACCGACTTTGGAGATCGAATCTGTCGAATTGATGAAATCCTGCTCGACGACGATACCTTTTTTGATCTCATTTGTCGTGTTGGTCGCTTCGGTCATCACAGTACTGTCACCTTTTTTGATGCCGCTGTGATCCGGGAACATCTTCCCTCCGAATACGATCAGGAGGGTAACGATCACGAACACCGCCGTCACGGCGATGATGATCTTTTCCATATTCTTATTTTTCATAACATTCCTATTATATCAATTTTATATATAGTTTACTAACACCAGGATCTTGAAGAAGAGATCGTTGATACTGTGCGACAAGAATCTCTCATCGCTCAAAAGCTTTCGCTTCAGTTTCCGGTCATTCATGTAATTGGCCACGATATTTAGCAGTTCTTTCTTGTCCCGGTCGATCTCATCTCCATAAACATGCAACAAAGATCTGGCGGTATTGCTTCTGTAATTCCGGATCTTTCCGTTCAGAAAACGATCCACCCTGCCGACGAAGACTTTGAACACGTTCGCATCCATACCGATCTGGTTATCACCGTGTTGGCGGTAATACATATGGGAAGATCCGTCCAGGATCATCTTGCCGAACATCGTGACGACCTTATGGATGATCGCATCATGAATGATGCAAAATTCCTTTTCCCAGTCATACTGAAGTATTTTTTTTCTCGCCGCATGATTGAACACGAACGTACAGCCCGGTGCCGTATGATACAGCAAGGCGTGCGGAAAGTCCGAGAAACCGTATAAACGGGAGACATTGGAATCGATCGGATTCAGATCGGCATCCGTCAATGTATACTTGCTGCAGTATAAAAGCGGCATTGAGGCGTCTTCCTGTTTCAGTCTGTTTACCGCCGTCAGCAGTTTGTCTTCAAACCAGACATCATCTTGATCGCAAAGCGCATAGAAGTCTTCTTCATCGCTTTTTTCGATCAGATCAAAAAAAGATCCGGCCGGTCCTTTGTTCTCTCCCTTGTAATATCTGATCCAGGGATACTTTGCGGCATACTCGTCCAATATGGATAATGTACTGTCGCTTGAACCATCATCCCGTATCAGGACCTTATCCGGCCGCAGTTTCTGTCCGATCAGAGAATCCAGCTGCTCTGGCAAATATTTTTCGCCATTATAGGTCGATAATAAAACGATCAGGCTCATTTTGATACCTCATCGATCACGTTTTGACATTTTTTCATAAAAACTTCTTTACTGAGACACTCATCAAACAGATCACGGATCCTCTTGTTGTTCTTTCTTCTTTCGATCAGCTTCCTGCCGTCGATCTTCGATCCGTCCCCGACATTGATCCCGGCATCATAGGCATTCACCAGATCCCAGGTATCCCCTTTGATGTTGTTGATGATCGGTAAACCGTGCTGAAAGTAATCGATGCACTTCACCGTCAGTCCGATGTACAGACCTTCTTTGTAGATATTGATCCCTGCGTGACATGATTCAAAGATCTTTTTCTTTCTTTCTTCATCCCGGATCGCTCCATGATACTCCACGGTGCAGACTTCTTTCATGGCATCCAGAAAAGCTTCCGTGTTCTCTCCTTCTCCGATCACGTGCAGAAGTACCGGCATGCTGATCTCCCGAATGACCGCCTGGATCTTTTTTGTATCGATGATGTTGTTGATCGAACCGAGATAACAAAGCGAAAGTGTCCCTTCGGGTACCTTCGGTTCCGTTTCGATCGCCTTGCCGTCCCTTGCCCAGCGGATCGTTTCGATCTTTCCGGGGTATTCTTTCTCAAGGATCTTTTTATACAAGTCGCATTCACTGACCAGCATGTCACAGCAGCCGATGTTTTTGCTGCGGATCTTTCTCCACAGAGAGAACGGAAAGATGTTCTTGTTCGCATGGATCGGGAGCGATTCCGGCCACATATCGATGATATCGATGACCAGTTTTTTCTTCGGGTATCTTTCCTTGTATCGCTTCGCCTCAAGGATCAGGAAATTGGCCGGAGCCATCAGCCAGATCAGATCCGGATCCTGTTCCTCGATCTTTCGAAAAGCATCTTTTGCAAACTGTTTGTGCGAAAAGATCCTGGCAAACGAAAGGTTTTTTGCATAAGGCCTTGTCTTTATCGGCCAGAAATGTTCGGGTATCTGTTCCCTTTTCGCTTTGCGCATATGCGAAAAATCAGAGGTGATCGCTTTGACCTGATGACCTCTGCATTCGCAGGCTTCATATACGAAGCTCAGACGTTCCTCATTTGATTCAAAACATGTAACGACGGAGACCTTCATCAGACTAATTCACAAATGTATAAGAAAGAACGTAAACGATGACCTCAAAGACCAACAGCACGAATACATAGAGGATGTACGGATCGAATCTTTTTGAAATCTTGATGACCTTGTTGTTCAGACAGACGAACAGATATGGAAGCAGCGGACTGAAGTATCTTCCCTGAATGCCTTGAATGACCGGTCCTCCGTAGGCGTCGATCACTTCCTGATCGATCTCTGTCCAGGATACCAGCATTCCGCCGGCCATCATGATGCCGGCAAAGACACACAGCAGCAGGATAGCGCCTCGGAAAAGCAGAGAACCGATGTAGCCTTCATCCCGCAAGGAAGCAAAGATCAGAAGCGCCAACGTGGCATGGACAAGATATGTCGGTAAGATCAGTGTATTGCCGGATAAAGCTCTGCCAAACGAAGCATAGAACCAGGTCTTCAGGTTATAACGCACCGTACGCAAGAACATCATGATCATCTCGACCGGATGATTCATGACATAAGAGAAAGTATAGATTTCTCCTTCCGTAGGTTCCGGAGAAATAACGAGATCCGCGGACTTTCCGATGACAGTCTCTGCTTCTACGTCTTTCAAAAAGACATTCTCATAGATCTTGCGTACGATCCTGAACAATAACGGGAACAGCAGGACCGTCAGTTCAAACATCGCCGGAGCAGTCAGGATCAAAGTTCCGATGATCTTGTTTTTTCTGCTCCCGAAGCGCTCTTGCGGAACGAACCAGTAAAGGAACGAGAATAAGGCATAAACGACCTTGATCGGTGAGATCATCGCATTGGCGATAAATGCCAGGATAAAATCATTTCTTTCGATTGGCCCTTCCTCACACATCCATTTCAAAAGGAAGGCAATGATGACGAAAGTCAATCCGTTGATATAGCAGTCATAGGAGAACGAAGCTGCCTGTTGCATGAAGATCGGCAGCGTTGCCATGATCCCAAAAAGGACCTTATGGACCGGTGTCTTCTTGACCGCAGTATAGACACAGCCGACATAAAAGATGAGATTGAAGAGCCTGCCCAGATAGAAGGTCCTGAGCATGTTCCATTTCAGAAGTCTCGCCAATGTGATTCCCAAGGCCTGCGGGATAAAACAGATCGTATAAGATTCATTGATATCATAATTCATCTTGATGAGCTTGCCCTTCAGTTTCAAAGGACGGTTGATCTTTTTGATAAACCTCTCATAAGAAGCCGAAATGTTCAGATGGCCTGCCATGGCATCGTAATCCTGATATGTTTCGTCGATGATCAAATGGTTTTTGGATCCCATCATCTTATTGGAAAGCTGCAGGGAGTATTCATAATGGATCGTCTCATCCGGGACCGACATCGGCGTGATGATCAGCCAGAACGTCAGCCCGAAACAGACGGCGATCACCGTGAACAGGATCTCATACTTCGGTCTCACCAGCAGTATCAGCAAAAGGATCATGGTGAATGTCGTGATGACCCAAACGATCACGATGTGATAAAAAAGTTTCAGCTCTTCACTCTCGTTGAGGAAACGCACGGAAAGATCCCCGTCCATGACTTCTCCAGCGATCCTGAAATCGCTCCCTTCGAACGCTTTCAGATTCGAGTAATAGACACCGGCGCCTTGCCCGGTCGGACTTTGCGAAGAAAGGATCACTTTGATCTTGCTGTCGACAGCAGGATCCGGTTTTTCACTTAACGGAAAGATCAGAAAAGCGTTATCTTGAAGAGAAGAAACTTTGACCGTTTTTTCATTATAGATTTTTTCCGTATCCGCTCCAAGGATCTTCACATCGAAAGAGCCGCTGTTTTTTCTGGCATAAGTCGCAAATTTGACAGCGATCGCTTCAATGCCTTCTTCTGTATCAAGGACCTCTTCAACGGTCAAACCATCGCATAGTTCAATAACGTTGTCGTAGAATTCGTTGCCACTTGAGATCTTCCCGAGAGTATTCTTGTTGGACGATAAAGTAAAAACGACGGCAACGACCCAAAGTACCATCAGTGCAATGGTGACAGCTTTGTTCTTTTTAAAGTTTTCAACGATCCTGTTTTTCAGATCCTTCAGTTTATTTTTCATATCTATCCTGTCTGGCTATTAGATTATTATAATTATCATTATTCAACTTTTCCAGAGAGTATTCGTGTTTGAGATCATGACCGATCAGAAAACGGATATTCTCCTTGATCTGTTCCGCATGCGATCCGACAGTCTTGAACCCATACTCTTTCAAGATGCGGTAGCTCGGAGAATTGGGGTCACAGATGCCTAAGATATCTTTTTTCAGCATCAGATACTCGACGATCTTGCTGGGAAGATATGGCTGGCTTTCCGCACCGGGCATCAGCGTATCGAACAGGACCAGGATATCCGCGTTTTTCATGATCTCGACCGATTCTTTGTAAGAGACTTTATCATGCAGGATGAAAACATCTTCAAGACCGTAGTCTTTGATCTTTCTCACATCCGGTGCCTGGATCTCGGAATACTGATGGAAGACGATCTTCTCTTTCAGATCCGGTGTCTCTTCTTTCAGCCGTTTCAAAGCCTCCAAAAAAGTATCGATCCTTCTCAGTCCGTACAAACGCCCCAGATGGACTGCCTGTTTCACTTCGTGATGGACCGGCGGAACATCAAGAAGATCCGCATACATCTTCCATTGTGGGATATAAGTCAAAGGATAGACCACTGATCTTTTTAACAGTTCCTTATGATCCGGATACTGACGCAAGGTAAAATCACGCTGTTCCTCGCAGATGAAGACCAGTTCATCTGCATGCTTCACGGCAGCCTCTTCATACCTGTTGTTGTACAGGCAGAACGCACCGACATTGAAAGCGATCTTGTAAAAGATGTTCCGCTCACTCAGATCCGCCTTCTTATACGGCGAGCCCTTGAACGGGTCGGAGAAAGAAGCGATCCATTTGACTTCCGGATGCTTCTTCTTGATCTTCAATCCGGCGATATGGGAGATCCCCGGCACGATCGAAGTGAAAAGATGAGTATAGTTCCCCTTCTCAAATTCCTTCAGAGCATCCGCAACATACTTATTCATCAAAAAAAGACCTGCCGGCAGCCGCAGAGGATAATTCCTCGGTACCGCCCAATCTAGATCCGACGTGTATCTTATATGAAATTTGCGAAACTGTTCATCATTTTCAAGCTCTTTGATCAGGCTCGGGTCTTCTTTGCCTTTGAAACAGAAGACATCCATATCCATATCGAGGTTCCGCAGTCGTTTATAGGAAAGGATCGTTACGGTATCATTGAACGGAACGAAACTTCCGGGAACGACGAACATCCTATCTTTCATCTTTACCTTTCAATTCATCCAGCTCTTTCTTCAGCAAAGAGATCTGGTAAGTCAGTTTGATGATCTCTTCGTTGTGCTTGGAGATCATGATATATACATAAAGAGTCAGCGCATAGAGCAAGGCGGTCATGATCAGGAAGACCGTATTGACCGGCACCTGTATGCCTAAAAGATGTGACAGCGAATAGAACGTTTCCGGAAAAACAGCCAGAAACAAAGATAGCAGAGCCCAAAGGATCCAGACGATGGAATAACGAATATTCAGCCTCTTTTTGACAACGGCCAAAATAATGACGATGAAGACACCTAAAGAAGCCAGCAATAATCCCAAACGTAAGCCATTGGTCATAAATTACCTCTATTGAATGAAGATGATCGACAGGATCTCACAAAGCATGAAATAAACGGATTTGAACGGATTGGCGAAATATGACACTCCGGTCTCCCTTTCTTTCATCTCGACCTGTATCTCTTTCACATTGAAACCATGGTGGATCAGATAACACATCGCATCCGGCTCCGCATAGAAATTCATCGACCGATCGAACTGTTCGATGACCTTCTTGCCCAGAGCCCGCATGCCGCTGGTCGGATCGGTGACTGTCTTGCCGGTCTTCACTTTGATCAGAAGACACAGGAGCCGGCTTCCCAGCATTCGCGCAGAGAACGGTTTCTTTTTCTTCAGGAATCTCGAACCGACAACATAATCAAAGCCGTTTTCGATCTCTTTGATCAGATCCGACATGAATACCGGAGGGTGCTGACCGTCGCCGTCGATACAGATGGCGCATTCATAATCATGGTCATGTGCATACATAAAACCCGCTCTGGTCACACCGGCCAGTCCGAGATTGACCGGCAGATCGAGATGACAGAAATGATTCTCATCGAGGATCTGCGGTGTCCGATCGGTCGAACAGTCGTTGATGATCAGATAGTCATAGCCATATTTCTTGACTTCATTCGTCAAGTTCGCTATGCTTTCTTCTTCGTTGTATGCGGGAATAACGATCAAAGTTTTCATCTTTTAATTATAACAAAGACAGGGCCTGAAAGATATCCTCGGCACTGTTTTCCAATGTATATCCTTCGATCAGGGAGAAAGCCTGATCGGCCATTGCTTTCCTGAGGCCTTCATCGTGAAAAAGTTTTTGAATGCTTTCGGCATATTCATCAACAGCATTGAGCTCACAGATGATCGGATTGTTTCCGAACTGTGCAAAATGCACACCGGCCATGCACATATCGCTGGAGATCATCGGATGGCCGAACGACAGGGCTTCATTGACGACCAATCCCCAGACATCGCCTCTTGAACATATGATCGATGCATCGGCAGCGGCATAATAGAGCTTCAGCTTCTCGGAACTCATCACATCAAAAAAACGAACGTTCTCAAGACAGTTATCTTCGACGGCCTTGCGTATATCATCCTGAGGCTGTCCGCCGATGATGTACAGATCGATCTTGTCCGTCAGCCCGGTCTTCATATATGCATTCAGTAAGATGTCGAATCCTTTGACCCGGATCGGCCGGCCGACGCTCAGGAGGATGAACCGGTCTTCGATCCCGAGATCTCTTCGGACCTCATTTTTCTTCTCTCTGAGTTTCCTATTTTCGACGATGTCTTTTTCATACAAAGACGTGAAACGGTAATATAAGATCTTCTTCTCATCCACTTTATAGTATCTGTAATACCTGTCGGTGATCTTGGAAGAAGACAGGAAATGTTCATGACGGGTCATCAAAAAAGACATGATTCCGTTAATCAGAAAACCTCTGTTCCTGGCAACGCCGCCGTCTGCAGTCATCACCGAGATCTTTCCTTTTTTCTTAAATGCCTTATTTCCGTAATACCCGTATAAAGAGAGATACATGCCATCTACGAAGATGTCGTATTCCTCGGCGAGAGAGTCGATCAGAGCCTTATAGTCTTTCCCGACCTTATAAACTATAAAAGACTCGGAACCCATCAGTTTCCAGTCATCGTTGCGGTATTCTTCCTTTGCATCATGCATCAGCACACAGAGATCGATTTTTTCGGCGATCAGTTCAAATAAACGGATCGTATACGGTGCCGCAACGCTCGTCAGCCAGCATACTTTCATCTTGCGGCCATCCTTTGAACATAGATACGCATCGCCAGATTGTGGATGCGGTTATAGAGCGGATCAGGAAGGATCTCCAAAGCCTTTTCGATTCTGAACAGTAGTGACATGTTCCTCGGTCTTGAATACTCAGGCCATGCCGACAAGTCCCTGTAGTGTTCGAATTCTCTTCGGACCGGAGACTCGTTGCCCTCTTCCCAGGGCCTGCCGAAAACGCCACCCAGGCAGTGATAGAAAATGACCTTATTCTTTGCGGAAGTGATCTGTTCTTCCTTATAGAACGGTTTCTTATCTAACGAATACATCTCGAAAGTATTATGTACCCCGTAATAATCATAACCGGCAAGATAATCGAATCTCGGATCAAGCACTTCGATCTTATCCTGCAAAGAAGCACAAAGGATATCCTGGTCGCACATCAGAGGCTGTCGTTTCATATCACGGATATAGTTTTTGACCAACTCAAGACACCCTTCTTCTTTCCACTTCGCAACATCTGCAAAGAGAGAACCTGTATTGAAATAATAGTAATCCTCATCGATCATTGCCACTTTATTGAAACAGGCATGCGCAGAATCCAAACAAGCTCCGACCGGTCTTGAGATCTCAGGGATCTCGATCTTAGAAAGACACAAGACATCCGAATCCAGATACCAGACCTGTTCTTCCTCCATAAGATCATAGGCAAACAGTTTCCAGTAGACATAATAGGAATTGCTTCCCCATTTATCGAGCTTCTTTTCTTTCAGAAGATCATCACAATGCATGCAGTCCAGATATCGGATCTCGATGTTTTTGTGATCGATATAAAAATCCTTCAGTTTCCTGAAGTTTTCATCATCTTCATTTTCTGTTGCAATATAAAAACGGATAAAAGAATCCTTGTTGTTTTCGATCACGGAAGCCATCGAAATGCTTGTAAGAGGAAGAAAAGCATTATCACAGGTATAAAGGATGTTCAGATCACTTTTCATTTCCGATCTCTTTTAAATATGCATCATAATCGCGTATGTACTCACTTCCGTCATAGTGTGTGCTGGCCAGCACCAGCAATACGGAATCGGCAGAAAAATCATACATATCCTTCCACACCATCTTCGGGATGTAGACTCCCATCATCGGACGGTTCAGCTCCACGACGAACTCCTCTTTTCCGTCCGTGATCCTGACCTTGCTGGTACCCGCAACATTGATCAGAACGAATTCCGATTCCCTGTTGGCGTGCTGACCGCGGACCACTGTTGCATCCGAACCGTAGATATAGAAAACGCGTGCTATCGAAAAAGGAATGGATTCGTTCCCTTCGATGACGACAAGTTTTCCTCTTTCATCGCCCAGATCCTTGAATTCAATGACCGGGCATCGATCTCTCAATGACATGTTCAACCTTTATAACTATTCAGTTTATCAATCACGAAGGACTGTTCCTCCTGAGTCATACCGTTATACATCGGAAGAGACAGAACTTCATCTGCATATCGCTCGGCGATCGGCAGATCTCCTTTATTATAGCCTAAATAAGCATAAGCTTTCTGCAAGTGCGGCGGAATAGGATAATGGATGATCGTACCGATATTGGACTCTTTCAGATAAGCCATCAACGCATCTCTTGAATCGCAATGGATCACATACTGATGATAGACATTGTATGAACCCGGCCTCGTTTTCAGCGGACGGATCAAAGGATTTCTGATCTCTCTGTCATATCGGGCGGCGATCCTTCTTCTTTCTTCATTCATCTCGTCGAGATACTTCAGTTTCACTCTCAATAATCCTGCCTGAAGCTCGTCCAGTCTTGAGTTCATGCCGATGATGTCGTTTTCATAATGGACTCTCTTGGAACCGTAGTTGCGGATCACTCTGAATTCCTGGGCATACTCTTCGTCGTTCGTGGTCAAAGCTCCGCCGTCCCCGAATCCGCCAAGATTCTTGGTCGGATAGAAACTCCAGCAGCCGATGTCACCGAAAGTCCCGACTCTCTGACCGTTCCACTTCGTGCCATGTGCCTGTGCACAGTCCTCGACCACTTTCAGGTCATATCTCTTTGCGATACCCATGATCTTCGTCATATCGCAAGCCTGACCGTAAAGATGTACAGCCAGGATGGCCTTGGTCTTGTCCGTGATCTTTTCTTCGATCTTGTCGGCATCCAGATTATCGTACTCATCGGGTTCGACTAAGACCGGCACGCCGTCGTTCATCGTCACGCCCATCAGACAGGCGATATAGGCATTAGAACAGACGATGACCTCATCTCCCTGTCCGATCCCCAAAACACGGAACGCCATCTGTAAAGCATCCAGTCCGGATGCGCATCCGACACAGTACTTCGCTCCGATATAGTTCGCAAATTCATTCTCAAATTCCCTGACCTCATTGCCCAAGATATACCATCCGGAATTCAGAACTTCAGCAGCCTTGTCGTTATATTCCTTTGCATGGATGTCATGCTGACGCTTCAGATCATTTGCCGCGATCTTCATTATCTTTTCCTCCAAACCATCCGATCGATAATACCCGTGTAGGACTGTATCAGCTTGACGACCTTATCCGATACATTGAGATCCGTATAATCCGGGACTGGGATGCCAAGATCGCCGTTTTCTGTCATCCTGATCGCTGTCTCGACCGACTGCAGAACTTCTTTTTCCGTGATGCCTGATAAGATGAAATTCCCCTTATCCAAAGCTTCCGGGCGTTCCGTCGAAGTGCGGATGGCAACTGCCGGGATCGGCTTGCCGATGCTCAAGAAGAACGAAGATTCCTCCGGCAAAGTGCCGCTGTCAGATACGACGCACATCGCATTCATCTGCAGATTGTTGTAATCATGAAAGCCCAATGGCTTATGCATGATGACACGCTGATCGAGCTCGAAACCGGACTCTTCCAATCTCTTCCTGGAACGCGGGTGGCAGGAATACAATACCGGGACGTCGTATTTCCTCGCGATCGCATTGATCGCATTGAACAGTGATTCGAAATTCTCTTGGGTATCGATGTTCTCTTCCCTATGGGCACTCAATAAGATATATTTCTTCTTTTCAAGACCAAGCTTCTCCAGGATATCGGAGGATTCGATCTCTTTGATATGAGCGCTTAAAACTTCCGCCATCGGTGAGCCGGTGACATAGGTCCTCTCTTTGGCCACCCCGGAAGCATTCAGATATCTTCTGGCGTGTTCGGAATAGCACATGTTGAGATCGGAGATGACATCGACGATCCGACGGTTGGTCTCTTCCGGCAGGCACTCATCAAAACAACGGTTTCCCGCTTCCATGTGGAAGGTCGGGATATGAAGCCTTTTTGCCCCGATAACGGACAAACAGGAATTCGTGTCACCCAGGACCAGGACCGCATCCGGTCGTTCTTTGACCATCAGCTTGTAAGATTTGTCGATGATATTGCCGATCGTGGCACCGAGATCGTCCCCTACCGCATCCAGATAATAGTCCGGATCCCGCAGACCCAGGTCTTTGAAGAAGATACCGTTGAGTTCATAGTCATAGTTCTGCCCGGTGTGGACCAGGGTCATATCAAAATACTTGTCACATTTCTTGATGACTTCACTTAAGCGGATGATCTCCGGTCTGGTACCGACGATGATCATGAGTTTCAGTTTTTCCATTCAGACCTCCTCGTGGAACGTGTCTGGCCTGTTTTTGTCCAATTGTTCATTGGCCCACATCAATGTGACCAGATCCTCCGTCTCACTTAAATTGATGATGTTATGTGTATAACCCGGAAGCATATGCACAGGTTCGAGTTTATCGCCCGACACTTCGAACTCCATGACTTCATCGCTTCCGATCTTTCTTTCCTGAATGAGGCCGTGCCCCGCGACGACTAAGAAGAATTCCCACTTCGTATTATGCCAGTGCTGGCCTTTCGTGATGCCCGGCTTGGAGATATTGACCGAAAACTGTCCGTGGTCTTCCGTTTTCAAAAATTCCGTGAACGAACCGCGTTCATCGGTGTTGCTGTGAAGTTCGAACTTCACCTTTCTTTCCGGCAGATAAGACAAGAAGGCCGAATACAGTTTCTTCTCAAAACTTCCCTTTGAGATGCACGGCATCACCAGATTTTTCGGTTCTTCATTGAATGTATATAAGAGATCGACGATCTCACCCAATGTCTTCCTATGCGTTACCGGGACGAAACACAGTTCACCTTCCCTGTGCTCATTCCCTGCCAAAGCTTCAAACATCTCATCGATGATATCATCGATATAGACCAATGTCAGTTCCGTATCTCTGTTGTTCACCGTGATCGGAAGATCATTGGCGATATTGTTGCAGAAAGTTGCCACAGCACTGTTGTAGTTCGGACGGCACCATTTACCGAATACATTCGGAAAACGGTAGACACAGACCCGCACATCGTTCTCTTTTCCGTAATTCAGCAGAAGCTCTTCCGCTTCCTTCTTGGATCTGCCGTAATCGTTGTCCAATAAGGCCTGGGT
Organism: Erysipelotrichaceae bacterium; assembly: GCA_024684175.1. Next base: position 35,309 of record JAIKXJ010000038.1, read on the forward strand.
CGAACTCGACAGCATGACCGGACAGCGATTGCCGTTTTTCTTCAAATGATTCAATAATTCCGCAAGAAAACTGTGATTGATGTTGAACTCTTCGGTATTCTTCGGACGGTTGACTCCTGCCAGATGGAAAACGAAATCGCATTCCGAGCAATATCGCTCCAAAGCCTCTTTTGAAGTATCGACATCATATTCAAAGATCCTGTCAATGGCGACATTCCGGGATCTGTCTTTTCCTTCTCTCACGTTTTTCAGGTTTTCTACAAGGTTTCTTCCGATAAAACCCTTCGCACCGGTCACTAAGATCTTCATACTTACCTCTTTATTTTATAAAAGAAGCGCTTGTTTATAAAGCGCTCATATTTGGCATATTATTTGATATCTCTTATCAGCATGAACGCTTCCGCATATTCCCTGCTGATCGTGCTTCCTCTCAACATTGCCAGAGCTTTGATCGCTTCGATCGATCTGGGGTTGGGAAAAGCAGCGATCTGGCTTTTATACTGCTGCATCGCGGAAAGCTTTCTGTCGATATACTTGCTGATATCGACAAAAACATTAGGCAGGAAAGCATTCGTCGAATTCGGGATGTCCCATTCGGATTCGGAAAGCGTTTCATAAGCATAGACGCGCTTGACCGTATAGTCAAAACGCGGTCTCAGAGCGACCATGCAGGCATCCGTGACCATCTTATGGTCAAGGTGCATATCGCCTCTATGCGGGATGTACACTTCTTCAGGAGCGATCAGTCTGATCAGTTTGTCGATCGAAGAATTCAGCTGATAACGCGGAACGCTTTCCAGCATTGCTGCCGGAAGATCCAAAAAGAAAGTCTCCGTGATGCCGAGGGTTTTGTGCGCATTCAATGCACATTTTTTATTTTCCGCATCCATTTCTTCGCTGAATAAAGGTTCACATTCTTTCGTGACGATGCCAACATAGACTTCATCGCCTTCATCCAGATGTTTTGCGATCACACCGCCGCAGCCGAGGACTTCATCGTCCGGATGCGGAGCGATAACCAGTACTTTCATTGAACAAGTCCTTTCATTCTTTGAACAGATCGAGTTTCATCAGGATCTGTTTCATCTCTTCAAGGTCGAGACGCTTCGTGTTGTGGGAATTGTATTCTTCCGCGCTGTCGAGTTTATCCGTCCCTTTGGAGATATAGCGGTCGTAGTTGAGATCGCGGTTGTCGGCCGGGATCCGGAAATAATCTCCAAGATCTTCCGCCTTGATCATATCTTCCTTGGTCACCAGCACTTCGTAAAGCTTTTCGCCGTGCCGGGTACCGATATTGACGATCTTCGTATCCTTTTTCCCTTTGAGCTCGACGATCGCTTCCGCCAGCATGCCGATCGTCGCTGCCGGTGCTTTCTGAACAAAGAGATCACCTTGGTTTCCGTGTTCAAAGGCAAACAGCACCAGCTCCACCGCTTCATCCAAAGACATCATGAATCTGGTCATGTTCGGATTGGTCACCGTGATCGGCTGATCGTTCTCGATCTGTTCCAGAAACAAAGGAATGACAGAACCTCTGGAGGCCATCACGTTGCCGTATCTTGTCAGGCAAAGGACAGTATCGTCTTTCGAAAGCTGTCTTGACCTGGCGACGACGTTCTTCTCCATCAACGCCTTGGTCATGCCCATGGCGTTGATCGGATAAGCCGCTTTGTCCGTCGATAAGAAGATCGCTTTCTTTACACCGTGCTTCACGCAGGCATCGATCACGTTATCCGAACCTAAGACATTGGTCTTGACGGCTTCGATCGGATAAAACTCACAAGATGGGACTTGTTTCAAGGCTGCTGCATGGAAAACGTAATCGACATCTTTGAAAGCATACTCGATGGACTTATAATCACGGACATCACCGATGTAGAATTTCAATTTATTCGCATACTCGGGATACTTCTGCTGATACTCATGGCGCATGTCGTCCTGTTTCTTTTCATCACGGGAAACGATGCGGATCTCTCTGATCTCGCTGGTAAGGAAACGTTTTGCCACGGCATTACCGAATGAACCGGTGCCTCCGGTGATCAGTAGGATTTTATCTTTAAACATGTTTTTCCTCCTTGCCTAGTACGCCTTTCAATAGGATCGCATCCCATATAAGTTTAGCATTTTCTCTGGTATCTTTCATTGTGAACAGGAAAATAAAGTTCGTCAGAAACTGTGTCAGCACTGCCGCGAATGCCGCACCTGCGATCCCGAAGTTCGAGATCAAGATAAAGTTCAAAGTGACATTAACGACTGCACCGAAGAAAGCGATCACGCTCTCGTATTTCGTCTTCTCATTACATTGCATCCAGGCAGTCCTTGCCACGCCAAGATAAGAAAAGGCCGTTGAGAGACTGTAGATCTTCAAAGGAACAGCGGCAGGCATGAATTCTTTGCCGTACAACAAACCGATCACTAAGTCGCCCAAGACAAAGATCGCCGCCAAAACAAGAAGGGAGATATAGAAGATCGCGCTGTATAACTGCCGTATCCTCTTTTTGAACAGTTCCCTGTCTTTGCCGTAAAGGTCAATGATGATCGGGTTTGCTGTATCGATGATCGCGGTCAGGATGAACGGCCAGGCATTGCACAAAGTGATCGCTGCCGAATAATATCCGACATTGGTCTCATCGACCAATTTTCCCAACAAAAGGATCTCTGTAACTTTCCCATAGATGACCACCAGCAAGCCGGAAACGATATAATGATAAGATCTTCCCAGGAGCGTTTTTACAAACGGTTTTGAAAATACGAGCCTGCATCCGTTTCTGAAATACAGTATCAGCAAAAGCATTGCCTGAACGATATAGTCCAGTGACATCGCAAAGCCGAACCAATACAGATCTTTTTTCAGAAGGATGCCGATGATCCGAAAGACCGAAACAAAAATGTACGACAAAGAAAGCGCGATCCCGACGTTCTTTGATAACAGGTTGGCCTGAAAGAAGTAGATGATGCTGTCAAAAGAATAGAATGCCAGCGTCAGCGACTGCAGCATGGCGATGATGCGATAGGAAGGGTCGGGATTGATCAAACCGACCAGAACGACCGAACATGTCATACATACAAGCGAGACCGCTAAACGAAGAACAATAAGCGTACCCATGACTTCATCGGAACGCTTTTTATGATCGAGCAGTGTCTTGACGATGATATCGTTCATACCCAAGGCACAGACCGGTAAAAACAACTGGATATAAGAAAAAACATAGGTCAGTCTGCCGTGAAGGCTCGGGCCTAAATATCGTGTCACGAGCATCGTCGTGATGAAGGTCATGGCCAGCTGAACGATCCTGCCGGCCATGATCCAGGATGCATTGCTTAAAAATCTCTTATTCATTTATCAGACCGCCTAAGAAAGTCATGACTGTGACTGTCATGATCAGGAAGATCGATGCACCGGTCATCACCGGTTCTACATTGAACTGTATCAGAAAACATAAGGCTAAAGAAAAACTCAGGATCTTAAAAGGATCGCTCAGTTTCCTGCTTGAAAGGATCTTAAAGAAGACGGATATGCAGTGAAACGTATAGACGATCATCAGAAGAAACGGCATGATCCCGGCATAATCATAGATGTCGAGCCAGAAGTTGTGTGCCTGCAGACCGAGCTCCGCGCTGATCTTCTGACCGCCGGACAGATATTTCGGCATCAGCCCGATCGTGTCAAAAAACACATCCACTCTTTCGTCATTGATCAGTCCCATCTTCAGTTTCTGAATGATGCGAAGCTCATCCATAAAAGTTTTAGCACCGAACAGATCCGCTGCATAAGCGGCAAAGACCAAAACAGCCGCCCCAAGCAGAACGGAAAAAACAGTCAGAAACTGTCTCTTTCTGTTTTGATCGTTTGTTTTCAAAAAGAAAGACTCATAGATGAACGATGCGAAAAACAGCAGGATCAGCAGGATGCATTGCGTCCTTCGCCCGATCACGACCAGATAAAACATCGCAGGGCAGAAAATGAAAAGCCCGATCTTTCTCACTGTCTTCTCTTTCTCATGAAACACGAGATGATACAGGCCTGCAAGCAAAAGATCGATATCGATCGCGATCAGTGTGGAATTGACTTTATCGCCCACCCAGATATCATAATGGCTCGAGGAATAGAAGAAACCGTGTGTCCCGTGAACGATCAGCTCATAGACAGCGTTCAGGACTACGTGCATCGCCATGGAAAAAGAAAGCAGATAGATCAGCTTTTTGACGTTCTCCTCGTTTTTGCAGCGGACATTGGAACCGATGTAGTAAGCCATCGGCAGCATGAAACCCATCACACTGTAAAAACCGAGCTGATAAGAAAAACCGTAAAAACTCACTGCAAACAAACAAAGCAGAATGAAGATCCTGGGATCATTGACTTTGAATTCGAAACGATTGTCGATGAACAGGATCATGCAGATCAAAGGCAGGAACAATTGCCCGTAATGCAGAAAATTGATCGCTGTAAGAAACAGCAGACCATTTACGGCAATATTGACATTTTCGTTCTCTGACCAGATCTTTTTCATATAATTCAAACGATGCTACAATAAAAATCCTGCAGCCACTTTGCATTCTTTCCGGCATCAAAACCGGCAGCTGCGATCTCCTTTTTATAAGGTCTTCTCAAAGGATAGTCCTCTTTCATGGCATTTACCCAAGTCTCCTCGTCAAGAGGAAGGAAACGGCAGTTCCCCGTGATATCGACATTCCTGTCACATCTGTCGGAACAAAGGCACGGGATACCGCTGCTTTGCGCTTCGACGCAGGCAACGGAGAGCCCTTCGTATAACGACGGCATCAAAAACACATCCGCCATCTGAAGAAGTTTATCGACATCATCACGATGCTGCAAGATGACGACATTATCTGACAGTTTCGATCCTTCGATCTGTTTCAAGATCGCATCCTCCTGTTCACCGTCTCCGACGATGAACAGTTTTCCCTGTTTATCATAAGAAAGATATCTTGCAAAAGCGTTCAAAGTGAACGGATAATTCTTCTGCGGGTACATCCTTCCGACTTGAATGAATGTTTTTTCATCGATCAATCCGAATTTTTCACGATAATCCGTCCGGATCGTTTCATCATAGGTGAAGCGGTCCGTATCGATCCCGTTATCGATCACATAAAAGCGGTCGCCTTGTGTGATCTTCTTGCCGAACAACCACTCTCCCGCTTCCTGGGAACATCCGAAATAATAATCCGCCGTCTTCCTCAACGGAAGCTGCGTCACTGCCCGGATCATACTGCCGATGCCCTTACCGTTAGATGTGTTATGTGAATGGATGATCGTCTTCATCCCATGTTTTCTTGCGATCTGCATGACGATGAAAGAATAGGAGCGGACATGACAATGGATGATATCATAATCATGCTGCTCAAAAAAACGGTCCCAGGCATTTCTGACTTCACTCAGATTCGACCCTTTGAAACTGGGCATCGTATAGACTTTTGCACCGAAGGCTTCGACCGTGTCCTTGAGATCCAGCAGACCCTCATGGTCGATGATAAAATCGCATTCCACAGCGTTCCGGTCGATATTGGAACACAGGCTGATGATCATCGTCTGTGCTCCGCCGTAATTGAGGCCCGGCAGGAATTCCAGGACTTTAACTCTTTTTTCCATATTTTTCGATCGCTTCCATGTATTTATCGACGACGATCTTCCGATCGAACTGTTCTTCCACTTTTCTTCGGGCGTTCTTGCCCATTTCCGCTCTCTGACGGTTATCCAGTTTCATGAACCTTTCAACTTTTTCTTTCAGATCCTCAAGATCTTTCTGCTTGACGATAAAACCATTGACCTCATCATCGATGATCTCTCTGCAGCCCGGCCGGTCCGTCGTTATGATCGGTCTTCCGCAGGAACAAGCTTCCAAAAGCACATTGGACATGCCTTCCGGATAATATGTCGGATGGATGATGCAATGCATCTGTTCATATATCGGGCGCATATCATCGACTGACTCATGATAGATACAGACACCTGCGTCAACCAGATCCGTAACACGCTGCTGATAATTCTCTTCCTGAAGACCGCAGATATGGAATACGGTATTCGGATATTTCGAATGGATGTATTCCGCCGTATCCAGATAAAGATCGAAACCCTTTTCCTTCATCATCCTTCCAGCAAAGACGAACGAGACGACATCATCTTTCGGATATTCTGTACACTTGAAGAAATCCAGATTCACACCGGAACCCGGGATCAATTCATAATCACTGTCTTTTTTGATGATCTTTTGTTCGATCATATAATCGAGATTTGCCTGATTCTGAAAGAAGGTCTTGCTGGCCTTGCTTAAAGCGGCAGTATAGAGCACTTTGATGAATTTCTGAAAAAGTCCGTCTTTTTCGAATGCCGAACCAAAACCCGTGATATTGGAAATGTATGGGACATGGTTCAATTCGGAAGCCAGACCGCCGTAGACATTCGATTTTATCGTATAGGTCAATATGACATCCGGATCCACATCTTTGATGATCTTCATGTAGTCTTTGATGACGTTGAATTCCTGAAATGGGTTCTTGCCTCTGCGATTCATTTCCGTGACAATATAGTTTACACCGAGTTCCTTGATCTGCGGCGTGAATTCTCCTACCGGCAAAGAGGCATAGACCTCATAATGATTCCTTGCGAATTCTTCCAGCAATTCTCTTCTGAATTTATATAAACCAATGTCGCTGTTCGTCAAAATCAATACTCTCATCGTTCTCACCTGCATGCCTGAAGCCCTTTTAATCATTGTATCATTTCATTAAGAAAGCCTTCATCGGCATTTCCGATATTATCATAGATGCCTCGTGTTTTCCAAATTAAAGAAGTCCCGCTTTATTCAAAGCGAGACTGATGAATCATTGACCAGCTGTCTGATCTTCGTTTTCCAGTTCTTTCTTGCTGCGTGTTTCATCCAGGTTCTTACCGTCGAACAGCACTCTGGTATCGTTGGCACGGGTATCATTGTTTCCGAAAACTTTCTTTAGGATCGCGAAGATCATCTTCACGTCCGTCATAAAACTGATGTGTTCGATATACCAGATGTCATTATCGAACTGTTCTCCCCAGGTCCATGTCTTGGAATCCGACGGGATGATCCTGAAACAAGCCAGTCCCGGACGGACCAGGTGTCTCTGTTTATGCTTGGGATTATACAGTTTCAGATATTCCACCAGCAAAGGTCTCGGACCGATGATGCTCATGTCCCCTTTCAGGATATTGAACAGCTCCGGCAGTTCGTCCAAAGAAGTCCTGCGGATGAAGCGGCCGAATTTCGTCAGACGTTTCTCTTCCGGCAGCAGCTTGCCGCTCTTGTCTGTTTCGTTCGTCATGGAACGGAATTTATACATACAAAAGATCTTCTCATCTTTTCCGGGACGATATGACTTATAGACGGCCGGCCGGCCATGGAAGACCCATTCCAGGACAGTGAGGATCACAAGGATCGGAGAAAGAACGATCAGTCCGATCAGACTCAAAGAAAAATCCAATGCTCTTTTGGCATATCGGGCATAGAATGTTTTCGAAGGTTTCACAACAACGTTTTCTTCCATCTTCCCCACCTACACAATGATCATATCTTTTACATGGCAGAAACCGAAACCGGCATTCTTCGAAAATTCTTCATCGATCTCCCGATCGCCGAAATAAAGTATCTTCTTTGTATGAAGCTTCTCTTTTACCAGATCGGCCATATATGGATCCGGTTTATACGCTTGTTTCCCATAGTCACTGGAAACAAAGATGTCATCTTCCTTGAACCATTTCGCAAGTCCCAAGGCATCGATCTTTTTTCTTTGCAGCTGACTGTTCCCATCCGTGATGATCACTTTCGGATAAGATCCAAACAGATCGAGCAGATCAGCGGTCCGCTGCCTCAGGTCCAGTTCGAACCGCGCATTCCTGAAAGCTTCAATGCATCTTTTCAACATCTCCCCGCTCAAGACAGCATCATTTTCTTCTTCATAGGCCAGCTGAAAGATGTTTGCCGAGCTTCCGTGGATGAGCCAGAGCCGGCAAAGAGTCCGATACATTTTTGCGGGGTCGCTTTCCGAAGACAAGACCTCACTGACCGGACGATAAGCCTGCCGTATGAAATCATATTCGTCATACAAAGTACCGTCCAGATCGAACGCCAGAGCTTCGAAAGACTTATTTATAAAAGACTTCATTATAGTACCTGCTCATTTTCAAGCCATACTGGATCGGACACCTTGCCTCGACCTTCTTACCGTGAACGAAGATATCAACGATCAGCGGGAACCAGTTTTCTGTTGCCGCCATACCCAGCGTCGTACCGCCGCCGAGCCGCGGATTGATCTCCGTGAACTTCACGTCTCCGTTTTCATCCACGAAACACTGGATATTGACCGGTCCGGCAAAACGAAACACTTTGCAGATCGAACGGATGCCCTCTTCGATCCTATCGTTTCTTTCAACGATACCTTCCGTCGATTTGCCTTCTCTGACGGTCAGCCGGCGTCTGGGGACGATGTAGACGGGTTCTCCGTCAAGATCGCACAATACATCCGTCGTATATTCGATGCCGGAAAGCAGTTCCTGTGAGATCATGCCGTCCATGCATACGTTCTTGTCGTTGATCGAGATGTCCTGTCCTCCGCGGCCGTTGCGCGGCTTGACCAGCGGATAAATGTTTTCCAGGCTCGTTTTCGGTGTCGGGATGCCGTTCTCCGCAAATCTCAGATATGTGAGCCACTTATCCTCACAGATCTCGATCGTTTCCGGAGACGAAATGGAAACGGAAGTGCCGTTCTTCTTCAGTTCCGGGACCATCTGTGCCCATGCCAGCATGCCTTCATCCAAAGTCGGAACGACCAGATCGATCTTTTTTTCTCTGACGAGATCCGCCAGGAATTTTCTGCTGTCAGGATCACTGGCATAAGGAACGGTGTAGAATTCATCACACAAATACTTGCCGAACGACTCACTGTTGGAATCCGTTCCGATGCAGGTGAATCCGGCTTTTTGTATATTTTTCATCGTGGCGGAAGAGACCAGACTTCCTGCTGCTTCGATCATTATTCTCATTTCTTTGTTCTCCGATATCTATCCTATTTTAACATCAATGAAACATATAGTAAAACCTGCCCAAACGATCCCGGACAAAAGAAAACGGCGAGGTGCTTCGGACATCGCCGCTGTCTCACGATAAGTTTGGTTCATTCAAAACATTCACGGATGACAGCGATAACGCTATCCTGTTCTTCCGCCGTCATCTTGATATCGGTCGGCAGACATAATCCTCTGTTAAAGATATCCATGCCGACATCTTTTGCCTTGCCAAGATCGATATAAGCATTGGACTGGCCTCTGCCGTTTCCGTTGGTTGTGACGAATTTGTTGGTCCGATAGATCGGCTGGGCATGCATAGGTTTCCAGATCGGACGGCCTTCCATATTGCATTCTTCCAGTTTTTGAAGGATCTCCGTAGGACAGGACTTGCCTTTCTCATGGATATACAAAGCCTTGTGATCGTCGCGGACCTGCTTACACATAGCGTCCTCATCGATGATCAGACAGCTCAGCCAGAAATTCGGGATCGACTTTTCCGCATCGTAGGGATTCATTTGGACAGGAAGTCCTATAAAGCCTTCCTTGTATCGGTTATAGATCTCCGTTTTTCTTCTGATATGCTCATCCAAATACGGCAGCTGGCCGCGGATGACACCGGCAACGATGTTGGACATGCGGTAGTTGTAACCGACTTCCTCATGCTGGTACCAGAAGGCATTCTCCCTGGATTGGGTAGACCACTTCCTGACCTTGTCGGCATCTTCTTTGGAATCCGTCAGGAACATACCGCCGGCCGATCCGGTGATGATCTTGTTGCCGTTGAAAGAGATGCAATTGTAATCACCTAAGGTGCCGGTCTCGACCCACTGTCCGTTGAGTTTATATTTAGCACCGAATGACTCACAGGCGTCTTCGATGATGAGGATCCCGTGTTCATCACAGATCTTCTTGATCTCTTCGACTTTGCCCGGTGTGCCGTACAGGTGAACCATGACGAAGAGTTTAACATCCGGATAAAGCTCGATGGCTTTCTTCAGAGCTTCCGGATCGGTGTTCCAGGTGTCGTATTCGGTATCTAAGAAGATCGCTTCACCGTCTTCATAAGCGATCGGATTGATCGACGCATCAAAGGTCATGTCCGAAGCAAAGACGCGATGTCCGGCCAAAGTCCCTTCATTAGGTCTGGCCTGACCGTAAAGCTTTTCTCCCGCCAGTTTGGTCGCCAGGTGAAGTGCGGAAGTACCGCAGCTCAATCCGACGGCATATTTACAGCCGATATATTCGGCAACGATCCGTTCGGATTCGTCGATGTTTTTCCCTACTGTGGTGACCCAGTTGGTGTCAAAGGCTTCTTTGATAAACTTTTCTTCTTCGCCGTGCATCGTGGCCGTGGCTAAAAAGATCCTTTTTTCTGCGCGTTTCATATGCTAATCCTCTTTTCTCTTATAGGTCGGAACGACTTTCTCGACCAGCTCAAATATATGATCATCATTATTGCTCGATACGATATACAGTTCTTTCAGCTGCTTTAAGAAAGTATCTTCATCGATACCCAGCGGTTTGCCGACGAAGATCAGATCATTGTCGGTAGTCTGATTGCCTTCGGCAGCCATCAGTTTCTCTTCATATAACTTTTCGCCCGGTCTTAAACCGGTATAGACGATCTTGATGTCTTCGTCCGGTCTGAATCCGGACAGCTTGATCAGATTCCTGGCCAAAGTGTCGATCTTGACTGGCTCACCCATATCCAGGATGAAGATCTCTCCGCCTTTGGCATAAACGCCCGCCTGTAAAACGAGCGATACGGCTTCCGGTATGGTCATGAAATAGCGGATGATGTCCGGGTGGGTGACCGTGACCGGACCACCGGCTTCGATCTGCTTCTTGAATAACGGGATGACCGAACCGTTGGAACCCAATACATTGCCGAATCTTACGGCAACGAATTCCGTCTTTCCCTGCAGTTCCTTCACACTGACTTCCGAGAAGCAGTCTTCGACAATGGAAAGCTTGTCAGTTGCCTTGTTCTTGATCAGCTTATCGAAGGTCTGGATGACCATCTCGCACATCCGCTTGGATGCCCCCATGATGTTGGTCGGGTTGACCGCCTTGTCGGTAGAGATCAGAACGAAACGTCTGACATCGTATTTGACGGCTGCATAAGCGACTTTGAAGGTTCCGATCGTATTGTTTTTGATCGCTTCGTTCGGAGAAGCTTCCATGAGCGGCACATGTTTATGTGCTGCCGCATGATAGACGATGTCCGGATGGTAAATCGAGAAGACATGATCCACCCTCTTGGAGTCTCTGACGGAACCGATCATGACTTCAAGACGAAGGTCCGGATAGTCCCGTTTCAGTTCCTGCTGGATATCATAAGCGTTGTTCTCATAGATATCGAAGATGATCAAGCGCTTCGGCGAATGTTTGGCGATCTGCCGGCAAAGTTCGGAGCCGATCGATCCGCCGCCGCCGGTGACCAGGATGACCTTGCCGTTGATGAAATCGAAGATCTCATCATTGTTGACCTTGACGACATCTCTGCCCAGCAGGTCCTCGATCGCAACGTTTTTCATCATGTTGACTGAGACATCACCGTTGACGATCTGCTGGATGCCCGGAAGGACTTTGATCTCACAGTCGGTCTCCCTGCAGATATTCAGGATATCTCTTCGCTGCGCCGCCGAAGCAGACGGTATGGCAAAATAGATCTCATTGATGTTGTATTTCTCGACGTTCTTGAGGATATCGTCTCTTCCGCCGACGACCGGGACACCTTCGACATATCTGCCGTATTTGTTCGTATTGTCGTCGATGATGCAGACGACACGGGAATTGGATTCCATGTTCTTGTTGACATCCCGTAAGATCGTCATGCCGGCATCTCCCGCTCCGATCAGCATGACCTGGGTCGCATTCTTGTTGTTTCGCTGCTGACGTTTCAGCATCAGGAACAGACGATAAGAGAAACGGACGATCGCCGCGCAGATCACCTGCATCAGAATACCGATCACGTGATAGGACAGCGGCATCCTGGCCCCGAAGATCCTGGTGATGATATAATTCAAGGCACCGCAGATGAAATTGGAAATGATGATATTGGTAAGTTCGCTGTAGGAAGCAAAACGCCAGATGCTCCGGTACAGTTTGAAGAACCAGTAGATCACGATGCACATCAGCGCAAATGGGACGATCATCTTGTAATAGACTCTGAGATAAGCGATCGGAATACTCTGGAAACGGAAATCGAATCTCAGCCATAAGCCGAAGAAATAAGAAAAAGCGATCGTCACAAAGTCATACATCATCAGTATGAAGGCGATCACTTGCCAATGCTCAATATAAAAAGCACGAGTTTTACTCATGCCTTTATTTTACAACAGATATTTATATATTCCTACCTTTAAAACAGAGCCGTCGTATCCTGATCGACCAGGGAGTCCAGGATCTGCTTGTCAACCAGGGTATATTTCTTTCCGTTCTTTTCGATATACGCGCCGTCATACGGCGGGAACCAGAACGCTCTGACTTTGACATCAAGATCTTCCGATGTCAAGTCTTCTTCCGTGATCTTCTTCATCTCATTCATCTGATCGCGAGAGATGTAAGTCCCCTTGGAGTTGTCAAGATCCAGCGTTTCCAGTCTTCCCTTCTCTTTGACTTCAAGGATGATCTGCTTATACAATTTCACCAGTTCATCCTGCGTGACTTTTTCCAAAGATTGAGCAGTCGCCGTTTTATAGTCGAAATCAAATTTATTGACCCGGATGATCTTGCCGGTATCGATCGTCTCATCGACATAATGGGCAGTGACCCCCCATTCAGGCAGCTTCTTCAAGATCGCGATATTATAACCGGCGCAGCCCTTCCAGTCCGGAAGGATCGCCGGATGGAAGTTGATGCATCCGTAATTCGGTCCTTCGATCAAAGGCTTGCGGATCCTCTTCCAGTAAAGATAAGAAACGACCAGGTCGATCTCACCGGGATGAGAACTCACATATTCTTCCGCTTCTTTCATCGAGATGACCGGGATTCCTTTCTCTCTGGCCGCTTTGGCAGTCGGGGAATTCTCGAACTGGGAATCCGTGCAGACAGCTTTGACTTCGATGCCTTGTTCGAGCGTCCAGTTCAACAATTCGACGCTTTGTTTCTTTCTGCCCATATAGATCATTTTCATAAAGATCATCCTCCTCTATAAACGCATGCCGCCGTTGACATCGATCACCGTTCCGGTGATATAGGAAGCCTCATCCGAAGACAAGAACGCGACGACGTTCGCGATCTCCTCCGGTTCACCGAGCCGTTTCAGCATGGTCTGCGAAGCAAACTTCTCCAGCAGATCCTCCCGGACCGTCTTTACCATATCCGTCAGGATATAGCCCGGGGCAATGGCATTGACTCTGACCTGAGCCCCTTTCCTGGAAAACTCCTTGGCAAAAGACTTGCACATGCCGATGATACCGGCTTTCGATGCCGCATAATTGGCTTGACCGATGTTTCCTTGTTCGCCGACGATCGATGAGATCGCGACGATGGACCCCTTCCCCTGTCCTTCCATCTGCGGACCGAAGATCCGGATCATATTGAAGACACCTTTTAAGTTCGTATCGATGACTCTGTCAAAATCCTCATCGGACATCTTGGCGGTCATCTTATCAGCTGTGATGCCGGCATTGCATACCAAGACGTCGACTCTTCCGTGCTCTTTCATTACTGCATCAAAAACGTTCTGACAGGAATCCTTATCCGTCACATCCAGCTGAAGATAGCGGATCTTGTCATCATAATAATCCGCTTTGCTTCGTGAACAGGCATAAACGAGAGCTCCTTCTTCTGCCATCTTGACCGCCGTCTGCTTCCCGATGCCCTTGGAAGCACCGGTGATCACGGCCACCTTATCCTTCAGCAAATTCATCTTTACCGACTCCTTTCAGAAGCAAAGCCGCTCCCATTCCTCCGCCGATGCATAAGGAAGCGATACCGTAGCGGATCGAAGCGTTGCGCATCATCTCATGGACCAGTGTCGTCGTGATCCTGGCACCGGTCATACCCAGCGGATGCCCGAGACCGAGGCCGGAACCGTAACGGTTGCAGCGGTCTGTGATATAGTCCTCATCGACACCGAATTCTTCTTCCAGAAGCTTCATGCAGCCTAGGACCTGTGCCGCAAAAGCTTCATTGATCTCAAAATAGTCGATCGTTTTGAATTCCAGACCTGTTTTTTGCAGCAGGCCTTTGATCGCATAATAAGGACCCAGGCCCATATATTGCGGATCACAGCCGACGACATAATGATCCTCGATCTGCGCCAGCGGAGAGATCTGATTCCTGCGGCAGTAAGACTCCGATGCGATCAAAAGGAAAGAAGCGCCGTCATTGATGCCGGATGTATTGGCAGCCGTCAGAGTGCCGGTCTCATTCTTGATGAACGTCGGCTTCAAGATCGACATCTTCTCTCTTGTTGATTCACGGTTAGGAAATTCGTCCGTATCAAAAACGAACTGTCTGCCCTTGTAATCCTTCAGATCCAAAGGAATGATCTCTTGTCTGAAGACGCCGTCATCGATCGCTTTGATCGATCTTTGTTGAGACATATAGGCATAATCGTCTTGTGCTTCTCTGCTGATCTGATATTTCGCAGCGATGTTTTCTGCAGTGATGCCCATATGAACACCGCTGAAGGAATCCGTCAGTCCGTCCGAGACCATCAGATCGGTCATTTCGAAATTGCCGAACTTCTTGCCCAATCTTAAAAACGTGTTGGTCGCATAAGGGATGTTGGACATGAACTCCACGCCGCCGGTCAGGATTAGATCCTTGCCGCATTCGATCTCGTTGCAGGCATTGATGATCGCCTGCATGCCTGAACCGCAGACCATATTGACGCTGTAGGCAGGGACCTTTTCATCGATCCCTGCGCGGATCGCAATGGCTCTCGCCAGACCCTGTCCCATGCCGGCAGAGATGACGTTGCCGATGATGACCTGTTCCACGTCGTCCAGCCATTCTTTTTTAAAACCTTTGGTGATGATCTGAGCGGAAGCTTCCAACGGATCTTTCTCATAGAGGGATCCGAGGAATTTACCGATCGCTGATCGTTTGGCTTCTATGATGTATTTTCTTGTCATTTTGTTTCCTTCATTTATTGATGATCGACATTATCTGATCACAGCGGTTGCCCCAGGTATTGTATTTCATCAGACATTCGTAGTTGCGGTCGACGATGTCCTGATATTTCTGCGGATGTTCCAGAAGGTCATCGATCTTTTCTCCGAAATCCGAAAGATCTTCGTTGAATTCGATCATGCCGTCACTCGGGAACAGATCGTCGAACGAGACCGGTTTTTTGCCGATGATGAGCGTCTTACAGGCGATCGATTCAAAATATCGGGCCGTGATGCCGCTGACATTGCCTGTACGTTTGAAATTCTCATAGCATTTCGGGATGCAGACGATGAACTTCGACCGGTTGATCTCTCTCACCAATACCGGCAGTTCGGGGAAGAGATTGGTCTTCTCCTTGCGCCGATAGACATAATTATCATTCTGATCTTCCAGATTGTGATCCTTCAGATAGTTCAAGATCGCTTCATGCATCTTGGGATTGACTCTTCCCATCTGTATGAAACGTCTCGTCTTTTCGATCCCAAGATCTTTGAAATAATCCAGATCGGCACTCTGTGGGACCCAATAGCACTTCTCATAAATATCTTTATAGTGCTCGTATGTCTGCTTGAAACAGAAGAACACATAATCCGGTCTGATCTCATCGATCACTTTCTGCCAGGCATCGAATTCCGGTTCCCAGCAGTCATAGATATACAGAGACAATTCATTGCCGGACTCTTTGAGCTTTTTCAGAAGATAGCGGTTGCTTTTGAGGTAGACCAGGTTCATGGCGATATACATGAACACAGCGTCTTCTCTCTTTTTTCTGGTAAAACCGTCGCAGAGCGGTTCAAAACCGATCTTCTTGATCAGCCGGCTGATATTCTTGAGGATGATGCTTTTGTAGACGATTTCAACGCTTCCGTTTCCTCTTTTCAAGAAGGCGTTTTCCTGGCCGATGATGCAGTCTGCACTTGCCGGTTTCCTGATGAAAGATTTTTGTTCGGACAATAGGATCAACTTTTTCATAATTTCACTTTTTTGCTTTACCTGTGCCGTCAACGCAAATGCGGAAACCGGTGTTCCTGCCGGTCTTTGAGCGGCGCTTCAGATACTTTTTCATTATAGCATGTCAGACTCCGGCATAAAGAATGGTATAATGATTCGTAATGAAAACGATAGTCGAGATCAACAGTAACAATTATGCCAGTACCGGAAACATCGTACTGAACATCGCCAAAGAGGCTCGCAAGCAGGGCTTGAAGGTCTATACCTGCTGCCGAAAAAGCCGGACCGGACTCAGGTTCAAATACGAGGATCAGATCTATATCGGGACCTGGCTCGACAGAGTCATCAGCGAACGCTTAGCCGTCCTCTTTGGGCTCAACGGCTATTTCAATGTGATCAATACTGCCCTATTCATCAGAAAACTGAGATCGATCAAGCCGGACCTGATCCATCTGCACTCACTTTGTGAGAGCTATCTCAATATCAGGATGCTGTTTTCCTATTTCAGGAAAAACAACATTCCGGTGATCTGGACCTTACACGACAATTGGGCGTTTACCGGCAGGTGTGCGCAATTCCGATGCGACAAGTGGCTGACAGGCTGCGGCAGCTGCCCTCATTATGACTTTTTCCCCAAGACGCTGTTCTTTGACAATACCGCTAAAGTATGGAAAGAAAGGGAGAAGATCTACAACAGTCTGAAGACGTTGACCATCGTGACACCTTCAAAATGGCTTGCCGATCTGACCAGACAGTCTCTGTTTAAAGAAAACCATCCGATCGAAGTCATCAACAACGGCATCGATCTTGAGATCTTCAGACCCGTCGACAGCGGATTCAGAGAACAATACGGTCTTGAAAACAAATTCATCATCCTGGGCGTCGCCTATTTCTGGGATACCTGTAAGGGACTTGATGCCTTCATCGAACTGGCAAAACGTCTGCCCGAAGACTGTCAGATCGTCATGGTCGGCACCAACGATGAAGTGGACAAGCTGCTTCCCGACAACATCATTTCCATCCACAAGACCTTCAATCAGAAAGAACTGGTCAAGATCTATTCGGCAGCCGACCTCTTCGTCAATCCCACCAACGACGACAACTTCCCCACCGTCAATATGGAAGCTCTCGCCTGCGGTCTGCCTGTTTTGACCTATGATACGGGCGGCTGCGCCGAGATCATCGATATCCACTCCGGCTCAAAAGTCCCGACAGAAGACCTCGATGCCATGGGATCGGAGATCCTCAGGATCAAAGAGACCAGACCTTATACCAGGCAGGCGTGTCTCACACGGGCTGCCGATTTCAATATGACGGACAAGTATAAGGAATATGTGGAACTGTATCATAAGATCCTGAACGATCGTTCCGTCTGATCACGATACGATATCCGGAGCTGCCGGCTGTCATCACCCTGTCTGACATGCGGTGGCTTTTTTGTTTTTCTCCGGGAAATGAAAACATAATATATAATAAGAACAGATTTAGAAAGGATATTTCTTATGAAAATACTGGCAATTGGTGCTCACCTTGACGACATCGAGATCGCATGCGGTGGTACGCTTGCGAAAGCCGTTGAGAACGGACACGACGTAAAAGTCCTCATCATGAGCAAATCGGGCTATACAAATAAAGAAGGAGCGATCCAGCGTTCCGATGAAGTCGCTGTACAGGAAGGCACAAAAGCCCTCCGGACCCTGGGGATCAAAGATATCGAGATCCTCGACTTCCCCACCAAGGACATCCCCTGGACGTCCGATGCAGTCACGGCGATCGACATCTGCATCAGCAACTACGATCCCGATATCATTTTCACTCATCACCCTTTTGATACTCATCAAGCCCATGCCGGCGTCAGCAATTCCACGATTTCCGCTGCCAGAAGAAAGAATACCATCTTCTTCTATGAACCAATCTCTCCTTCGGGAAGATCCTATGTGGCATTCAAGCCTCAGCTCTATGTCGACATCTCTTCGACGATCGAAAAGAAGGTCGCCTCTCTTCGTGAGCACAAGTCCGAATACAACAAGTTCGGCGGTGAAAACTGGGTCCAAGGCGTCCATGCAAGGTGCGGATTCAGAGGATACGAGATCGGCAAGCAGTACGCTGAAGCGTTCGAAGTGCTTCGCATCGAAGCTTCGTTCGGCAAAAAATTCGATCTGTAGATCGTTCCTGTTAAGACCTGCGTCTTCGGATCCCTGTCCCTTTTCCCCGCAAAGAAAAGACGGCAGAAGACTCCTCTACGGATGGGATCCGCTGCACACATTCATCAGCATGACAATTCGGCCGATTGTATGCCTCTAGAGAACATTCAGGCCAAGAAAGGAAAATGTTATCTACGCCGAACGGATTAGATAACACGAGACAACATGGATCTTAAGAACAACATCTGCGGTCATTTGGTCATCGTCATGTCCATAGAGCACTACAACCCTCTGAGTCTGATCAGAAGCCTGGGCATGAATCAGATCGCTCCGATCTATATCGCCGTCAAGGGAAAGGACAGGATCGCTTCTTCCAGCCGTTACGTATCCCTTGCCCACTATGTCGATACGATCGAAGAAGCCTACGAACTGCTTCTGGACAAATACGGGAACGAAGAAAAAGCTCCCTTTGTGCTCACCGGTGACGATGTCACGATCTCATTACTCGACAAACATTATGACGAGCTCAGAGACCGCTTCCTGGTCTTCAATGCCGGGCAGGCAGGCAGGATCAACGCATTCATGGACAAATTCGCCATTCTCGAACTGGCGAAGAAGCACGGCCTTCCGGTGCTTGACACGACCGTCACCGACCGCGGTACGATACCGGAAGATATCTCCTACCCCGTCATCACCAAATCCATCTCACCGGTCATCGGCGGCTGGAAATCCGATGTTCATATCTGTGAGAATGAAGAAGATCTCAAGGATGCTTTTGCCTCCATCCGCTCGGAAAAAGTCCTCATCCAGAGATATGTCGACAAAAAGAACGAGTATACCCTGGAAGGATTCTGCATCGATCACGGAAACAGCACGTGCATCCCGATCTCGATCACATACAATTATCTCCTGAAAGGATATTACAGTCCTTATTTCACAGTGAAGGATGCCGACAATGAAGCGATCAACCGGTCGCTGGCAGCAATGTTCAAGGAGATCGGCTTCGAGGGAATTTTCGAAGCGGAATTCATCATAGACAGTGATGGAACGATCTATTTCAGCGAGATCAATTTCCGCAACTCGCCCTGGAGCTATCCATCCGCCTTCCTTAAGATGCCGATCGCTTATTGCTGGCTCGAATCGATGTTGAAACATGAGATCACGCTTGAAAAAGCTCCCGTGCCCGAAGATTTCACCGGCATGAACGAGCCCGTCGATTACGAGAAAAGAGTCAACGGCGGCATGATCTCTCAGGCGCAGTGGCTCTATGAATTCAAGAAGGCCAAAGTCACCTTCTATTACGATGAGGAAGACCCCGAACCGTATTATCTGATGATGAACAACATTCAGAAATTCAGTTGATCCTTCATCCAAAAACTGCAAATAAAAATCTGCCGTACAGGCAGATTTTTTAAATCGAAACACGCATTATCCGGATCACGATCCCTTAAGATACAGCTTTTCAAGATTTCCGATCTCTTTCTTCATGTCATAATCCTCGATATCGCCATAAGATCCGATATTGCCGACCGGATGCATCAAGGCATCCGTCCAGTGATCGATCGGGTCATCCAATGCGAGTTTTGTGACGTTTTTGCTCAGACAGACCTCATCAGGGACCTGATCGGAAACGACGCAAGGCAAGCCTGCGGCCTGAGCCTCCACCAGAACGATGCCAAAACCTTCAAAACGGGAAGGAAGGATGAAGACATCCATTGCCCGTAACAGTTCGGGGATATCGCTGCGGGAAACGTACAGTTCGGCCTTACCTTCAAGGCCAAGCTCTCTGATCTGTTCGC
Source organism: Erysipelotrichaceae bacterium (assembly GCA_024684175.1). The sequence continues at coordinate 55,387 of JAIKXJ010000038.1, forward strand.
GCAGCTGTCCCTCCTGTTTGCCTCGGCCGACCAGCATCAGTCTCGCACCGGGATCCTTTTTCAATACTTCGCTAAACAAAGCGACGGTAAATTCCGGATTCTTCTGATAGGTGAACCTTCCGACCTGACCGATGACCCAGGCATTTTCGGGAATGCCCAGCTGTCTTCTTTTTTCCTCTTTCGTGACCGGAACGTTACGGAAACGGTCCAGATCGATGCCGTTGCGTATGACCTTCACATTGCTGATGCCGAACATCTCTTCGATCTGTCTAGCCATTTCTTCATGCAAAGCGATGATCTGCAAACCGTTATGATCCAGCAGATAGCGGCAGGCATCGCGTTCAGCCGGCCGTTCATCTCCGATCAGTTTTTCCGGCGGATTGTGACAGGTGAACAGAAGGCGGACGCCTTCCAGACTGTCTCTTGCGTAATATAATACTTCCAGCAGTTCCAGATGGGCGTGGATGACATCCGGGCGAAGTGACTTCAGCGCTTTCTTAAAAAGAAGAGCGACATGGCGCTTGCCGAAGAGTCTGGCCAGGACCTTATTGAAAAAGAACGACCGTTCATACATCGAAACGATATGTACATGATTCTCTTTCAGTGTTTTATAGACATTGGATTCCGGTCTGTAGTCTTCACAAAGAATAGTCACATCGAACTTTTCCTTGTCGAGCATCAGGGCATAGTCCTTGACTAAAGTCTCAGCGCCGCCGTCTTGTATTCTGCCGATGAATTCAACGAGTTTCAGCTTTTTCATCTTTATTCAACCTGTAACATTCAAAGATATGCGTGACTCTCTTGTCTTCCGGCGGCAGGACCATATAGTCGCCGAAAAACGCCGTCAGGAACGCATCATAACCCTTCGGGATCACGAATCTGTGACCTTCGAATTCCCCGTAATCTTTCTCATAGACCGACTTAGGCAAAGCACCGGTAAAGCCGTTGGGCGAATAGCGCATGCGGATGACATAGTCGCTTTTGTCATAATCATAAGTCTTGGCGTTTTTTTCGATCAGTCTGACCAGATTCCTGCTGCCGATGATCCTCGGGATGATGCGGTTGATGCACTTGACCGGATTCTTTCTTAAAAAGATCGGCTGATTCGACAGTCTCAGCAAAGCTTCCAGGAAACAAGTCCGCTTATAGAGCTTCTGTACGATCTTCTCGTCATTGACGATACCGTCCAGAGGAAAGATGTCGATATCGACACCGATCGCCTTGTTCTTTTTGTAATCGGTATCCGTTTCATATTTCACGGTATCCGGATCGTATGCCTTGGCATAATAAAGCAGTCCGCTCTCCGGCTTGAGGAGTCTGTATCGGCCGTCGTATTCTTTCAGAAGGCGTTCATAATCAGGCCTGGGCATCATGATATCGATATCATCATCCCAGGGGATGAAACCCTTGTGCCTTACGGCACCCAGCAATGTGCCGACGGAAAGAAAATAACGCAGATCATTGCGTTCACAATAATCAGCGATATCGATCAGGATATCGAGTGAGACCTTTCTGACCTCATCCAAAGACAGCTTTTCCATTTTAAGCCTTCCGTTTCAGAAGATTCTTTTTCAGTTTGCCGAACAAATTGAACAGATCCTCTTTATAGAACAGATAATCCGTACCGACTGTCAAGATCACGGCAATGACTGTCGTCAAAGAAGCATATAAGATCCATTGCAGCCAGCCCGACATCGTTAACGGCAGATAGAGTTTGGCGATCAGATAGACGGCCGCGATGATCACAAATGTCAGCAAGACATGCTTGATGAAATAGCGGATATCGCGGTACATGATATTTTGCGAAAGGTAGATCGCATACTGCAGAGTCCTGAATACCATTGCACAGAGCGTACCTAAAGCAACACCGATCAGTCCGAAGCAGATACATCCGACGATCGAAACGACGATATTGATGACCGCTTCCATGATGGCGCCGTTCTTCGTCTGCCTGTAATGGCCGACATTGATGACGATGACCCTGTAAGGGATGCGGAAGCAGTTGAAGATGCTCGCCAGGATCGTGACCAAGGCGAACAACGGTCTGACATATTCGATATCGGTGACTCCTTTGGTGTAGATCACCACGAAAGGGAGGATCATGACCAAAGCGACCGAATACAAGACGGAAGTAAAGGAATAGATGATCAGTTCGAAGATCCCCAGGTTCTGATGCATCAGATCGATCTCGTTTTTGGCATACATGTCACCGAATGCCGCTCCGAAACCGACCGTCACCTGTGTAACGATCTTCTTCAGATTGGAGATGACATACTGATAGACCGTATAGACCGAGATCTCTTTCATACCGGTAAAGAATGTCAGCAATACGACGTCGGTATTGTTGTTGATGAAAGAAGCGACTTCGTGAGCTGTTGCATCCCAGCGCTGCGGGATGAGATCTTTATTCGGCTTGACGCCCTTGACCAGGTTGTACTTCTTTCTGACATAGAAGTACAAAGATAAAGGCGTGATCAGATGAGCGATCGAAGAACCCAGCTTGATCATATGGATCGAACAGTTGTTCCGGATCAGAATGACAGATAAGAAAGTATTGACGAGTGTCGTCACGATATTCAGACAAGTCGTGATGTAATCCTTCTGGTCGGCACTCAGAAGCATCTGGTAAGTGAAACCGAAGTAATACTGACCGAACGTTGAGATCGAGATGATGATGACCAGCGATGCCGTGAAAAGCCAGCCGAATTCTTCACTGACCAGGAACGGATAGACGCAGGCAAAAACAAGAACGAAAGCCGCAAAGATCATGGCGATCTTGCGCATGAATTCTTCCGTCGCCGCCAGCACTTCGCTGACTTTGACATTGTCGTTTTCCGCCAGCGGTTTATACAAAGCGACCGCTGTTGCACCGCCGATCCCGGCTTTCATCAATGAGATATATGAGATGAACTGGGAGATCGACTGCGTGATGCCGTTATAGGCTGACCCGAAATTGCTCAGGATCAGCCTCGGCAGGATAAGTCCGCAGGCAAGAGAGATGAATTCCGCCGCAATGCCGGTCGCAACATTCAGAAATGCTTTCTGTGTCCTGGATCGTTTCATTTTCTCTCCTTTCCTTCAATAAACCTCTTCACATATCCTTTCAATTCATCCGGAGTCTCCGGGATCATGATCTTCCCGGGATCCCTGTAAGTCCTGATGAACCGCTCAACAAAAATATCAAAACGATCGTTGCGCGCTGTCACCTTATCGTCGCAGAGCTTATAGAACAGAAGCAGATACGGTTCTCTGTCAAAAAGGATCTTCGGTGTAAAACAAGCTGTCGAGTGGATCGCAATCAACATCTTCTCTTCCAGATCGTTGATGTCCAGCTGCTTCAACTCCCAGATCTGTTTCTTATTGACATAATCAAAGCCATAAGTCTTGCTGTCTTTATGCCGCGGATGCGGGATATAAAGGACATTTTCTTTATATTCCTCCAGATCGCTCAGTAAAGAATCGATGAAGATATTGATGTCCTTATTGTTGAGATATTGGGCAAAATACAGGATGTCCTTGCCTTTTGCATCGTCACCGTTCAGATATTCCTTAAAGTCTTTTTTGATCTTCATTAAGAAATCGGGATCGAAATCCGGGATGCTGACCGTCTTTTCCTTGTGATCGCCGCTGAACAATGATGCATCGTTGAGATAAAAACGCTCATAATCGTAAAAAGAACGGCCGTAGTTCAATATCGTAAAAAACTTCTTATACAGTCTCGAATCCGGAGTCAGATCCAAAGCACCGAAATACGCCGCTGTCCCGTCTTCATACAGATGCAGCTTCGCTTTCGGATTGAGCCTCCATACCGCCGAGATCAGAGTGTTGTACTTCGGCGCCGTGATGACATCATAGGCCTTATGCATGTCTTTTCTCTTCAGCCCGTACTTATCGTCGAGATATTCCGAAGGCACAAGAAGATCGATCAGCGTATGCAAGGAATGAAACCTTCCTGAATTGAACGACTTGTCAACGAGAAAGACATGACAAAAATAATGTTCCTGCTTCAGGATCTCGGTGATCCTTCTTGCATCATCGAACGAATTCATGACGATCAGATCGGCATCATAATCCTCTATCTTTTCAAAAGAGGCATATTTTCTGTGCCAGTGAAGATTCAGGATCGTCAGGATCTGATATGCGGAATTGCAATAGTACAAATAGCGCATTTACCGGCTCCAGATATCCTTTGTGTTTTCATCGAGTTCGACACCGTCGTTGTACATGGCGACCAGATACGTGTCTTCGTGGTATTCAAAAGTATGGAAGACATATTCGGGGATGATGAACATATCCCCTTTTTTGATCTCATATTCTTCTCTTTCACCATCTTTCCAGACTGTCAGCTTAAAGCTGCCTTGAAGGATGAAAAAACATTCTTTGTTGTATTTATGATAATGACCGCCGCGTACGGAACCGCCTGCCGAAAAGATCGCATTGACCTGATTCCAGCCTTCATGTACGAGCTGGTTCAGCTGTCCCGCTTCATTTTCGAATACAAAATCCGGTCTGACAAATTCGATCAGCATTATCTTGTTAAGAACTTTCCTTTCTTGACTCTTTCACGCCAGTAATCCAATAAATCTTTCATCGTCTTCTCGTATGAGATCTCCGGTTCCCAGCCGGTGTGCGCCTTGAACTTGGAACAGTCCGGGATCTGCAGATCCGCATCGATCGGACGCAGACGTTCCGGATCAGTGACGACTTTGATCCGGTCTTTCATCGTTGAATAAGAGATCAGTGTATTCAAAGTATCTTTGACTAAGCAGGTATAAGAACCGCCGATATTGTAATATTCTCCCGGGATCGGATCGCAGGTGACCAGCATATAGTATGCTCTGACCGCATCCCTGACATCCGCATAGGTCCTTAAAGATTCCAGATTGCCGACTTTGACGGCCGGTTCGATCAGCCCCTCTTCGATCATGGCGATCTGTTTGGCAAAAGTCGACTCATGGAAGACATCTCCTCTTCTTGGTCCGGTATGCGTGAACATCCTAGTCGTCATGACGGTCATGCCAAAGGCTTCCGCGTAATATCTTCCCAATAAGTCGGTACCGACTTTGGAGATCGCATAAGGAGATGCCGGATGGAAGCGGCATTCTTCGTTGATGCCGTTCTCCGGTTTCTGGTCGGCCGGGATGCGTCCGAAAACTTCCGAAGAAGCGCAGACATGGATGATTGGATGATAGGTCTTATCTTCTTCCATCTGCAGATGGATCGCTTCCAATAAACGGCAGGTACCTAAGATGTTCGTATTCAGGGTATCGATCGGTGCTGTGAAGCTCGTCAAAGGATACGACTGCGCCGCCAGATGGAAGACATAATCCGGTCTCACCTTCTTGATGACCATAATCAGCGACATCTCATCATTGAGATCGGCGTAATCAAAGTAGACCCTGTCCTTGTTGTTGACTCTGTCCAGAAGATGTTCGACATTGTCTAACGGGCTCCGCCAGCGGCAGACGCCGTAGATATCCCAATCCGTATTTTCAAGCAGGAAATCCGCAAGATGGGATCCAACCATACCGGTGATGCCCGTGATCAAAGCTCTAGTCATTTTCCGTCTCCTCCGCCTGGAAATGTTCAGGCACATAGTATATGACACTCGTCCCTTCTTCTTCAAAACGGAACGGCACAAGTAATAATTCCTTCAATTCTTTTCTAACAGCTTCCTGTTTTTCTTCCGGCACATACAGAAGAACGAAACCGCCGCCCCCTGCACCTAAGAGCTTTCCTCCCAATGCACCGGCATTTAAAGCCCGCTCATAGATCCGGTCGATCTGTGAAGTCGAGATCTTCGAACCTGTACTTCTTTTCAACATCCAGGATTCATGTAACAGTCTTCCGAAATCATCGAGATCTCTGTCTTCATCGGTCAGTATCACCTCGGCAGTATCGACCATCGCTTTCATCTTCAATAAACGTTCCGTATTGCTTCCGATATTCTTTTTCGTATCGGTCTGTATGTCGGCGGAGAATCGGGAGAAACCGGTAAAAAACAACATCAGGTTGTCATTGAGTTCATTCTTTCTTGACTCCGAGATCTCGATCGGTGTGACGCGGTAACCCGATGCATCGAAATCGATGCGGTTGAGACCGCCGTAGGAAGCGGCGATCTGATCCTGCAGGCCGCCGGCCTCATCGCACATGATGCGCTCCACATAGATCGCCTCATCCGCCAGAGTCCTCTTGTCCTTCTGTTTTCCCTTCAGGGAATGAAAGGCATTGAGCAGACCGACCGCAAAGGAAGAGCTCGTGCCCAGGCCCGTCCTTGCCGGCAAGTCGGCATCGTAGTTGATGATCAGCTCATGCATATCCAAAAGCTTCATCGCATTGCGGACCATCGGATGTTCGAGCTCTTCGACATCGCCGACCCGTTCGATCTTGGAGTAAGTCAGCTGATTCTTATAATCAAAAAATCGCGGCAAGTGTCTCACCGTGACATAAACGTATTTATCAAAAGTTGAAGACAAGACGGCACCGCCGTGTTCTTCATAGAATTCTTTTAAGTCGGTCCCGCCGCCGAAGAAAGACATGCGGAATGGTGTTTTTGTAATAATCATAATCTATTTCCCGAAATAATTGCTTTCCAGCATCAGACACAAGGCATGATAGACCGGCAAATGCAGTTCCTGTATCTTGTAGGTCTCCGTCTGTGGGACTTTGATGCAGATATCCGCATACCCGGAAAGCTTGCTTTCCTTCTGTCCGGTCAGACCAATGATCTTGATGCCCATCGCTTTGGCGACGACACAGGCAGAGATGATGTTCTCCGAATTGCCGGACGTCGAGATGGCAAGAAAGGCATCCCCTTCATCGCCGAAGCCCAACATCTGCTGGGCAAAGACGCCGGTCGCATCCGCGTCGTTCATATATGCCGTCGTGATGGCGATATGAGAAGTCAAAGGAACGGCACGCAAAGGCTTTTCCAGATTCTTTACGAGTCTTTCGCCCCTGATGGGATCGATCTTCAGCAGTTTCTGTGCAAGATCTTCATCGATCGGCCGGGTGATCTTGAAACGCTTCATCAGTTCACCGGCAATGTGTTCGCTGTCAGCCGCCGAACCGCCGTTGCCGGCGATCAGCAGCTTGTGACCGTTATCGTAGGTCTCCTGCAGCAAAAGATATGCCTCTTCGATCTCTTTTTTACAGGCACTTAATTCCGGATATCTTCTGATGAGCTCATCAAGCTCATTTCTCACGACTTCTTTCATATCTATCGATTTAAAGCTTCATTTACGGCCTTTACCAGATCGCCGTCTCTATCTATTCTAATACATTTGCATCCTGCGGCGCTACCTGCCGCCATATCGTTGTCACT
>JAIKXJ010000074.1 GCA_024684175.1 Erysipelotrichaceae bacterium
TATCTTTATAACATCACACTGTGAAAAGATTGTGAAAGATCAGGTTTCGATCATCATCATGCGGTCTTTTCCGTTGATATCCCTGAAGACGCTGATCTTCGCATCAGGCAGGCAGGATCTTGCCAGATCGCTCAGGCTTTCCTTCAGGTCGTAGCCCATCTCAAAGAAGATGAGGCCGTGCGGTTCCAGAATCTTTGCCGCATTTTCCAGGATCTGCCGATAGAAGAAGAGGCCGTCCTTCCCGCCGAAGAGCGCCACATGCGGCTCATAGTCAAAGACGGAATCTTCAATCGTCTCGATCGTCTTGATATAAGGCGGATTGGAGACCAGGATCTTCACGCGGATTCCCTCTTCAATATACGGCTCCAGCATCGATCCTTCCAGAAAACGGATCTCACAGCCGTTGATCTCTGCGTTTTTTTCGGCGACAGCCAAAGCTTCTTTGGAAATGTCAGAGGCACAGACATCGAGCCTGTCTTCTTCCTTCTTCAGTGCGATCGCGATCGCTCCCGAACCGGTGCCGACATCGCACAGTCGGATTTTCTCTCCTGCGAAATGCCGGTCATATTCGCTCAGAATGAGACCGACCAGTTCTTCCGTTTCCGGACGGGGTATGAGAACACCGCCATTGACGATGAAACGATAGCCATAGAAATAGGAATAACCGAGAACATAATTCATCGGCTCTCCTTTCAGAATGCGTTCCATCCCCGAGACGAAGAGGTCTTCCACCTCTTGATTCATCTCCTTGTCAATATCCATATACAGGTTGACATCATGGTCATTGCACAGTTCAAAAAGAAAAGCCTTCACCGTTTCCGGCGGAAGCTCTTTCTCCTTCATTTTCTGCCGATACAGATGTATCAGCTGATTATAGGTGCTCATTCAGAAGCTTTTCCTTCTCCTCGTTTGCCAGCAGAGCGTTGACGATATCGCCGAGCTTTCCTTCCATGATGCGGTCCAGCTGATTGATGGTCAGACCGATACGATGGTCGGAAACGCGGTTCTGCGGATAGTTGTAGGTGCGGATCTTCTCCGAACGGTCTCCCGTTCCGATCTTGGAACGACGGATTGCACCTTCCTCTTCTTCTTTCTTCTGCTTGTAATATTCGTAGACGCGCGCCCTGATGATCCTGAGGGCCGTTTCCTTGTTGGCGATCTGGTTGCGTCCATCCTGACAGTTGACCGTGATTCCGGTCGGCTTGTGAACGATTCTGACGGCGGAATCGGTCTTGTTGATGTGCTGACCGCCGGCACCGGAAGCGCGGTGCGTTTCGATCTCCAGATCGGAATCAGGGATCTCAACGTCTTCATCTTCGACATCCGGGAAGACGATGACCGTTGCGGTGGAAGTGTGCACCCTGCCCTGGGTCTCCGTCTTGGGGACGCGCTGGACGCGATGGGCACCTGATTCAAACTTGAAATGGCGGTAGGCATCCAGACCCTTGACCGCGAAAGAGATCAGGGCATATCCGCCCGCCTCTCCTTCGGAAGACTCCATGACTTCGACTTTGTAGCCAAGCGATTCGGCATAGTAGGAGTACATGCGAAAGAGGTCTCCCGCAAAGATATTGCCTTCATCACCGCCGGCCGCACCGCGGATCTCGACCAGACAGTCATAGCTGTCTTCGGGATCTCTGGGCAGCAGCAGCTCTTCAATGTGCTTGTCGAGCTTCTCGAGATTTTCCCTGGCATCGGCAATTTCCATTGCTGCCATTTCCCGGATCTCGGGATCGGAATCCTTCAGCATCTCCTGGCCGTCTTCTATGATCGCCGTATACTTCTTGTAGTTCTGATAGGCATCATAGGAAGCCTTCAGCTGAGCCTGTTCCTTGGACAGTTTTGTGTATTTCTTGACATCCGAAGCGACATCTTCCTGCATCAAAAGATCGTTGATCTCCAGATAACGATTCTCGATTTCCTGCAGTTTTATGATCTTTGCATCCATATTATCTACCTATCCTTTTCGGTTTGCCGGGGACTTCATGACAGTGACGGCATCTTGCCTCATAGGATTCGGCAGCACCGACCAGGATGATCGGATCGTCGTAGGACGCCGGATGGCCGTCGATGATGCGCTGGGTCCTCGTCGCCGGGGCGCCGCACTTGTTGCAGACTGCCGCCAGTTTAGTGACGAATTCCGCCTCTGTGATCAGCAGAGGCATCGGTCCGAAAGGTTCCCCTTTGAAATCGGTGTCGAGACCGGCCGCCATGACGCGGATACCGCGATCGGCAAGCTCGTTGCAGACATCACAGATATTGTCATCAAAAAACTGTGCTTCGTCGATCGCAACGACCTGCGTGGTCGGTTTGACCATGTCCAGAATCTCTGCCGCATCACTGATGACGTGAGACTCCACGGAAGAGCCCGCATGCGACACGACTCTTGTCTGCGAGTAGCGGTCATCGATGCGCGGTTTGAAGACCATGATCTCCTTCTTGGCAAATTCCAGAACTTTGATCCTACGAATCAGTTCCTCTGTCTTTCCTGCAAACATGCAGCCGCTGATCGTTTCGATCCAGCCATCTCTGTAACTCTGATACATAAATGCTTCACCTCAATACATTCATTATAAATAAAATAGAGGATTGTTTCCTCTATTTATTTGTTAAGCCATACTTCTTATTGAATTTTTCAATTCTGCCTGCAGAAGCCGCGAATCTCTGTCTGCCCGTATAGAACGGATGACAGTTGGAGCAGGTATCGACCTTGATGCCGTCCTTCTTCGTGGAACCGGTCTCGAATGTCGTACCGCAGCCTGCGCAGGTAACAGTAACTCTGTAATAATCAGGATGAATACCCTTTTTCATCTTAATCTCCCTTCCGCCTTGAGTATCATGTCAACCCAAAGTAAGTTTTCA
>JAIKXJ010000007.1 GCA_024684175.1 Erysipelotrichaceae bacterium
CCGTTGTGCTTGCCGCCCGTTTCGCACAGATCGCCCTCCTCACCTATTACCGAAGCGAAAGGAAGGATCAAAAAACAGATCAGCGTACACAGAACTGCCTGCAGTATCTTCCTGTTGATAGAACATCCTTTTTTCATTCAACTACATTATATCTCATGCGCATCTTTTCTATCGGTATTTCAGGCAGAAGCATCTGAAAGGAAAGAAGGAAACTTTACTGCTATGATGAAAACAGGAAAGCATATCATTCATCCATTTGGAGGACAAGATGAAAAAGGGTAAAAACAGAGGCTCGATCACGAGCCTCTTTCATTCTTTGAACAGTATATCCAGATCGACGTTTTCTTCGACCCCTTCTATCCTTCCCCAGGCACAGGTCTGCCAGATCTGATAAGGTCCCTCATAGCTTGACCAGTCCGTGTAATGCGCCAGCCAGATCCTTCTTTCATTGGTGTGCTTCCAGATGTTCTCAAGGTAGTACTTGCTTCCGTAGAGCGCCGGCTGATAGCCCATCTTCTCCGCTTCTTCAACAAAGACATCATAAAGATGATCCAGATCTCTGAAACTGATCCCGTATTCCTGGAAATAGGAGAAGTTCTCCCAGTCGAAAACGATTGGCAGTTCCAGTTCAGTATCCCCCAGTTCCGAGACGATCTGACGCATGATCGAGCGGACCTCTTTTTCGTTTTTGTCGTGACTGTACCAGTAGATTCCCACCGGCATCCCGACACTCTTTGCGCCAGCCAGATTGTCTCTGAAGGACTTGTCCAGGATGAGCTGACCGTTCCTTGAGAAGCCGATCCTCATCATGATGAATTCACATCCCTCGTCCAGGATCTTCTCGAAGTCGATCTCTCCCTGCCATTCGGAAACATCGATACCAAAAGACCGGCCTTCCGCCCTGTAGTCTTCTATGAACTCCGCAAACGGGTAGACTTCCTCATAATCATATTCATCTTCATATTCCGGCCTGGTAACGACACTGACCGTCAGATCCCATTCCGTTTCATTCCCCGAAGTATCTCTCAGTGTGACATGCAGCGGATAGTCGCCATTCCGGTTCGTGTTCACTTTCCCTTCCACTTCCAGGACAGGATCCGGATCGGCGTTGTCACCGTAAGCGATGATCTCCTGGATATCAAAGGCGTCTCCTCTCCTGATCTGCGCACCATCTCCTGTCGCAAAGATCACCGGTGCCTCCTTGTCCTTCACGATCACCTTATATGAAACAGAAGAACGGTTGCCGGCATCATCTTCCGCATGGACATCGACATGATAGATGCCCGGAAAGACCGCATCCAGATCTGTTTCGAAGCCGATCTCTCCTTCATCGACGCTGACGTTGCTTAGAACATCTGTTTCCGTATATACGGCATCCTGATCGATGCGGACTTCTTCAGAAAGGACCTTGAGATCCGGAGGCGTCGTATCGACGACATCATAGACGAAAACGGCATCTTTGCTGAGGAACCATTTTCTGACCTTGAAATGGAATTCATAGTGTCCGACCTTTTCCGTATCGAGTGCCGTGTCCTTGATCTCGGGTTCTCCGTTCACCATGACGATGAAATCTTCCGCCGAATAGCTCTGTCCTTTTTCCAGGATGTGTTCGCCATCCGTAAAGCGGATCGAAGGCATCAGTGAAAGAACGAGAAAAAAGAGAGCCAGAACCGCTATCCCGGTGATCCACATGATCCTTCTTTTCTTTTCTTTGTTCAGATCCATCTTTCTTATTGTATCTCAAATGTCACCTAAGGTACTATTTGCGGACCATTCTTCTTTTTGCAGATCCCCTTCGCTTATACTTAATTTAGATACACAAGGAGAGATCATTCTATGAAAAAGGAATATGAAGTCTTGCTCACACCCTGGAAGATAAGGGACCTCGAGATCAAGAACCGCATCGTCATGGCGCCGATGGGCGGCACATCGATCTTTGGCTGGACCGAACCCAACCATTTCGACAAGGAAGCCGCCAAACTTCTGAAGATGGTCGCCGACAACGACTGCGGACTGATCTTCCCGGGCGTCGCGACGGTCAAAGACATCATCGGACCTCTGTGGCTCTACCAGAACAAGAGAAAATTCAGACAGCTGAAAGAGTTCATGGACGAGCTGCA
>JAIKXJ010000022.1 GCA_024684175.1 Erysipelotrichaceae bacterium
AGGCTTAGAGATCCTCGATATCCCGTGCAACCAGTTCGGCAATCAGGCTCCCGGTACGGATGATGAGATCCATGAGTTCTGCACATTACACTACAACACGACCTTCCCGCAGATGAAGAAGTCCGATGTCAACGGTCCCAATGAGCTTCCGTTGTATACCTTCTTAAAGTCGGAAAAAGGTTTTGCGGGCTTCGATCCGCATCCTTACAAGGAACTGCTGGAAGGCATGTTTGCCAAGGCAGATCCGGACTGGGACAAGAAGTCCGATATCAAATGGAACTTCACCAAGTTCCTCATCGACCGGCAAGGCAATGTCGTAGCCCGTTTTGAGCCGACGGCCGATATGGAAAAAGTCAAAGCTTGCGTAGAATCATTATTGTAAAAATCAGACCGCAGACCGCGGTCTTTTTTATATAATGGAATCGATATGAGACTGGAAAAGTACCGTCATATTATAATTTTAAGAAAGCTTTTCGAGGCAAAAGAGCCTTTGACGGCGGAAGAACTGTCAAGAGCCGCCAAGACATCTTTGCGGACCGTCAAATCGGATATCCTGTACCTGAACTCGCTGAGCGAGCGGGAGGGGATCTTTTCGATCGATTCCTACAAGGCCAAGGGATATCAGGTCAGGATCAGGGATGAGAAAGGGTTCAAAGAGCTGCGGAACAATGTCGACATCTTATATTCGCTGTTCTACGGAAAGAATGTGGAATCGGTCAACCGCCGTATCTACATCCTGCAGCGTTTTCTGACCGATGAATTCGTTTTGATCGATGACCTGTGTGAGGAGCTCTATATCTCGCGCTCTTCTTTACGTAAAGATATTGCCTGGGCAAATAAATTCCTGGAATCTTATCACATCTCATTGAATTCTTCCGGTAACGGTTACGCTGTTTCGGGAAAGGAGCAGGATCTGCGCAGTGCGATGGTGGAGCTGCGTTGTTCGCAATACCATGAATTTCAGCCTTTGTATCCTTATCCGGCTTTCGATGACCTGTTTTGCAAGGATGAGGTCAATCATTATGCGCCGCTGCGGAAGGCGTTCCTGGACATCTTACGAAGCAGCCGCATCGTGATCAGCGATATCGCGACCAAAAAGATCACTTCTCACCTCTGTCTGACGTATCAGAGAGGACAGAAAGGCCTGCATCCGCAGCTGGATGAGACGATCGTCCAAGAGCTGAAAGCGACCTATGACTATGAAGTTGCGAAGCAGATCTACGAAGATGAATCGATCCGTAACTATGCCGGCGCTGAAGAGATCGAGGTGCTCAACCTCGCCAGACTTTTGTTGATCCACCGGGAGCTCAATTACCGGGTCTGCGGGACCAAGGATCTGCCGGTAAAACTGGTGGAGGAGAACCGGAAGATCTATTACGAGATCCTCGATGACATGAAGGATTCCATCGGTTCCTATCTGCACCGGACGGATTTTTTCAAGATCTACAGTCAGGATTTCGAATCCTTGCAGATGGAACTGTATCTGCGTCATCATTTCGATCATACCGGCAAGATGCGTCTGGTCACATATCTGGAAGGAAGCCAGGATCTGTTTTCGCCCATCCCGCTGGAACTCAGCCGCGGCATGGTCGCAAGACTTCAGATCAAGCTGGGTTCACCGATCCGCGATGCGGTAGTCATGGGCTATGCCGGTGTCCACGAGCGTCTTTTGAAGAAGATCGTCTATCCTTACAAGAAACTGTCTCTGGCGGCGGTCTCCACGGAGGGTATCGTCTATACGCAACATGTGGCGGAAAGTCTCTGTGAACGTTTTTCACAGTTCATCAACAAGGTCGATGTCTTCAATCTTTATGAGATGCGAAAAGTGAATTTCGAAGATTACGATGCGATCGTATCCGCCAATTCGATCTTCTACTATTACTATCCGATCCCGATCGTTTCCTACAAGGAACTCGATTATGACCGGGAACCGGGAGAACTGTTCGATTCGCTGTTCCGTTACGGTTTTGACCGCAGCGAACTGGAACGGATCAAGAAGCAGATGGCCATCCACGAGAACGTCAAGATCGGACAGATCCCGCATTTCGTCGAAGCCTTATCGTACCGTTACGGCAAGTCTGCGGAAGATCAGAAGAAGCTGTTGAGACAATACACGGAGAACGAAGAGATCATCGACCATTATTACGCACGCAACGGCATCGTCATGATCTTCATGCCGTACAAGTTCACCGGCAAAGAGATCTTCGATATCTATCTTCCGGAACAGAACGTCTACTTCGAGGAATTCCTCGATGTCAGTGCCGTTATTGCCGTTTCCGTCGATCCGCAGATCTCGCTGGCCGATCTGAAGATCCTGGACCATGTCTTGCGTTATATCGTGCAGGTGCCCGGCACGCTCGACCGTCTTAAGGAGGATCAGGACGGGACCTTGGAGGAGATCTTCGATACGATCATCCGTCGGAAGTTCCTGAACGTTTGATTCACCTTATAAGGTGCAAAATAAAAAATTACACTTAATTCAGACGAAAAATAAGCATTAACGTCCTAAGGGGGTTGATGCTATTTTTTTGATAGAGGAAAACATAAAATGCTGAAAATATTCATTTCATCTCACGGTCATTTTGCCAGCGGCATCAAAAGCTCCGTCGAGATCCTGATGGGACCCAATCCCAGGATCACGGTCTTCGATGCCTATATCGATCAGGATTCCGTACAGGAACACCTCGATGCCTTCTATGAAAACGTAGAGGCGGACGATCAGGTCCTGCTGCTGTCGGACCTGTATGGCGGAAGCGTCAATCAGGTCATGTACACTTATCTGCAAAAGCCGAATACCAGACTCGTTGCCGGCGTCAACCTGGCACTGGTCCTGGAACTGGCGGTCAAGGAAGAGATCAGTGATGAGGAACTGTCGCAGCTGATCGAACAGAGCCGGACGATGTTAAGGATCGTCGAGCTCGAGAAAAGTGAAACGGTAGAAGAAGACGAAGACTTCTTCTGATAAAAAAGAAAGGGATAAGAAAATGTTAAAGTTAGTCAGATTAGATGAAAGACTGATCCATGGCCAGATCGCCATCAAGTGGTCAAGACACACAGGTGTCGACCGTATCATCGTTGCCAACGATGCGGCAGCGGAGAATTCCGTCATCCAGCAGTCACTGATGATGGCCGCTCCGGCGACCTGCAAGACGGCGATCATTTCCATCGACAAGGCGATCGCCATGATGTCCAACCCGAAGGCAGCCGATCACAAGATCCTGCTGCTGGTCAACAATCCGGACGATCTGCTCAAGGTCCTGACTTCGATCAAAGAGAAGCCTGAGACCGTCAACATCGGCAACTACGGCCGTATCGCTCCGAAAGTGAACGGACAGCCGAGAAAACAGTACCGTCTGAACCTCTATCTCTACGACGATGAAAGAGAAACGCTGAAGAAGGTCCTCGATCTGGGATACAAGACCATCTATCAGACTACACCGGAAGAAACAGCTGAGCCGCTGGAAAAGGCTCTTTAATTAAATTAGTGTTCAAAAAAGGAAAGGGGGAAAACTAATTTATGGCTGGTGCTGCATTGAAAATATGCATCGTTTATTTCCTGCTGAATTACATCGATGAGATCTGTCTGTCGTGGCAGTGTCTGACTCGTCCGATCGTCATCGCTCCGTTGGCAGGACTTGTACTGGGTGATTTCCGTACGGGCATCATCATGGGAGCGGAACTCGAAGCGATCTTCATGGGTATCTCCGCGATCGGCGGCGTCATCGCTGCGGATGCGACTTTATCCTCGGTCATCGCCGTTGCCTACACGATCCTGACCGGCGCGACCATCGCTGACGGTGTCGCCCTGGCATTCCCGATCGGTACGGTCTTGACGACAGTCAATAACCTGTCCATGTCTTTGATCGCCAACCCGATGGCTGCTTATTGGGAGAATCTGGCGGTCAAGGATCTGAAGAAGTTTGCGGTCCAGAACTACCTGTTCGCCGCTGCCATGAAACTGATCCCGACGGCTGTCGTCTTCATCGCCGTTGCCTTCGGTGTCGACGGGCTCAACAAACTGCTGGGCGCTTTACCGCCGTTCGTCATGACGGGCTTAGGTGCCGCTTCCGGTATGATGATCGCTGTCGGTTTCGCGATCCTGACCTCCATGATCTGGGACAAAGAAGTCGGTATCTTCTTCTTCGTCGGTTATGTCATGGTCGCTTATCTGCATATGGATACTTTAGCGATCGCCATCATCGGTGCTGCGATCGCCATCACGATGTTCTTCTCTCATAAGAGAGTCATCGACCTGAAAAAAGAATTAAGTTCCGGTGTCGTCACCGCACAGGAAAACACGAACGATGAGGAGGACTTCTTCTAATGGCTAACAACAATCTGACTGCTCAGGAAAAAGCGACTCTTAATAAAATGTTCTGGCTCTCTCACCTTGTCTTCATCTCTTTCTCGATGGTCAAGATGGAAGCCAACGGTTTCACGATGACGATGGCTCCGGCTCTGGAAGAACTGTACAAAGATGATCCGGAAGAAATGAAGGAAGCTGTCTTAAGACATCAGTCATTCTTCAATACGCATGCCGTACCGTTCTCATTCGTTGCCGGTCTTGCCTACGCTATGGAAAGACAGCACAAGGAAGGCAAAGTTGACGGAACGACGATCGAAAACATCAAGGCCGCCCTCATG
>JAIKXJ010000027.1 GCA_024684175.1 Erysipelotrichaceae bacterium
CGCGGCTGACTGTAAATCAGCTCTCTACGAGTTCGACAGTTCGAATCTGCCCCTCTCCACCACTTTGGGATGTAGCCAAGTGGTAAGGCAACAGACTTTGACTCTGTCATTTCGCTGGTTCGATCCCAGCCATCCCAGCCAAGATCATGACTCGGTAGCTCAGGCGGTAGAGCATCTGACTTTTAATCAGAGGGTCCCGGGTTCGATTCCCGGTCGAGTCACCACTGAATGCAGGTGTAGTTCAATGGTAGAACTTCAGCCTTCCAAGCTGACTACGTGGGTTCGATTCCCATCACCTGCTCCATCGCAAACATAGATCCCCGCTGTATCGGCGGTTTTTTTATACCCTTTTTATCGGAAACTCTTTGATTCCTATACTATAATATGTTCAGATGAATAAAAATAAGCTCCGCAAACTTGAGATCGCCGTCGTCCTGCTGTTCGTCTTCTTTGCCTTGCTGATCATGATCGGCCGCCGCTTCCTGAAAAAAGAAGAGGAAGTGCCTCAGGAGATCATCGAAGAAAACGAACCGGTCATCGACTATTCGAAGATCGATGTGATCTCGGGCAAATACTATTACGAAGACGAGAACTTTTCCAGCAGCTTCGGCATCGATGTCTCCGAATTTCAGGATGAGATCGACTGGAAGAAAGTCAAAGAAGACGGCGTGGAATTCGTTTATCTGCGCATCGGCCGGCGCGGCGCGACCACCGGTCTGATCTACGAAGACGGTAAGTTCCTTCAGAATTACGAAGGCGTGAAACAGAATGGACTCAAACTCGGCGTCTACTTCTTCTCGCAAGCCAAAGATGAAGCGGAAGCCCTGGAAGAAGCAGCCTGGGTCAAAGAACGGCTCAAAGGAAAACAGATCGATCTTCCGATCGTCTATGACTGCGAAGAGGTGATCCTGGAAGACGAACCGAGCAGACTGGACGGCATCGAAAAAGACCAGCACACCAAAAACACGATCGCCTTTCTGGAAGATATGAAAAAAAGCGGGTATGACGTCATGGTCTATACCTACTTATACTGGGCGGATACCTATTATGATATGGAACAGATCGCAAAATATCCGATCTGGTTCGCACAATACGACACCGAAGTCCCGAAACTCGACTGGCCTATCAGCATCTGGCAGTATTCCAATCAGGGAACGATCAACGGGATCAGCGAACCGACGGATCTCAATATCATGTTCATACGAAAGAATGATCGATCTGAATGACGCATCGATAAGACTTATCGATCTCCGATACTTTGTCGGAGATCTCTTTTTTTAATATCTCATGACTGATCCTGTCCTGCGCCGGGATCAGGACATCGAAGACGAGGTTGCAGTGGGTCGTGCCTCTGACGATGCGGAAATCATGGATATTGTAATCCTCATCAATCGAAGTGACGATCTGCTTCACCTTCTCCTTAAGTCTGACCATCTCTTCATCTTTGGTGTCGATCGGATCCATATGGATGGTCGTCAGGATCTTATATTTGTTTAAGATCTCTAGTTCGATATTGTCGATCAGATCGTGTGTCTCCATGATCGGCACGGAACTGTCGACCTCCGCATGCAGGGACATGAAACGATGACTCGGTCCATAATCGTGTAACAGAAGATCGTGGATACCCAGGATCCCTTCGTGAGAGCGGATGTCCTCTTCGATCTTCCTGATCTCTTCCCTGTCGGGCGCCTTACCTAAGATGGTATCCAGGACATTGCGGAAGATGCCGATGCCGGCATAGACGACGAAGAAAGAAACGACGAGCCCGATATAGGCATCAATATTGATCCCGCTGACACGGAATACGATCAGAGAAAGAAGCGTCGCGAAAGTCATGATCGAATCGTTCAGAGAGTCGGCAGCGGCAGCTTTCAGCGTTTCCGATGAGATCTTCTCGCCCGCCCTGGAATTGATGTAGCACATGAACAGTTTCAAAGCGACCGAAAAAAGCAGGACGAAAAGACTCAGATAAGAAAACGAGATCTCTTCCGGATGCAGGATCTTTTCCAAAGAATCCCGGATGGAACTAAATCCCACCAGCAGGATCAGGAAAGAAACGACCATGCCGGAAACATATTCCATGCGGCCGTGACCGTATGGGTGATCAGCGTCCGGATGCTTCCCGGACAGCGCAAAACCAAAATATGAAGCCAGGTTGGAGCCGACGTCCGAAAGATTGTTCAACGCATCGGCACGGATGGAGACGGAATTGCTCAAAAAGGAGACGATCAGTTTGAAGATGACCATCAGGATATTGCAGAAAATGGAAAAAACGGAGAAGAAAGTCCCGTACTTCTCCCTGACTTTTTCATCTTCGATGTTCTCATGATCTTTGATGAAGATCTTGCAGAGCCGTTCAAACATTATCCCTATTATAGTCCAAAGATCTTATAATGGATACATGGATCCGTTGAAAAACAAGCTCACTGCTTTCTACAACAAATTCAATGAAGACAAACGCCTCGGCACAAGACACGGACAGGTCGAGTTTTTCACATCGATGCACTACATAAGACAATACCTGAAGCCCGGCGACCGGATCGTGGATATCGGTGCCGGACCGGGAAGATACTCACTGGCATTGAAAGAACTGGGCTATGATGTCACGGCTGTCGAACTGACCAGGCCGAACATCGGCAAGCTCAGGGCAAAAGATAAGCAGATCAGGATCGTCGAAGCCAATGCCGTCGATCTTTCGATGTTTGAAGACGATGCTTTCGACGTCGCCGTTTTATTCGGCCCGATGTATCACATCTACGATAAAGAATTGCGCATCAAAGCACTGAGTGAGGCGAAGCGCATCTGTAAGAGGACGCTCTTCGTCACCTATATCATGAACGAATACGCAGTGATCGAATATGCCTTCAAAGACAACAATTATTCTTCGGTCAAAGATAAGCTTGATGAGGACTTCCGCATCAAAGATCCCGATGCGCTGTTCGTCCACTCGCGGATCGAAGAGATCGATGAACTCAATGAGATCTGCGGTCTGAAACTGCTCAGACGCTTCGCCTCCGACGGACCGACCGACTATATGCGAAGCACGATCAATGCGATGGATGAAGAGACCTTCAATGCCTATCTCGCCTTCCATCTCAAGACCTGCGAGCGCAGAGAACTGCTCGGTGCCAGTTCCCACATCGTCGACATCTTGTGCAAATAATACGGACTTTTGTTCCGTATTTTTAAATCATGTTTACATTTCTGATCATTCTATTCTCAATCTGAAACTCTTATGTTTATAATGAATTAACTGTAATCATTTTTATCCCGAATCCAAAAAACTCATCTTACCGGTCATTTTCTGAAAAGAGGCAGCATGGAAAACTATCTTTTAAGTATCGATAACGGCAGAAACGAAGTGCGATGCGCTCTTTTCAATACGGAAGGACGGCTGATCGCTTCCGCTCTGCGCTCTCTTTCAAAGATCGAAGGCACATGCGATGTTCAAAGAAACAGCGAAGAAGTCTGGCAAGCCGACATCGAGAACATAAAAGAGGTACTTCAAAGCTCCTCGGCCGATCCCGAAAAGATCCTTTGCATCGGCATCACCGCTTCCTGCAACAGCATCGTCTTCCTCGACGAACAGATGAAGGAAGTTCATCCGATGGTCCTTTCCGATGACCGCAGAGCCCAAAAACTGTGCCAGCAGCTGAAAGAGGATCACACCGAGCGTCAGCTCTATCCGCTGACCAGATCGGTCTTGAGACCAAGCCAGTCTTCCGTCATCCTGAAATGGTTTTCTCTTCATGAACCCGAAGTCCTGAAGAAAACAAGATGGATCCTTTCCAACAAAGACTTCATCCGCTATAAACTGACCGGCCGGATCCATGCCGAAGTGACGGAAGCTTCTTCCGGGGGCCTGTTGAATCTGAGCAGCGGACGGTATGATCCCCATATCTTTGAGATCCTGGAGATCTCCGACTGTTTTGAAAAGATGCCGGAACTTCTTGACAGCATCGCGATCGCCGGAACGCTCACCAAACAAAGTGCTGCCCTGACCGGTCTGAAAGAAGGAACACCGGTCTGTGCCGGCTATTACGATCTGAACGCGGAAGCTCTTGCCAGCGGCATGCTTTCGGACGAAGAGCTGTGCATGATCGCCGATACCTGGTCGATCAACGAATTCCTGGTCGGTTCCGTTTCCGAAAGCTATGACAGTATGACCAATCCGGCGACATTGAGCTATGTCAAAGGTCTTTATCTGATGGAAGATTCGGCGATGAAGAATGCCAATCTGCTTGAGCGCTGCATACGAAAGATCGCCGATCTCTATGCTCCGGAACTGAACAAAGAAGATCTGAGCAGACAGTGCGATCTTCTGGTCAGCCGCAGAGATCCGCAAAGATCTTCCGTGATCTTCGTTCCTTCCTCTTTCTTCGGAAACAAAGATCAGGAAAGCTGCGGCATCTTTCTCAATGTTTCCGAAGATGATGACTATGTCTCGCTTTTCAGAGCGGTCTATGAAGGCGTCGTCTTCTCCACCATCTATCATATCCGCAATCTGAAACGTCCGCTTTATACCTACACGGCGGCAAGGCTTTCCGGAAGCATCGCCGCTTCTTCGATCTGGCCGCAGATCCTCGCCGATACCTTGTGTCTGCCGATTCGCACCATCAAAGGAAGCTACATCGGATCGAAAGGCGCAGCGATCGGCGCCGGTGTCGCCTGCGGCATCTTCAAGGATCTTCATGACGGGATCGCACAGATGGTGCGGCCGGGAAAGACCTTCGTTCCCAGAAAGCGTTTCATTCCGATCTATCAGGAAAAGTATGAAATGTACGAATCGGCTCTTCTGAATCTTTTGAACGAAGATCAAAAAGTCCTCAAGATATAAAAAAGAAGAAGCTAATCTTCAGCTTCTTCTTTCTTTTCCGGAGAATATTTGATGCAAAGATGTCTCTTGTTTCCTTCCCCGATGGAAACGGTCGTGACATTCTTGAAATCCTGCAGATACTGATGGATGACCTTGCGTTCATCATTGGGCATCGGATCGAGTTCGCAGTCGATATGGGTCTTGGCTACATTGATCGCTTCTCTTCTGGCGATGGCCTTGACCTTTTTATATCTGTCTTCCTTATAGTGATTGACATCGACGATCAGATTGATGCGTTTCTTGAACGTCGCATTGACGGCAGCCTTGAGGACCGTTGAGATCGCTCTCAAAGTCTGGCCGTTCTTGCCGATGATGATCGCGTTGTTCTCTGCATCGAGGATGACGCGGTAAAGAAGTTCTTCTTCCTTGTCCTTGTCTTTTTCAACGATGATCTCGATGGCGACACCCTGGTTGAGTTCGGTGAAATATGCGCCAAGATAATCGAATATGAATTCCTTGACATCTTTGGAAGTGAAGGCTTCGATGGTGATCGACTTATGCAAGCCGAAGATACCGCCCTTTTCTTCTTCCAATACGTTATAAGTGATATCCTGGACCTGGCAGCCCTGATCGGCTGCGATGGAGTTCAATACTTCGTCGAGTGTTCTTCCGGTATACTGTTTCATTCTTATGCCTCCTTATGCGTCATCTTATCGATTACAAGAGTCTTGGCAATATTGACGATCGAAGAGATGCAATAGTAAAGCGATACGGCTGTCGGAATGGAGAACATTGCAACAGCGACCATCGCCAGCATGCCGTAAGTCATTGCTTGGTTCTGATTTTCAGGTTTCTTGTAAGTCTTGTGATGTCTGTCCGCTTCTTCCCTGCCGTGCTTCTCGGCGAGCCACTGCGGGATCTTGATGGAGATGAACTGGCAAACGACCATCAGAACGAAGATGATCAGACAGATCCATTTGCTTGCCGGGATAGCCTGCGAAGGAGACAGAGACAGGCTGGCGCCCATGAATGTCGCATTGGCAACGGCATCCGATCTTCTGACGGCGTTGTACATACCGATCAGAAGCGGGAACTGAATGAAGGTGACGGCCAGCGAGCCCAACGGATTGATGCCGTACTTATTGTAAAGCTGCTGCATCTCCATTGCCATACGCTGCTGGGACATCTCATCGCTCCTGCCTTCGTATTTGGCCTGGATCTTCTGAAGTTCCGGCTGGATCTCCTGCATCCTCTGCATGGCGACGTTGGACTTGAACGTGAATGCCAGAACAAGAGCGTTAAGGACGACCGTTACGATCGCGATCGCCATGAAGATGCCGGTCTTCGGTGTCAGCCAGTTGATGGCCTGGGAAAGCGGATATGTGATGAATGCGGACAGGAAACCGTCATTCATCGCTTCCGAGAATGTTGTATCTAACGTTATGAGCTCGGTCGATGTTGAACAGCCTGTCAGCAGCAACGCCAAAGCTATAAGCGATAGGATCCTTTTTAAGCGTTTATTCATAGTGAACTCCTCATTTTTTTCATACTGTTATATTATAGCTTTTTTAAGCGCCATTTCCAAATCATTTTTATTCTGCGAAAACGCCTTGTTCACATACGGTTTTCTGACGATGATGATGACATCTTTCGGATAGGCTGCAAAGTCGATCAACGCCCTTGCCATCTCCCGGACCTGGCGCTTGATCTTATTGCGCTCAACGGCATTTCCCAGCTTCTTGGAGACCGAGATGCCCACTCTGGCATTCTCTTTTGCTCGGTCACAGGCATACACGACGAAAGAAGCGTTGGCTACGCTTTTTCTTTTCGCTATGATCGCAGCGAATTCTTCGTTCTTTCTGACCCGATACAGCTTCTTCATAAAAATTAAAAGCCACCTAAGTGACTTTAAACGGACAATACCTTTCTTCCTTTAGCACGACGTCTTGACAGCACCTTGCGTCCGCCAACGGTCTTCATTCTGGCTCTGAAACCATGAACGTTCTGACGTCTTCTTTTGCTTGGTTGATACGTTCTTTTTGTTGACATAATAAGCCACCTTTCTCAAAATACTATTCAATTTTAGTCCAAAGGGCAAAGAAATGTCAATAAGAGTCAGACAAGCTGAAGGCTATTTGAGGATTTTTTTATTGATCCTTCTGGCAATGGCATTGCAGGAGGTACCGAGTTCAAACGTCAGACCGTTTCTGGTCTCCACGACTTTACGGATCCCGATGTCCTGTATCCTTTCATAAGAGATCTTTTCCGGATCGCGGATATAGACGTTGAGCTTGAACAGACCGGAACCGGCATTGATGATGTTGTCTTTACCGCCGGCCACTTCGATGATGTCGTCGATCGTCTCTTCGCTTTTCCCGGTCCTGACAAAATCGAAAGCCAGATAGCGATAATAGAACATCGTCATCAGGAACATGGCCGCAAAAGCTCCCGCACCGACCAAAAGGATGGTCCGGATGGACGGGATCAAAGAAGCATTGCGGACATTGATGATGAAATCGGCAAAACTGCCCGGCATGGCGATGACCGTATTGGAGATCCGGCTGGAAAAGCCTAAAAAGGCTTCAAAACTGACCAGGATACCGGAACAAAGTCCGACGATCACCAGATAGATCAGTAACAGGATCGGCGAGGTCGTGAACATCAGCAGTTCCGTAGGCAGCGGATTGCCGGCTGCGACAGACAGCAGGATAATGAAGATAAATTCCAGTACGAGGATATTGCGCTCTGTCCTGTCGGACATCGAAAGCAGTGTCCCGAGATAGAATGCCGGAATGATGAACATATTGATCACATAGAACGGCGTGATGAATCTGCCGGCGCCGATATAGCTCGCGCTGGAATCCTTGATATAAGTCCAGATATTGACATCACCCAAAACGCTCTGCCCGGTCACCGTATTGGAGAAAGAACCGCCGGCAGAAGTATACCAGAACGGATAGCGGATGATGTTGCCCAGCCCCAGGATGGAAAGCACCCGGTCAAGGACGGAGTACAGTCCGATCTTCATCGGGTCGAGCAGGTCGGAACCGATGAACGTGATCGCTCTTTGTAAGTACGTATAGAAATACGGGAAGATATAAGATACAGCCAGTCCCAGGATGAAACAGAAGATGAAATTATAAAAGATACCGGCCGTATCTCTGGCAAAGATGTTCGATAAGGAATACGGGCCTCTGTGCCTGGAGAAGATGAATGCCGTTCTGGTCGCATATGCGACTAAGAAGGAACCGATCATCCCCGTCTCCAAAGGAAGACGGCTGCCGGACGACATGTTGAAGATGGAATTGACACCGTAACCCGAAGCGTAAGCTTGTGCATTGAGGTTCTGACTGGAAAACAACATCGTCGTCACCAGAAACGTGAAGTAGCCTACCAGTGCCAGAACGACCGGAGAAGCATTGTTGGCCTTCTTGCACACGATATTCAACATGAAGATCAGCGGCAGGTTCATGATCGTGAGCTCGCCGATCTTCAGAAACAGTTCTGCGATAAACAAAATGATGGAAGAACGGAAAGTGTAAAAGACATTTACGCTCTCGTTCTGGATCAGAAAGCCGATCGCAACACAGATAAAGCCGAAAAAAGCCACTCTGATCGGGGTCTTACAGCTTTCGTACAGGTTCATCATCTTTTTCATAAAACCATTTTACTACAAATCCATCATATAATTAAGAAGAGGAAAAACCACTATGAAAACAATGATCATTGTCAACAACGGATTGGAAGAATGTGAAGCACTTCTCACTTACGACCTTCTCTACCGCGCCGGCATTCAGACCGATCTGGTCGGCTTTGAAGAAGAGATCCTTTCATCACACGAAGTCACATTCAAGGCACACAAGCTCCTCGACGAGATCGATCCTTTGGATTACGACTGTCTCATCCTGCCCGGAGGCATGCCCGGCACACTGAATCTGGAAAACGATGAGCGCGTACAGAAACTCATCGATCTCTTCGTTGAAAAAGACCGTTACATCGCCGCGATCTGTGCCGCTCCGTCCATCCTGCTGCATAAGGGGCTGCTCGAACATCGAAGATTCGTTTGCTTCCCGGGATTCGAATCCGGAAAAACCCCGGAAAACGCGAAAGCCGTCAAAGACGGCAGATTCATCACCGGTAAAGGTCTCGGTGCCGCTTTCGAATTCTCTTATGAGATCATCAAAGCTCTGGTGAACGAAGAAAAAGCGAAGGAAGTCCTCGCGAAAGTACAGTACTGAACATGATGAACAGCGAAGAATTTACGAAAAGATATTACATCGACCGCAGAAAGAACGATTCCGTCAAGTGGCAAAGAGGGATCAAAATGAACTGCCTGCCGATGTGGATCGCCGACATGGACTTCAAGCCCGATGAAAGAGTCGTCGATGCATTGAAGGCCTTCATCGAAAAAGGCGATTACGGATATGCCAATCTTCCGAAAGACTATTATCAGGTCTTCATCGATTTTCATCTGAAAAGACACGGCATTCGCTATGAACAGGAATGGATTCGTTTCACGAAAGGCGCCATCGACGCGATGTATCAGATCATCTATTCTCTGACCGAAGAAAACGACGGCATCCTGATCGCCGCACCGGCATATCCGCCCTTTTATTCCACGGTCAAAGAAAGCGGACGGAAACTCTACGTCACCAAGATGACCGATAATGACGGCTACTTCACTTTCGACTACAAAGACATCGAAAAGAAGTTCTCGAAAGGCAAGATCCGGATGTTCATGTTGTGTTCGCCGCACAACCCTCTCGGCCGCGTATTCAAAAAAGGCGAGCTGGAAGAACTCTTCGAATTATGCCGGAAGTATGATGTCCTGGTCTGTGCCGATGAAGTCCATGCCGACATTGTCATGCCCGATCAGGAGTTCCTGCCTGCCCTTTCCTTTAAGAAATACCGCAAAAACATCGTCAGTATCTGCGCAGCAGCCAAGACCTTCTCGCTGGCAGTCTTTTCTCATTGCCACGTGATCATCCCGAACGCTTCCCTGCGCAAGCGATTCATCGCCTATCAAAGGCATACCCATACGGGTTCCGTCAATGTCGCCAACGCCTTATCGACTTACTATTGTTTCAAATACGGAAACGAGTGGCTGGATGCTTTGATCGAAGTGATCCGTGAAAACTATGCCTTCTTCCGCAAGGAACTGTCTCCTTATCTGAAGATGAGCTCCCTGGAAGGGACCTATCTGCTTTTCGTCGACCTCGGACCGTATGCCGAAGGATCTTCTGCCTTTGACACTTTAGTCAGGGAATGTCAGATCCTGGCCAATGCAGGCGAAAGCTTTGCGCCGGACTATGGGTCCTGGGCCAGGATCAATCTGGCCACATCGATGGCCAATATCAGAAAAGCCGTCAAAAACCTGAAGAGATACATCAAAGAAAAACAGGTCAGCTGACCTGTCAAAGCTTCAGGAAGACCGCCGCATTGTCAACGATGAGCGGTGCGTTATAGTAGAAGGCCGTATGATCGATCAGGTGAAACAACGCCGCGATCGCATCGATCAGGTCTTCTTTTTTATCATGAAGCGCATGATAGCCGATACCCACAAGGCGCATGAGCCCGTAGCATAGGCAAAGTCCCTTGTAGACGGAAGTCTGATCCGCTCGCTTGTCGACGAACGGGAAACATTCATAGACCATCGAATTGTTGATCACCCGCTCAAAGAAACCCATCCATTCCGGAAAGTCTTCTTCGAACTTTTTCCGGTCAGTCTCAAACAGAGCAGCGTCATCCCGATACCTTTGAACGACCGCATCGGCAATCTCACCGAAAAAGTTGTTCTGGTCTTTGAAACGGCTCAATAGTCCGACGGACGTCTTTACAGGATCCTCTTTGGAATTCAGATCATGAAGGAACTCTTTTTCATTGATCAGCCTGCAGATATCGGAAATGCTTTCGGCAAGAGATGTCGTCTGATCTTTGAGCAAAGTCTGAAAAAGCAGGATCTGTTCCGCTTCTTCTTCGCCGATCTCATAAAACAGCTGGGCTTCCTCCTCCATCTCCGTCTCGATGATTCCGAATCCCTTCATCTCATAGAGCATCTCCACGACCCGCTCGCAGGAGCTTGAGCAGGAAGCGACAAGATGGAGACCGATCTTTTTTAAACTGCGCGGATAGAGCTTGCAGACCTTCGGAAGATAACTTTCTCCTTTTTCCATATGCAGTGAGCACAATCCGTCTTTCTGGATCGGACACTGTCCCAGCCAATTGAACGAGACATAACGGTAGACTTCGTCGCTGACGGTCTCGGGGATCACGAAAGCATTCTGCACAGCACGGTCCAGTTCTTTCGAACAGTCCATCGTGATCAGCTTCTGGTACTCCTTCTTGCTGACGGGGATGCGCCAGCTGCTGCAGCAGGTGTGGCGGCAGCGGTCGGTCTTGCAGCGGAATCCGGGATAATAGTCCGGTGTGAACCATTTTTCTTTTTTCATTTTTTAAGAAAATTATACATTTCATATTTTCATTTTTTCAATAGAAAAAGAGCTGTTTTGCAGCTCTTTGCCGGTCTATGGAATTTTTATGAAGATCAGTATCTGCTGCGGACGACATCCATGAATTCTTTGACCTTCGCCGGATCGATACGGTCGCCCGTCTTGAAGCCGCGGCCGACGATGACCGCATCGGCATATTCGAAGTAATCAAGGACATTGCCTGCTTTGACGCCGGAACCGACGATGATCGGGAAGTCACCGATCTCTTCTCTCATCGACTTGACATCTTCCACCGTGATCCTCTTGCACTGGTCGTTCTCGGTGACGATGATCGCATTGGAATCGTGGCCTATGGCGTTGTGTGCCAGTTCATTGATCGCAACATCCGGATTTCCGTAAGTTTCAGCCGTATGAACGTCCGTAAACAACATGACGTCCGCCGGATAGTCTTTCATGACTTTCGACAGCGGTGTGGAACATGCCGGGATATAACCGAAAGATCCTGCCCGGTTGTCGACGAACGCCTCCAGGCGGATGAAATCCGCATTCACTGCCCAGGCCATGACCCATTCCTGCTGCCAGGCATTCATCTCGACATTGACACCGAACGGGATCGGGCAGATGTCTCTGATCTTGGAAGCGACAGCGGTCATCAGCGTATAAGATTCCAAAGGGATCTCATCGGCGTATTGCGGCCAGTCGTTGAAGTTTTCCAGCATGATCGCATCGACACCGCAGTCGATCAGTGTCCTGGCATCTTCCAGAGCGAACTGAACGATCTGATCCTTATCGCCTTTGTAAGCGGCATTTGCCGGTAAGGCAAGCAGATGGACCATACCAATCACTTTTTTCTTTCCGTCAAAAAAATCTTTCATCTTTTTCTCCTTATTGAATGATCATCCCGCCGTCCACCGTCAGGTTGGCCCCGTTGATAAAGGAAGCCTGCTGTGAACAGAGGTAGTATACCGCATCGGCGATCTCTTCCGGCCGGGCGGCGCGTCGGATCGATCCGTAACTGACACACTTTTCCGGATCGTCGATCTTCTGATAGTTATCGATCGTCTTTTTCATCATCGGTGTATCCACCCATCCCGGAGAGACCGAATTGCAGCGGATGCCTTCACCGCCGTATTCGCTGGCTACGTTCTCGCTCATGCCGATCACTGCCCATTTGCTGGAACCGTAACCGATCTCATACGGATAGCCTCTCATGCCCGAAACGGATCCGAAGTTGACGATCGCTCCTTCCTTTCGTTTCGTCATATAAGGAAGGACGTATTTCATCATCAGGAAAGTCCCGAATACGTTGACTTCATAGATCTTGCGGAAATTGTCGAAGGAATAATCGACCGTCTTGCTGTACTGCCCGCAGATCCCTGCGGCGTTGATCAGAGCGTCGAAATGTCCGTATTCCTCATACAGCTCAGCCAGAGTTTCGCGGACCCTTTCTTCCTTTGTGATATCCAAAGTGCAGATCCTGAATGAGCCTTCGTTCAATCCGTTTTCCGCCGCCTTGAGCGACATTTTATCGGCATCCAGATCCGTCATGATGACGAAATAATCTTCTTCAATGAACTTCCGGACGATCTTGATGCCGATCCCTCCGGAAGCACCGGTGATGATACATATTCTTTTATCCATTTACTATTTGATCTTCTCTGTCAGCTTTCTGACCCGTTCCGGGTCGATCGGACGCATGACATCACCGTCTTCCTTGAAATAGGAACCGATGATCGCACCGTCCGCTGCTTCGAAATATTCTTTTACCGTTTTATCATTCACGCCGCTGCCGACGATCACCGGGAAATCTTTCGCGATCTCCTTCATCAGTTTCACGTCCTCGATCCCCGGAGACTTTCCCGTCATGACACCTGTGCAGATCAGACAGTCCGCTCCTCCTTCGATGATCGACTCGATCGTAAAATCCAGAGGCTGTTCCGCGATCGGGAACGTGTGTTTGACATTGACGTCCGCCAGCAGAGCGATATCCTTCGGGTATCTCGCTTTCAGTCTCATGATCTGCGGACCGGAGGCGACGAATACGCCGTTGGGTCCCATGCGGTTCTCCGCAAAGACCTCGCTGCGTATGAAATCATAGCCGCAAGAATAAGCGATCGCCCATTCCGCTTCCACATTGTCGAACTGGACGTTGATCCCCATCGGCAGATCGCATTCTTTTCTCAGCGCGGCAGCGATCGCCGCAAAAGCGGTATTCGTGATCAGTTCGTTTTCTTTCGCATAAGGGATATCGCCGAAGTTCTCGACGATCACAGCATCCGCTCCGCCGTCGGTCAGATTCTTCAGATCCCGATATGCGGCTTCATAGATCTCTTCCATGCTTCCCCGATAAGCGGGAGACCCCGGCAGAGGAAGCAGATGGACCATGCCGATCACCGGCTTTTTATCACCGAATACTTTTCTGAATAGGTTCATCTTCAGCTACCCTAGTAACAGACTTCGATGATGTTGTCTTCGAATGTAATGGCGCGGAACTCCGTCCCGCCGACCGTTGCCGGTTCATAAAGAATCTCATAGCCGGCAGCCTTGACTTTGCCTAAGATCTCTTCGAACTTTTCCTTGCTGTCGACTTTGATGCAGATGTGGATGAATCCCGCATTGTTCTTGTCTTTCTTCGCATCGATGACTTCCGGTTTGGTCATGAGTTCGATCTTGGGGTTCTCGTCGAACTTCATGATGTACGACTTGTAGCCGTTGTCTTCGGAATACTCCGCATGGACCGTTGCTCCGAAATAATCTTCAAAGAAAGCTCTGGCTGCTTCCAGATCCTTGACCATAAGTCCGACATTACTGATTCTCATAAATATCCTTCCTCCTTTATCGGTTTCTCTCCTGCTGAAACAGGACCGTTCGATATCAAAAACTGTTATTTCACTCTTCTTCGTCTTCTTTGCGAAGTATCCTCTTCAGGAAACGTCTTGTCGCTTCCTGTTTCGGATCGGTCAGGACTTCTTCCGCCGGTCCTTCTTCGACGACGACACCGTTCTCCATGAAGATGACCTTATCGGCAACGTTCCTGGCAAATTCCATCTCATGGGTGACGACGACCATCGTCGTTCCTTCCCTTGCCAATTTGACCATGACCTCAAGGACTTCGCCGGTCAGTTCCGGATCCAGAGCCGAAGTCGGTTCATCAAAGAGGATGACTTCCGGATCGGTCGCCAATGCCCGGGCGATCGCGACACGCTGCTGCTGACCGCCGGAGAGCTGATCGGGATAATAGTTTGCCCTGTCCAGCATGCCGACCTTCTGTAACATCTCCAGAGACTTCTGTTTCGCCTTTTCGGCAGGGATCTTCCTGGCGACCGTCAGACCCTCCATCACGTTTTGCAGAGCGGTCATGTTGCGGAACAGATTGAAGTTCTGAAAGACGAAACCCATCTTCATGCGGATCTCTTTGATCTCCTTCTTGGAGATGGAACGGATGTCCTTGGAAAGATCGTCGAAGATGAAGATGCCGTCATTTGCCTGTTCCAGGAAAGCCATGCATCTCAATAAAGTCGTCTTGCCCGAACCGGAAGAACCAATGATGGCGATGACTTGCCCTTCGTTGACTTCAAAGTCGATACCTTTCAAGACCTGGTTGGACCCGAAGGATTTATGCAGATTCTTTACGCCTAACATGTCTCATTCTCTCCGGGAAACCTGCCCTTTTCTTTCATATTTTCACTTTTTGCGATGTCCATTTCCGCTTTGACCTCATCCGGCTGTTTCCATTCCATCTTTCTCTCAAACATCGTCTGCAGTCTGGTGAGGATCGTACAGATCATCAGATAGATGAAGCCCGCTTCCATGTACATCCAGAACGGTTCATAATAGACCGCTGCGACCCTTTTGGCTACCGACATCATTTCGATGACCGTGATCGAAGAAGCCAGGGAAGTATCCTTGGTCAGTCCGATCAAAGAAGAGAACAGCGGCGGGAAAGCGATTCTTGCCGCCTGCGGCAGGACGATCCTGCTCATGACCTGGAAATAATTGAGGCCGATCATGTAACCGGCTTCCGTCTGTCCGGCAGGGACTGCCTGTATCGCCGAACGGATGATCTCGGAGTTGTAGGCCGCCAGGTTCAAAGAGAAAGCGAGGACCGCTGCGACATAACCGTTGAAAAAGATACCGAACGACGGCAGACCGTAGAAGATGATGAACAGCTGAAGCATCAGCGGCGTACCGCGGAAGATCCAGACATAGAAACGTGCCAGCTGCTTGAGCCCTTTGATATCGGCGACCTGCACCAGAGCGATGATCAGCGCCAGGATCAGGCCGAAGAAAAACGACAGCAGCGTCAGTGTGATCGTGATCTTCAGACAAGGGACCAGCAGTTTCGGAAATGATTCGATCAAGATCCGGACGATACGGAAGAAACGATCGCTCAAAACTAACATAGATATATCCTCCTGAAAAAAATCAGCGATAAAAGAAGTCTCTATCGCTGATCGGTGATAGTGATGGTTTGATCAGACTAATTCTTAGCCAAAGGATTATTGGTCAGATCATCGTAGAACCATTTCACAGAGAGTTCGGCAAGCTTGCCGCTTTCTCTGAGCTGTGCAAGAGCTTCGTTGTAAGCTTTCAATAATCTTTCTTCGCCCTTGCGGCAAGGAATGGAAACTTCATTGACATCCGTATCGATGACGAATGCGACTTCCAGTTCTGCTTCCGGATGGTTGGCGAGGTATTCGCCCATGACGATGTTATTGAACATGCAGAAATCGGCAGAGCCGTTGATGACGGCCTGTGCACACTGGTCGGTGTTGTCGATCGGAACGATCGTTGCGCCTAATTCTTCCAGTTTGCTTGCCCAGCTGTTGGTCGTATTGGTCGCGACCTTCTTGCCGTTGATGTCATCGAGAGTGTGCATATTGACTGCATTGCCCTTCTTGACGACGACCTGTCTGCCTGTATAGAGATATGGATCGGAGAAATCGTATTTCTCTCTTCTTTCATCCGTTGCCGTGACATCGGCGATGACGGTATCCCAGCGCTTGGAATCGATACCTACCAGCAAGGCATCCCATTCCGCCATGACGAATTCGACATCGACACCGATGTATTCCGCTACGGCTGTGGCGACATCGATATCATAACCGGCATAATTTCCATTATCATCGACGAAATTGAACGGAGGATATGTTCCTTCGATACCGACGACGAGCTTTCCGGCCTTCTGAATGTCGGCGAGCTGATCGTTGATCTCGGCTTCCGCTTCCGGTTCAGGTGCCGGTTCTTCCTTCTTGGCACAGCCGGTGAACAGCGATGCGATCAGGATAAAGACGAACAGTAATGTAATCCCTTTTTTCATTTTCTTCTTCCTTTCTTTGAAATATGAATTATTCCTCAGGAAACATATATCCGAATGATGTTCCTGAGGTTCTCCCTAATACAATTTTAGATAATCCGCGTGCGACATTCAATGAATCAGCTCTGTTTTTTTCAAGTTCTTTCTTCTTTTTCCGTCATTCTCAGACCGGGCAGATCCGATCTGTATCGAAAGACCTTGAAAAGCACCGTTGCTTCTTCTACAATGCAGACATGGACAAGATCAAACTCTGTATTTTCGATATGGACGGTCTTCTGATCGACTCGGAAAAGATCTATCTGCTCAGTGCTCTGGCCTGCAGCGAAAAATACGGCTATCAGATCCCGGAAGAACTGATCTATAGGACGATGGGCAACAACGAGGCCGAGACCAAGAACCGTTTCCTGCAGACGATGGGCGATGATTTTCCTTTCGATGAATTTCTGGAAAAAGAATGGGCGATCCATCAGGACTACCTTCTGCATCATCCGATGGAAAAGAAAAAAGGCGTCGATGAACTTCTGTCTTATCTTGAAAAAGAGAAGATCGCCAAAGCTATCGCCACTTCGACACAACGTTTCTATGCCGATCAGTATCTGAAAAGCGTGGGACTTGACGGACGTTTCGACCATATCGTCTACGGTGACGATCTCAAAGAGTCCAAACCGCGTCCGGAGATCTATCTGAAAGCGGCAGCCGCCTTCCCTTATAAGAAGGAAGAGATCCTGGCGTTTGAAGATTCCGGCAACGGCATCCTGTCGGCCGTTTCCGCCGGGCTTAAAGTCGTCCACATCCCCGATCTGGCAAATGTGGCCGATGAAATCAAAGAAAAAAGCTTCGCCGTCCTGGACGATCTGTCACAGGCGGTAAAGCTCATCGAAGGATTGAACAGATAATCACGTCTGTTTTTTCTTTTTCTTTGTCTTGGTCTTCTTCTCTTTGACCGGCTGCTGCGGCCGCAGCAGGATCGGGTTGTCCTTGTTGTGAGAGACCAAAAACGACAAAGACAGCGGCAAGCCGAACATTCCGATCGCACCGAAGAGACGGACACCGCAGATCATCGCCATCAGCGTCGCCAGCGGGTGCAGACCCAGGTTGGTGCCGACCAGACGCGGTTCCACGATATTGCGGATCAGAGTGATGATCACATAGATGCCTAAAATCTCCAGACCCAAAAGGATCTTGCCGGTGATCAGTCCGGAAATGCCCCAGGGGATCAGGACCGTACCGACACCTAAGACCGGTAAGATGTCCAGGACTGAGATGATGGCTGCCCACATACCGGAATTCGAAATGCCGATCACCGTCAGGCCGATCAGTAGTTCGATGAACGTCAGGCCCATGATCGCCGCATAGGAGCCGACGATCTTGAACAGAGTGTTCTCACAGAAATCTTTCACATCCAGCAAGACAGCCAGGATCTTGTCGGGCATGACCCCGGTGAACCATCTTGAGATGTTTTCATAGTCGGAGACCATATAGAAAGAGGAAACGATCATGACCACAAAAGAGATCAGCGTTTCCGGAGCGGAAGTGATGATCGAAGTCGTCGCATTGACCAAAAGCGTCGTCACCCTCGTCAGTAAAGTCTTCAAGCCTTCAAAGATGCCGTCCGTGATGTTGGCAAAGACGACGGAGATATTGTCAGGCAGAGACTCGCCGATCGCCAGCAAGGAGCTTTCGATCTGGCTGATGTAGGGTTCCAATGTATTTTTATAGAATCCCGGAAGTGTCTTGATGAAGTCTCCCAGTTTGGTCACGCCTAAGGAGATCAGAAGGACCAGGATCAGGATTGTCGCGATATACAGGCCGAAAAGGACGACACAGCGTTTCCATTTGGCATCTTCCGCAAAAAAGCGTTTTCTCAGTCTGATGGCAAAATAGGCAAAAAGAAAACCCAGCAGGAAAGGAAAGATCGCCGTAAGCAGATAATTGACACTGATATAGATGATCGCAAAGATGACGGCGATATATAAGGCGTTGATGATAAACTCTTTTCTTCTATCCATATTTATATTCTACCAAATCAGACAAATGAAAAAGTAGCGGATGCTACTCTGTTTCACTCCATGAAGGGATCTGCTTCCCTCTTCTCAAGAGCACCGACTTCTGATAGTCCGTACAGTTGAGGAAATGAAGCACTTCAAGACATTCTTCTTCGCTCAATCCCACCAGGGCTTTGACTTCAAAACGTTTATCGATGATATCGGCACAGATCACGATCGCATCGACGCTTCCTTTCCTGTCCGAACGGAAGACTTCCATCGGCGTATCCGTATCGGAAGACAGAGTCTCGACATAGCCGAAATCGCAGGGATAGGTCAAAGAAGGGTACATCTTATGCGTACTGCCTTTTTTACAGACGACCTTGAAATCTCCCGAAGAATACAAAGTGTCGACTTTCTGCCAAAAGTAAGCGTTGTTTTCAAATTCTTTCATTTCTAAATACACTCCGAAAAATAAGATTATTTAAATTATAAGCTAATAACGCTTTATTGTAAACGTTTTCTAAAAATGTAAATTTTTTACATATTATAGCGGGCACGTATCTCCGTCCTGGCAAGAAAAGCATCGATATCATAGATCTCATAGACTTCCATCGCCTTGAGCAGGATCATCAGACAGCCGAACGCATCCGATTTGCCGTTATGATGGTGCAAGTCGATATCAAGATAATTGCAGACCGTATCCAGTTTATGATTGTAAAGCTCCGGATAGACTCTCCGGGAAAGAGTGACCGTATCGATATACGGATTCTTCAGATGATCGAGTCCGTAGGCATCGCACATCGCGTTCAGCACCGAAAGATCGAACATCGCATTATGGGCGACGATCAAAGAACCTTCCAACAAAGCTGCAAGCTCTTCGTAATAATATACGAACTCCTCTTCGTTCTCCACGTCTTCCTTATAGATCCCGTGGATATGGGAATTGGTGAAGTAATTGTGACGGTGCGGCGGCCGGAAATACCATTCGAAATTATCCAGGATCTCCCCTTCCTCATAGACCGCGACCCCAAGGCTGCAGGCGGACGCAAAAGAAGAGTTTGCCGTTTCAAAATCCAGAGCAACGATCTTCATTGGATGTTTTTCCGGTTTTTCCCTTTCAGAAAACGGTTCATATTGCTTTCGAAGACAGGCTTGGAAAAAGCTTCGATCCGCTCCTGTTTCCCTTCGTCGAGCTCGATATACAGATAATCGCGGCTCGTTCCTCTGCTGTAATGCCAGGAGAGTACATCTTCGTAATAGATCAGGACACACTTGCTTTTATCCGCACGGTTATAGACGACGAGATAGTCATTATAAAATTCCATCAGGACGACCCGCGGTGTGTAGATCAATAGACACAGAGAGAAAAGGATCAATACGATGCCGTAGATCTTCGGGATCGAAGGAAGCAGCAGGAAAAAACCGAGCGTCACCATCACACCGAAAAGCGATGACGGCTTGGCATCGATCTGCCCCACCAGCACGGAATCTTCCGGAAGATTATAAGTCTTGAGCTCCTTGGATTTCATGAATTCAGTATATCACGCATATGATATGATATTGTGTATGAAAAACGAAGGCTTCAAATACGAACTGATCCACAAAGACGCTCACTCCAACGCCCGTTTGGGCAAGCTGAACGTCTTCGGAAAGATCGTCGATACACCTGTGTTCATGCCGGTCGGCACCCAGGCGACCGTCAAATTCCTGTCGTCCGATGATATCAGGAATCTGAACGCATCGATCATCCTGGGCAATACCTATCACCTCTGGCTCCGTCCGGGACCGGAGACCCTGAAAAAAGCCGGCGGCATCCACAGATTCATGAACTATGACGGGCCTGTGCTCACCGACTCCGGCGGTTTTCAGGTCTTTTCCCTGGCAGACTCCCGCAAGATCAAGGAAGAAGGTGTTTCCTTCAAATCCCATCTTGACGGTTCGAAACTCTTCATGTCCCCGGAGGATTCCATCCACATTCAGGAATCCATCGGTTCGGACATTGCTATCTCCTTCGATGAATGCATCCCCTATCCGGCAAGCTACGACTATGCCAAAGAATCGGTCGACCGCACCCTTCGCTGGGCAAAACGCGGACAGGATGCCCACACCCGGAAAGACCAGGCGCTGTTCGGCGTCGTCCAGGGCTCCGAATATCCGGATCTGAGAAAATACTGTGCAGAGAAACTTGTCGAAATGGACTTCGACGGTTATTCGATCGGTGGCACTTCCGTCGGCGAAGACAAAGCGACCCACTATAAGATGCTGGACTACACGCTTCCCTATCTGCCGGAAGACAAGCCGCGTTACGAGATGGGCATCGGCGCCATCAATGATATCCTGGAAGCCGTGGAAAGAGGTGTCGACATGTTCGACTGCGTCCTGCCGACCAGGATCGCAAGACACGGCACGCTGATGACTTCGCAAGGACGCATCAATATCAAGAAGAACATCTACAAGGAAGATTTCACGCCTTTGGATCCGGAGTGCGACTGCGAATGCTGCACGAAATATACGAAAGCTTATCTCAACCATCTGTTCCGCAACAACGAAGGTCTGGGAAACCGGCTGATGTCCATCCACAACCTGCGCTTTCTGATCCGCCTGATGGAAGGCATACGGCAAGCCATTGCCGAAGACCGTTTCACGGAATACAAGGATCAGATCCTGAACAGATACGGCTTTGACGAAAGAGGATTTTGATGAAGTTAAGTGATTTTGATTTTGAACTGCCTGAGGAACTGATCGCCCAGCACCCTTGCGAGAGACGGGATGGATCCAGACTCATGGTCTTACATAAAAACACCGGCGAGATCGAACACCGTCATTTTTATGACATCATCGACTATCTGCATCCCGGCGACGTCCTGGTCCGCAACAACTCCAAGGTCATCCCGGCCAGGCTTTACGGAACGAAACGGAATACCGGGGCGAAAGTCGAAGTGCTCATCCTGAAACGCGATGAAGATCTCTGCGAATGTCTCTGCGGCAACGCCAAAGCTATCAAGACCGGCACGATCATCGATTTTTCCGACAAACTGTACGGAGAATGCATAGAGCGGAAAGAGGAAGGCATCCGCATCTTCCGCATGCACTATGAAGGCATCTTTTTAGAAGTACTCAACGAAGTCGGCAGCATGCCGACACCGCCCTACATCCACGAGAAACTGAAAGACAATTCCCGATACAACAACATCTACGCAAAGATCAACGGCTCTGCCGCCTGTCCGACAGCCGGACTTCATTTCACGGAAGAACTGCTTACAAAGATCAGAGAAAAAGGCATCGAAATCCTCGACGTCACCCTTCACGTGGGACTCGGCACCTTCAAGCCGGTCAAGGAAGAAGAGATCGAAGATCACGTCATGCATTCGGAATACTATGAGATGGATGAATATACCGCCGAAAGGCTCAACCTGGCCAAGAAGGAAGGCCGAAGGATCATCGCGGTCGGGACCACCTCGACCAGGACGCTGGAGACCATTATCGATCGATACGGGGAATTCAGAAAATGCTGCGGTGACACTTCGATCTTCATCTATCCGCCTTATACCTTCAAAAGCATCGATGCCCAGATCACCAATTTTCATCTGCCGAAATCGACACTGATCATGATGATCGCCGCACAGTGTTCCAGAGAGATGATCTTGAATGCCTACAAGACTGCCGTCGCAGAAAGATACCGCTTCTTCTCCTTCGGCGATTCGATGTTTATCGACAATGAATAACTATCAGAAACATCTGCAGCAGATCGCCTCTTTGAAGGGAAGACCTCAACTGCTGATCCACATCTGCTGCGGCGTCTGCTCGGTCTATCCCCTGCAATATCTGAGGCGCTATTTCAATGTCACGGTCTTCTTCTCCAATTCCAACATCTATCCCTATGAGGAATATGAAAAAAGGCTCAACGCCCTGAAACAGTATCTTGCCTATCTGAACGACGATTCGATCCGGCTGATCGAAGACCGTTATGACAATGTCTCCTACATGAAAGACCTGTCCCTCTTCAAGGAAGAGTCGGAAGGCGGAAAGCGCTGCAAGCTGTGCTATGAGAAGCGCATGGAAGAGACCTTCGCCTACGCGGAAAAGCATAACTACGATTACTGCACGACGGTCATGTCGATCTCCAACCGCAAGAATGCAGACTGGATCAACGAGATCGGTGAAAAACTGCAGAAGAAGTATCCCGGTACGACATATCTGTATGCCGATTTCAAAAAAGGCGACGGCATCACGGAAAACGACCGGCTCAACAAAGAGCTGCAGCTCTATCATCAGGACTACTGCGGCTGCATCTATTCGATACGCTAGATCTTCAAAATGAAGATCTTTTCTTTTGATGCTAGAATGAAATCATGAAGAAGATCCTTCAAAAAACAAAGGAGATCACCAATACCGTCCTTTCCAAGCTGATCGCCTGCATCGCTCCGACACTTCCGATCATGATCGGTGTCGGCATGTTGAAGGCACTGCTGATCCTTTTGGGTCCTTTGGCTTTGAATATACTGAGCGAAAGTTCAGACACCTATGTCGTCTTGTCCTTCGTCGCGGATGCCGGCTATTATTTCATGCCGATCTATACGGCGGCTGCGGCTGCCGATGTTTTCGGCACTGACCGCTTTCTGGCGGCACTGACCGGCGCGATGCTGGTCTCTCCGAAATTCGTCGAACTGACAAAACAAGGTCTTTTCCTTTCCGTCTTTTCGATACCGGTCGCCCCGAACGATTACGGAAATCAGGTCATCGTTTCGATCTTATCCGTTTTCATCCTGTCAAAGGTCCGCAGAGTTCTTGAAAAGATCCTGCCGAACACGATACAGCAGATCCTGCTTCCCATGCTGCTCATTCTGATCATGGTCCCGATCAGCTTTTCTTTGATCGGACCCTTGGGTCTCATGCTTTCCGATCTTCTGGTCAAAGTGATCCTGTTTCTGAAAGACCTCGGTCCGATCGGCAACGGCATCATGTGTGCGATCATTCCATTCATCACGATCGCCGGACTCGGCGGTGCCAATCTTTCGGCGATGCTCCTGCTGGCATCGAGCGGTGTCGATCCGATCCTGTTTTTTGCCAACGTCTTATACAACAATATCCTCGGAGCCGTCACACTGGCCTTATACCTGAAAGACCGCGATCCACGGACACTGGCTTACGCCTTCACTTCCGCGTTTGCCGGAAGCAGCGAACCGGCACTCTTCGGCGTCGTGATAAAAGACAGCAAAGCTCTGCTGAGCCTCTCGCTCAGCGGTCTCATCGCCGGGATCTATGCCGGCCTCATGGGCATCAAGTCGTTCGCCATGGCTTCGTTCGGGATCTTCGGCATCATCTCCACGATCGGTGAAGGTTCTTCCATCCTGCATGCCGCGATCGCTTTGATCCTCGGCTGCCTTATCGGATTTGTTTCCACTTTTCTGACTCACTATGAACAAAGAAGATAAAAACAGACTGCGCCGGCAATATTCTTCTTTGCGGGATGCCCTCTTGAAAGAAGAACGGCAGAAATATTCAAAGATCATATGCGAAAAACTTCTTCCCTATCTTCAAGGAAAGAAGATCCTTTCTTACGTTCCGATCCGCAGCGAAGTCGATGTCTCCCACATCAACGAGACCTTCGATGTCGCCTATCCGTACATCAAAGAAAACGGGAAGATGGACGCCCTGCAGCCGGAAAATGATCATTTTCTGATCAACAAGTATCAGATCAGGGAACCCGATCCTTCATTCAGCGCCTTCGTCGATCCAAGCGTGCTTCAGGTCATCATCGTACCGCTGCTGGCTTTCGATGTAAACCGGCAGCGTCTGGGTTACGGCGGCGGCTATTATGACCGCTATTTAAAAAACACCGATGCCTTGAAGATCGGTGTCGCATACGAAGTACAGAAAACAGATCTCGATCTGAGACAGGAACATGACGTTCCTTTAGATCTGATCATTACAGAAAAGAGTATCTATGGCGATACTCTTATTTCATATTGATCTTTGCCCAGAGCTCATCCGAGAGCTTTTCATTCAACGGACGTTCGAGCAGTTCCGGCTCCTCTAAGAACAGTTTCAGCATCTTGATCGACTTGGAGAAGTAATAACCGTCGGCGATCCTTTCGTCGACAGTGAAGCCGAGTTTGACGCCGTCTTTGAAGACGACCTGTTCGTTCTCGAAGAACGGCATCTTGCCGGACTGACCGATGACGACGAACATCGATGTCGTGCCCCAGTTGGTCAGATGGTGATAGCCGTCCGGAAGACCGATGGAACCCAGATTGGCCAGAACGACGGAAGAATGATACGGATCGGTCTCGACAAGCGCCTTCGGGATCCAGCTGTGTTTCTCCAGCCAGCAGACGAATCGAAGTGCCGGGCGGGAGATGAACTTCGGAAGCTTGTTGAATTTATCCATGAAGCCGGTCGACTCGTCGACATAAGACTTGTTTTTCAGCTTCAGCAGCTGTCTTTTCAATTCGTTGTGCACATCATCGATGTTCCATTCCGGTTTGGAATGGATGAAGGCGAGGACTTCGCCGCCGTTATCCGCAAACTCCTGTTTGACCGTGAAGGCAGCAGAGACTTCGTTCCTTCTGTACATCTTCCTGTCATGAATGAACAGGGAAAGCTTGGAACGGAGCGTGACGATCTTCAAAACACCGGTCACGATGCACTGAAACATATTGTACTTGTAGTCCGGATTCTCTGCGTTCTTTTTCTTCAGAAACTCATTCAGATTCGTGAGGTCGATCTGGAATGTGAAATACGTCTGATTGTCGCAGCGATTCGGAAACATGAAAGGCATGATAAAATGCATGGAATCACAGTCTTTCAAATATTTGGCATCAAATCTGTCCATAATTTACCCCTTTTAATAACTATTTCATTCTACGTTCAAACTCTCGTTTTTTCAATATTGCATGAGACACTTACTCTCAGTCTGTAACTGATATACTGTAATCGAGGTGAAGAAAATGATCAAAGTCTACAGCAGCAACATGTGTCCCGACTGCAGGGACTTCAAAAAGAATCTCGACCGCTTTATGATCGGATACGAACTCATCGACATCAATGGCAGTCTGAAAGCTCTTAAGGAATTCCTGAAGCTTCGGGATGAAGACCCGGCATTCTCTCCTGCCAGAAAAGGAGGCCAGATCGGCATCCCGGCACTTGTCAAAGAAGACGGAAGTCTGACCCTGGATTGGGCGGAGTATCTGCGTGAACACGGATTCGAACCCTTCTACGAAGAGACCGGTCCGACCTGTTCCCTGGATTCCAAAAGCTGTTAAAAAGAAGACTTAGGTCTTCTTTTACTTTTCTTCCTTTTTTTCGTTTTCCTTCATCTCGTTCAGGTAATCTTCGATCAGCTTTGAAGCCAGAGACATCTCGACGTGTTTCGCCTTCGCCTTGAAGTTGCTTGCGCTTTCATGGACTTTTTTCGTCAGTCTGAGACCGCTGGATACGGAGATCGAGAAGGTCTTGGCCAGATCGATCGCGATACCGCGGGCGACCGAATCCATTTCCGCAAGTTCCTTGATCACTTTCAGAAAGACCGGAAGGCCTCCCGATGCCAGCTGCGTGACCGATTCGATGCCGGCTTCCTTCAAGGCTTTGAAAAGTTCCTCGGTGAAGATCTCTTTCTGTTCGTCTGAGGAATCATTGAGGAAGTTCAACAAAGCGATCCTGGTCTTGTCTGTCTGAAACGAATCGGCATTTGCCCGTTCGATCCGGTTAGCCCGGACTTGCCAGCACAGGATATTGTGGGCCTCGACGATGTTCCTTGTGTTGACTCTGGCGATCGTGCGCTTCGGTGCCATCTCAAAGATCGTACCGACACCGTCTTTCTCCGGAACGATCAGTTCATAACGGTCCTTGAACTTTTCATATTCCTTCTCATCGTAGGAACCCGGACGCAGACCCGGTCCGTCATTGGAAATGACCTGAATGATCCGGTTACGCAGCAGAGGCTTGCAATGAAGCGCTGCATAGATCGCAAGATTCCCGCCCTTGGAATGGCCGATGATCCGGTATTTCCTGAAGATGCTGCAATGCTTGTTGAGATAGAGGACGGCATCGTCTTGCGAAGCGATCTTCTTATATGAAAGATAGCAGTCTTCCTTCCAGCCGATCAGCGATTCATCCGTTCCTTTGAAACAGATGACCGTCGTACGGTCGGGCAGATCGATCATACAGGCGGTGAACTGCTCCGCCGTGCCTGCATGAAGTAACGATTCATAGTTGTATACGACGCAGTCTTTGTAGCGGACGGTATTCATCATCGTCTTCAGGACTCGGAAGCCGTCCAGACCGAAGATCTGAGAGAGTTTCAGATTCTTCTCCGTCTCTTCAAGATAGAGTTCTCCCAATCGTTTGATACTGAGACGGTCCTCTTTTTTTAAGATCCGGTCGAAATTCGCATAGATCATCTGCGAAAAGACGAGGTTGTCGACCTCGTTGAACGGATCTGCTTTGAAACTCAAGTCTCCTCTTTCTTTTATATAATCTAACGCATTCATATGATCTTTCTCTCTTACTGTTTTATTATATCAATTTGAGACTGTTTTTCCCCATACATCAAAACTCAGACCTTCCTCTTTTTAAATATTTTTCATTTACGTATTGAATATCAAAAAGAAACGGAGATATAATACATATGAACAAATGTTCATATGTTCAATATGGAGGAAGAAGATATGAAAAAAACATATAAGATCGATGTCGACTGCGCGAACTGCGCCAACAAGATGGAAGAAGCTGCCAAAAAGACAGCAGGCGTCAAAAATGCCGTCGTCAATTTCATGACTTTAAAGATGACTGTCGAATTCGAAGAAGGCGCAAACGTCAGTGACGTCATGAACGAAGTCCTCAAGAACTGCAAGAAAGCAGAA
This sequence comes from Erysipelotrichaceae bacterium, assembly GCA_024684175.1. The sequence continues at coordinate 27,435 of JAIKXJ010000027.1, forward strand.
TCCGACTGCGAGATCTTCCTATGAACAAGAAGCAGAAACGGAACCTGATCAGGATCCTTGTTTCGCTCACCTTGATGATCGTTCTTCACTTCCTTCCCGTCGGGAACGAAGCGGTCCGTTTCATCTTATACATGATCCCCTACCTCATTGCAGGCTACGATATCCTGTATAAAGCATTCCTCAGCGTCAAAAACAGGGAACCTTTCGATGAAAATTTCCTGATGGCCGTCGCCACGATCGGCGCGATCCTGCTGGGAGAATACCTGGAAGGCGTGGAAGTCATGCTGTTCTACCAGATCGGTGAATGGTTCCAGTCCTACGCGGTCGGTAGATCGAGGAAAAACATCACGGAGCTCATGGACATCACTCCTCAATACGCCAACCGGGAGACGGAAGATGGCATCGAGGAGATCGATCCGAGCGAAGCAGAGATCGGCGATATCCTCGTCGTCAAAGTCGGTGAAAAGATCCCTCTTGACGGTACCGTCACCCAGGGAAGCACTTCTTTGAATACTTCCGCCCTGACCGGCGAATCCAAGCCGAAAGATGTCTCAGTCGGCGATCCGGTCATCAGCGGCTGCATCAACATGACTTCACCGATCAAGATCAAAGCGGAAAAGCTTTACGATGATTCTACGGTGGCCAAAGTCCTCGATATGATCGAGAATGCCACGTCCAACAAATCCAAGTCGGAAGATTTCATTACCAAGTTTGCCCGCTATTATACACCGGCCGTCTGTTACAGCGCATTGGCTCTGGCGATCCTGCCGCCTTTATTCATCCGTTTCATCTTACACGGTGAATCAAGTTTCGGCACCTGGATCTTCCGGGCTTTGACCTTCCTTGTCATCTCCTGCCCGTGCGCACTGGTCATTTCGATCCCGCTGACGTTCTTTGCGGGGATCGGCGGCGCTTCAAAGGCAGGCGTTCTGATCAAAGGTTCCAATTATCTGGAAGCTTTGTCCAAAGCCCGCTATGTCGCTTTCGATAAGACCGGCACGATGACCAAAGGCGTCTTTGAAGTGACGACCATCCACAACAGCGGCATGAGTCAGGAAGAACTGCTGGAATATGCCGCCTATTGCGAAGCACTGTCCAATCATCCGATCGCCCGTTCGATCTTAAAGGAATACAGGAAGACGATCGACAAAGACCGCATCGTTTCCGTCAGAGAGATCGCCGGCAAAGGCATCGAAGCGCTCATTGATGACAAAAACGTCCTGATCGGCAATGAAAAACTGATGAATGACCACAATATCCCGATCCTGGAATGTCAGGATGACGGAACGATCGTCCATGTTGCGATCGATCATGCCTATAAAGGCCACATCCATGTCGGCGACCGCATCAAAGAGAATGCGGAAAGTTCGATCATGAAACTGAAAGAAAACGGTGTGAAAAAGGCCATCATGCTGACGGGGGACGAAGAAGCATCGGCGAAAAAAGTTGCCGAAAGCATCGGCATCGACGAAGTCTTTGCCGGACTGCTCCCGCAGGATAAAGTCAGCTGCCTTCAGCAGATACTGGAACGCCGAAACGAGAACGAAACGGTCGCTTTCGTCGGTGACGGCATCAACGACGCTCCGGTCATCTCCCTGGCAGATGTCGGCATCGCCATGGGGACCCTGGGTTCCGATGCGGCGATCGAAGCTGCCGATATCGTCCTGATGGATGACGATCCGATCAAAGTTCCCAAAGCGATCAAGATCGCCCGCAAATGTATGAATATCGTATACCAGAACATCATCTTTGCCATCGGCGTCAAACTGATCGCATTGATCCTCTCGGCCTTCGGCATGGCGGAAATGTGGATGGCGATCTTCGCCGATGTCGGAGTCATGGTGATCGCCGTGCTCAACGCGATCCGCGCATTGGGGGTGAAAGATCTGTAATGAAAAAGATCGACGAAAATACTTTGTACGATACGGCGGAGCTTTTCAAGAACTTTTCCGATTCGACAAGGATCCGCATCTTATACTGTCTCTTTGAAAAAGAACGCAGCGTGACGGAGATCGCCGAACTGCTGAAGATGAATCAGTCAGCCATCTCACATCAGCTCCGTTTCCTGAAAAACTCCAAACTCGTCAAAAACCGCCGCGACGGCAAGACGATCTATTATTCACTGGACGATGATCATGTTTACAACATCATCTCCCAGGGGATCGAACACGTACAGGAATAGCAGCAGAAAATGCTGCTATTTTTTAATTTAAAAGGAGGAACTCATTCCCCCTTGATCTGTGTTTTGATGAAATCGTAAAGATCGTCATAGACTCTCTGCTTATCCGTTTCATTCAGGATCTCATGACGGTCATTTTCATACAGTTTCATGCGGACGTCCTTCATACCGGCTTCCTTGAACGACTGTACAGAATCTTCGACCTCCTTGCCGAACGAACCGACCGGATCGTCTTTTCCGGAAACGAAGAAGACCGGAAGATCCTTCGGCATCTTCGCAAGAAGCGCCTTATCATGCAGACGGGCAATACCCTCAAACATCGAATAGTAAGCGTTGAGCGTGAATCGGAAACTGCAGCGCGGTTCATTGACGTACCAGTCGACCAGCTTCTCATCCTTACTGAGCCAGTCCGCCCTGGTGCGGAGCGGTTCGAACTTCTTGCCATAGGATCCGAAAGCGATATCGTTGACCAGTTCGGAACGGTATCTCCAGCCTTTGAACAAAGCGATGGTCTTGCAAAGGAACATACCGGCTTTCACCTTATACAAAGGCTCGAAACCGGTCCCCATGATGATGATGCCGTCAAGTTCCTTCCCGTAGTCGAAAAGATACTGCCTCGCATAGAAAGAACCCATCGAATGCCCTAAAAGAAAATAAGGAAGATCCGGATACTTTTTCTTGGTCAGAAGCGTGAGCTCATGCATGTCTTCCAGCACGAGGCGGTTGCCGTTTTCACCGAAATAGCCCCATTCATCCTCGCTGTTTACCGAAGCGCCGTGGCCAAGATGGTCATTGCCGACGACCAGGATCCCTTTAGTATTCAGATATCCTGCAAAGTCTTCGTAACGGTCGATGAATTCGACCATCCCGTGCGCGATCTGTAAGATCCCGCTGATCTTTCCTTCCGGAACGTACTCCACCGCCCTGATATCAACGTCTCCCCTGCTGGAAGAGAAACGGAATTCATTCTTTTTCATAGTGCCTCCTATCTGTCGATCTCCACAAGAGAAAACAGGATCTGCAGACATTTCAGGACTTCTTCTTCCTTTTCGATCTTCAGACAGCCGTCGGATACTTCCATAAGCCCTTCGATCTTTCCCTTCTGCAAGTCTCCTTCATAGACCAGATCCTCATCTTGAGAAACGAGCTTTCCTTCTTTCCTGATCAGAGCACCGCATTTAGCCCCGTCTGCCATATAGAAACACACGGTGTCTCGGTTTGCTGTGATCTGCTTTTCCACATAAGAGACTTCGATCCCCGCTTTATCGAAGATCCTCGTGCGGTACTTGTAGGAAAAGTCATAGATCCCGTAATAAAGCAGGACTCCTTCTTCATTCAAAAGCTCCGTTTTCTGCCTTTGGACCAGATTATTATATTGAAATATAAGCTTCATAAGATTATTTTAACATAGACGATAGTACAATGATTTTATGGAATACATCACATTAGGCAATTCGGATCTCAGAGTTTCAAGGATCGCTCTTGGCTGCATGTCCTTCGGTGAAGCAGAAGAAGGCCAGTACCAGTGGACACTTGACTATGAGGATTCCGAGAAGATCATCCGCAAAGCTTATGAAGCCGGCATCAACTTTTTTGATACGTCCAACAATTATTCCAACGGGACCTCCGAGATCTTTCTCGGGAAAGCCGTACGACAGCTCGGCAGAGACAATGTCGTGATCGCGACGAAATGTTACTTCAACCCCGGAAAATTATCCGCGGAAGCGATACACCGCGAGGTGGAAGGTTCTTTGAAACGCCTCAACACCGATCACATCGATCTGCTGGTACTGCACCGCTACGATTATGATACGCCGGTGGAAGAGACACTTACCGCACTCAACGAAGAAGTCAAAGCCGGTCATATCCGCTATTACGGCGCAAGTTCGATGTACGGCTACCAGTTTGCCGAATACTGCTACACTGCAAAAGAAAATGGCTTTCAGCCCTTTACCACTCTGCAGAATCATTACAATCTGATCTATCGGGAAGACGAACGCGACCTGATCCCGGTCGCCGAACAGTTCGGTGTCTCCCGCACTTCTTTCGCTCCTTATGCCGCCGGCCGTCTTACCCGGAAAGACTGGGATAGCGATTCCAAACGCTTCCTTCTGGATGCGAAAGAAGGAACACGTTACGACAGGAACGAGGAATATGACCGAAAGATCGCCGCAAGAGTCTGGGATCTTTCACAAAAATACGGCGCTTCCATGGCTGATATCAATCTGGCCTGGCAATATAAAAAAGGCGTTGCCGCCCCGATCATCGGCATCACCAAAGAGAAATACATCGATGATGCTTTGCGTGCCTTCGATATCTCACTGAGCGATGAAGATATCTCCTATCTTGAAGAACTATATCTTCCTCACCCCATCACCTGCAACCGATAGTGACGTACGTCACTATTTTTCATTTCAGAAATCCATAGGAGAACAGATATGGATAAAGCCCCATCGCAGCAAAACAGGACAGCACATAGCGAAGGCTTCGCAGAAGAAGGATGATCATCGTCTGATCCGTACCGATCAGGGCAAACAGACTTTTACATGTCAGATCCACGCCCAGGAAGACGGCGGCTCCGAGGACCGTGCGCAGCAGCATCCTGATTGGAACATCCGTATTCTTAAATCCGATGAAGCGTTCTTCAAAGCGTTCACCGGCCATAAAACCCAGAGAAAGGCCGAAGACCGAATAATAGTCTTCGCTGCGGCAAAAGAAAGTCCCGGCGATGCCGATCGAAAGAAAGAGAAGATAGAGCGTTTCGATCTTCACTTTTTTATAGAGACGGTCGATCAAAAACACGCTTACGATCCCCAGAAGGATGCCCGTGAGCACATCGGTGGGATAATGCACCCCCAAGGCAAGACGGGAGATTCCGACAAGCAGCGTCAGGACGAACATAACAAGATCCACCCTCTTGTTTTTCAGATGCAGGCCCAATGCGGTGGCAAACGAAGAGATGCAGGCACTGTGTCCGCTCGGGAAAGAGAAGCCCTGAACATAAGGATCATACAGATCGGTCTGTGATTCCGGTGCCTTCAGACAGGCGATCTTTTCATCAGCCATATATGGCCGGAGCCTCAGGAACGTGTTTTTCAGCATATTCGTGAACAGCTGCGTTCCCATGACACATAAGATCAGATACCTTCCCCATTCTTTCTTGTAACCCCAGTAAAGAAAACCGACGACGGCGACCGCAAAGACCGGCTCGCCGAAATACGTGAAAAATATGAAAAGGCCTTTCGCAAAAGGCCACTTGGTGATGAGTTCCTGCAGGAAGAGGATGAGATCTCTCTCCCATTCGAATTGAAAAACCATACTTGTCTATTTTCTCTTTTTCAGCTCTTCCAGAGTCGTCGCATAAGCGTCTTCCTCATAAGGATAGCTGATCTTTTTATATTCGTCCTTCACGAGGAGCTTGACGATGTGTTCCATGAAACACGGATTTTTGACCAGGACCGGACCGATGATGTGCGTTCCGAAGAAGTTTTTGATCCGGAAACCTTCATACTCATTGTCTTTCAACGTGACATGACGGAAGATGTAATCAAAAAGCTTATCGGTCTCACCGCCCTTGATCAGTGTCGATCTGTTGATGAAACCGACGACTTCGCCGATCTGTTCGTTACGGACGATGACATCGCCGGTATAACGTTTCTCGCTCGTTTCCGTTTCAAAATCCGCCAGATCCAGTGCCGGATGTTCATCGATCTTCTTTCCGGCAAGTTCCATGGCATTACCGGTAAACAAGATGACCTTACCTTCATCGACGGCCTTTTTCAGATGATGACGGTATTTCATCAGATCATTCAGAGCGATCAGCTGCGCGGATTCGGTCCCCGATCCCATGTAGATCATGTCATAAAGAGAAAGATCGATGCTCTCTTCGACTTCTTTCCTGTCGATCCGGACATCCATCCCCTGGTCTTCCAGATGTTTCTTCAGAACACTCAGGTTCCCGTAGTCTCCGTACAAGTTCATCAGATTCGGGTAAAGATGCAAGATCCTCATAATGTCACGACCTCCTTGAGAAGCTTCCCTTCATCCGAGAAGCAGGTCAAAGCATACAGTTCGCCCTCGCTTTGATCCTTGAGATAGTTCACCGCTTCCGCCGTATGCCGGAACAAAACGACCTTGTTCATATCGACTCCGGCATATTGCAGACGGATCGCCACATCGGAGATGTATTTTCCGGCAACGACGATCTTTGCCACGTTTTCTTTGCTGAGCATCTCAAAGCGGATGTCCCAGAGCCAGGAAGTATCGGAAGTAAAATATTTCCGGGAAATATCATCGATGATCAGCAGCAGCGTGATCTTTTCTTTGGACGTCACATATTCGATGTTGCGGTCATAAGAGATGGTGTTCTCGTGTTTGGAGATGAGCAGCGTGCCCTCTTTGTCTTCGATCTTGAATCGCTTGATCCTGCCGTTGGCGATCAGATAATCGTTCAGCGTATCGATGATGCGCTTTTCTTCGATCCCCAGCAAAGAGCCGATCGAATATGCCGCCAGCACGTTGTAGGCATTGAAGATCGTATGCAGAGCCAGATCGATCGACGTATGACCGTTGATCGTGATCCTTCCTTTTTCCAGATCGAGATCGGTGATCTTATAATCCGGGTCCGCCCTCTTAAAGCCGCAGCTTGCGCATTCATAGTTTCCGACATGAGAAAACTGTCGGTATTCATAGACCATCTTCTTCTTGCAGACCGGGCAGTAATAACCGTCATCGTAAACGCTCTTGCAGACTTCCGAGACATAAGGATTCTCTTCGATGCCGAAAAAGACGACATCATTATCAAAGCGTACCGACAAGGAAGAGATCAAAGGATCATCGGCATTCAGCACCAGGGTACTGCCCTCATGGATCGACCTGGCGATATCGGAAAGCACATATTCGGGGTGGCCGTTCCTGGTCATCTGGTCCCGATAGAGGTTGTTGATGACATAATACTTCGGCGTGATATAGGAAAAGATATACTTCGCGTATCTCTCATCGGCTTCGATCAGCAGGACATCTTTGCGGAATCTGCCCGCATTGTCGCAATTGGACAAAACGAGCGTCGTCACGCCTTCGATCTGATTGGACCCTTCATAGTTGTAGGCCAGGCTCATGCCGGCACTTTCAATGATCCCATGGATCATTTCGACCGTCGAAGTCTTGCCGTTGGAACCGGAGACGGCGATGATGTTTTCCGGGAGCTCGACTCTCGAAAGGATATCCGGACAGATCTTCAAAGCGAGCTGACCGGGAAATGAAGATCCTCTCCCGAAATACTTGCAGATCTTTTTGGTGATTTTACATATAATGATCGCTAGAAATTTTCTCATAACCTTATTATAGCTAAAGAAAAAGAGTGCATCACTCTTTTTCTGACTTATCCGCTGATGATCTTGACCGCGTTCCGGCCTTATTCACCGAAATACGACAGGATCTCCTGCATCTTTTCCGACTGCCTGACAGCAAACGGACATCGGGAATCGCAATGCCCGCACGAAATACAGTCCCCGGCTTTCTTTTCGAGGGCAAGATAGTGTTTTCTTGCCATCTCGTCACCGGCTTTGCACAGATCGAAATACTTGTTGACCAGACCGATATCGATACCCATCGGACAAGGCTTGCAATGATTGCAATAGACGCATTTTCCTACGGTCTTCACTTTGTCATAACTTGAGATCACGGAATAATCCGTCTCTTCCTCGCTTTTGTTTTCATAGTCGAGCAGTTCCTCCACCTGAGCAACGCTTTGCGCTCCGGGCAGCGCGACCAGTACGCCCGGCTTGTCGAGAACATAGCGCAGACACTGATAAATGCTCAGTGCTTTGCCAAACGGTGAAGTCTTCTCATCGAGGAGCTGACCGCCGGAGAAAGGTTTCATGACGGAGATGCCGATCCCTTCCTTCTCACATCTTTGGTAGATCTTCATCCGCTCATCGACTTCGCCGTAGGCATATTCGCCTTCCCCGTAGTCATAAGCGGCATTGACCGAAAACATCAGCATGTCGATGTCCGCCTCATCCAGGATCCTGTTGATGACCTTCGGCGTATGGGAAGAAAGACCGATGTGTTTCACGATCCCCTGTTTTTTCAATTCGCAGATGTAGTCATAGACACCGTTGTTCTTATACGCCTCCCAGTCGCTCAGTTCATCCTGGCAATGAATGAAACCGTAGTCGGTGTAGTCTGTCTGCAATCTTTCCAGCATCCAGCGGACCGACTGTTTGATCTGTTCGAGGTCCAGCGTCCAGCCGTAATCCCCCGAAGTATAGTCGGCGCCGAAATGGATCTGATAGAAGATCTTGTCCCGGACATCGTGAAGTGCCTTGCCGTAGATCGCGAAACTGTCGCCGTGTCCGGCAGCCAGATCGAAATAATTGATCCCGCCTTCATAAGCCCTTCGTAAGGCTTTGATCGCTTCTTCTTCACCGGCTTCATACATATAGGACGAGCCGATACCGATCTGAGAGATCCTGTCTCCCGTTTTGCGATGGATGCGATATTTCATATTCTCCCCCCTTCAAGCCGGTCTTTTTAAGACCGGCATGTCGTTTCTTTTTTTCATTCTATTCCATAGAGTCCGAAGAGGAAAGGCTTTTTTCACAAGCAATATACAAAAAAGAAAAATGCCATCCGTTCACACGGAACCGATGGCATTCATTTAAATAAGATCCGAAACAAAGACTAGCAGACGATAGATCCGACTTCCATGTCGGAAGACAGTAATTCGAGGACTTCCTTGCCGTCTTTCTGTTTTACCGCCGACAGCAGCATGCCGTTGGATTCCAGACCGCGGATCTTGCGCGGTTTCAGGTTCATGACGGCGATGACTTTCTTTCCGACCAGTTCTTCCGGCTTATAGTAAGCGGCGACACCGGAAAGGATCTGTCTCTTCTCATAGCCGAAGTCGACATTGAAGACCAGGATCTTGTCGGCATTCGGATGTTTCTCACAGGAGAGGACCTGACCGACGACCATCTCGACCTTTTCGAAATCGGAGAATTCGATGGCTTCCTTGTGCTCCACTTTTTCTTCCGGCTTGCCCAGATAAGCATGGACCTCTTCCATCGTCTTTTCCGGATCGAGCCTGCTGAAGAGTGCTTCCGGCTTCTCTGTGACCTTATCGCATTCGTAGGCGCCGAAACTCAGCAGAGAATCATAAGATGTCTGCTTCGTATTGATCTGCTCAAAGACCTTTCTGCTGGTCTCCGGCATGAACGGTTCCATCAGCACGGCACCGATACGGATGCCTTCCAAAAGGTTATATAAGACCGTATTGAGTCTTGCCTTCTTTTCTTCGTCTTTCGCCAAGACCCACGGAGCAGTCTCGTCGATGTATTTGTTGCATCTTCTGAAGATCTCCATGATGGCTTCGATCGAATCACCGACCCGCAGCTGTTCCATCTTGGCTTCCACCGTCTTCACGCTGTCCAGAATGAATCCCTTGAATTCCTCATCCAGCGCTTCGCTGACGAAGTTTTTGTCAAGCTTCCCGCCGAAGTATTTGTTGGTCATCGCGACAGTACGGTTGACCAGGTTGCCGTAGACGTTGGCCAGATCGGAATTGATCCTCTCGATGACCAGCTCCCAGGTGATGGTCCCGTCCTGGGCAAACGGCATCTCGTGCAAGACATAATAACGCACGGCATCGACACCGAAGAACTTCACCAGATCATCGGCATAGATCGCGTTGCCTCTCGACTTGGAGATCTTGTCTTCACCCACCAGCATCCACGGATGACCGAAGACCTGTTTCGGAAGCGGAACATCCAAAGCCAGCAGCATGATCGGCCAGTACAGAGTATGGAAACGGATGATGTCCTTGCCGATCAGATGCAGATCAGCCGGCCAGTATTTCTTGTACAGATCGCCGTGATCGCCGTCAACATCGTAACCTAAGCCCGTGATATAGTTTGACAGTGCATCGATCCAGACATAGACGACATGTTTGGGATCGAAGTCGACCGGAATGCCCCATTTAAAGGAAGTACGGGAGACGCACAGATCCTGAAGACCCGGTTTGAGGAAGTTGTTGATCATCTCGTTCTTCCTGGATTCCGGCTGAATGAATTCCTCATGGTCAACGATGTACTGTTCCAGTGTCTTCTGGTACTTGCTGAGCTTGAAGAAGTAGGATTCTTCCTTTTCCTTATGGACTTCCCTGCCACAGTCAGGACACTTTCCATCCACAAGCTGCGAATCTGTCCAGAAGGACTCACAAGGTGTGCA
>JAIKXJ010000036.1 GCA_024684175.1 Erysipelotrichaceae bacterium
CAACGTCATGTCCGGCGAAGAATCGGGCATCCGCAACGAACCGCGCGAATACAGCTACGAAGATCTGATGAACATCGATCTCAAGCTGATCGAACCGACCGATATCTACCGCTACAACGTCAAATACGATGTCTACGAAGACATGTCGAACGACGATGCCTATATGAGAGACCTGTATGACCGGTCCCTCAGGCTCAAGATCGTCGGTATCGTCTGCCTCAAGGAAGGCGACAATTCGATGGCCTTGAATCCGGGCATCTGTTACCGCAAAGACCTGTGTCAATACATCATCAGCGAATCCGCCAGGACCGCCATCGTCGCCAAACAGCTCGCCGACAGAGACGTCGACGTCTTCTCCGGCAAACGCTTCGACGAAGTCAACGAAGAAGAAGAACAGAAACTCGACTTCAACGACATGGTCAGCATCGATGAAGAGATGTTGAAAGACGCCTTCAAGATCGATATCGATGAAGACGACTTCAAATTCGATACCTTAGATGAAAACGCCATGAAGAACATCGTCATGGACTCCGCGAAAACGGCTGCCGACATGATCGCCAATACGCCGGACAAGACGATGCTGACAGGCATCTTCACGCTGGTCAATTCTTCCTTCCTGCAGCAGCAGGTCAATACCTACGACGCCTCTCATCTTGAGACGGTCGAAGAAGGCGAAGGAGAAGAAGCGATCACGAAGCAAGTTCTTGATCTCAACGGCGAAAAACTCAAAGAAGCTGCCGCTGCCATCGACGGCAGTGCCTACAAACAGTTTGCCAAGATCCTTGTCGCCAACTCCCAGCAATACATCGCCGAGCTCGGCGGCAACGATGTGACGCCGCTGCTCGATATGATCACATCGCAGCAGTACGAATCCCTGGCTAAGGGCGTGCAGGCGATGTTCACTTCCTACTATGAGAGCCTGTCACAGATCGCCGAAGAAGGAACGGTCGTCTATCAGAAAGAAGAAAACGATACGCTCTATACCGGCATCGGCGGCACGCAGTTAAGAAGCAGTGAACTGAGTACAATGCAGCTGGGCAATCCGACCGCTTTGCAGAACACCTCCGCCGTCATCAGCCAGATGATCAACGACTTCACCGTCATGATGATCGCCGGTCAGATCGGCGCAGCGACTGCTAAGATGATGGAGCCGATGACGGATACCTTCTCCAAGCTCGGCGACATATTCTCGGGCGACATCATGAAGTTCGATACCGATAAATTTGCGAAAGCCTTCAATTTCAATATGGATCAGGACGAACTCTCGCGTCTGATGGAAACGATGATGAAGGGAACGGATGAAAAATCGGCCAATTCCAATCTGATTGCCTTAGGCTACCAGGATCTGGAAGATCCGACTTCGATCTCTTTCTACTTCAAAGACTTTGAATCCAAAGAAAACTTCCTGTCCTTCCTAAAACGTTACAACGAAAGCGTCGATGAAGATACCCGCGTCCGCTATACCGATATCACCGGCATCCTGATGTCTTCGGTCAAGACGATCGTCGATGTCGTCACCTATGTGCTGATCGCCTTCGTGTCGATCTCCCTGGTGGTCTCATCGATCATGATCGCCGTCATCACGCTGATCTCCGTTCTGGAACGTACCAAAGAGATCGGCATCTTAAGAGCGATGGGTGCTTCCAAACACAACGTCTCTTCGATCTTCTCGGCAGAGACCTTCATCATCGGCGCGCTCTCCGGACTCTTAGGCGTCGGTGTGACGCTGGCTTCGCTGCCTTTGATCAACAAGATCATCCACGACGTCGCCGACAACAACGACGTCAATGCCGTATTACCGAAAGAGGCGGCCATCGCTTTGATCCTGATCTCGATCTTCTTGACGATCATCGCCGGCTTCATCCCATCCAAGAAAGCCGCCAAGCAGGATCCGGTCATCGCCTTACGTACCGAATAAATCTACAATGATCCTATCAAAAGGAAGAGTTCTCAATTGAACTCTTCCTTTTCATTAATTAAATATCAAAGACGGTTCTCATTGCCCCAGTCGCATAAACGGTCCAAGACCTTCACCAGAGACTGTCCCCGCTCGGTTAAACTGTATTCGACCTTCGGCGGGATCTGCGGATAGACCTTACGTAAGATCAGACCGTCCCTTTCCAGTTCCTTGAGATTCTGGCTGAGCGTCTTATCGGCGACATTCTTCAGATATCTTTGCATCTGATTGAAACGGACCGGCTCATATTCCATCAGACAGTAAAGGATGATCGGCTTGTATTTGCCTGAGATCAAAGAAAGCGTGTAGCTGTAGCCGGTATCGTAAAAGTCCGCATTTTCAATATTTTTCTTCATATCACTTACCATTTTGTAAGTACCTGATAAAAATGTAGGTACTTGTTTCTTTTATTGCATAAATGATATCATCCGATCATAGGATAAAACAAGGAGGAACATCACATATGAAAAAAGATCTCGAGATCATCGATGCCGTCTATCCGATGCCGGTACTGATGGTCGCTGCTTACGACGAAAACGAAAAGATCAATGTCATGAATGTCGCCTGGGGACAGATCGCCGACGATGACAAGATCATCCTGTTCATCGGCGAAGGCAAGAAGACCTGGCTCAACATCCTGGCATCCAAGGCATTCACCGTCGCTCTGGCGGACAAGGATCACATGGATGTTGCCGATTTCTTCGGCATCGCGTCGGGCTTAAGGATCGACGACAAATTCGAACGGACAGGCTATCATGCCGTCAAGAGCGATAAAGTCAACGCGCCGATCATCGAAGAGTTCCCGGTCGTCATGGAATGCGAACTGCTGGAACACCTGAAAGACGAATACATCTCAGCGATCGTCGGCAAGATCATCAACGTGAAAGCCGATGAAGAAGTCCTGGATGAAAAAGGAAAAGTCGATGTCACCAAGCTCAACGCCTTGATCTTCGACCAGTTCCAAAACGGCTACTATGTGACCGGTGAAAAAGTCGGTCAGGCATGGAATGCCGGCAAAGACATCAATCTCAAAAAATAAGAAAGCATAAAAAACCCCGAAGGACAGACGTAGAAGCGTCAGCTCTTCGGGGTTTTTCTATCTTTTTAGCTTATCTTTTTCGGCAGGAGACCGATCTTTTCTTCCCTTCGGCCGGAAAGAAGCATCAAAAACAACAGCAGGACAAGTACGATCTTCTTCATGAAACAACTCCTTTAAAAAATGTCCTGAAAGATCAGAACATCAGTAACAGATACGAGATCACGATCCCCACCGCCATACAGCAGAAATGCGATGTGCCATCCACCCCCGGAACGGAAGAGATCAGCACCAGGGACACGATCGGCCGCAGCAGGTATTGGAAGCCCGCAAAACCGTAATAGCGTAAGATGACCAGGAAGTAGGCTCCCAGAAGTCCCGAGATGGCACCGGAAGCGCCGAGCGAGGACGAATAGTCATCACGGTTGTAATGACGCAGGTACAGACTTGCCAGTTTGCCTAAGATCATCGATCCCATATAGATCAGCAACATCCCGAAATGGCCGAAGTAATCTTCCACGAAGGTCCCGACATTGTACAGCGACAACATGTTCATCAGCAGATGCAGCGGTTCGTAGTGAGCGAAGCCGCTGGTCAGGATGCGGATGTATTCCCGGCGGTTGAAAACGGAATGATAGGACATCGTCAGCTCATCGACATCGGTCTTATCGGTCCGGATCATGAAGAAAACGATTACATTAGACAGAATCAGCAATATCGTCACAATTGAATAGAACATACCTCTATTATAATTTGATTTCTTTCATTTTTTCATTATAATAAGTACTTGTGTTTATGAAGAACATCGAAAGTACTGAAAAAAGTATTGAGAAGGATTCAAAACTTTTATCGAAGAAATCCAGGCAGACAGCCCTGACTTATATACTCACAGTGAACATCGTCGTGCTTATGATCGTTGCGATCGGCTTTTTCTCATTGCCGAAAATGATCCATGCCTACTCCGTTTTCAAGTCCAATAAGACGGAACTTGCCATGGACAAGGCGGCAAAGACGATGCTGCTGTATAAAGACACGTCACTGAAAGCCTTTGAAGAAGAGGAGGAATACGAGATCGAGGATTTCTTCAATATCTTCCCCGCTCCGTCTTATCCGGAAAACGTCGGTTTCTGGCACGACTATGCAGGCTGGTATTCACCCGGCTCCTATGCCGCCTATGCCGCCTGGGGCCATGCCTATGACCTCTACTATGCCGGAAAGATCCATGGAGCGACCGCCGGAAGATGGTGCACCTTCTTCGCTCAGATGTGGTTCTACGACCAGTTCGGATTCAATTCCTCCGGCTGGACGCCGACCGGATCCGGGGCACAGTTCGCCTCGACGGTCTACAACACCGCACTCTACTACGATGAAGAAGGAAAACTTTGCCATTACTTCGAATACGGCGACAAGCCGATGACGATGGGCATCGTTTCCATCTACAATTCCTACAATCCGGAGGGACATGTCTTATGTGTCGACGAAGTGGACTACTTTAACGATACGATCACGATCTCCGAAGGCAACGCCTACGGAAACGGCGACGTCCGCATAAGACATACGATGAGTTTGTCCGAATTCTATTATCTCAATCCCGGCTACCGTGTCTATGTCAATCCGACACCGGCACTGATCGAAATGCTGAAAGAAAACTGATCGCAAGATCGGTTTTTGTTATATCCTAGTCTTATGGAATACTATCTGATCAAAGAAACACTTCAGAAAACGGAAAAGAAACAGTTCAAAAAAGGAATGAACTCCGTCCTTCTGATGAACGAAGAAGAATTCAGGGACTACGGTACAAAGCAGTTCCCGGATCTTGACATCGAAGCGCTGTTCAAAGAGACCTATGTCAGCAAGGCCGAAGTCTCTTACGATATGCTGTCGGGGAGCTTTGCCATCCCGGACCGCAGCGATCCTACGGAAGATGACCACATCTTTCATTTCATCCTGAACGAAGACGGTCTCATCTTCATCGATCCGGACGATTTCGTCGCCAAGGTCCTCGAAGTCATACAAGTCTCCAAGAAATGGAAGACCCCCAGTATGGCCAGGTTCCTCTACGACTTCGTCGATACCATCGTCAAAGACGATCTGAGGGTCTTGGAAAGCTACGAGCTGGAACTCGAAGGCATGGAACAGAAGCTCTTACTGAAAGATCAGGCCTTCTCCTCCCGGAAATTCAACCATCTGCGTTCGCAGATCCGCTATCTGATGATGCATTACGATCAGCTGATCGACCTGGTCGAAGAGCTCGACGAGAACGAAAACGGCTTCTTCAAAGAAGAAGAACTCTTCTGCTTCCCGAAACTGCTGAGAAGGATCGAACGTCTGTATTCGACGATCTCTTCCATCCGTGAATACACTTTGCAGGTGAAAGACATGGCCAAGGAAAAGATCGACATGAAACAAAACAACATCACTACCCTGCTGACGGTGGTGACCACGGTCTTCCTTCCATTGACCCTGATCACCGGCTGGTACGGCATGAACTTCCATTATATGCCGGAGCTCAACTGGCCGTTCGCCTACCCGCTGCTCTTCGTGGTCTTCGTGACCATCGTCATATTGATGCTGCACTTCTTCAAGAAGATCCATTGGCTGTAACAACAGATCAAAGCAAAGTAAAGATCCCGTTTCCGGGATCTTTTGATTTATTCGTACAAAGCGTAGACTTCCGAGACCGGCGTGTGGCAGGAGACTGCCAGGATCAGCTTGGATAACATCCAGCCGACCGACAGAGTCGTGATCTTGGACGTCTTGGCCAGTTCTGCCGGATCGGGGACGATGGTGTTGGTGCAGACGACCTCCTTGATCGGCGAAGCTTCGATCTTGGTCGCGGCATCGTTGGAGAACAGACCGTGGGCGATGCAGACATAGATGTCTTTGCATCCGCTTTCCCTCAGGATGTTGGAAGCGGCGATCAGAGAACCGCCGGTATCGCAGATGTCGTCGACGATGATGACGTTTTTGTCACGGACATCACCGATGACCGTGCAGGCCTCGACGACATTCGGACGCGGACGCCGCTTGTCGATGATCGCCAGACCGGAGCCCAGCATCTCGGCGAGGTTCCTTGCCCGCTTGACGCCGCCGTGGTCCGGAGAGACGACGACGATGTCGTTGGGATCGAAGTTCTTCCTGCGGAAGTACTGGCCCATCATCGGAACGGTGGTCAGATCATCGACCGGGCAGTGGAAGAAGCCCTGGATCTGCGCCGCATGTAAGTCGAAGGTGACGACACGGTTGGCACCGGCCTCTTCCAGCATAGAAGCGACCAGCTTTGCCGTGATCGGCTGCCTCGGCGAGGCTTTGCGGTCTTGCCTTGCATAGCCGAAATACGGCAGGATGCAGGTGATCTCGGCGGCGGAAGAACGGCGCATCGCATCGATGCAGATGAGCACTTCCATCAGCGTGTCATTGACCGGCTTGCAGGTGGACTGAATGATATAGCAGCGCTTGCCGCGGACCGATTCGCCCAGTTCGACGAGCGTTTCACCGTCGGCAAAGTGTCTTACATCGACCTTGCCCGGTGCGATATTGAGATAGTTACAGACTTCTTCGACGATCGATACGGAAGAAGTCAGCGCGAAGACGACGACATCGTCGAGGCTTGCCCCTTTCATGTTGAGGGCGTCTTCTTTGGTGACCTTCTTGATCTTCTTGTTTTTGATCTCGACCGGTTCGAAATGAATAGAACGGAAATCTTTCAGATATTGGTTATCGATGGCGATCGCCTCCAGGACCTTGCCGTTGCAGGTCATGACGGCGCCTTGCGAATCTTTCTTTAACAGCTTTTCCAGGTCATGTCCGGTAAATTCCGGATAAAGAGGAGAGACCAGCAGCGTCTTGCCTTCTCCTTCGACCATCGAGATGGCGTCATCGACATCGTCCATTTTCAGACAGCCCGGTACTTCGGCATCGGAACCGACGATGCAGATGTTTTCAAGATCGGCGATCTTGCGGATCTCTTTGATCAGATGTAAGAGCAGGTTTCCGCCAAGATACGGGGTCTTGGACAGCTGCTTTTCTTCATCGTTGCGGATAAATATGATCGCGTTGTTCATAAGTTCTCCTTTTTTATCATTCCTATTATACTATTTTAGATCCAAAGTTTTTGTAAAACGTAGATTATCTCGGCCGCCTTTGAGATCCTCATAGATCTTAAAGATCTCTTCCTCATTTTCACTGATGCAGAAGACCGTCGAACCCGAACCGGACATCAGCACTTCACCGCACTGATAGCTTTCAAGCTTCTCCTTGATCCGCCGTATGTCTTTGTTGAGCACGAGGGCGGGCTGTTCCAGGGAATTGCCCAGCAAGCCATGGATGCTTTCCCCGTCCTCCAGAGCCTTTTTCAGCTTTTCGATGTCCGGATGGTCGCAAAGATCCATATCCAGCGTCTCATATGCCTCTTTGGTCGATACGCCGCTGCACGGTTTGACCAGCAGGATCGGATACTGCTTCTTTACGGGGAAAGGGGCGATCCCGTCGCCGATCCCGGAGACGACCGCGGGGGTGTTGAAATAATTGAACGGCACATCGGCACCGACCTTCACGCACAGATCGATGATCTCTTCCCTGGACAGGGAAAGATCATACATCTTCTGCAAGATGCGCAGCGTCGAAGCCGCATCGGCCGTTCCGCCGCCCAAGCCGGCTTGCGTGGGGATGACCTTCTTCAAGACGATCCGATGGTGATCGTCGATCCCGTATCGTTCCTTGACTAAGGAGATCATCTTGTAGATCGAATTCTTTTCGTTGTAACGGATGAAAGCGCGGTTGCAAAGGAATTCATCCTTTTCGGCAACTTTGATCTCCAGCTCATCGTAAAAATCGATCGGCAGCATGACCGAAAGGATGTCATGGTAGCCGTCTTCCCGGACGTTGAACACATCCAGCGACAGGTTGATCTTGGCATAGGCACGGTCTTTCATCGTTTCACCACCTCATAGATCTTCAGGAAATCATCTAAGGACAGCTCCTGCGCCCGGACGTTCTCCTTCAGACCGCATTCTTCATAGATCCCATGGATCTTCTCCTCATCATAGAGGTCCTTCAGATTATTATGCAGCGTCTTGCGGCGCATCCGGAAGCAATTCTTCACGAATTCGAAGAAACCTTCTTCGAATTCATGGTCCCGTTCCCGTTTCGGTGTGAACGAGATGACGGCCGAATCGACGTTCGGTGCCGGATAGAAGACCTTTCTCGAGACGTTCATCTCCAGTTTCACGTCGTAGAGGTACTGCACCTCGACGGACAGCGCCGAATAGTCTTCGCTTCCCGTTTGCGCATTGAGACGGTCCGCCACTTCCTTCTGTACCATGACGGTGATCTTTTGCAGATCGAGGTCCGATTCGAACAGCTTGAACAGGATCGGTGTCGTCACATAGTAAGGCAGGTTTGCGCAGACACATAACGGTTCTTTATAGATACTTAAGTCGGCATCCAGGAAGTCGCCCAAAAAGACCTGCAGGCGTTCGTCCTGAATGCCTTGCAGTAAAAGCTCATACATGTCCTTGTCGATCTCATAGGCATCGACCGACTTCGAATACTTCAGCAGCATCTCCGTCAAGGCTCCAAGCCCCGGACCGATCTCGACCGTCGTATAACGCTCATCACAGGCTTTCTGTGCGATCTTGTCGACGATGTTGGCATCGATCAGAAAGTTCTGTCCGAACTTCTTCTTTGCCCTGAGTTCCCCCAATATACTTTTCACATAAGCGATATTTGCGATCATAGAACTTCCTTTGCCTCTTGATACGTGATATTCATCAGATTCATCCGCCGAAACAAGGTCTTGGCGTTGCAGCGGCCCAGATGGAAGACTTTGGCGATCTTCTCTCTTTTGACGGAAGAATCCTTATTTCCCTCAAGTCCGAGCTCATAGAACTCTTCTTTGGAAATCGATTCTTTATCTTCTTCATAACTGACCAGATGGTCCAACGCCTCCGCCAGCACTTCTTTGGAGGCATGTTCGATACCGACTTTCTTCTTCGTCCGGGCATCTTCTTTCATCACGAAGGCATTGAGCAGACCCGGTATGGCCTCGTTGAGCCTCTTGCGGATCTTCTCGCCCGGCGCATCCGGATCTAAGAATAAGATCACGCCCCGCTTCTTATTGGCCGCCTTGATCAGTTCGACCGTCTGCTGCCCCAGGCCCATGCCGTGGGTCTCGATGGTCTCGACATCAAAAAAAGACTTCAGCCGCTTGGTATCGTTTTTTCCTTCCACGACGATGATCTGTTTGATCATAGGTTCCTGAAGTCCTCTTCTTTGGTCAGTTTGCGGTTGTCGTAAGGATCGGCCAGAATGGAAACGGCATAGCCCAAAGACTCCGCTAGTGACGCATCATCGGTGAACACCACATCTGCGCAACGCTCGTAGCAGTCTAAGATCAGCGTCCTTGCAAAGGCCTGCGGCGTCTCCGCCAGAAAAACGCTGTTGCGGTCGATCGTCTTTTCGATCTTGCCGTCCTTGACGGTCTTGACCGTATCGGTCGCAAAATGACCCAGGCAGACCGCCTTGTCGTTCACGACCTTTTCCTTCAGCTGTTCCAATATCTCTTTCTTCAAGAAAGGTCTGGCCCCGTCATGGATGAAGACATAGTCGCTCTCACTCAATAAGAGTCCGTTGTATACGGAATCCTTGCGTTCCTTGCCACCTTGCGTGATCTTCACCTTCTCATCCTTCATGACCTTATCGAAATTCTCCGGATTGGTCACGACGATGACGTTCTTACAGTCGGGGTCATCGCAAAAAAGCTGCACCGAATGATCCAGCACCGACCTTCCGTCGTTCATGATATAGAAATCCTTGTTGTAACCTAAATTCGCTCTTTGGCCTTTGCCGGAAGCGACGATCACGGCATCATAATTCATCTTTGACGATATCCTTTACTTGCGCATGAAGATACTTGATCAGCTCTTCCTTATTCACTTTCAGACCCAGGCCGTACGCACCGGCCGAGATCTCGATGGTCTCGTAATTCTTTGTCTCATCGTCAAAGACGATGCCCTTGTTTTTCTTGACACCGATCGGCGTCACCGAACCTCGCTCATAGCCGACATCCTTCAGCAGATCCTTCACGTGGACCATCTCGAGGTTCTTGACCCCCAGCGCCTTGGCACACTTCTTGAGATCGAGTTCGTCCTTGACCGAGATCACGCAAAGATAGATGTCGTGCTCGTGCCGTAACGCCAGCGTCTTGTAACACTGGCCATAGTCCAGACCTAAGAGGTCGGAGACCCGCTCGCCGGAGAACAGATCCTTGTCCAGGTCGTATTCCAGGACTTCGTAAGAGATCTTCGCCCGGTCGAGCATGCGCATCGCGTTGGTCTTATTGACTTTCATCGCAAAGCACCCATATATAACTTGTTGAGATCGTTAGGCAGTTCGCATTCGATCTCCATGTTCTCTTCCTTCAAAGGATGATAAAGCTCGATGCTTTCGGCAAACAGACCCATGCGGATGCATAAGTCGCTTTGTTTTCCATAGAGGTCGTCGTTGAGGATCGGATGGCCGACCGACGAGAGATGGACGCGGATCTGATGGGTCCGGCCGGTCTCCAGCGTGCAT
Organism: Erysipelotrichaceae bacterium; assembly: GCA_024684175.1. Next base: position 10,569 of record JAIKXJ010000036.1, read on the forward strand.
AGAAGCACCGAGTAGTTCTTGTTTTTGTTGCAGCCGACGCAGCGCACCTTGGTCAGAGCGGACTGGCCGTTCTTGTGGATGATCCGCTTGTTGGGATCGTGGCGGTCCTTGCCGATCGGCTTGTCGATAGATAAGATCGTTCCCGGTTCCATCTTTCCTTCGACAAAGGCCAGATAATTGCGGCGGATCTTCTTCTCGCTCAGCAGTTTGTCTAACAAGGGCTGAAAGACGACTGACTTGGAGAAGACGACCAGGCCCGAAGTCTGTTTGTCCAGGCGGTGGATCGGATACGAAGCGATGTAGTTTCGATCGGCATAGTGGCTTTCGACCATGTCGGTCAGTGTGAGCTCCTTATTGCCGTCGGAATGGACCAGAACGCCCTTGGGTTTGTTGACGATGCATAAGATCTCGTCTTCATAGACGATGTTGACATCGTTATCGATCGTTTGATAGTCGTAAGTCTCCGGATACAGGACAAGATCGAGGTGCAGTCCGACGATATCGTCCTCCCGTTTGACCGGATTGCCGTCCAGAAGGATCTGTTTGTTCTGTATCAGCAGATGTTGGACCTTCTTGGAAGGGATATAGGCATCAAAAAACTCCTGTATCGTATGCACGAACAGGGAATCCACATCGATATGCAGTGTTTTATCTTCCAATGTATAACGCATGTATTTATTATAGCAAAGTAAAAAGCTGCCTCACTGATACCTTCCCCGTCAAGTAGACAGAGGAAATAATTAAATCTCAATGTACAGGATAACCATCCGTTTTGCAGAAGATGATCTACGATACAGATGGTTTTCTTTTGTTCTATTGTGTCTGCAATGATGAATGATCCTTC
>JAIKXJ010000044.1 GCA_024684175.1 Erysipelotrichaceae bacterium
AACAGATAACCGATAATGCTCCACAATACAATTCCTAAAAAACGTAACATACACAATTACCTCTTGGCTTTATTCTAGCATACTTTGCAAGTCCGCTGTGACTGGAAGTAACATGCTCAAAATGGTATAATAAATAGTTGAGAGAGGTGCTATGACAAACAAATACAACGCTGAATCTATCCAGATTCTGGAAGGTCTGGAAGCTGTAAGAAAGAGACCGGGCATGTACATCGGATCGGTGGACGGACGCGGTCTTCATCATTTAGTCTGGGAGATCGTCGACAACTCGATCGACGAAGCCCTGAACGGATACGGCAAACAGATCATCATCGAATTGAATAAAGACGGTTCCTGCACAGTAACCGATTTCGGACGCGGTATGCCGATCGATAAACATAAATCAGGAAAATCCGCATTGGAAGTCATCTTCACTGTCCTGCATGCCGGCGGCAAGTTCGGCCAGGGCGGATATAAAAGCTCCGGCGGTCTGCACGGCGTCGGCGCCAGCGTCGTAAACGCGCTGAGCGAATGGGTCGATGTCGAGGTCTGCCGTGATAAGAAGAGATATGCGATGCGCTTTGAGCACGGCAAGAAGAAGGGAGATCTGAAGGAGATCGGAACCAGCACGTCGACCGGTTCCAAAGTCACCTTCAAACCGGATCCGAAGATCTTCTCCACAACGAATTTCGTATTCTCAACGATCTGCACCCGTGCCCAGGAGGAAGCGTTCCTTCTGAAGGACGTAGAGCTGGTCGTAAAGGATCATATCCATAACGAAACGCAGTCTTTCAAATACGATGACGGTCTGCGCGCTTTTGTTGAATTCATCAACGAGGATAAGGACGCTCTGTCACCGATCGTTACCTTCAGCGGCAAATCCAACGGCATCATCGTCGATGTCGCGTTCCAGTATACCGATACCTATCAGGAGAATACTTTCTCCTTTGTCAACCTCGTCCGTACTTCAGACGGCGGCAGCCACGAAGTCGGCTACAAGACTGCTTTTACCAAGACTTTCAATGATTACGCGCGTTCGCATAATCTCCTGAAGGAAAAGGATAAGAACTTTGAAGGAACGGATATCCGTGAGGGTCTGACAACGATCCTGTCGCTGACGATCCCGGAAGACATTCTGCAGTTCGAAGGACAGACGAAAGGGCGTCTGGGCACACCGCAGGCCAAGAACGCTGTCGAGGCGATCGTCTCCGAACAGCTGCTTTATTATCTGAACGAGAATCGCGAGAACGCAGACTTCCTGATCAAAAAAATGCAGAAAGCGGCTGTTGCCAGAGAAGCAGCCCGTAAGGCAAAAGATGAAGCCAGAAAAGGGAAGAAAGACAACTTCAAAACAGAGAAGGTCCTTTCCGGTAAACTGGCTCCGGCGCAGACACGTGACTACAAACGCCTTGAACTGTTCCTGGTCGAGGGTGATTCCGCGGGCGGTTCCGCCAAAAAATGCCGTGATTCCAAATTCCAGGCGATCCTGCCGTTGCGGGGCAAGGTCCTGAATACAGAGAAAGCCTATTTGGCTGACATCGAAAAGAACGAGGAACTCAATACCATCGTTCATGCTTTGGGAGCGGGTGTCGGCAAGGATTTCAATGTCGAAGATATAAAATACGACAAGGTCATCATCATGACCGATGCCGATACCGACGGTGCGCATATCCAGATTCTGCTGCTGACGTTCTTCTACCGTTTTATGAAGGAACTGATCGACACAGGACATGTTTATATCGCGATGCCGCCGCTTTACCGTGCTGTCCGTGGCAAGGAGATGACTTACTGCTACAGTGACGAAGAATTGAATGCGATCCGCGCGAAGGGCGGCAAGATCGATATCCAACGTTATAAAGGTCTGGGCGAGATGGATGCCGACCAGCTTTGGGATACGACCATGGATCCGGAAAAACGCACGCTGATCCGGGTCACCATCGAAGACGCGACTCTGGCGGAGCGCCGTGTATCCGTTTTGATGGGCAACAAGCCGGATCTGCGCAAGAAATGGATCGAAGACAATATCGACTTCACATTAGAAGAGGATTTCAAGGTGGAGAGACATGGCTAAAAAGGAAAAAGAGATCATCTACAATCCCCCGGTAGACTGGGAACTTGAAGGCATCATGTCCGACCGTTTCAGCCGGTATTCCAAATACGTCATTCAGGAGCGTGCGCTCCCGGATGCACGTGACGGTCTGAAACCGGTCCAGCGCCGCATTCTCTACGCAATGGACTATGATGGCAACACCGCCGAGAAACCGCACCGTAAATCAGCGAAGGTCGTAGGTCTTGTTATCGGTACGTTCCATCCGCATGGCGACACCAGTGTCTATGAAGCGATGGTCCGTCTGTCCCAGGACTGGAAGGTCAATGTACCGCTGATCGACTTCCACGGCAACAACGGCTCGATCGACGACGATCCGCCGGCTGCTTACCGTTACACAGAGGTCAGAATGTCACCGTTCTCCTCGTTATTGTTGAACGATATCGATAAAGACACGGTCAAAATGACCAATAACTACGATGATACCGTACTGGAGCCGACCGTTCTGCCGGCTTCTTTCCCGCTGCTTTTGGTCAATGGCGCGACCGGTATCGCCGAAGGTTACGCGACCAAGATCGCGCCGCATAACCTGAATGAAGTCATCGATGCGACGATCTACCGTCTGCATCATCCTGGCTGTTCGCTGGATGACCTGATGCAGTATATCAAGGGTCCGGATTTCCCGACCGGTGGTATCGTACAGGGCATCGACAAGATCAAAGAAGCTTTCAGCACCGGCAGGGCGAAAGTCGTACTGCGTTCCCGCACCGAAATCGTAGAAACGAAGACAAATAAACAGATCGTTATTACAGAGATCCCGTATGAAGTCGTCAAATCCGAACTGGTACGTCAGATCACTGATGTTCGTATCAATAAAGATTTGGATGGCATCACCGACGTCCGTGATGATTCCGGCCGTAACGGTCTGCGGATCGTTATCGATCTGAAGAAAGACGCGAACGAAAAGCTGATCCTCAACTATCTTTTCAAGACTACGGACCTGCAGGTGAACTTCTCCTACAACATGATCGCGATCGTGGATCACCGTCCGGTCATGATGTCGGTGGAGAGGGCATTGGATACCTTTATCGATTTCCGTAAGGAAGTCGTACTCAACCGTTCGAAATACCTTTTGGACCAGAAAGAGAAGAGGATGCATATCCTCGAAGGTCTGATGAAGGCGATATCGATACTCGATGAAATTATTGCGATCATCCGCCGAAGCAAGGATAAGGCAGATTCCAAGAAGAACCTGATCGAAGCCTTCGGATTTACCGAGGAACAGGCGGAAGCCATCGTCACGATGCGTCTTTATCGCTTGTCTTCGACCGATATCACATTACTGCGAGAGGAATACGGTTCATTGATCAAGGAAACGGGCGAGCTCAAGAGCATCCTTTCGAGCGAAGCTGTCTTGAAGAGCGTCATCGTTAAGGAACTGCGCGAGATCAAACAGAAGTATCCGACTCCCAGAAAGACGACGATCGAAGATGAAGTCCAGGAGATCGTAATCTCTAAGGAAGACATGATCACCAATGAGAATGTCTATATCTCGCTGACCAGAGACGGCTATCTGCGCCGCTATTCCAAGAAGTCCTACGATTCCAACACGACACTGCCGGAATTCAAGGACGGCGATATCCTGCTGGGTATCCGCAACTGTGAGACGCTCGATCAGCTGCTCATCTTCACCAATCTCGGTGATTATGCCCAGATCCCGATCTACACGATCGCGGATACAAAGTGGAAGGATCTCGGCACCCATGTCTCCCATTACGTGAAGATG
>JAIKXJ010000061.1 GCA_024684175.1 Erysipelotrichaceae bacterium
CAAGAAGGGCTTCTATTACTATCTGGGTCTGGAAGACAAGACAAAAACAAGGACCTACTACGATCTTCTCAAAGGTCTCAAGGTCAAAGACGAACAGATGATCGATGTCATGTACGATACCTATATCGACAAAGGATACAAGTACATCGAGGATGTCAAGGCGCTGAGCGAAGCGGGAAGTGAGGAACAGAGGATGCCTTACTATGCCTTGTTGGCGGACATGTACCGCAACAAGGGCGAGGAAGATACGGCAAAGGAATATGAGGCAAAAGTTGCCGAATACAGCGAAACGCTTCAAAGAGGAAAGAAATAAGACATGAGAAAAGGGGCTTTATCAGCCCCTTTCGTCATTTTAAGTGAGGTCTTCACCGTTGGAGGCGATGACTTTTTTGTACCACTCGAAGGAATCTTTCCTGTACCTCTTGTAGGTACCGTTTCCTTCATCGTCGGCATCGACATAGACGAAACCGTAGCGTTTCGACATGGAGACCAGAGAACAGGAGACCAGGTCGATGCAGCCCCACGGCGTATAGCCGAAGACATCGACGCCGTCTTCGATCGCCGCAGCGAGCGCTTCGATGTGCTTGCGCAGGTACTCGATGCGGTAACCGTCATGGACGGTCTTGTCTTCGCCCAGTTCTTCGAAAGCACCAAGCCCGTTTTCGGCAATGAAGATCGGAAGACCGAAGCGGTCTCTCAGTTCATTGAGTGAGATGCGCAGCGCCGTCGGATCGATCTGCCAGCCGAACTGCGAATCCTCAAGATAGGGATTCTTCAGCGTGCGGATGAAGCTTCCGATGCGTTCCTGTCTTGCCGGGTCGGCGGTGACGATCGAAGACAGGTAGTAGCTCAGGGAAATGAAGTCGATCTTTCCTTCGGAAAGGATCTGTTCATAGCCTTCGTACCACTTGATGTCGATGTTGTGCTTCCTGTAGTAGGACAGGATCCACTTCGGATAATAGCCTTTCGCCATGACATCGCAGAAGAACATGTTGTATTCGCTCTCCTCATGTGCCCGGTAGGCGTCGGCAGGCGACGGGGTCTCGGGGTAGAGGTGGTGGAGATTGAACATGTTGCCGATCTTGCATTGCGGCGCGGTATCGTGCGCGTATTTGACCAGGATCGCCGAAGCGATGAACTGATGGTGCAGCGCCTGATGGGAGGCATTGTCCCAGCGTTTGGCCATCGCTTCCGGCAGGACTCCGAACGGGCGGAAGCCTTTCGGGATCTCAAAGTCATCGTAGCGGTCCAGAAGGATGCCGCCGCCCAGATACGGTACGGCTGTGACCATGTTGATCTCGTTGAAGGTCAGCCAGTAGGTGACTTCATCTTTGTATTCGTCGATCAAAAACTTGAGATAGCGGACGCAGTGCGGCACGACTTCCGGGGAGACCCAGCCGTCATACTTCTCGACGAAGATGATCGGAAGTTCATAGTGGATCATCGTGACCAGAGGTTCGATGCCGTATTTATGCAGTTCCTTAAAGACGTTGTGATAGAATTCCACGCCCTTCGGGTCCGGTGTTTCTTCCAAGCCGGTCGGGAAGAGCCTTGTCCAGGAGATGGACATGCGGAAGGACTTGAAGCCCATTTCGCCTAATAAAGCGATATCTTCCTTGTAATGATGATAGAAATCGATGCCTCGGCGGTTGGGGAAGTTGAGTTTGTCTTCTTCCGCTTTCGCTTTTTCAAAGTCCTTTTTCAGCATGAAGTTGCAGGGGATCTTCGGCCCGCGGTAATAGACGTAGTCCAGGTGGGAAAGACCCTTGCCGTCTTCACATCTGCCTCCTTCGACCTGGGCGGCGGAAGTTGCGCCGCCCCATAAGAAGTTCTCAGGAAATCTGGACATCGTTTAGCTCTGTGCGTCGATCTTGTCAGCCTGTTCGTCCTTGTAGAGGAACATCGTGGCAGCAAATGTGACGGCAGCACCGATGATGACGGCAATGATCATGCCTCTGAGATCGGCCATCGGATCAGGTACAGGAGCCGGATTGATGAAGACCGGGAAGGTGAAGATGTTCGGCGGACCGCCGGCATAGGAACCGACATTCATCAAGGCACAGACGATACCGCCGACGGCGGAGCCGATCATTGCGGCATACAAAGGTGTCTTGTACTTGAACGTGATACCGTACATGCCCGGTTCGGAAATTCCCGGGATCGCATCCGAGAATGCGCATGAGAAGGCCAGAGATTTGCGTTCCGCATTCTTCGCTTTAAGAGCGACAGCCAGACATGCGGCAGCTTGCGTGTACTGGAACAGGAAACCGGCCGGATGGGTGATCGGGTTCTTTCCGTATCTTCCGCCGATCGCCATTGCGACAGCCATCAGGTTGAAGTGCATGCCGGTGATGACGATGTACGGATAGACCGCGCAGAAGATCGGGACCAGTACCTTGCCAAACGGCGTGTTGAACAGCATGATCAGGAAGCCGGCAAATGCTTCGGAGAGTCTTGCGCCGATCGGAGCCAGGACCAGCAGCGTCAGCGGCAGCATGATGACCAGTTCCAGCAGCGGGACAAAGATGAATCTGACGACTTTCGGAATGAACTTGTTGAGCACTTTCTCCACATAGCTCATGACGAAGACGACCAGGATAGCCGGAATGATCGTATTGGAATAGGTCGCCGGATAGATCGGGATGCCGAACAGGAATCCTGCGTTGCCGGTACCCGGAATGATCATAGGAGGGCCGCCCGGCTGCGGGATCGTTGCGCCGGCGCCTTGCTTGCAGAGTTCAACGAAGTCCGGATAGACAAGGATCAGACCCATCAGGATCGCCATGGCGGCCTTGACGTTGAATCTTCTGGAAGCGGCATAAGCGACCAGAACAGGCAGGAAGTAGTAAGCTACGTTATAGACCCAGGTGAATGTTGCGACCGTAGGTGAATCCGGAGAGACGATGTGCAAGTTGATCAGCAGCATCATGACGGCCTGCAGAAGTCCGCATGCCAGAAGTGCCGGTAAGATCGGGAAGACACAGGCGACGATCGCCGGGAAGATGGATCCCAGGATCTCTTTGATGCCTTTTTTCTTCTGAAGTTCCGGATCGAGATTTTCATCGATCGCGGCTTCTCTTGCCACGCCTGATGCATTGAGGAACGCATCGTAGACCAGATCGATATCGTTACCGATGATGACCTGGACCTGGTCACCGACCGCCTGAGCACCGATGACACCGAGTTTCTTGATCTCATCAAGTTTCACGAGGCTGGTATCTTTTGGCGTGATGCGCAGTCTGGTGAGACAGTGAGCGGCATGGGCGACATTGTCTTTACCGCCGACCAGTTCGACGATCTTGGCGGCTAACTGCCCATAGTCTTTTTCAGTTTTTGCCATAATTACTCCTTTCATTTTTACGTATTATGTTTCGTATATGTTTATACCCTGGCGAGGTAATGAAACCTTATTTGGGGATGAACCCGAAGTTCACCATGTAATGCAGATAGTCCAGCAGGAACAATTCTTCTTTTACGATCTTTCCGACGAAGTTTTGTGTGCCGTCGTTCCGGATCTTTTTACGGACGATGTGGACTTCGCCTTTGTAGCGCGGGACATTGCCGTTGATGATCAGCACATCGCCTTCCTCAAAGTATTCCTTGTCGCAAGTTCTCGGTTCGATCGGGATCGGGCGGTAATCGAATCTGCCCCAGCGGGAGCGGATGATGATGTGGGTGTATTCGCTGCTATTGTGTTTCGTGAATTGAAACAGGATCTCTTTTTCGGTGTCGGAGACTCCCGGGGCAAGATCGATCGTCAGCGGGATGCGCTCGATATCGCCGATCGGGATCTGCGAGCGGATGCCCGGGAAGTAGAATGGCTTGTCTTCCCCGTAGACGTAGATCTGTTTCATCGTTGCGGCGATCTCTTTGAATTCTTCTTCGCTGACAAAGGCGTTGCCGAAGATCACCTCATCGCAGCCAAGGGCCAGTGCGTGGCGAAGCTGCAGACCGACCGGAAGATCTCTGTGTTCTTCGATCGTCGGCAAGCCGTCCGAGACCGGCCAGGGACCGTGGGCTCCTTTGACCAGAGAGGAGATGAAGATCTGTGTCTTCATTCCTTCGCTTTTGAAAAAGCGGTTGGCTTCAAGGACGCTCTGCGGATCGGCACCGGTGTTCCGCAAGGGATAGAAATTGTAGGAGCCGATGATCCGGCTTTTGTCGGCACCAAGTCCGATGACGCGTTTGACGGAAGGGATGAGACTGGCGTTGAGCTGTACGCCGAGACCTTCCTTGTTGTTGACGATGGCGACGTCGCGTTCATCGTTGAACATCAGGTCGAGCCGCAAGACATCCAGGCCGATCTTTTTGAAGACGGAAAGATCGTCAGGGCTCGCCCCCATTTCCATGAAGAAGCGGGCGTTGCAGTCGCCGTAGACTTCCATGCCGTACCGGTGGGCTGCATCGCAAAGGCTTCTGAAATATGCGATGATCTCTTCTTTTGTTCCCTGAACGGAGAAAAGGGAAGTGAAGACTTTTCTGAAACCGTAGTATTCGGCAAGCTTCAGATAAGCTTCGATCTGCTCAGCGGTCTCCTGTTCCGGATAAAGCGATACTCCAAGCTGTATCATATGGACTCCTTTGATGATATTGAATAAAAAACTCTTCGGACCACCTCAAAACGATCACTGCGTAACGTTTTAAGGATAAGCCTCGAAGAGTCTCGAGTTACAAACCTTAACTTCTATCTGTATTTTTATACTAAATGAATATTGTAAGCGCTGTCAATAGCCGTACAGTCATTCGATGCGGCTGACCAGCCGGTTGATGTGGATGACCAGATAGAGGACTTCTTCATCATTGATCTGCTTGCCCAGCGTTTCTTCAAGACAGGAAGCGATCCGGCAGGCGCAGGAGTAGGACAGGGGATAGGAGGTCTTCAGTTCGTTGAAGATCGAGGTGTTTTCCGATTCGATCTGCTGATCTTCGGCGAGCCTTCGGATCAGGTAATCCAGATGGGTGATGAAGCGGCTGTAGTTGAAGGAATTGCGTTCGATGGTGACGGAAAAATCTTCTTCGATGATCTTCGTGCATTCTTCGCAGATCGCCGTCGTATCCAGCTGCAGTTTTCTTTTGTCATCCAGCCGGTCGGCGATAAAGTGCATGCACAGCGTCCCGGCTTCCTTGCGCGGAAGCTTTTCGCCGGTCATCTTATGGATGATCTGTAACGCTTCTTCCGCCAGCGCCATCTCGTCGGGATAGAGCTGATACATATCCTGTAACAGCGGCTGTTCCAGATAGATGTTTTTGTCTTTGCGTTCGATCGCGAACTGCAGGTGGTCGGCCAGAGAGATCGCTTTGGAAGAGGGATAGGTGACGCCGAGCGTATCCGATACATGATCGATGATATAGATCGCCGTGTTGATGATGTTGGTCGGAATGCTGCGCAGGATACCGTAGTCCGTGTCTTTGATATTGTAGAAGGTGCGGTTGATCTTGCTCAAAGGAATGTCTTCGTTGGCTTTGTAGAAGCCGATGCCTTTGCCGAAAACGACCACTTCACGGCCTTTGGAATCCACACAGTGTGCGATATTGTTGTTGATGTTGCGGATGACTTTCATCGTTCTTAATATGTTGCTATAAAAAAACTCTTTAGCGTTTTCTTTCATTGCAGGTGGATCGTATTTTGTTTTGAAAAGAAAAGCCTGAAGAGTTAAAACGCTTGATCAACTCTATTTTAGAATAAAACAAGTACCTCTGTAAAATGCATGCATCCGATGTTTACGAATGTTTTTGAAGATCATTGAAGATCAGTCTCGCATAGAACGGCGTGATCAGAAAACTCAGGACGAATGAAGCAGCCAGCGAGATCAGTTCCGAACGAAGCAGCATCGGCAAAAACGGGATCAATGTGTCATGGGCAACGGCTTGCCGGTAGGCCAGAAAGACCATGACGAAGGTCATTACGGGTGAATAGACCAAAGCGGAGACCAGGGCACTCAGAACTCTGGCCTCAAGGCTGTTTGGAGACAGGTCTCGTTTTTTCAGCAAGGCATCGGTGATCTTGCGCATCGGTATGAGACTGCCCAACAGGAAGCTGAGCGCAAAGCTGATCGGGAAGCTTCTCGCAAAGGCGGGGAGGCTGAAGTTTCCGGAGCTCAGCAGTCCGATCGAAGACAGGACGAAGCTCATCGTCGCACCCATCAGTAAGTTCATTTTGAGGCCGGCATCGTTTCTGTTCATGATCTTTTTCCTTTGTGTATCCTTTATCTCATCTAACTACGTTTTTCTTTTTCCGGCAAGAGGAAGAGCGGGAGATCTTTTTTGAAAGATCGTGCATTCCCTTTCTCTTTGAGTCAGACCTCTATGGTAAAATAAAGACGTAAGGACTGGATGATGAGACCGGGAGAGATCTCTTAAGGAGGCGCCGAAGGGGAAGAAACTCTCAGGCAGAAGGACCGGTTTCGGACAGACTCTGGAGAGCATAATCAGATGCACCAAAGAAGCAATCCCAAAAAGGAGAATCTTTCAGGTAAACATACAGAGACAGGGCTTTTTCCTGTCTTTTTTATCAGATAAAAGGAGAGAATGTTATGGAACTGAAAACACCTCTTTACGATGCCCACGTGAAGGCCGGCGGCAGGATCGTGCCGTTTGCCGGATACCTGCTGCCTGTCCAGTATGAAGGCGTGATCGCCGAACATCTGGCAGTGCGGAAGGAAGCGGGCCTTTTTGATGTTTCACACATGGGCGAGATCACATTCAAAGGAAAGGGTGCACTTGCCTCACTGAATCATCTGCTGACCAATGATTACACCAAGATGCCTTTGGGCAAGGTGCGCTATGGCATCCTGTGTTTCGAGGACGGCGGCGTTTGCGACGATCTGCTGGTGTACAAGTTCGGCGAAGAAGACTACTTCATCGTCGTCAATGCCTCCAACCGTCACAAGGATTTCGCCTGGATGAAGGATCATATCCTGGAAGATACACAGATCGAAGACATCTCCGATTCGATCGCCCAGGTCGCCTTGCAGGGACCGAAGTCCTATGAGATCATCTCCAGACTGATGAAGGAAGAAGACATCCCGCAGAAATACTACACGGCAAAGCGCGATGTCAAGGTCGGCGATATCAACTGCATCATCTCCTATACCGGCTATACCGGAGAGAGCGGCTATGAGATCTATGTGGAAAACAAAGATGCCGAAAAACTCTGGGACCTGCTGCTGGAGACCGGCAAAGACTTCGGCCTGAGGCCTTGCGGACTTGGGGCAAGAGATACGCTGCGTCTGGAGGCTTCGATGCCGTTATACGGTCACGAGATGGATGAGACGATCACGCCGTTAGAGACCGGGCTGGATTACGGCGTCAAGATGAACAAGGAAGACTTCATCGGCAAGAAAGCCCTGCTGGAAAAGGGCGAGCCGAAGATCTGCCGTGTCGGTCTGCGGATCGTCGATAAGGGCGTATTGAGAGAACATCAGGACGTCTATGTCGGTGAAGAAAAGATCGGTCATACGACCAGCGGCACCTATTCGCCGTTGTTCAAGACGTCGATCGCCATGGCACTGATCGATAAGAAGTATTCAAAGATCGGACAGACCGTCGAGGTCGATGTCCGCGGAAGAAGACTGAAAGCTGAGATCGTGGAAATGCCTTTCTATAAGAGGGAAAGATAAACATAAGGAGGGGAAACATGTTTAAGAATCCGGAAGAACTCAAGTATACCAAGACCCATGAATGGGTAAAAGAAGAAGACGGCTTATGGACCGTCGGTCTGACTGACTTTGCGCAGGACGCTTTAGGCGATATCGTCTTCGTCAATCTGCCGGCGGTCGGCGATGAAGTCAAAGCCGGGGAAGTCTTCTGCGATGTCGAGTCCGTCAAGGCGGTCTCCGATGTCTATTCACCGGTCAGCGGTGTCATCGAAGAAGTCAACGACGAACTGACGGATGATCCGGCGAAAGTCAATGAAGACTGCTACGGTGCCTGGTTCATCAAAGTGAGAGACGTAAACGGAGAAGACGAGCTGCTCGATGCGGCGGCCTACGAAGAATTCTGCAAGAGCGAGGCATAGCCATGGGCAGATATATTCCTGAAACGCAAAGCGAACAGGAACGGATGTTGAAAGACATCGGGCTTTCGAGCATCGATGATCTTTACTCGATGGTCCCGAAAGAGGTCCTGCTGAAGGACATTGATCTGCCGGAAGGGAAAAGCGAGATGGAGGTCCTCGAAGAGGTCTCCGGGATCGCTGAAAAAGACCTGGTCTACGATCAGATCTACCGCGGTGCAGGCGTCTATAAGCACTACATTCCGGCCATCGTCTCCTACATCACATCCAAGGAAGAGTTCCTGACCGCCTATACGCCATATCAGGCCGAGATCTCGCAGGGGGTCTTGCAGTCGATCTTCGAATACCAGACCCAGATCTGCGAACTGACCGGCCTGGATGTTTCCAACGCCTCCGTCTATGACGGTGCGGTCGCTGCGGCCGAAGCTTTGTTCATGGCTTTGGAAAGAAACAAAGATGAGGTCTTAGTCTCCGATACGACCGATCCGGAAACTCTGGAAGTCATGAAGACCTATTGCGAAAGCCGCAATGTGAAGCTCACGCTTCTGAAGTCCAAGAATAATAAAACGGACATCGAAGAGATCAAGGCGCACTTGAATGAACGGACAGCCTGTCTCTATGTCGAAAGTCCCAACCGTTACGGTCTGATCGAAGATATAGAAGAATTTTCAGCTTTAGTTCATGAACAAAAAGCGAAGATGATACAGGGCTGCGATCCGATCGCCTTAGTCATCTACAAGACACCGGGCGAGATGAACGTCGATATCGCCGTCGGCGAAGGCCAGCAGTTAGGCATGCCGATGGGCTTCGGCGGACCGTATCTCGGATTCATGGCTTGTAAGAAAGAACTGATGCGCAAGCTGCCGGGCAGGATCGTCGGACAGACGGAAGATCACGAAGGAAGAAGAGCCTATGTTCTGACTCTGCAGGCCAGAGAACAGCACATCCGCAGAGAAAAGGCATCCTCCAACATCTGTTCCAATGAGGCTTTGTGTGCCATGACCGCTTCGGTCTATCTGGCGGCAATGGGCCCTGCCGGCATGGAAAAGCTGGCACTGAGCTGCTACAACAATGCCCGATATCTGGAAGCCAGATTATCCGAACTGGGCTTCGTGAGAAAAGACGAAGGGGAATACTTCGATGAATTTTTGACTTCTTCACCGGTCGATCCGGATCTGCTGGAAGAAAAACTTTCGGAGCGTAAGATCTTATCCGGCCTGAAGGTCGGCGATCAGATCCTCTGGTGTGCGACGGAAGTCAATACGAAAGATAAGATCGATGCGTTCATCGATGTTTTGAAGGAGGTGCTGTGATGAAGCTCCTGTTTGAACAAAGCAAGACCGGCCGAGGCATGGACTATCTTCCGGAATTGAAGACCGGAAACGCAAGGCCTGAAGGCAAGTATGCCCGTGTCAGCAGGCCGCGCCTGCCGGAGATCAGTGAAGTCGATCTTTCCAGACACTATACACAATTGGCCAAGCAGACCCACGGCGTCAACGACGGTTTCTATCCTCTGGGTTCCTGCACGATGAAATACAATCCGCGCATCGATGAAGTCACCGCTTCCTTAAAAGGATTCACCGATCTTCATCCTCTGCAGCCGTTAAAGACCGTACAGGGTGCTTTGGAAGTCTTATTCAAAGCGGAAAAACTCTTATGTGAGATCACCGGCATGGATGCCATGACCTTTGAACCGGCCGCCGGTGCCCATGGTGAATATACGGGCCTCTTATTGATCAGAAAGTATCATCAGGACCGCAAGGATGAAAAACGTGTCAACATCATCGTTCCGGATTCCGCCCACGGCACCAATCCGGCGAGTGCGGCGATGGCCGGTTTTAAAGTCGTCAACATCCCGTCCGATGAAAAGGGCGGCGTCGACCTGAACGCGTTAAGAAATGCGGTCGGTGAAGATACGGCCGGTCTGATGCTGACGAACCCGAATACTTTAGGCCTGTTCGACCCGAACATCCTGGAGATCACGAAGATCGTCCATGAAGCGGGCGGCTTATGTTACTACGACGGCGCCAACCTCAATGCGGTCATGGGCCGGGTACGGCCGGGCGATATGGGCTTCGACTGTGTCCATCTCAATCTGCATAAGACGTTTGCGACTCCGCACGGCGGCGGCGGTCCGGGTTCCGGTCCGGTCGGCTGCAAAGACTTCCTGAAGAAGTTCTTGCCGAGATATCATGTGGAAGCCTGCGAAGAAGGCTACCGCTTTGCCGATCCGGAAAACAGTCTCGGCCAGGTCCGGAGTTTCTACGGCAACTTCTTAGTCGTCGTCAAAGCTCTGACTTACATCCTGACCTTGGGCAAGGAAGGCGTCCGTGAGGCTTCCGGCAAGGCCGTCCTCAATGCCAACTACATGATGAACAAACTCAAGGGTTCCTATCATGTGGCTTACGATCAGATCTGTATGCATGAATTTGTCCTGTCGCTGGAAGATCTGAAGAAGGAAACCGGTGTTTCCGCGATGGACATCGCCAAAGGGTCCTTGGACTACGGCATCCATCCGCCGACGATGTACTTCCCTCTGATCGTCCATGAGGCGCTGATGTTCGAGCCGACGGAGACCGAAAGCAGGCAGGTCATCGACGAGGCGGTCGCGATCTATCTTGAGCTGTACAAGAAAGCCCACGAAGATCCGGACTACCTGCATTCCGCTCCGCACAAGTGCCCGATCGGCCGTCCGGATGAGACCAAGGCGGCCAGAGAGCCGGTCTTGAAATACCGATTCGATGAATAGACTTTCACTGTACATCTCCGATTCGTTCGATGTCTTCCGCAACCAGGCTTTGGAATCTTATTTTCTTTCAGAAGTCACGGAAGGGGAAGTCATCCTTTATCTGTGGCGAAATGAAAATACGGTCGTCATCGGCAGGAATCAGGATGCGTACAGTGAATGCGATATCACTTTATTGGAAAAAGAAAACGGTCACCTCGCCCGCAGGATATCGGGCGGAGGTGCCGTTTATCATGATAGGGGAAATCTGAACTTCACTTTCCTGACTTGTACGCAAGACTATGATCTTGCGAAACAGGAAGAAGTCCTTTTGAGCGCGCTGAAAGCTTTAGGCATCGAGGCGGAAAAAAGCGGACGCAATGACCTGCTGGTGAAAGGAAGGAAGTTCTCCGGTCACGCCTATCATAAAGGAAAGAAGTCCTGCCTGCATCATGGGACACTGATGCTGGAGGTGGACGAAGACAAGCTGTCAAGATATCTTCATGTATCGGGACTCAAGCTTCACGCAAA
This sequence comes from Erysipelotrichaceae bacterium, assembly GCA_024684175.1. The sequence continues at coordinate 11,271 of JAIKXJ010000061.1, forward strand.
GAAAGTCGCTTCGGTGCGTTCGCGGATCGTCAATCTGAAAAGCCTGAAGGAAGATCTGGATGTGCCGATGCTGGAAAAGGCACTGATCAAGGCGGCGGAAGAAGTCTATGAAACGCCTGCTCATAAGATCGAAGACGTCGATGAATCAAAAGTTGAAGAACTGCGGAAAAGGTTCAGCGATCCTTCCTGGCGCTATGGCAAGGTCCATGATCTTCCATATGTAAAGGAAGGACGCTTCGACTGGGGAACGGTGAAAGTCTGTTTGAGTCTGAACGAAGGTGTGATCGAAGATCTCGTCATCTATACCGATGCGATGGAAGAAAGACTCTTTGAGGGTCTTGAAAAGAAACTGATCGGCAAGAAGCTGAGCGAAGCCGACAGCGATAAAAAAGAAGAAAGGGAGCTCATCTCCCTGATGAAAGAGGTGGAACTATGAGATATGACGTTGCGGTCATCGGCGGCGGTCCGGGCGGTTATACGGCAGCCCATAAGGCGGCGAAGAACGGTCTGAAGACGGTCTTGTTTGAAATGGACAAGCTCGGCGGGACCTGTCTCAACCGGGGCTGCATCCCGACCAAGGCATTGATCGAGGCTGCGCATCTCTATAAACGAGCCAAGGAAGCCGATCTCTACGGCCTTCATTTCGAAGGATCGTTTGATTTTGAAAAGATCAATGAACGAAGAGATGAGGTCGTAACGAAACTGCGAGGCGGCGTGGAGAAGATGCTGAAGGCCGACAAGGTCGATGTGATCTACGGCAAGGCGAAGCTCATCGAAAAGGGCAGGATCCTTTGTAACGATGAGACCTACGAAGCCGATCACGTCATCCTGGCTGCCGGTTCAGTACCTTCATCGATCCCGGTGGAAGGAAGGGAACTTACGGTCTCTTCCAATGAGATCCTGGAAGGACACGGCGTCCTTCCGGAATCGCTGATCGTCATCGGCGGCGGCGTCATCGGTTCGGAGATCTCCGATGCCTTGAACTGTCTCGGCTGCAAGGTCACGGTCATCGAGATGGCCGACCGGCTGATCCCGACGATGGACAAGGATCTCGGGCAGCGGCTGGGCATGTTTTTCAAGAAGAAGGGCATCGATGTCCGTCTTTCCTGCGCCGTGAAAAAGATCGAAGAAAGTGACGGCGAAAAGAAAGTCCTCTATGAAGACAAGTCCGGCAAACTGAACGAAGTCTGTGCGAAGGAAGTTTTATTGGCGACGGGAAGAAGAGCCAACATCGAAGGTCTTGTTGAAGGGTCTCTCGGCTTAAAGATACAGCGGGGCGTTGAGGGCGATGTGCTGGGTCTGACCAACATCGAAAACGTCTATGTGATCGGCGATGCCAAGGCCGGCAATGTTCAGCTGGCGCATGTGGCGGAAAGCCAGGGAAGCAACATCATTGATCATATCTTAGGAAAAGAGGCATCGATCGATCTTTCGGTGATCCCTTCCGGTATCTACACGGACCCGGAGATCGCGGCCGTCGGGATCAGAGAAGATGAACTCAAAGAAAAAGGCATTCCTTACACCGTGAAGAAGGCACTGACCGGTGCCAACGGCAGGTGCCTGATCGAGAATGCCGAGAGCGGTTTTGTGAAACTTTTATGTGTCGATGAGATCATTGTCGGCGCAGCCATCGTAGCTCCGCACGCGACGGAACTCATCAGCGAACTCTCTGTGGCAGTGGAAAAGAAACTGACCCTGAAGCAGCTTGCCCAAGTCATACATCCGCATCCGACGGTCTCGGAAATGATCAAAGATGCGGCGATCGAATAGAAAATAAAAAAGGAGACATTCAAATGACGGAACTCAGAAAACAGAATGAAGTGAAGAAAGAAAACGGAACGACCTTGTTTGAAGGCGTATATGTCTGCCCGAACTGCGGTAATAAGAAGATCGAAGTCTCAACATCATTCAAAGATGCCAGGATCGTCAAGACCTGCCGCTGTCTGAGCTGTGATCATCGATGGAACAACATCGATGGATCTTCATCCGAAACTTTAAGCTGATCTTAGATTGCAGCACTGCCTGAAGGCGGTGCTGTTTTTGTCAAAAAAAGCTCTTCTGGCAAGAGCTTATTTGGATCTGGCAAAAATGAAGTAATAGGTCACCCCGCCAAGAAACAGCGGATTGAGCAGGTCGTTGGTCAGCGAGAACTGATAGGGCCTGTGCAGAAAGACGAAGCAGACCAGATAATCGATGACATTGTAAAAGATAAAGAATGCGAGGACGTATAAGATGCCGTTGAGCAGTTTTTTGTTCATGACGCGGCCTCCTTTATACCTGCATTATATTTGTGAAACGACAAGTCTTTGAAAAGAACATGTATGTTTTTTGTAAAGTTCATTCAAAGCGGCCGACATTGCTGAGAGTGTGGGCATCGGAAGAATCGATGTACTGTCCGCCCAGGGAAACCAGGTATGAACGCATCTCTTCGTTGAGATATGGGGTGCTTCTCAATCCTTTGTTGACGGCACCGTGGTTGACTTCAAAACATTTGACATTCAAAACGATCTTTTCCATCGCTTTTTTCCAGGCGCTGACATAGCGTTCATTATGTTCATCGAAGAAGCGGTTTCCTTCGTTGAATTTGGTGACCAGGTCGAAGTGGCCGACGATGTCGCAGTGTGTCTTTTCATAAACAGAAGAGATCGTCTCATAGTAGGCTTCGCATAAGGCGTAGGGATCGTTATGGAAATGATCTTCGATGATCTTTTGGAAGATCTCTTTTTTCCAGTCGAGCACAAGATACTCCCCGTCCGCTTTGACGAAATGGACCGATCCGATGATGTAGTCAAGCCCTTCCGGGATCTGATCGGTATAGTAGTCGCATTCCAATCCGCAGAGGACCCGGATCTTTCCTTCGTATTTCTTTTTCAATGAAGCGATGTGTTTGACATATGGCTCATAGTCTTCCGGCATCATGCAGCAGGAGGTATCGAAGGCCGTATAGGAATGATCGGAGATGCCGATGACATCCAGTCCTTTTTCGATCGCCGCTTCGATCATCTCTTCGGCGCTGTTTTCTCCGTCGGAAAAAACCGTATGGGTATGCAGATCTTTTTTCATCAAGTCATTTTCTCCTGTTTGATCTTCTTGTCGATGACGTGTCTTGAGGCGAGTTCCTGTTCAATATCTTCCGGCGTGATCCCTGCCTCCGTCATCAGCACCATGACGTGGTAAGCCAGGTCGGCGATCTCGTAGACCGTCTCTTTCTTATCCTGCGCCTTGGCGGCAATGATGACTTCCGTGGATTCTTCTCCGATCTTCTTCAGGATCTTGTCGAGACCCTTTTCGAAAAGATAGGAGGTGTAGGAACCTTCTTTAGGCTCTTTTTTCCGGCCTTTGAGCAGATCCATGAGGCCTTCATAAGTGAAGGAAGGATCTTCGGCTTCAAAGAGCGGATATTCGAAACAGGACTGGGTCCCCAGGTGGCAGGCCGGACCGTCGGCTTTCACTTTGACCAGCAGACAGTCGCGGTCGCAGTCAGCGATGATCTGTACGATGTGCTGGTAATTCCCGGAAGTCTCACCTTTGAGCCAGAGCTTCTTCCGCGAGCGGCTGTAAAAACAAGTCAGCCGTTTTTCCAGCGAGATCTTCAGACTTTCTTCGTTCATGTAGGCCTGCATCAGGACTTTGTTGCTGAAAGCATCGACGACGATGGCAGGGATGAGTCCGTCTTCATTATAGTGCAGTTCACTCAGATCGATCATGGTTCACCTTTCCAAGATCCTTACGGGGATCTTTTTCCGATACATTTCTTTTTTCAGGTCGGCGATCTTTACTTCACCGAAGTGGAAGATCGATGCGGCAAGACCGGCATCGACCTTGGGCAGGGTCTCGAACAGATCGATGAAGTCTTGTATCTTGCCGGCACCGCCGGAAGCGATGACGGGAACACTCACCCGTTCACAGACCTTTGCGAGCAGTTCAAGGTCGAATCCGTTTTTCACGCCGTCGGTGTCGATCGAATTGACCACCACTTCCCCGGCACCCTTCTTCACGCAGTCTTCGATCCATTGCAGGGCATCCATGCCGGTATCGATCCTTCCGCCTTTGGCGAAGACATGGAAACTTCCGTCAACGCGCTTGACATCGACGGACAGGACGACGCACTGGTCGCCGTAGACCTTGGCCGCTCTTTCGATCAGAGAAGGATCTTTGATGGCGCCGGAGTTGACGGAGACTTTGTCAGCCCCGCATTTTAAGACCCGGTCAAAGTCATCCAGCGTTTCGATGCCACCGCCGACGGTGAGCGGGATGAAGACGTTTTCGGCGGTCTTTCTTAAGATATCGGAGAAGAGTTTTCGTCCTTCCGCGGACGCGGTGATATCGTAGAAGACCAGTTCATCGGCTCCGGCAGAGGAATAGTATTTTGCCAGAGCGACCGGGGAGTCGATGTTTTTCAGATCTTTGAAATTGACGCCTTTGACGACGTTTCCGTCTTTGACATCCAGACAGGGGATGATGCGTTTGCTTAACATGAGGCCTCCTTGAGTGCGTCTTGAAGATCGATCGCACCGCTGTAATAAGCTTTGCCCAAGATGATCCCGTAAAGACCGAGCTTTCTTAAGGCGGTGATATCGTTCAGGGAAGCGACGCCGCCGGAGGCGATCAGATCGAAATCATAGTTATTTTGAATGTATCGATAGAGGTCCAGATCGACGCCTTGCAAAGTCCCGTCTTTGGAAATGTCGGTGACGATGAGCGTCCGTACACCGAGTTCCTGCAGTGTCTTCATAAAGTCAAAGGGATCGTGTTCAGCGGTCTTCTTCCAGCCGTGTATGGCGATCTTGTGATCTTTCAGGTCGAGGCCGACAGCGATCTTTTCCCGATAGGCCATCACTGCTTCCTGCAGGAAGGAAGGATCTTCCACGGCAGCCGAACCTAAGATGATGCGGTCGATCCCGGCTGACAAATAGGTTTCCGCCTGTTTCATGGAACGGATGCCGCCGCCGACTTCGCAGAACAAGCCGCTGTTTTTCTTGATGGCAGCGATCTTTTCAAAATTCGGGTTTTGCCCGTCCAGGGCACCTTGTAAGTCGACGATGTGGATATGAGAAGCACCTTTCTCTTTGAGATCCATTGCGACAGCAACAGGGTCTTGCGCATAGTCGGTCCGTTTCTCATAGTCGCCTTTGTATAAGCGGACGACTTTGCCCTCATAGAGGTCGATGGCAGGAAGCAGGATCATAAGTCCTCCTTTTGCATCTCACAGAATGCCTTCAGGATCTTCAGTCCGACTTCACCGCTTTTTTCAGGATGGAACTGGGTGCCCATCACGTTGCCTTTGGCGACGGCAGCTGTCAAAGGGGCACCGTAGTCGGTAAGAGCGATCGTATCTTTTGCGCAGTCAAAAGCCGCATAGGAATGGACGAAATAGACATAGTCATGGTCATCGATGTAACGGAACAAGGGATGTTTTTCGCCCTGAAGCAGCAGCTCGTTCCAGCCCATGTGCGGGATCTTGAGCTCCTTCGGTATGACCTCGCCGATGAAACGGCAGGTCCCCGGAATGAGTCCGAGTCCTTCGTGATGACCGTATTCTTCCGAGCTGTCAAAAAGTAGCTGCATCCCCAGACAGATGCCTAAGAGCGGTTTTCCTTTCTTCACTTCTTCTTTGATCAGCTGATCGAGCTTGGATCCCCGCAGTTTTTTTGCGGCGTCTTCAAAGGCGCCGACACCGGGCAGCAGGATCTTCTCGCAGTTTCTGATGGTCTCTTCGTCACGGGTCACGACGGCGTTCTGGCCGATCGCATCGAAAGAAGATCTCAGGGAAAACAGGTTGCCGACGCCGTAGTCGATGATGGCGATCATAGGACTCCTTTCGAGGAAGGGATGCGGTCTTCAAACCCCTCTTCGATGCGGACGGCTTGCGCCAGGACGCGTCCGGCTGCTTTGAAACAGGCCTCCAGGATGTGGTGGGAATTCTTTCCCGCCAGCATTTGAAAATGTAAGGAACAGTCGGCATTGCGCACGAAGCCGTACCAGAACTCTTCGGCCAGTTCCGTGTCGAAGTCGCCGACTTTTTCGCTTGGCAAAGTCACGCGCCAGTCTAGGAAACTGCGGCCGGAGAAATCGACCGCGCATAAAATGAGCGCCTCATCCATTGGTAAGATGATGTCGCCGTAGCGGTGGATCCCTTTCTTATCGCCCAAGGCCTTGAAGAAAGCCTGCCCCAGGACGATGCCGGTATCTTCGGTCAGATGATGGTAGTCGACCTGGATGTCGCCTTTTCCCTTAACGGTCAGATCGAAGTGGCCGTGACTGGCCAGCAGCTCCAGCACGTGATCCAGAAAACCGCAGCCGGTGGCGATCTGTGTCTTGCCGCTTCCGTAAAGATCCAGCTCGAGCTGGATCGACGTTTCTCTCGTTTCACGTGACAGACAAACTTTAGTCATGATTCACCTCCAGCAGCTGTTTCAATGCTTCAAAAAAGACCTGCATCTGTTCGTCGGTGCCGATGCTGATGCGGATGAAATCGTTCAGCCGCTCCGTATCAAAGTGACGGACCAGGATGCCCTTGTCTTTGAGATCGAGATAAAGCTTCTTTCCCGGATAGGAAGGGTGTTTCGCAAACAGGAAGTTGGCCTGCGAGTCCGGGACTTCAAAGCCAAGCTCTTTCAGCCGTTTTGCCGAATCCTGTCTTGTTTTGCGGATCTTTTCGATGCAGCTTTGTAAGTAGCTTTGATCGCGCAGGGCACCGACACCGGCCATCATCGCCATCCGGTCGACACAATAGGGGTTATTGGAATTGCGCAGCGTGTTGATGTCGGCGATCAGTTTTTTGTTTGCGATGATGTAGCCGAGCCGTCCGCCGGCCATGCCGTAGGATTTCGAGAAGGTGCGCACGACCATCAGATTGTCATACTTTCCGATCAAGGGGATGCAGGTGACATCGGAAAAATCGGCATAAGCTTCATCGATCACGACGATGTTGTCAGGATTGGTCTGCAGGATCTCCTCAATGTCTTGAACGGAAAGACACAGGCCGGTCGGCGCGTTGGGGTTGGCAAGGAAGATCGTCTTACCTAAGTTTTTGTAGTTGTCGGGATCGACGGAGAGATCGTACTTGACCGGGATCGTCTGATATGTGACGTTGTTGAGATCGGCGATGACCTTATAGAAGCTGTAGGTCACATCCGGAAAAGCGAGCGGATGATCTTTGTCACAATAGGCCATGAGCGCATAGTTGAGGGCTTCGTCCGATCCGTTGGTGAAGACGATCTCGTCTTTATCGATATGAAAGACATCGGCTGCCGTTTCCCGCAGGATCAGGGCATCGGGATCGGAATACAGGTTGAGCTCGCCGGCCTGTAAGCGCGCCAGCCGCTGGGCCAGCGGGGAAGGCGGGAAGGGTAACTCATTGGTGTTGAGTTTGATGTAGGACTTGTCGCAGGGCTGTTCGCCCGGAACATAGGGGACAAGGTCCTGATGTGCGGATACAAGGAACGAACTCATAGATCCTCCTTCAGACGGATGAGGGCACTGCGGGCATGACCGTCGAGCCCTTCTTTTTTCGCAAAGGCAGCGATCTTTTCGGCTGCTTTATTCAGAGCTTCTTTGGAATAGTAAGAGTACTGCATCTTCTTGACGAAGTCATCGACCGACAGCGGGGAAGAGAACCTTGCGGTACCGGACGTCGGCAGGATGTGGTTGGTCCCGGCGAAGTAGTCACCCAGGGCTTCCGGCGTGTGACTTCCCAAGAAGAGCGAACCGGCATTTCTGACCGCATCGAGATGATCGAAGGGGTCTTTGATGCACAGCTCCAGATGTTCCGGAGCGATGCGGTTGGCGATGACGATCGCCTGATCGATGGAATCGGTCAGGATGATCTTGCCGTTGTTTTCGATGGAAGCGCCGGCGATATCTTTGCGCGGCAGGACCGAAAGCTGCTGTTCGATCTCCAATGCCGTTGCTTCCGCGATCCGCTTGGAATCGGTGACTAAGACGGCAGAGGCCATCTTATCGTGTTCCGCCTGCGCCAACATGTCGGCGGCCAGGTAACGGGGATCGCCTCCTTCATCGGCGACGATCAGGATCTCACTGGGTCCGGCGATCATATCGATCGATACCAGACCGTAGACCTGCCGTTTGGCTTCCGCCACATAGGCGTTGCCCGGTCCGACGATCTTGTCGACTTTGGGAACGGTCTTCGTGCCATAGGCTAAGGCGCCGATGGCCTGGGCACCGCCGGCTTTGAAGATGCGGTCGGCTCCGGCGATGTGAGCGGATGCCAGGATGGCGTCGGCGATCTTTCCGTTTTTGTCGGGTGGGGAGATCATGAAGATGTTTTTACAGCCGGCGATCTTTGCCGGGATGATATTCATCAGCACGGAAGAAGGGTAGCTGGCACTGCCGCCCGGGACATAGACGCCGACGTTTTCCATCGGCAGGATCTTCTGTCCCAGCAGGATGCCGTCTTCTTCGTTCAGCAGGAAACCGTTGCGTTTCTGAAGTTCGTGGAAGCGGCGGATGTTGGCAGCCGCTTCTTTAAGGATCTTCAGGAAGGAAGGCTCGATCCTCAACAGGGCATCGTCGATCTCTTCCCATGATACTTCAAGCTCTGCCAGATCGGCATGATCGAAGCGCAGCGTATATTCTTTCAAGGCTCCGTCGCCTCTTTCTTTGACATCGTTCAAGATCTCTCTGACGGTGTCCGTGACCGAAAAGACCGGCTCGTGACGTGCGAAGATCTCTTCTTCTCTGACTTCGTTGACATTCAGTATCCTGATCATATCTGTCCTTCTTTCTTGTTCAGTGCTTCCAGCAGTTTTGCGATCTGCGGATGTTTAAAGGCATAGGAGGAGCGGTTTGCGATAAGCCTTGCCGAGATCTCCATGATCTCTTCTTTGACGCTCAATCCGTTTTCTTTGAGGGTCTTGCCGGTCTCGACGATGTCGACGATGACATCGGAAAGTCCCAGGATTGGAGCGATCTCGATGGAACCGTTGAGACGGATGATGTCGATCTGCCGGCCGATGGAACGGTAATAGGCCCGGGCAATGGCAGGGAATTTCGTTGCCACCTTCAGGGTCTTGTAGGGATCGTCTTTTGTTTCGTTCGGGGCGGCAACGGCCATCTTGCATAGACCGGTCCGCAGGTCGAGCAGTTCGTAAACGTCCGGTCCGTATTCCGCCAGGATGTCTTTACCGGCCACGCCTAAGTCGGCGCTGCCGCGTTCCACATAGACCGTGACATCCGAGGGTTTGACCCAGAAATAGCGAATCTTTTTTTGTGCATCTTCAAAGACGAGTTTCCGGTTTTCCGCCAGGACGCCCGGACAGTCGTAGCCGGCATCCGCAAAGCGCCGGTAGACGTTTTCGCCCAAACGTCCTTTGGGCAGGGCGATATTGAGCCAGCCGTCGTTTTCTTTGTCCGGCTCTTCTTCCAGAAGACCGGTGTAGACAGCGAAACCGATGGCCTCGGAAGCTTTGTTGAGTTTTTCCATCAGCCGGTCATACTGTCCGCCGGAGAGGATCGGGTCGGCTACGGAAGGCAGCCAGCCTTTGAAGATGATGCCGTTGTAATAATTGATGTCGTCGGTCAGTGAGGTGTCGATGACGATCTTGTCTTCGTAGCCTTTTTCTTTCAGAAGCGGCAGGATCTTCAGAAGCGAAGGATCGATCTGTGTTTCTTCATAGAGTTCTTCAAGATCCTTTTGAACTTCGGGGAGCTTGCCGTTACAGGCGATGAGTTTTTCCATGAGCGGGATCTTGTTTTCAGCCAGGGAATTCTCTTTGAAGAAGGAAGGCAGTTCGTGAGCTTTCTTTTCTTTCAGGATGTCAAAGAGCTGTTTCCGCTGCGTCGGCGAAACGGCACAGCTGCCGATGAGGGCTTCACTCAGATCCAGATCGGAAAGAGTCAAAAGGAAGTTTCCGGAGATCGTTTCCAGTGATGCCAGGGCAAGCTGTATCACGCCGAGCAGGTCGTCTTCTTTCAGCTGTCCGAAACACTCGATGCCGGTCTGTAAGATCTCCTTAAAAAAACCGGAACCCCGGTCGGAGCGGTAGACGTTCTCGTTGTAATAGAGTTTTGTGAGCTCTTCTTTTCCCGCTTTGTGATTCTTGACGATGGAAAGCGTGACGTCCGGTTTCAAAGCCATCAGCCGGCCGTTGGTGTCGGTGAAGGTGAGGACCTGGTCGGAGACCAGAAAATCTTTGTTTTGGGCATAGAGATCATACTCTTCGAACTTTGACATCTTGTACAAGCGGTAACCGTTTTGCGCATAGAGGTCTTTGAGCGAAAAGATGATCTTCTCACTGTAGGAGAGAAGACCGTCAGAGATCTTCATCGATGAGTCCTTTCTGCTGCAGTCTGCGGATGATGTTCTTGTAACCTTCGTCTCCGTAGTTGTAGCAGCGGGAGACGCGGGAGATGGTGGTCGTCGAAGCACCGGTCTTTTTCGAGATCTCCTGATAGCTGATCCCTTTGGCGATCATCACGGCAGTCTCAAGGCGCTGGGCCATGTTCTGCAGTTCGTTGATCGTGCATAGGTCATCAAAAAAAGCTTCGCATTCTTTTTCGTTTTCCAGCAAAGGAATGGCCTGAAACAGCCGCTTGATCGAATCGTTTATATACTTAGGCATACTTATCCTCACTTTCGCATGGTGTCATTATAGCGCTTTACCATACTAAAGCGAGTTGACCGACGGTACAGGATGTCCGGATCTTGGAGAAAATGTGAGCGAAGTTGTTTTTTTATATGAAAAAGGCTTCTTTGCGAAGCCTCAGTAAGCATCGGCGGAATCGTTGAGGATCCGGCCGAGCTTTTCTTTCAATGACGTGTTCTTTTCGATCCAGCAAAGAAGGGAATCGTTTCTTGAGACCGTGTTCCCGTAGACCAGGCTCATGATCAGCCCTTTGTCGCTGTCTTCCTCGCTCAGGATCGTTTCCAGAAGATCCAGGACTCTTTCGCCGTTTTCTTCTTTCAAAGTCAGAGTGCTCTGCAAGATCCGGACGATATCGGAAAAGGGGAGCCAGGCTTTGGCGGGGTCGGCTTTTGCCTGATCGAAGTATTCTTCGATGAGTTCCTGCCGCCACTGTTCCAAGGTGTCTTTTGCGATCGATAGAGCGGCGAACGCATGATATGCGTCAGGCACTTCTCTGGCCATCTGATACAGCCGTCCCTTGTACCTTCTGAACAGGGATCGGGCTTCTTCGAGGTCCATTATCCCTGATTCTCGACTTCTTCCCGGGTCTTTATCAGGCAATCGATGACGTGATCGATGTCTTCCTTCGTGTGGTTGGCACAGACTTGCGTACGGATCCTGGCCTTGCCTTTCGGAACGACCGGGTAGGAGAAGGAGACGACATAGATGCCTTTCTCTCTCATCTTGGCTGCATAGTTTCCGGCTTTGATCTCGTCGTACAACATGATCGGTACGATCGGGTGTACACCGTCGATGATGTCGAAGCCGTTTTCTTTCAGTTTCTCACGGTAGTATTTCGTGAGCTCCATCAGATGTTTCCTCTCTTCGCCGCTTTCCGACAACATGTCGAAGAGTTCGATGGAAGCGCCGGCGATGGCCGGTGCCAGGGTGTTGGAGAACAGATACGGTCTGCTTCTTTGACGCAGCAGATCGATGATCTCTTTCCTGCCGGAAGTGTAGCCGCCGGAAGCACCGCCCAGGGCTTTGCCTAAAGTGCCGGTGATGACATCGACTCTGCCCTGTACGCCGCAGTATTCGACCGAACCGCCGCCGTGTTCTCCTAAGAAACCGGCCGCATGGGAGTCGTCGACCATGACCAGGGCACCGAATTCGTCGGCGAGATCGCAGATGCCTTTGAGGTCGCAGATGATGCCGTCCATCGAGAAGACGCCGTCGGTGGCGATCATCTTGATACGGGCACCGTTTTCATCGGCTTCAATGAGTTTCTGACGCAGGTCATTCATGTCGTTGTTTTTGTAGCGGTAGCGTTTCGCTTTGCACAGGCGGACGCCGTCGATGATCGAAGCGTGGTTGAGTTCATCGGAGATGACCGCATCTTCTTCGCCCAGCAGGGTCTCAAACAGACCGCCGTTGGCATCGAAGCAGGAAGAGTACAGGATCGTGTCTTCCGTCTTCAGGAATGCGGAGATCTTGGCTTCCAAAGTCTTGTGTATGTCTTGCGTGCCGCAGATGAAACGTACGGAAGCTAAGCCATAACCTTTTTCATCGTAGGTCCTTTTGGCGGCTTCGATCAGCCGTTTGGAGTTGCCTAAGCCCAGGTAGTTGTTGGCACACATGTTCAAAAGCTTTTCGCCGTTCTCCATCAGGATGTAGGCACCTTGCGGAGAGACATAGGCGGCTTCGGCCTTGAACAAGCCGGCGTCTTTGATGTCGTCTACGGTCTTCTTGTAAAAGTTCAATGTTTCTTTTCTGTTCATAACTGCTCCACCTTATCGATATTCGTCCAATCCAGTATGACTTTGCCCGAGTTGCCCGACAGCATCGCATCAAAACCTTTCTGATAGTCGGTGATGTCAAAGCGGTGCGTGATGATCTTCGAGATGTCCAGACCCGCCTCGATCATCGTCGTCATCTTGTACCAGGTATCCCAGACTTTGCGTCCGTAGATGCCTTTGAGGTTGAGTCCGGAGAAGATGACCTTTTCCATATCCACTTCGGTATTGTCCGGCAAGAGTCCCAACAAGGCGATGTTGCCGCCGTTTTTCATGTTGTGGATCATCTGGTTGAGCGCGCTCGGCGCACCGGACATCTCCAGACCGACGTCGAAGCCTTCTTTCATGCCGATCTGCTTCATGACGTCTTCCAGTTTTTCTTTCTTGAGGTCGACCGTGCGGGTCGCGCCTAAGGTCCTGGCCATTTCAAGACGGTAGTCGTTGAAATCGGTGACGACGACGTGTCTCGCGCCGGAGAACTTGACGATAGCTGCTGCCATGCATCCGATCGGTCCGGCACCGGTGATCAGGACATCTTCGCCTAAGACATCGTAGGTCAGCGCGGTATGCGTTGCATTACCATACGGATCAAAAATGGCATACATCTCTTCCGGAATGTTCTTCCGGGTCTTCCAGACATTGACATAAGGGATGACCAGATATTCGGCAAAGGCACCGTTGCGGTTGACGCCGACGCCTTCCGCGTTGCGGCAGTTCTCGCGGTGTCCTTCCAGACAGTTGCGGCACTTGCCGCAGGTGATGTGGCCTTCGCCGGAGACGATGTCGCCGGGTTTGAAGCCTCTGGCACCCGGGCCGGTCTCGACGACTTCGCCGACATATTCGTGACCGATGGTCAGACCGGGCTTGATGGTCTTTTGTGCCCATTTGTTCCATTGATAGATGTGAACGTCAGTACCGCAGATGGCAGTCTTGCGGATCTTGATCTTGACGTCGTTGTAGCCGACTTCGGGGATCGGAACGCGCTTTGGCCAGATGCCGACTTCCGGCTTTTCTTTGACCAAAGCCCACATGGTATTATCATTTGTTTCCATATAACTTCCTCTTGTCTTCATTATAGCTCATGAAGGGCACCTGCAGGACAGCTTCGAATGGATTTGATCCGGGAAAAGAAAAAAAGATACAGCCGCCTGAGGCTGTATCTTCGGCAGAGAATAGTCTTTCGTCAGTCGACCTGTATCCATTCGCCGTCCTGATCGGCGATCCATTGGTCCGGAGCGATGTTGAACCAGGTATAGCCTTCGTTGAACAAGGCTCGCGAAGCAGTATAGGTGCTGCCTTTCTTTCCCCGGGCGACGACTTCACCGGTCTTGGCCGAATGGCTGTTTCGGATGTTGATGCTTCCTTCGGCGATGACCGTCAGTTTGTAACTGTGATCTTTGATCACGATGGAATCGATGATCGTCTGTAATTCCTCTTCGTTGATCCCGCTTGCGTAGATCGTGAAGTTGGAATTCATGTTGCGGATCTTCGGCCCGAAGGAAGCGGTGATGCTGCCGGTGTAGGAAGAACAGGCGCCTTTGCCGATGTTCTTGCCGCTGATCGTCTTGTTTCCGCTGAGAGAACTTTCTTTGTTTTCGGGGGAGAAGAAGACGGAGATGTTCAAAGCACTCTGCAGTTTTTCAACGCTCGGATAGAAACTGTAATAGTAATTGTAGTTGGTGTGTTCTCCGCTTTTGTCCTTCCAGGTATAGATGTCTTCGTTCCTGGTCAGGATCCAGGTCTCCGGGACATCGACCGTGAAGATCGAGGTGACGAACGTATCGAAAGGGATCTTTCTTTCATTGACCATGTCCTTGTCGATCTTCAAAAGCTTCCAGGAATCGCTTTGGATGTCGTAGTACATGTTGGCCGTAAGCTCATAGCCCGTCTTGTATAAAGGACGTTCGTAGGACAGCAGGTCGTAGTAGTAGGCCGACCGCGATTCGCTGGCGGCCTTCATGCTGCGGTATTGGGCGAGCGGGTATTCTTTCAGGACCAGGGAATCCACGGTCTGTTTGTCGCATTTGCGTTTCGGGATGAGAGCAGAATCGTTCAGCGAGTAGTCCATCACGTTCCAGCTGCCGTCTCCGGTACGGGATAGTTTTGCGTTATATGTCCCTTTGTAGGTGTAGCGGTCGTTTTTGTAGCGCGCGGTAAAGGCGACCTCCTCGCTCCTGTTCTTGTAGTCCAGAAAGACCCGGGCATCGGTGACCCCGTCGAGTTTCAGGTCCGTGTTCTTGAGTTCACTGTTGTTTTCCAGCAGAAACTGTGCGACTTTTTCCGCGATGCGCTGTTCGCTGTCTTCGATGATCGTTTTTGATTCTTCGTCACCGATGTTTTCCACGGCGTGGATCGCATCTTCGTAGCTGCCTTTTTCATACATCGATCTCGCGGAATTCTTTTTGATCAGCGGCAGTCCGAAGATCAGGAAAGCCGCAAGAAGCAGCAGGATCAGGATGCCGATCAGGATGAACTTTGCGGGAGACTTCTTCTTTTTCGTTTCCGGTCTTGCGGTCCCGGGGACCATCCCGGTCTCTTCTTCACGCTTTACGCGGATGACATGTTTGATGACCTTGCGCTGCACCGGACCCTGATGAACGATCTGAGGCAATTCTTCCGTTTCCGTGTCCTGAACTTCTTCTTCGAGCGGCTCTTGCGGAGCTTCTGCGATATCGGAAGCTGTCTCTTCTTTGATCTCAAAGGTGACCGTTTCAAGAGTCTCTATATTTTGTTTTTTCTCATTTTTCTCTGACATAAGTTTTACAGTCCTTGTGTGGATCTTACGTTCTCATTATAACGTGTTGAGTGTGTATAGTCCTAAAGGCAAAATACGGGAAAAAGGAGGAAGAAGGTGATATCGTAAGGTCATGAAAGATTTTAAGAAGATCCGTATCGTATTGAATACCGTTTTGCCGCTCATCATCATCTTCGAGTGGCTGAACATGTTTTTCTTTGCGGACGGGAACGCTTTGAGCAGCCGCGGTCTTCAGTCTTTGAAATACTTCACGATCCTTTCCAACCTGCTGGAGGCCTTTGCCTGTTTCTGGTGGTTGTTCAAAAGGGATGAGGTGCTCAAATTCACGGCGAGCGTCGCAGTGATGGTGACATTCACCGTTGTGATGTTGTTCCTGGGTCCGATGTTCGGCTATCCGGCGATGTTTGCCGGACCGAGTCTCTGGTTTCATCTGCTGGTACCTCTAACCGCGCTGGCGGAGGTCCTGTTCCTGGTGAAACGGACGTATTCAAAGAAAGAGATCTTTCTGGCTTCGCTGACGATGGCGGTCTACGGGACCTTCTATCTGGGAAACATCCTGATCAACGGCAGAGGACAGCGGCCCGCTTCCAACGACTGGTACGGTTTCCTGACCTGGGGCTATCCGGTCGGCGTGCTCATCTACTTCGCGATCTGGGGGATCACCTATCTGATCGGTGTCTTCATTTCGTACATCAACGATCTCTACGACCGCAGGCATTAGATATGGAATACAAAACGATAAAAGGAGGAACTCTATATGAAGATCGCTGTCAGATATTACACGAAGACCGGCAATACCAAGCGTCTGGCGGAGGCCGTCGCCGATGCCGTCGGCTGCAAAGCCCTGCCGATCAGTGAACCGGTCGAAGAGAAGACGGATATCCTGTTTCTGGGAAATTCCTATTACGCTTTCAGCATCGATCCGGAAGTCCGTGAATTCGTAAGGGAACTCGATCCGACAAAGGTCGGAAAGATCGTCAACTTCGGTTCGGCGGCGATGTTGAACTCGACGTACAAAAAGGTGAAGGCGGAAGCCGATAAGAAAGGCATCCCGATGGATGAACGGGAGTTCCATTGCAAAGGGGAATTCAAGGGCATCCACAAGGGAAAGCCGGATGCGGAAGACCTGAAAGCCGCTGCGGACTTCGCCAAAACGGTCATCAACAGCTGAATCCTTTGATCGAAAATAAAAAGGATCACTGCTGTGATCCCGGAAATGAAATACTATTCTTTGGCCTTCTGGTTTCAGGAGGCCTTTTTTATATGATGACAAGACCTGAAGCCCGATCTTCTCATGCGCTTCAGCGCAGGATCTTTTCGATGGCTTTGCCTTTGGCAAGCTCATCGATGAGTTTGTCAAGCTGCCGCATCCGTTTGATCAGAGGGTCTTCGATGGATCCGATATCGATCCCGCAGATCTTTCCTTTGATCAATTCGCTCCGTTGATTGTAAGACGGTGCTTCTTCAAGGAAACGGCCATAAGATAAAGACGATCGGAATGCATTTTCGATCTCTTCCTTCGTATAGCCGGTCAGCCAGGAGGTGAGAACATCGACGTCTTCCCGTGTCCGTCCTTTGCGTAAAGCTTTGTTGATCAAAGCGGTATAGATCTGTGAAAAGTCCATTTCCAAAGCCGTTTTTCTTGCCATATCGATCCCTCTGATCTCATTATAACGGACGGATCCGCTGAAGAAGAGATATGGTCAGGGACTTTTCAATAATGTTAACCAGGCTAAATTGTAAAATCGTTACTGATTGATACAAAAACAGCATTTTTGTAACTTTACATGGATTTTACAATTGCGGATTTGTTGCAAGTTTTATGTAAAATGAGATTAGAATTATGACAGCTGTGGCTGTCTGAAACATAATTCTGATTCGATACAGATCTGATATATCCAAATCAGAAGGGTTCGTATTCTCTTAAAAGGGCAATACCGCAGAAACGTTGATTCAGAAAGCGAGGTACTATGAGTCCAATTGGCAAGTCTATCCGCAGCCGAGCGACCGGATCTCCAGGCATCATCACAGGTATCACTCGAGACAAACTGTCTGTTTCTTTCCGCTATTCCGGGATCGTCGAACTGCCGATCAAGAAATATGAGGAATTGCTGGAAATGAACTCCGAAGTCAGGGAAGCGATCGAACAGTTCAGAGAATCCGTCAAACGGAGCAGAAAAAAGAAAGCTTATCCTGAAACAGAAATGATGACCGGCAAATAGGCCGGCAGTACCACTCATCGATCCATCATCACGACCTCTTTCCGAAAGAGGTTTTGCCGTCTTTATGACTGCGTTTTTATTCATGTGCGATGTCATGTCGCACCAAGATCACTTTGAACTGTCCTTCTTCATCTTCCGTTCCGGGCTTCCTTATTATTTCTGATGTGACAACATCAAATTTACTCCTTCCAGACAATACCCCTAGCATTTGTTTGCCGGGACGAGGGGATGAAGAAAGACAGATGAAGGTGTTTCAGGGACTGCGCTACCTCCGCAAAAACGGCAGTTCTCTGAAACACAGCAACAGGACAGCTGAACGGACGAAGGGCCCGCTTAAAAGCTTTGACCCTCTCATCTGAAAAACTTACCGGGCGCTTCGTCTTTCAGCTTCTGAAGATCCTTGTCTGTTAAAATGGAATGGGGATCTGACTTGAACAAAGAACTTAGATACGAGAAAGTCAGAAAAGATCGTCATGATCTTTTTTCTGTCAAAGCACTTTATGAGAGATCCTTTCCGGAAAATGAAAGGATCCCTTTTCATATCCTCTTGCAGATGAAGGAGTCCGATGCGCTGTTTTATGCGGTCTACGGACCGGAAGGGCTCATCGGTCTGTACCATGTCTTCCTGAGTGAGACGCTCCTCTATCTTTCCTATATCTGCATAAGAGAAGATCTCAAAGGCAAAGGCTACGGGACAAAGATACTTCGACACATCCATGAGATGCTTGAAGGCAAGCCGATCGTCATCGATATCGAAGAAGTCAATCAAGAGGATGCCAATTATGTCGAAGAGCTTCGCCGGAGATATTTCTATGTGAACAACGGTTATGTTTCAACGGGGATCTTCTATCATTTCTTCGATGTGGATTACGAACTCTTGTCTTACGGAGGGCAGGTGAACCGGCAGATGTGGATCGATCTGACGCTGAAGATCTGGGGAAAGCGGGCGAAAGGTGCCAGATACAAGGAGGACAAAGGATGAAACGGCGTTTTCTCATTTGTCTTTTTCTGCTGGCCGCAGACGGGATATTGATGTTCCTGTTTCGGAACTTCCCCGATCTTTTTTTCCCGGTATACCGCAATATTTCAAAATCCTGGATCGCTTTTCTGAGTGCCTTGAGCGGCGGTCTCAAGATCGCCGTCTGGGATATCGGGGCACTGGTATTGTTCTTTTTTGCGCTGATCACTCTGGTACTTACTGTGATCAAAAAGCGTTCTTTCCTCAACTGGCTGAGCTATGCGGTCTTGGTCGCGGCAATCTTGCTGAGCATCGCGGTGGATGGCTGGATGCTGAACCATTATGCGCCGAAACTGAGCAGCGAGCTGGATCTTGTTGTCGGAGAATACAGTTACGAACAGCTCTATGAAACGACGCAATATTATTACGATGAAGCGGCAAAGTATGCCGCAGCGATCGCCAGAGACGAAGAAGGCCATGCCATGAAACAGGACTTTTATGAGATGGCTTCTCTTGCCGGAGCTTCCTATGAGAAACTTGCGGAAAGCTATCCGGTCTTCAAAGGATCTTCGGTCAGAATCAAGAAGCTCTCTTTGATCGGCGAATATCTGATGTATAACGGGATCGTGGGCATGTTCATGCCGATCAGCGGAGAAGCGGGCGTGCCGGGAAGCGTGCCGATCGTTCCGCTGGCGTTCACGATGACCCATGAGGCGGGGCACCGTCTGGGCCTGGCGGGAGAAGAAGAAGCCAACTTCGCCGCGTATCTGGCTTGTGTTAACAGCGAAGATGTCCGTTTCATCTACAGCGGCTATTACAATGCCTTCTCTTACTGTTTCTCTGCCTTGTACAGGACCGATCCCGAAGAGGCAGTTGAGCTTTACAAGTCGAAGGAAGACCGGGGACATCTGCTGGTCCGTCTCGACCGCAGCGATACGTCAGCTGTCTACCGGAGCTACGATTCTCCTTTGCAGGAGGTCTCCGATAAGGTGAACGATACTTATCTCAAGACCTTCTCGGAAAAAGAGGGGATCAAGAGTTACGGCATCGTGACGGATTATCTGATCGCTTGGCATCTGGAAGGAAGATAGTATATCTTAGAAATGTGAGAAAAGGAGGTCTTTATGTC
>JAIKXJ010000076.1 GCA_024684175.1 Erysipelotrichaceae bacterium
CACGCCGCCAGCGTTCATCCTGAGCCAGGATCAAACTCTCCGTTTGATGACTCGTTTATTTAAGAACAATTTGTTCTTGATTTTAAATGAATTGACGTTTTGTTTAATTGCTTCTTATTTAGTTTTCAAAGATCGAATCGCTGCCGCTTGGAAGTTGTTTTCCTTTACGGCGCTCATTTAATATATCAAATTGCCAGGGGCGAGTCAACACTTTTTTTCACTTTTTTAAAAAAATGCAAATGACAACGTTTACATTATGATCTTTCCTGTTTTTGTTGTTTTTGCATTTGATTTTTTCTCATATCGGACTAATTTGACACCGGTTTTTTATTCCCCGCCGTCCTTTACATATACCGGATAGATCGGTCCTTTCCGGTCCGCATCCCAATTGCAGGTATCCGGATACGCCAGACAGGTCTTCACTGTTTTCCCGTCCGTCGGTACATAAAGCGCATATTCTCCCGAAACCTTGGCAGGCGCTTCATCGGTCAGGAATATCCAGGGCATATAAGAACCGACGTCACAGCAATATCCGGCAGAAGAATCCGCCGCATAAAAAACCGAGGGACGCAGATCCTCATAGGAAGCATCTTCTTTGTACCCGATCAGCAGAACATAGTGACCTTCATATGCCTTTCGTCTTGATTCGATATTCCCGGCAGAGATTCCGTAAATATCCGAAGTATAGAACAAGACGGGCTTTCCTTCCTTTATATAGTCATACGCTCTTTTCAAAACGACATCCAAAGGATCATCTAAGGCAGCTTCTTCAAAGCCGGCTTTCCGCCAGTCTGCACCGTCACCGTCATAATAGTCATAAGGATCGACCTCATGATCCTCATCCAGGATAGCTCTGGCATAAGCCAGGTCGAAGATCGAACAAAGATAATCCTCCTGAACACCGACCTCAAGGATCAGCCGGCGGTCGAAGTCCAGCATCCTGTAGATGCCGCTGTCTTGTTTTTCGATCTCTTGCGAAGGCTCGTCTTTTTCTGTTTCCTTTTCGGGAAGATCCGGCGTTTTTATCTGTCCTGCCTCATCTTTTACATCTTCTATATCTTCGGACACAGCAGGTTCACTGTCCGCCTTATCTTCCGGTGACCTTCTGTACGTGCTCAAAAAACCTCTGATCAGAAATGCAGAAAGCAACAACGATGATGCGATGGCCAGAATGCTGAAATAGAACAGTTTGTTTCTCATATTATTGAAAGTTTCCCGCTTATTCATTATAAGATGTTTCCCCTTCTTACAATAGTTCTTTATTCGGAAACTTCCCGAAAACAAGATAAAGCCGTCTTTGATAAGACGGCTGCGCAGAACTTATTGGCGGATATGTTTCTTTCGGTAAAGAAGATAAGAATAGACCGCCGGTATGACTGTCGCAAACAAGATCTCCGTAAGGAACAACACAGGAACGATCCGCTCATCGAAGAACACACTGAACAGAGCTGCGACCCCGGCAAACAACGTTGTATAGCCGCCGAGCCGATGCGTCTTATTCCAGACTTCAACATCTTTCAAAGTCCAGGGCAAGCGGATACCGACAGTGTGATTATAGCGGCATTTGGGCAGATAATTGCCGATGAAAATGAACATTACTCCAAGGAAGACGGTGCTTGCTTTGACGACCGGGAAGCCGGATCCGCCCGTGTTTCCGTACATCAAAAGAGAAAGATAAAAAGAAATGAACGGACATATCCAGATGACCAGATTCATGATCTTGTCCGAAAGGTTCTTGTTGTCCGGATCTTTCCCCGACACAAAAAGACAAAGAAGATGCAGCAAGAAAAGAAACAAAGACGGAACAAAGACGGCAAAGACTTTGGAACTGTACTGATCGGCTTGCCCGAGATAATTGAAATGTGTCGGGATCTGTTCGGGCAGTTTCCGCCACAGGATCAGTCCGATAAGCAGCGGACTCAGTGTCAGAAGGCTCGTCAGGACGATCTTCCATTTTTCATTTTCAAAACGCTTCATTTCATTCTCCCTTCAGATCGGCCAGCCACAGCATCACTTCTTCCAAGACCGATGTGCTCAATGTGTAATAGATATAATTCTTCTCTTTCTCTTCAAAGATCAGATCCGCCTCCTTGAGAAGTTTCAGATGATAAGAGACACTTGCCTGCGACATCTCAAAATTTCTGCTGATATCGCCTGCCGACATCCTTCCTTTTTTCAGCATCATCAGGATCTGCCTGCGTACCGGGTCCGACAGTGCTTTGAACGTTTCTCCGTAACTCATTCCTTTACCTCGATCTATTTAGAATATTTTCTAAATAGATTATAAATAAATCGACTCAGTTAATCAATAACTATTTAGATTTTTTTCGAAATAGTATGCAGACCGCCAATCAAAAAGACCGGTCAGCTTTTTGAGCAGACCGGTCATCCTTGTTTCTTGATCGATAGAAAGATCCGATGGACCGGATCTTTTCGGTACCTTTTGTTTTCTTCTATTCCACTTCTTTGCCGTCGATGAAGACTTTACAGATGCATGTATCCGAGATCATCGGATCGCCGTTGCTTATGACGAGATCCGCATCTTTGCCCTCTTCGATCGACCCGACACGGTCGGCAATACCGATCTGTTTTGCCGGATTGATGGTGATGGCTTTCAAAGCATCGAACGGATCCATGCCTGCTTTGACCGCCAAGCCGGCGCATAGCGGGAGATATTCCTGCGGAATGACCGGTGAATCGGTGATGATCGAGACCTGACAGCCCTTAGCCGCCAGGATGCCCGGGGTCGTCCAGGATTTGTTCTGCAGTTCGAATTTTGATGCATGGGTCAAAGAAGGACCGACTGCAAGAGGATACGGACAGTCTTGCAGTTTATCGGCGATCAGATGACCTTCCGTCACATGTTCGATCGTCAGTAGCACATCGAATTCCTTGGCGATGCGGATCGCCGTCAGGATGTCGTTGGCCTGATGCGCATGGATTTTCAAAGGGATCTCTTTTCTTAAGACCGGGATCATCGCTTCGCACTTGAAATCGAAAGCCGGCCGCTTGAAGATATCCTCGCCTGCCGCTTCTTTCTTTGCCAGGTATTCTTTTGTTTTGAATAACATCCCGCGGATCACGCTGGCTGTCGACATGCGTGCAGCATTCCCTTTTTCACGATAACAGCGTTTCGGATTTTCGCCAAGCGCACACTTCATGGCGACGGGCGTCTTGATGATCATGTCATCGACACAGCTTCCCGTGGTCTTGACAGCGATCCAGGTGCCGCCGATCGGATTGGCACTTCCCTGTCCGGTCGCGACCGAAGTGACGCCGCCTCTGGCTGCCTGCAAGACTGTCGGGTCCTGCGGATTGAAACTGTCCTGAGCCCTTAAGTGCGGCGTGCAGACATCGTTGAACTCGTTATAGTCGGAGCCTTCGAAACCGATACCCCAGCCGTCGAGTCCCAGGTGGCAATGCGCTTCAACGAAACCCGGATAAACATCGAGTCCCTTCGCGTCAAAACACTCTTCATTTTCTTCTGCAGTCAGACCCGCCCGGATCTGTGCGATCTTGCCGTCTATAATGCGGATATCGGCGATATAAGGATCCCGATTGACCGCATCATGGATTCGTCCGTTTTTGATGATCATATGGTATCCGTCCTTTCTTGATTCAATTAAAAGAAGTATATCATCGGCAGACCGTTTCGATCTGCCGTTTGTTTTTTTCGTACCGAAAGGATCAGCTTTTCAGCAATGCTGCTCCTTTTTCGAATGCTTTTTCACATTCTTTCGGAAAGATTGTCTCATGGCGGAGCTTTTTTGCCTCCGGATCAAACATCGACCATTCCCAGTCGGTCTTGCCATAGTCCCGTAACTGCATCGTGTCTCCCGAAACGAAGACTTCCGTCGGTCCGACGAAGCGTGATAGTGTCATCTGATAGGAATGCAGAAGGTCCTCATACATCCCCTCAGGCGCATTGGAAGTCATCATCAGCAGCACGGGAATGAAGTGCTCGTTACAGCATGGTGTCTCCCTGTTATACGTCAGGTTCTGAAAGATGAGACGTTCATATAAGGCTTTGAACTGCGCCGTCAGGTCCGAAAGATAGTTGGGTGAAGCGATGATCAGCCCGTCGGCCTCCCGTATCGCATCCAGGACCGGTGTGAGACCGTCCTTGCAGACGCAATGTCCTTTGAATCTTTCTTTCTTGCATCCGAAACATGAGATACAGCCGGTAAATCGTTCAAGCCGGTACAGGTCGAAACGTTCCACGCTGTTTCCTTGTGAGACCGCTCCTTCGATCGCCTTTTTCAGCAATGTGTCGGTATTGAAACCGACTCTCGGTCCGCAGTTAACCGCAATGATCTTTTTTGTCATAACGTCATTCTCCCGAGTCTTCTTTTGAGACCAGATCATAGTTTCCGTCGCGCATCACAAGATCGATCATCCTCGGATCGAAACTGAGCGCTTCGAGCTCCTTCGCCGTTTCATAACACTCATTGATACTGAGCTCTTCTTTCAGCAGCGTCTTGCCGATAACTGCCGCAGCAAGGCTGGCGCCAAAGACCGAAGAGTGTTCGCCGTCATCGAAATACAGCTCATCCGGGTATCTTTCTTTGATCTTCCACCAAAGATCGCCGACCGGACAGACTTGCGCATCGATCGCCTTGGCCAATTCTTCATAGGATCGGGACATGATCTCTTGTCCTTCAGGATTCTTCTTTTCGCTCCAGGTCATATACAGATAGACCTTCGTGCCTTCATTGACAAGCTTCTTCATGCCGATGCCGCTGTTGAGCAGGCTTTCTTTTCCGGGGAACGGATGGGCGTTATGCTGCAAGATCAGCGCATCGTAGTTTCCGTAGATCAGATTGAAATGGGTCTGCGACTGTTTCAAATGCCAGTCAAGGCCGACGCCGGGATGTGTGAGCATCGTCACATCCGCTGTCTGTCCCTTGGATTCGAAATAAGCTTTGACCCGCAAAGGCACATAATGGACGAACGTGTGACTGTTGCCGATAAATAATAATTTCATGTTGATGCCCTTTATATCTCTTTCTCTTTTTCTTAAAGTATAATACAAAACGATCCGCGATCTGTTTCTGATGAAAAAAGCAGCATCTGCTGCCATTCATTCAAAAGTATAAAGATCATCGCCGGCATCCGGACAGATGTAGACATTTACGTCTTTGCCTTCCATCCTGTCCATCGTCGTCCGCAAGGCGATCTCCGGTGTATTGTTGTGTCTGGAAAGATGGGCAAGGAAGAAATTCCTGGACCCGGTCTCATAAAGCTGCTCGATCGTGCTTGCGCAGTCTTCGTTGGACAGATGGCCGAATTTCGACAGGATGCGATTCTGTAACTGTATCGGATACGGTCCATTCTTCAGCATTTCTACATCGTGGTTGGATTCGATGATCACAACATCTGCTCCGGAGATATAAGAAAAGATCTTCTCATTCATTTTGCCGCAATCCGTCACATAAGCGAGCTTCCTTCCGCCGCATTCAAAAATATAACCGCATGTCCTGACATAATCGTGAGGAACGGAAAACATTGTCACGTTAAGGCTATGCAAAGGTTCAAAAGGAAGATCCGGTCTGATACTTATCCTTTCGGCTTTGATGCTGCGCAGCGGATACATGCTGCTTTGTTCGGCATAGACCTTGCAGGATGTGTGGTTGCAGATGGCGGAAGCGGACTTTACATGATCGTAATGACCGTGCGTCACGAAGATCGCATCGATCTCTTCGATGTTCCTGCCATGTTTCAGTAAAGCATCGCGGACTTTCTTATAGCCGATGCCCATATCGATAAGGATACGGTGATCACCGATCTCTATATAAATGGAATTGCCGGTCGAACCGGAACCGATGGGAAGCACATTGATGAAACTCATAGAACAATCATATCAGATCTTTATTATATCGACCGAAAAGTATACCTCATTTTCCATAAAAAAACCTCTACAATCGTAGAGGTCTTTAACCGGCAACGTGCTTGATTCACTATTCATACGAGTAGCTATGCTCGCCGATGAAGTGCTTAACTTCTGGGTTCGAGATGGGACCAGGTGT
>JAIKXJ010000080.1 GCA_024684175.1 Erysipelotrichaceae bacterium
GACAGTGACTACGAGATCTTCGGTGAAATCATGACCGCCGATGATCATGCCGATGATCGGCATGAAGATATCATTGACCAGAGAACCGATGATCGCCTGGAAGGCGCCGCCGATGATCACGGCGACAGCCAGATCGATGACGTTGCCGCGCATGATGAATTCCTTGAATTCCTTAACCATATTTTTCATTATTTCCGTTCCTTTCTGATATGCATTCATTCTATCACTTCTCTTAGAAAAAGCTGTAAAAACTTCTGCGCCTTTAAGAAATTTAAAGTAGAATGAAATCAATGAAAAGATCCGGTGTATTACTTCCCCTGGCATCCCTTTCCTCGCCGTACCTGATCGGTGACTTCGGCCCGGATGCCTACCGTTTCGGCAGACTTCTGAAAGCTGCCGGTTTTTCCTATTGGCAGATCCTGCCGCTGCAGCCCCTGGGCTACGGCAACTCGCCATATCAGTGCACATCCTCCAAGGCGATCGAGGAGAGCTACGTCTCCCCCGAGCTTTTAAAGAAGGAAGGGCTGATCAAAGAGCTTCCCAAAAAGACGCGTGTTTCTTCCGTCCGTTACGAGGAAGCGAAACAGCTCAAGCGCTCCCTTCTGAAAGAAGCCTACGCGAATTTTGATAAGAATAACGAAGAGTATCTGGCCTTCGCAAAAGAAGAATGGGTCAGGGAATACGCGATCTTCACCTGTTTCAAGGAACTCTTCGACCGCAAATGCTGGCTCGACTGGGAGGAACCGTACCGTTCCTATGCCCTGCACCGTGATCCCGTGCTTCCCGAAAAACATAAGGAAGCGATCGACTTTGAGATATTTATCCAATATATCCTGCGCAGACAGTTTGACGCTTTAAAGGAATATCTGCATTCGCTGAAGATCGAGCTGATCGGCGACATGCCGTTCTATGTCGGCATCGATTCCGCGGATGTCTACTATGACCGTGACAGCTTCTGTCTCGATAAGGACGGCAATCCCGTATGGATCGCCGGTGTGCCGCCGGATTACTTCTCGGCGACCGGACAGCGCTGGGGCAATCCGATCTATAACTGGAAGAAGATGAAGGAAGACGGCTACGGTTTCTGGTTTGACCGTCTGCACAGCGCCGCCTCGATGTACGATGTGATCCGTATCGATCATTTCCGCGCTTTTGATACCTACTGGCGTATCCCGGCGGAGGAGAAGACCGCCGTTGTCGGCAAGTGGATCGTCAATGACGGCGATGATTTCTTCACCAAGCTGTTCAAGAAATATCCCAAGATGCGGATCATTGCCGAAGATCTCGGAGATCTCCGTCCGGAAGTGCTGCAGCTGCGTGACCGCTACCGTCTGCCCGGCATGCGGGTGATCCAGTTCGATATCTTCTCACCCTTTAAAAAACATCAGGTGACCTATCTCGGCACCCATGACAATGACTCCACGCTCTGCTGGTACGCGGAGCTTGATAAAGCGACCCAGAAGAAGATCCTGCGCCGTTTCCGCCGCGCCTATCCGGGAATGGAACTCGGCGACGCTTTCCTGGCCTACGCTCTGGACGCCAAGAGCGAGCTCGTGATCCTTTCCACCAACGATATCCTCGGTGACACGCGCCGTATCAACACCCCGGGCACGACCGGTTCTCCGGACTGGGAGTACAAACTGACCTCCCTGAAGGGTTTTAAGGAAAAAGTGCCGTTCTTAAAGGAACGCAACGCGCTGCGAAAGGAGAAGGCATGAAATACGATGCGATCGTCGTCGCCTCCGGTCAGGGAACAAGGATGCGTCTGAACTTCAACAAGGTCTTTCTGAACATCGGCAACAAGACGATCCTCGAAAGAGCCTGCACGCCTTTTCTGGAAGACAAGGACTGCAAGAGCGTCGTCGTAGTGACCCAGAAAGAGAACTTTGACAAAGTCGTCGCGCACGAAAAGATCCTGCTGACGGAAGGCGGAAAAGAGCGCAAGGATTCTGTCTGCAACGGTCTTGCCCTGTGCAAAAGCCGCTATGTCCTGATCCATGACGGAGCCCGTCCCTTCCTTGAGAAAACGGATCTGGAGAATCTGAAGAAAGAGCTGAAAGACTGCGATGCCGCGATCCTGGCGCACCGCTGCACCGAGACGGTCAAACGGGTCGCCGGCAAGGTGATCACCGGGACGGTCGACCGCAGTGAACTGATGTTCGCACAGACGCCGCAAGGATTCAAACGCAAATTGCTCAAAGAGGCCTACGCAAGCCTCGGCGATCAGCAGAACTACACCGATGACGCCTCCGTGCTTGAAGCCTACGGCAGGGAAGTACGCATCGTCGAAGGTTCTCCGCGCAACCGCAAGATCACCTATATTGAAGATCTGCCATGAGCTTCGCGGCATTCCGCGAAGCTTTTTTATAGCAAGATCCCTATCAAAAAGACAGAACGATGTAATTTTCTAAAAAACTATACATTTGATTAAATTAGTGTTGCTAAATTAGATTAAAATGGTAATATTTAATTTAAGGAGATAGGTATGTTAGGAAAAGTCAAACGTTTCAACAAAACCAAGGGTTATGGTTTTATTACCCTTGAAGATGGACGTGATGTTTTCTTCCATTACTCTGAATTGGTGATGGAAGGATTTAAAACCGTAGATGAGGGCGCTTCTGTCGAATTCGATCTCTTCGAAGGCGAAAAGGGCCTCCAGGCTCACAACATCAAAACGCTGTAGTTCAGGCGTTCATCCACAGTAAAACGACCGGCCTCAAATAGACCGGTCGTTTTATGATATAATTAATGAATGTAACGGAGGTGGCCCCTATGGGACTTTTAGATAAACTGTTCAACACGGATAAGAAGGACCTCGCGGAAGTTGAAAAAGCCGTTCGTCCGGTCGAATCCTTTGCGCAGAAGATGCATGACATGGAGGACGATGAGCTTCAGGGGATGACCCAGAAATTCCGTGACCGTCTGGCGGCCGGGGAAACACTGGATGACATCATGCCGGAGGCTTTTGCGGTCGCCCGCGAAGCGGCGAAGCGTGTCATCGGCGAATATCCGTATTTCTGCCAGCTGGAAGGCGCCTATGTCCTGCACCGCGGCGACATTGCGGAAATGAAGACCGGTGAAGGTAAGACCCTGACATCCGTCATGGCCGTCTACCTGAATGCCCTCAGCGGACACGGTGTCCATGTCATCACCGTCAACGAATACCTGGCCGAACGTGACAGTCAGTGGATGGGACAGATCCACCGTTTTCTCGGTCTGACCGTCGGTCTCAACAAGCACGCGATGACCCCGGCTGAGAAGCGCAAGGCCTATAACTGCGATATCACCTATACGACCAACTCGGAAGTCGGTTTCGACTACCTGCGCGACAACATGGTCACCCGGGTCGAAGACCGCGTTCTGCGTGAGCTGAACTTCGCTCTCGTCGACGAAGTCGACTCCATCCTGATCGATGAATCGCGTACACCTTTGATCATTTCCGGCGGAGAAAGACAGACCGCCAACGAATATGTCCGCGCGGACCGTTTCGTCCGCCGTCTGAAAGAGGACGAGGACTATGTCATCGATATCAAGGGCAGAAACATCCAGCTGACTGAGCAGGGCGTTGCCAAGGGCGAGCAGTTCTTCAAGGTCGAGAACCTTTACGACACCAACAACACCGCGCTCGTCCACTACATCAGCCAGGCGCTGAAAGCCAACTACATCATGCACAAGGACGTTGAATACGTCGTTGAGAATAAAGAGGTCATCATCGTTGACCAGAACACCGGCCGTAAGATGCCGGGACGTGAATATTCCGACGGTCTGCATCAGGCGATCCAGGCCAAGGAAAATGTTCCGATCCGTCAGGAAACGACCACTCTGGCAACGATCACCTACCAGAACTTCTTCCGTCTCTACAACAAGCTCGCCGGTATGACCGGTACCGCCAAGACCGAGGAAGAGGAATTCCTGGATATCTACAACATGAAGGTCGTGGTCATCCCGACCAACCGTCCGGTCATCCGTGACGATCGTCCGGACCTTGTCTTCGGCACCAAGAAGGCAAAATACAAAGCGCTGATCAACGAGATCGTTGAACTGCATGCCAAGGGCCAGCCGGTCCTCGTCGGCACGATCTCGGTCGAAACTTCCGAACTCATCTCCAAGATGCTGAAGGAACGCAAGATCCGCCACGAAGTCCTGAACGCCAAGAACCATGCCCGTGAAGCGGAGATCATCTCCAAGGCAGGCCAGGTCGGCGCACTGACCATCGCCACCAACATGGCCGGCCGTGGTACCGATATCAAGCTGACCCCCGAATCCAAGGAACTCGGCGGTCTGGCCGTTCTCGGTTCTGAGCGTCATGAGAGCCGCCGTATCGATAACCAGCTGCGCGGTCGTTCCGGCCGTCAGGGCGATCCGGGTTTCTCCCGCTTCTATGTCTCCCTCGAGGATGATCTGATGGTCCGTTTCGGAAGCGAACGGGTCCAGGGCCTCTTCAACCAGATGGGCGATGAGCCGATCGAAAACAAGATGGTCACCAAGTCGATCTCCAGTGCCCAGAAACGCGTTGAAGGCGTCAACTTCGATATCCGTAAGACCCTGCTCGACTACGACGATGTCCTGCGCCAGCAGCGTGAGACGATGTACGAGCAGCGCAACTACATCCTTGAAAACGAGGATGTCCACGGTGTCGTCAAGACGATGTTCGACCGTGTCTTCGCCGATGATGTCCATCAGTACACCGTTGTCGACGGCCGCAAGGAAACAGTCGATATCGACGGTCTGCTTGAGCATCTGAAGGAATTCGGCGTCAACCTGCCTTTCGACAAGGATGATTTCAATGGACTCGCTCCGGAAGAGATCGCCAGCAAATGCTCCGAAAAAGCCTGGTCGATCTATGAACGCAAGATCGCGCCGGTCAAGGAACAGATCCTGCCGGCGGAAAAGACGATGGTCCTGCGGGTCATGGACCGTGCCTGGATCAACCATATCGATATCATGTCCAAATTAAGAGAAGGCATCCATCTGCGCTCCTATGCCCAGAACAACCCGCTGCAGGCCTATGTCAGCGAGGGCTACGAGCTCTTTGAGGACATGATGAATACCATCAGCCGTGAAGTCGTGCTCTTCTGCAACAAAGTAAAAGTGATCATTAAGAAAGAGGAAAAGAACTAATGGAACTTTACGAAATCAAAGTCAGCCTGACCGCTTCTCTCAAGAAGTTAAAAGAGTTAGGCGACTCTCTTTGACCTTGCTGCCTTAAGTAAAAAGATCGACGAGCTTGGGGAAGCCCAGAACGATGAGAAGTTCTGGGAAGATCCCAAGAAAGCGCAGGGCGTGATCCGCGAATACAACACGCTGCGCAAGCTCAAGTCGGAATATGAGAATAACAGCGCCGCTCTCGAAGACCTCTATGCCTCCGTCGAAGCTCTGGGTAAGGATTACGATCCCGAGCTCTACGCCCTGGTCGAGGAGGAATACAGCGACGCGATCAAGAACTTCGAACAGTTTGAGATCGATGTCCTGCTGAGCGACCGCTATGACCATGCCTCCGCCTACCTCGAGATCCATCCGGGGGCCGGCCGCACCGAAGCCCAGGACTGGGCGGAGATGCTGTACCGCATGTACCAGCGCTACGCCGAAAAGAACGGCTATACCTTCGAGGTCCAGGACTATGATCCGGGAGACGAAGCCGGCATGAAATCCTGCCGTGTCCTCGTCAAGGGCGATCTGGCCTACGGTTATCTTAAGGGAGAGACCGGTGTCCACCGTCTGGTCCGTATCTCCCCGTTTGACGCCAACGCGCGGCGTCATACGAGTTTCGCCAGTGTCGAGATCACGCCGGAGATCGAGAACGATACCGATATCGTGATCGAGGAAAAGGATATCGAAGTCGAGACCATGCGTTCTTCCGGCGCCGGCGGTCAGCACATCAACAAGACCGACTCGGCCGTCCGTATCCATCACAAGCCGACCGGGATCGTCACCTTCTGTCAGAGCGAACGTTCCCAGCTCCAGAACAAGGAGCAGGCGATGGAACTTCTGAAGTCCAAGCTGCTTGCCTTGAAACTGGCGGAGCAGCAGGCGGAAAAGGATTCCCTGAAAGGGGAACACAAGAAGATCGAATGGGGTTCCCAGATCCGTTCCTATGTCTTCTGCCCCTATACGCTCGTCAAGGACAACCGCACCGGTGTTGAAGAGGGCAACGTGACCAAGGTAATGGACGGTGATATCCAGCCGTTCCTGTTCGCTTATCTCAAGAGCCAGCTGTAATAAGGAACCATATACAAAAACAAAGCCTTCCCACGGGTAATGTCACTAACTTAATGTGACCTTCTGCTGAGTTTTCAGACAGGATATGAGAAAAATCATATCCTGTTTTTTTATTCGCTGTTTTTATGAAGGAAAATACATAAAACACTTGACAAAAACAGGAAAATCAGGCGCTCCGTTTCACTCCGCGCTTTCGTTAAAAAGGTGAAAGGAGCCCGATAAACAAAGATGAGATTCATTACATTTCGAAAACACGAACTGTTTCCGCTTTCCGAAAGCGCAATGGAGGAAAGCCCATGAGTAAGAGATC
>JAIKXJ010000052.1 GCA_024684175.1 Erysipelotrichaceae bacterium
GGATTCCAAGGTCAACCCTTACAACAGCGTCAACTACGGCTGTCACCGCGACATCGTGAGAGAATTCGTCGATGCCTGCCGCAAATATGATCTCAAGATCGGTTTTTATTCTTCCGTCATGGACTGGCATCATCCGGACGGGGAAAAGTGCGAATACGACAACGATGCCCGCAGAAGATTTCTGGACTACATCGAAGCCCTCAATACGGAGCTTCTGACCAACTACGGCAAGATCGATATCTTGTGGTATGACGTTTCCCAGCCTATGGAATCCTGGGAAGCCTGGGATGCCTTGGCCAGAAACCAGCGTCTGCGGGCCTTGCAGCCGCACATCATCATCAACGACCGTTCGCGGCTTCCGGAAGATTTCGGTACACCGGAAGGCAAGATCCGCGTCATGGACCGCGACTGGGAAGCCTGTATGACCTTCAACGATATCTCCTGGGGCTACCTGGATGAGGAACAGGTCCTTCCTTATGCCTATACGGCGGAAAGGATCTTAAGGATGCTGAACACCTGCGCCTGCAACGGCGGCAACCTCTTGCTGAACGTCGGTCCGCGGCCTGACGGCAATATCCCGAAGGATGCGATCGCACCGTTAAAAAAGGTCGGCGAATGGCTGAAAAACAACGGCGAAGCCTTCTATGGGAAGCTTCATCCCAATGTCTTGTCCGGATCCTGGTTCCGGGGCGGCAACGGCATTTCCGGCATCACCTACGGCAAGGATCTGATGTGCGTCTACCTCTGGAACTGGATCTCTCCGAAACAGGAAGAGATGTATTTTTCCGGTGTCTTCTCCAAGCCGATCAGAGTGACCAAGCTTTCCACCGGCGAAGAGATCCCCTTTGAATACAAGGACGATCACCGCATCCTTTTGAAGAACATCAAGCGGGAAAATGACGAGATCGTTCCGGTCTACAAGATCGAATTTGAGACACCGCTAATCTATAAGCCGTTCCACAAATATCCGCAGATCTGGTACTGATCATGAAAAATGAGATCCTGAATATCCCGCAGTCTTCGATCGCCCAGGCATTGGCTGCCGACTATTTCTGCATCTACTATGTCGACACCACCAATGACCGCTTCATCGAGTATTCTTCTTCCAAAGAATATAAGAAGTTCGGACTGCCGGTGACCGGCGATGACTTCATCGGCTTCAGCCGTCATCAATTTGAAGAACTGATCCACCCTGAAGACAGGGAGCGTTTTCTTGACCGCTTCACCAAGGAAAAAGTGGTCGAAGCACTCGACCGCGATTCGACGTTCACGATGATGTTCAGGATGTTGTTTGACGATGAACCGGTCCATGTCCATCTCAAAGTCACCAGGATGATCGAAGAAGAACGCAAACATGTCGTCATCGGCATCTCTTCGATCGATGAGCAGGTGAAGGCCAGGGAGGCATATGAGAGAGCACACCGCTCCTCTTTGACCTATTCCCGTATCGCCCAGGCACTGGCGGGAGACTATTTCGTCATCTATATCGTCGATCCAGAGACCGATGAGTTCAGCGAATATCATTCCGGCGAAGGATACAGAAGCAGCGATGCCGAGAAACAGGGACACGATTTCTTCAATCTCATCCGGACCAGGATATCCGGAAGGATCTTTGACGATGACCGGGAGCGTTTCTATAACATTTTTCACAAAGACAGGATCTTAAACATCATTGAAAGAGACGGTCACTTCACGATGAAGTGCCGGCTGCTGAGTGAGAACGGACCGGTCTGGGTCTCTTTGAAGGCTTCGCTGATGGAAGACGAAAGCGGCAGCCATCTGATCATTGGTGCCAACAACATCGATGCGCAGATGAAGCGTGAGGAATCTTACCGCAAGGCGATGAACGAAGCCAGAGACAGAGCCAAGAGCGATTTTCTGACCAATATGTCCCATGACATCCGGACGCCGATGAACGCGATCGTCGGCTACACCAATATCGCCAGAGCGAACATCGAAGAGAAGCAGATCGTGGAGGATTCCCTGGAAAAGATCGGTTCTTCCTCCCACTTTCTTTTATCGCTGATCAACGATGTCCTGGATATGGCAAAGATCGAAACAGGTGAGATGAGCCTCAACGTGACGGATTGCGATCTCAACAGAATCTGTTCCCGGATCGATGACATCATCTCCATGCAGGCCAAGACCAAAGGCCTGAACATCTCTTTCGATCACTCACTGATCAAGGACCACGAAGTGAGAGCCGATGAGCTGTGTCTCGAACAGATCTTAGTCAACATCCTGTCCAATGCGATCAAGTACACCCCGGAAGGTCAAAGCGTCTCTTTTGCGGCGAAGCAGGAAGACACGGATGATCCTTTGAAGAAGAAATATACCTTCATCATTTCCGATACGGGGATCGGGATCTCGGAAGAGTATCTGCCTTACATCTTTGAAAGCTTCACCAGGCAGGAGAAGACGACGATCAATGCCATCCAGGGGGCGGGACTGGGTCTGGCGATCACCGCCAGCATCGTCAAACTGATGGACGGAAAGATCTTTGTTTCCAGCAAGATCAATGAAGGCTCGACGTTCACGGTCGAGGTCGTCCTCCCTCTGAAGGAAAAAAAGACCGTGAATGAGGAAGAGGAGACCGATCTTTCCCTGCTGCAGGGAAAGAAGGTCCTTGTGGTCGAAGATAACGAGATCAATGCCCAGGTCGCGATGATGGTCTTGGATTCCTGCGGCATGTCGAGCAGGCGGGCGGAGAACGGACAGATCGCTCTGGATCTGTTGAAACAAGGCGAACGTTTCGATGCGGTCCTGATGGACCTGCAGATGCCGGTCATGAACGGCTTTGAGACCAGCAGGGCGATCCGCAGGATGGAAAGTCCGGTCAAAGACGTCCCGATCATCGCGATGAGTGCCAATTCCTCGCAAGAGGATGTGAAAAACTGTCTTGCGGCAGGCATGAACGATCATATCGGCAAACCGTTCGATCCGAAAGTCCTGATGGAAAAGCTTGTCCGTCATATCAAAGGAGACCGATGAAAACAAGGATCGAAGCATACAGGATTGTTCATAACGGGAAAACGGTCTATGGTGAACTTTACCGTCCGGACAAAGACATCTTTCCTTTGGTGATCATTTCCCACGGTCTGGGCGGATGTCTTGACGGTTCAAGAGATTTCGCGGAAGATCTGCAGGCAAACGGGATCGGCGCTTTCATCTTCGACTTCTGCGGCGGCAGCGATCAATGCAAGTCCGACGGCAAGACGACGGAAATGTCGATCTTGAGCGAAGCGGCAGATCTTGAATGCGTCCTTCACTTCTTCCGGAAGGAAGAGTTCATCGACAAGGATCACATCTTTCTGATGGGCAAGTCGCAAGGCGCTTATGTTTCGACGCTCGTTGCGGCAAGGCGAAAAGATGAGATCCGGGCTCTGATCGGACTCTATCCGGGTTATGTACTGCAGGATGCGGCGAAAGAAGAAGCGGAAAAATACGGCGAATTGCCAAAAGAACTCGATGTCCTCTGGTTAAGGGTCGGCAGGATGTATATCGAAGATCTGCTGAAGACGGACATCTACAAGCAGATGGAACGCTATGGAGGCGAGGTCCTGCTGATCCATGGGGAGGCGGACTCGATCGTTCCGTATGACAGCGTGAAAAAGGCGATGGATCATTTCAAAAACGCAAAGCTCATCGTATTGCCGGAAGCCGAACACGGTTTCCACGGTCCGGAGCGGGAAAAGGTCATCGAGACCGTCACCGACTATGTCTTAAAGAGGATCTGAGGTTTTCATAAAGACCAATAGTTCATCAGGCATCGGAAAAACGGAAACCGGCCAAGTGAAACAGACCGCAGCCTTGTATCCTTCCGACCGGGAGCCGGATGGAAATAATCAATCATAAACAGGTGCTTTTAAAACAAGTGCCTTTTTTTCCGAACAGAGATCTGCGGCAGACAGGCATTGTTTTTGAACATGTGATAGTTGGCGGAATGATATAGTTAATGTTTTCACAAAATGATATACTGATAATGTGTTTTTTTCTTTTGTAAAGAAATAATTCATAAGAATAATCAGGAAAGGAAGTATAGTCAGTGTCTGATTTGAATGATCGTATCTGTATTATCGGCGGCGGTCCTGCCGGTATATCAGCTGCCATGTATCTGCAGAAAAAAGGTTATAAGAATTATGTGATCTATGAACGCCAGAA
The DNA here is from genome assembly GCA_024684175.1 of Erysipelotrichaceae bacterium. The sequence continues at coordinate 4,162 of JAIKXJ010000052.1, forward strand.
CAAGGTCGGCGGAAAGTGTTTTTCACCGAAGATCGAGGTGAACGGCGAGAAGCGCAGTTATGAGACCGGTGCCATCATGGGTGCCATCACGTATCATGCGGTCCACGAGGTCGAAGAGTTTGCCGGCGTCGGTCATGCTGACGGTCCGAATATGCGCCGTATGTACCGCGACAAGACCGGCAAGGAGATCCATCCGTTTGAGCCTAAGATCGATTTCTCGTTCTCCAAGCTCTTCAGTCTGCTGAAGCTCAAGAGGCAGATGAAGAAGCTTGTCAAGATCATGGAAACAAAATACAA
>JAIKXJ010000047.1 GCA_024684175.1 Erysipelotrichaceae bacterium
TGTATCATGGGTCGCACACAGAACGACTTTGATTCCATCATATTCCCCTAGTACTTCGCCAGGCTGATACAGTTCACCGAACAACTTTTCAGGCAGACCCAGACGGTCGATGATCTCTTGATCGAAATGTAGCGTCTCGTGATCGATCATGCCGGTCGTCGTCGCATTGGTGAATTCTTTTTTCTTCACACCCGTGAGTCTGTACATCAGATACTCAGGAATCATAAGGAAATCTGTGGCATTTTTAAGCCTTCCTCGCTTCATGTCATCATAAAGCTGATAGATGGTATTGAAAGGCTGGAACTGGCAGCCGGTATGTTCATACAGTTCGGCAAACGGAATCGATGTATGGACTTCATCGATCACCTTTGCCGTCCTGTCATCCCGGTAGGCGTAGACCGGATAGATCGTTTCGTCACCATTGAGGAGGACATAATCCACACCCCAGGTATCGATCGACAGAGAGGATATCGTAAACTCTCCTTTTGCTACAGCAATGCCTTTCTTTACCTTGTGTTCCAGATAATCGATGTCCCAGATCAGGTGACCGTCGGCTTCTTTGACGCCGTTGTCAAAACGATAGACTTCTTTCGTTCTGATCTTTCCATCTTCCAGCCAACCGACGATATGTCTGCCGGAAGAAGCGCCGATATCGATCGCTAATGCGTATTTCATTCTTTCGATCCGATCTTGTCTGACGGTTTCTCGTAGAGGAATCTATCTTCCAGTTCGATATGGAAGGCCGGTTCGATCTGCCGGAACCCTTCTGGCGTGATCGTCTGCAGCTTCCTGTCGCTTACCGACATGACCTTCAACAGGATCTCGGCTGCCTTTTCGACCGTGTGCATCAGACCGAACGCCTCATCGAAGTCGTGTCCGCACACAAACATGCCGTGATGGAACCAGACAGCCACATCCTTGGTCTTCATGATCTCGCAGGTCTTCAGAGCGATCTCTCTTCCGCCCGGAACCATCCATTCCACGACACCGATGCCTTTCGGGAAGATGATCGGACATTCGGTCATCATCTCCCAGATCTCCCTGGTAAAGATCTCTTCATCCAAAGGCAGGACAAAGGTCAGAGCGATGATGTTCTGAGGATGGGAATGATAGACGACTCTGAGTCCCTCGTCTCTGTGCTTGAGCACTTCCAGATTCATCAGATGGGTAGGAAGTTCCGAGGTAGGTCTTCCGCCGTTGACCAGGCCGTAGACGATCTTGTAAAGGGTACCGTCTTCATTGACCTTGACGATCGCCACGCTGTCTTCGAATGCAGTCGCGACATTGTGCATGAATTTACCGGAACCGGTCACCATGAAGTATTCGTTCTTCAGATCAGGGACGGATGTGCCGATCTCCAGCCATTCGCCATCCTCACGGAAGAAGCCTTTCAGTTCTTCGACTTCTTCGTCCTTCATGCGGTAAGACAGATTGCCGCCATTGCGCTCATGCCAACCCATGTCATAGCCGTCCGTACAGATACGGATAAACGCTTTCGCCAGTTTCGAATCTCTCAGTTCCATTTTCTAGCTCCTTTTCGAAAGGACATCCCTTTCATATCTTTCAACTTCCGTAAACCATTCGCCGTCCTTCGGTTTGCCGCATCTTTCGCAGTATTCATCCCAGATCTCGTTGAATGGCATCGTCTTCAGTTCTTCCTGCACGACCATCAGTCTGGTGAAATTCTGTTCATCCTGCAGTTTCTTCAGTTCTTTGTTCGGCTGCAGCAACGCATATAGCAATGCTTTCTGCAGATTGCGATATCCGGTTACCCAGGCCGAGATCCGATTGATCGAAGCATCAAAATAATCCAAGGCGATATCGATCCTGTCGACACCGCAACGGATGATCTCTCTGGCGATTTCTCTGGTCTCATCATCGAAGAGTACCACGTGGTCGGAATCCCAACGGATTGGACGGGTGATATGCAAAGCGATCTCGTCGAAGAATGTCAGCAAGGCCGGGATCTTGTCCGATACGACTTCGGTCGGATGATAGTGGCCATTGTCCATTAACGGAATGCACTTGTCTTTATTGAAAGCGGCATAGCTCAAAGTGAATTCTGCCGAACCTGCCGTATAGGCTTCGACACCGATGCCGAACGTCTTGGATTCCACGCATGGCTTGACCTTATTGAAATCGTACGGCTCCTTCAGGATCTCATCGATCGCTTCCCTGTATCTGAGTCTCGGACCGATGCGGTCGCCCGGCACATCTTTGAATCCGTCACCGGTCCAGATGTTCATGACGCACTTCTGTCCCAGTTCCTCTGCCAGGTAATTGGAAATGCGGATGCAGGCCTTGCCGTGATCGATCCAGAAGCGGCGCGTCTCTTCGTTGGTAGAGGATAACGTGAGCGGATCGCACTTCTCGTGAGAGAAGAACGTCGGGTTGAAATCGCAGCCCAGTCCTCTTTCCTTGCAGAAATCGACCCATTTCTGAAAATGCTTCGGTTCCAGCTTGTCCCGATCCGCCCATTCGCCATCTTCGAAGATCGCATAGGAAGCGTGCAGGTTCATCTTCGGTTTGCCCGGGATCAGTTTCAGCACTTCATCGAAGTCGGCCATCAGTTCTTCAGGAGTGGATGCTCGTCCCGGATAGTTACCGGTCGTCTGGATACCGCCGGTAAGCGGTTTGTTTGGATCAGTATCGAAGCCTCTGACATCATCACCCTGCCAGCAATGCAGGCTGACAGAGATATCCTTCAAGGTTTCAATGGCTTTTTCCGTATCGACACCGTATGCAGCATACTTATCTTTGGCATAAGAATATCTTTCATTCATATTCGTGTCCTTCTTTCTCATCTTTATTTTATACGAACCCGGATCGTTTTCGTATGACCTGTTTCCAATAAAAACTGTCCTTTCTTGCCGGATCAGAAACGACCTTCCTGATCTGAATCGGTGCCTTACAAAACAAAGCGTGCCGGAACCTCCGACACGCTTTTCGTTATTTTCTGGTGCTTTGTTTATTCCTTTACGACATGCACATAGAAGGTCTGCGACTCGACATAGAAAGAACCTCCGTCGTTATAAGAGAACGATACCGGAACATCTGTCGTTTCATAAATCGCTCCCTTGGCATAGACGTTGCCATGTCCATCGATATCCAGTGCGGAAGTATATGCGGTATGGAAATCGACATACTCTGTGACATCGGTTTTGGTGACATTACCTTCATAATACATGACCCAAGTCGCTTTGTAAGGAATCTTCTCGCCGCTTCCGGCTTTGACGCTGACATAGTTTTCCATCTCGAAAATAACCGTTTCTCCCTCAACAAAGACCTTGCATACAGCACTGACGCCATTCTCTGCCTTGACCGTGATCTCGGT
>JAIKXJ010000053.1 GCA_024684175.1 Erysipelotrichaceae bacterium
GAGTCCTTCAGTTTCCAGTAGATTTCCCCTTCCATTCTAGTAAATGAGGAAAAGTCTTTATGGAGCACGTTTTCAATGATGGCCGAATTGGTCTCAATGTCATCGATGTCTGTTTCTGAGATCCAATACGGATAAGAACCGTCCATACTGCCAAGCAAGACTGCCTTATTGTCATCGGGCAGGTATGCAAACTCAATGGTCCTTTTGCTGCTCAGATCCTGTCTGTATGCAGGTTTGATTAGTCCATACTGAGAGATCAGATTGAGATAGCTTATATCCTTTTCGTCTTTATCTTGCGTTTTGAACAGTTTCATGTGCCTCCCTTCCTTGAGAATTATGAGTCAAAAGACGCATTATTCCCATTCATTGTTCCAATCGTTATTAAAAAACTTCTGTTTTTGATTGTAGCAGAGGTCCCGCAACAAATACAGAAGTCTTTTTTGATAATTTATTCGCCGATCGCATCGGTCTCGATGATGAAGACGCTCTTTCCGCTTTTTCCTTCCGCAAGACCGGAGAAACAGCCATAGTTTCCATCGATCTTTTTCAGTGCCTTTATGCGATCTGCGATGTTCTTTAAGGAAGATCCGCCAAGCTTCAGGATATCATTGAGATCTTCGTTTACGAATTCATTCATACCATCGTCAAACTCTTTGGCGGCATCCACGAGTTCATCGAGTCCTTCTTTGATGGACTCGTTGTTTGAAATCAGCGTATCGGCTCCCTGTGTAATCTGATCGAGACCGTTTTGCAGTTCTCCGGCGCCGTTAGATAGCTTTTTCAGCGTTTCCCGCAAAGCGATATCAGCCTGATACAGTTTCAGGCAGGCAAGGATCTCTTCGTTCAGGTAAATGAGTTCGCTTTCTTCGATCTTTGCGTTTTCAAAGTCTTCATCGAGCTTGGTGATGTATTCATTGAAGAGCTTCTTTTTTGCTTCCTTTTCTTCCTCGCTCAGTGTTTCGTCTGCATCGATCTTCATATCGATCATAGCTGTGAGACCTTCTTTTTCTGTGGTGATACGATCCAGCACTTCTTTGATCTGCGGGAAGAGGCTCAGCTGATCGATGCCGTCCTTCAGACCTTTTGCGCCATCACTGCTCTTAGAAAGATAAGCCGGAAGTTTTGCGGCTGCATCCAGGTATTCCTTCAAGCCGCTTCTCAAATCAATGGATGCATCATAGAGCTTTTTCGTATTGTCTGTCAGTTCGTGCGCATCGCTCTCAAAGCTTTTGGAATCATTCACAAAGCTGTAGATATCATCAAGATCTTCTTCTTCAAAATCTTCAAAGATGCCGTTGCTCAAGATCGTGGCGGTAAAGTCGAGATGGAAATCTTTGACTTTTGCTTTGATGATCCCGTAATCTTTGACTTCAAGATCCTTTGTCAGTTCGTATTCACTTAAGCGCAGTGTATCCGCCAAAGATGGCGCAGCCATGATCAAAGCCGCATTCATATCACCATACTCGATCAGTCTTCCGTTTTCCACTTCCACATCAGAAAACACATCCGGATCTAAGACGATGAAACTCATCGCAATGAACGGATCGATCAGCGTCAGTCCGTCCGCCTGCGTCCTTGTCGTATTGACGTAATCGAACCGGATCTCGAGATCACCGCTTTGCCCGGCCAGATCTCTGACATCGGCATTGCGGCCATTGAAGGTGTAGGAGATCTTCACATTGACCGGCAAAGGTTTTTCACTGAGCCCCTTGTAATGGATGTCTTCGCCTTTGTTTTCAAAGATGAGCTTTTCTCCATCCTTCGTGAATGTTTCATCCGACTTCGTGTTTTCGATCTGGCTGAGATCACTGACATCTTCGATCGTATCTGTTTCCTCAGAGCGGAGTATGACTTCGACTTCCGTCTTATAGACATTGCCATAAGGATCGGCTGAAGCATAGACGCTTTCCTTCTTATCTTCCTTGATATGGGTGATGTCTTCACTTCTTGTCTCTTCACTTAAGACCTGTTTTACATCGAGTATCTCTTCTTCGTTTTCGTTGGCATGTTTCATCTGACATCCGCAAAGAAGAAACAGGGTCATCAATATTACGCTTATCTTTTTCATATGCATTACTCCACATTCTTTAACGCCTGATCCATCGGGATCTTTGCGATCTTTCTTAATTCCAGCAAGGTCACGATTCCATAGCTTGCGATGGCAATGAAGATCGTTTTCAATATGACTTCCCTTGAGATCGTGAGCGGGAACCAGCCTGACATCTTCGCCGTCAGCATGTACCTGAACACTAAGACCAGTGCCTTCATTTCCAGCGGCATCGATCCTGCCAGCAGCAGCACGAAGACGATAAAGCCGGTCACGATATATAAGGATGCGATCTCCTTATCGGTGTAGCCCATGATCTTGGACATCGAGATCGACTGGCTCGAGGATTCGATCATCATCTTGCATAAGATGTAAATGATCACGATGTAGATGACCACCGCAAAGGTCACAACGAGATCCATCATGCCCGAGAAGGAAACTTTCAATTGTCTTGAAAGTTTTGTCAGCGCGGTCTGGTCGATGACGCTGCCTTTGTATTTCTCATCGATATCATCGATCGCTGTTTTTGAAAAATAACCGACGAAGGTATCCTTGTCCATATCGAAGACTTTGTTGAGATCCTCCCGGCTCATGAAGATGCACAGGGAACCGAGATAATCATAGGTACCATCGATCGTGAAACGATATTGTTTATCGTCGTATTCTTCCTTCAGGGTTATGCTGTCGCCTTGTTTGAGTTCGAACTTGTCGGCATAGGCACTCGAGATATAGATCTGGTGTTCATCCAGATCGAGATCGATGAATCTGGAATCCTCTTCGATGCCATAGACCGTCACAGATTCCCCGTTGTAGGAACCGTTTGGCAAGGTCTTTAAACTGTAGGCCGAAAACTTTTCGGCTGTTTCGTTTTCCGTACTGACCGCATCGTAGAAGTCGATCATCTCAAATGCAGTCTCCAGCTTGTGGTCTTCCCTGTTCATTGAAGCCGGCATATTCAGCATCGTGATGTATTCTGCCAGCGGATGTTCCACCATCTCCTTTTCAAAGGAATCCAGAAGCACCGGAAAATCGAGACCAAAGAGGATCAGCAGGTTGGCAAACACGATCCCCACCAGCATCACCAGGAAGGAAGGGATGTTCTTCAAAAAGATCCGGGTCCGGTAACGGGCAAGGAAGGGGATCTTTTTGTTTAGCGGAAAAGCCTTGTGATTCAAAGAAGTCGTATTCTGTCTTCTTAAGAAATTGAGTATCGGCATCTGCAGTTTGTATACAAGTACTGCCACATTGATCACGACCATCATGATCAACGGGATCAGTGTCGTCTTAATGAAGGCCTCGCCGGAAAAGATCGTATGATAGGTCGGTAAGGAATAGGAATTGTAGTAAAGATTCACGACGACATTTTTCATCCAGGTGTAACCGAGGATGTTTCCTGTGATCGCTGCTGCAAGTGTTACGATCAAAGGCAGCTTCATGTAATGGATGATGAGCTCCTTCTTCGTATAGCCGCTGGCAAGAAGGGTACCAATGATCGACATTTCCTTCTGTATGGTATTGGAAGCCGTCACCGCAAAAACGAAGGCCATGATGACGATGATGATGCAGAAAAGCGTGTCCATCATTCCTCTGTCCGAGCCCATGTCTTCTCCGGTAAAGCGGATCGCCCGATTGAGGTAACGCGGTGTAAACGAATTTAACGCAAGTCTGGAATTGATCTTTTTGGAAAGTTCATCTGCCTTGTCTTTTTCGTCCGCTTCATCAACAGGTGCTTTTTCATACAGGTAGGCGTAATTGTATGTGACGTTTTTATAGGTATCGAATTTCGCATCAAAGATCACACCGACGGAAAAATAGACCGCATCGAACATGATGTCTCTGTTGTCGGCAAACAGTGCAGAATAATCGGACAATGCGATCTTTCCGCACAGCACAAAATCATCGCCTTCGATCGTTATGACGTCGCCCAAGGAAAGATCGTTATTGTTGCAGAACGCCCGGTCCAGTGCAATCTCATCATCTCTTTCAGGCAGGTGTCCTTCAAAGATATCGATGAGATCGATCTGTCTTCTGATCTTAAACAGGCGGTAGGTCTTTTCGCTTTCGTCCTTCAAAGTCACATAAAAGTTTTCATAGACTTTGACGCCATAGCCTTCGATCGCGTTCTTCTGGGCCAGATTCATCTTGTCCTTGGTCTCGAACTTGCCATCTTCGATCCTGTATTTTTCAAAGCTTTCGTTATAGGCTTTGATCATTGAACCATCGCCCACCTGATAGCCTGCCTCCAGCGCGATCGAAAAGGCCATCAGTATGAAGATGACCAGATATTTTCCAAGCTCATTTTTAAATTGCCTTGGCAGTCTTGCGTTCAAAGGATCTTTCATCTTACCACTCCAGATCCTCGGCTTTTATCTTTGTTTCGTTCTTGTAATTCTTTCTGACCTGACCGTCTCTTAAACGGATGACCCGGTCTGCCATATCCTTGAAGGCATCGTTATGGGTGACCATGATAATGGTGGTCTTATATTTCTGGTTGATCGTCTCGATCAGCTTCATGATCTCCTTGGAGGTCGCATAATCCAGGGCACCGGTTGGCTCATCACAAAGCAGGATCGGCGGATTCTTGACGATGGCTCTGCCGATCGAGGTACGCTGCTGCTGGCCACCGGAGAGCTGGGCAGGGAGCTTGTCGGCATGGCCTTCCAGCCCCAGTACTTTGATCAGCTCATCCACATCGAGCGGCTGTCTGCTCAGGTATGCGCCGGTCTCGATATTCTCCCTGACCGTGAGATCCGGTATGAGATTGTACATCTGAAAGATATATCCCAGATTTTCTCTGCGGTACATGACAAGGCGCTTTTCGTTCATCTTTTTCAAAGGCTCGCCATCGATGAGGATCTCTCCCTCATCACAGGTATCGATACCGCCAATGATATTCAATAACGTTGATTTGCCCGATCCCGAAGGTCCCAGCAGGACGACAAATTCGCCTTTTTCGACTTCCAGGCTGATGCCTTTGAGAACTTTCGTTTTATAATCTTTTTCTCCATAACTCTTATGGATGTCTTTCAGTTGCAGAAACATAGGATCCTCCGGTTAGCTGACACTAACCATTATAGATCAATTATTTCGATGCGTTAGCATAAACTAACTCAGGTTTCAAAAAAAGAGGACCTTTTCCAGGTCCCCGCATCTTATCTGAATATCGGACGATTGTATTCCGGATCGTTTCTCTTCTTTCTGATGAAGAAGATCATGTAAACAAGATAGATCGTCTCGCAAGCAACCAGAGCGATCTCTGCGAACGCCGTCCACTCAGGAAGCCCGTCTGACAGTAAGAAGTTGTAGGTCCCATGCAACAGGATCGGCACAACAAATGCCAGGACCTTAAAGACCGGTTTCTTTCCCGCAACGCCTTTGCCATAGAAATAACCAATCATGAGCTGGCCCGGAACATGACCCATCAGGATGCCACGCACAAGGATATGAATGACGCTGGAACCAAAGATATAGACCACATCTTCCGCCAGGGCAAAGCTGATCGCTGCAATGACCATGAAGGAAATGACATCAAGCCTAAATCTATTTCGGCTTAGCCAAAGCAATCATTAAGAGAGAATGGCAGAGGATAAAACCTCTGCTTTCTTTTCGTTTTTTAGAATGTTCAATAATGGGTATAACTATTTCTGAATATTGTTCAACAATGTACACTTAAATGAATATAAAAGTTACTTTGAAATGCGATCTGTTCTTATCCAGTGAAGCGCTTTGATCAGATTGACCGCGTGTGTCCCCCAATGATTATCAACACCGAATTTCCAGATCCATATCGCCGTATCGAAGTCACCGGATTCATAAGCTCTTAGGACAATTAATATCTGCTATTATTTAGTATGCTGATCCACGTCTAACTTCATACCTTGTAGGGCCTTCTGATTGCCCAACACAAACCCTCTGTAGGTTTTCGAATTCCTAAGCAGTTTTACAACTTCTCATTTGTCTTTCCCCAACATCGACAAAAAGCCCTTCGCTGCATACCCACAGCGAAGGGCTTTCATAATATGGATCGTTCCAGTCGCAAACCGTCAAGAATGACTCTTTTACCCCTAAACCCCTTGGTACGGAGAATAAAGGGAAATCATGCAACTGTTATCAAAGGAACTTTTGTAAAGCCGGAAAGCCTTGATTTTATTGGGTTTTCTGACTTTCGTACCTCATTCCCACTCAATGGTCGAGACTATTCTCTATGAAAGCTATGAATTGATCAGTGACGATCTGATCTTTCTTGGCAGGGAAGACCCTTCGCATTCCGGCAACCGCAAGGCGGTACAGGAACTGCCGGAACTGGACCGGAATCGCTTCATCCTTTCTCTTGACCATACGCCGTATCAGAACGAGGAGATCATTGAACTGAAGGCCGATCTGCAGCTTTCCGGGCACACGCATGCCGCGCAGTTTTTCCCGCTGCAGATCGTCTACCGTCTCTTGGGCCTCAATACCTGCGGTGATTACGACATCGGCGATACGCATCTTTTTGTCAGCCCCGGCATTGCCGGCTGGGCACTTCCGCTCAGAAGCGAGGCGCACAGCTCTTTTGAGGTCTTCGACCTGATCCCGGAATAGAGAACCGTTTACCTTTTCCGGCTTATTAAATAATTACGCTGATTGCAGCGGACAGATCACAGGTATTCTGTCCGTTTTTTAAGCAAAACGAAATCGGTCGATACAATTTGAAATCTGTTGATTTGATCAATGATTGCCCCAGCGCTTCATTAACCGTTTCTTTCCCCGCCTTGTCCCTTTGTCTTATCGCCGTATATCGTCTTGATTCTGCTGGCGCGTTATGGTGAGACCGGACTTTCCTCAGCCTCTTCTTTAGCATTCAAAAAAACGGATCTTGAATAAACCTGGATCCGTTTTTTGCTTTATTTTATACTCCGGTGAACGGTATGGTATAGGACGGTTTGTCCGAAGTATCCGGTTTCTTCGGGTCCTCGATCTCCAGCTCGACATCGCCGTCTGTTACCGTAAAGGTCACATCTTCAGCCTTGTCATACCCCTTCGGCGCATTGCATTCCTTGGCAACATATTCACCAGGAACCAGGCATTCTATTCTGAACGTTCCATCCCCTCCTGTCACGAAGACGTATTCGTCCTCGCTCAGACTGCCGTCCGGCTGGACGAACAGATCGCCCTTTTTGACGACAAAGGCCGCAGAAGACAGCGCCTCTCCGGTGTCCGCCGCCTTTTTTATCAGGGTGAACGGATACTTTCTGATATTGACGAAAGTCGCTGTTTCATCTTCTCCCAGCGCTTCGTCTTCGCCAAGCTTATAGTACCTGATATCGAAGTCGTAAAGTTTCGTGCCATTATCGATGACATCCACTTCGACCACATATCTGACAGCAGAGTATTCGATACCGGGATCTTCGCCATCGACTTCCTTTATGTAGTAGGTAAAGGTCTTTCCTGCATCGTCCTTGTCGTAGTAGAGTTCGGCGAAAGTGATATCCGAAGCTTCCACATCCGTCTCATCCGGACCTTTGGTTTCGATGACTTCGCCATCCTGATCCAGCAGCTGGAACAAGAAGTCGTTCTCTTCGGTGATGATATCCCCTTCGAATTCTTTCCTGGCCTTCAGAACGACGGTTCCTTCCGGTTCAATGACTTCGGGTTCATAACGGTTGGTAAAGCCCGCCTCTGCGGTTTCGGCAGAAACGATCTTGCCTTCCGTATTACTGCTTTCTGTCAGCGTCCAGTTCTCTGCATCTTCTTCCGTCACTTCATAAGTCGTGCCGTCAGGCAGACCTTCGACAAGCAGATACTGTCCGCCCTTGAGCTCGAAGGACGTTCCGGATGACACCTTCAATGTTTCAACAGCCTCATCCCCTTCGAATATGCTTGCCTCGTATTCGCCTTCAAGTTCGTTGCCTTCCTCATCCATAAGCGTCAGGGTAAAGGCGAATACGCTCTCATCGCCTTCAGGAGCATCTTCCACAAACTTGCTGATCTTGAGCGAACCCGGATTCTGGATATTGGTGAACAGCGTACCGTCGCTGTCATAGATGACATCCGCCTGCAGCACGCCTGCACCGTTATCGTTGACCGTAACAGAAACAAATTCCTCGTGCGTATCATAGACGACAGTACCGTCATCGTTCTCGATGTATTCAGTGATCCTGTACTCCAGACGCTTGCCGATGCTGGTTTCATCGACCTCGATCACATCGAAGAGGACCGGACCTGTGCCATACCAAGGATTCTCGATGATGTTGCCTTCAT
>JAIKXJ010000069.1 GCA_024684175.1 Erysipelotrichaceae bacterium
AGAACACTTTGCGTAATCAGGCTTTTCGCTCCACTTTCCTTTCTTGAAATCTTCAACACATTTAAGTTTGAACTCCCAGTCATACTTCATAAAATAAAATACCCCCTTTACTGGTTTGTCCAGTTTAGGGGGTACATATCAAAGCAGACCGCGGGAAACGCCGTTCACAATTCTTTATCCTAAGCCTGATCTATTCGACGTAACGGCTCTTCAGTTCTTCTCTGTCCTCAAGAGAAAGTCCGTATTCTTTGCGGAAGTAAGTATCGAAGTCTCCGTAACGTTCCCTGATCGAATCCGTGACGATATCGAATGTCCTCTCCGCGACCCCGTCCTGTAATCTGATCAGCAACGCGATCTCCGGATGTTCCTTCGAACGGTCCGCCACCTTTTCCAGACTTTCTTCCAGGATCTTCTTGCGGAAGGTATTGCTTAAAAGATAATCCCTGCGTATCTCTTCTTGCTTCACATCCAGGATCCCCAGCAGGATCATCGCCGCCACACCGGTGCGGTCCTTGCCGGTCGCACAATGGAAATACAGCGGTGTTTCCCCCTTGATGACCTCTTTGATCATGATCTTGAAGGCTTCGTTGCCGAAAGCGATGTTCTTATAATAGTCCGTGATCTTATCGAGCTGTTCCATCGCCTCGCCGCCGATCTTCGCCATCCCGGCCGGCGACCAGTCGATGTCTTCCGAACCCTTGACGATAAGTCCGCTGTGTTCGATGGTCTTTGCACCTTTGACCGGCGGATCGGGCAGAGCGTCGATCTCCGACCTTGACCGGAGGTCCATGATGGTCTTCACATGCAGCTTTTCAAACTCCGCGAGCTCCTTTTCATTGAAATAGCCAAGTCCCGCGCCGCGGTAGAAGAAGCCCTTCCTCAGTTCGTGGCCGTCGACGGTCTTTAATCCGCCGAGATCCCTGAAATTCAGTGCATCCGCAAATCGTTCATCGATCTTCATATCATTTTCCTCTTATGACCCTATTTTATCAGGAAGCAGCACACGGGATTTCGTTTTTTCATGCTACCATGGTGATAGAAAGCAGGTGCTTATGAACGACAAGATCAAGATCCTCATGACCTCCGATGTCCACGCCTACGTCTATCCCTACAGCTACGCCAACGGGAAAACGATGGACCACGGCTTCGGCAAGGTCGCCCATACATTCCGCCGTCTGAAAGACGAAAATACCATCCTCATCGACAACGGCGACAACCTCGAAGGTTCACCTCTGGCCTACTATCACTTCGAAAAACGAAGAGACCAGGCCAACCCCTTTGCCAAGATCATGAATGCCATCGGCTACGATTTCTACAATCTGGGCAACCACGATTTCAATCACGGCGAAGAGGTCCTTCTCGATTTCGTCTCCTCCCTGCAGATGCCCTGTCTTTGTGCCAACATCCTCTATGACGGCAGACCCTTTTCCAAGCCTTACCACCTGAAAAAAGTTGCCGGCAAGACTCTGGCGATCTTCGGCGTCTGCACCCAGCACATCCCGAACTGGGAAAAACCGGAGAACATTGCCCACATGAGCTTCATCGATGCCTTCGACTGTGCCAAAGACATCTGCCGGCAGATCAAGGAAAAAGAAAACGCCGACTATGTGATCGGCGTCTACCACGGCGGTTTCGAGACCGATCCGGATACGCTGGAACCCAAAGGAGCACAAGGCGGAGAAAACAAAGGCTATCAGATGTGCATGGAGATCGACAACCTCGATGTCTTACTGTGCGGACACCAGCACATGGAGATGTGCGGTACCTGCAACGGCACGCTCTACATTCAAAACGCCCACAACGGCTCGCAGATCTCTTATATCGAGATCGATACGAAGACTAACGAGATCGAAGCCAAGCTGGTCAACGTCGACTCCCAAGCCGATCAGGACATCTTAGACATCATGAAAGACGAAGAACAGGATTGCCAGAATTGGCTCGACCAGCCTTTGGGCACGACGAACGTCGACCTGCTGATCAAAGACGAATTCGATGCCCGGCTCCACAAGTCGCAGGTCATCACCTTCCTCAACAACGTCTGCTTCGAAGCGACCGGTGCCGACATCAGCGCCAATGCCCTCTTCCTGTTCGCCAAAGGCTTTGAGAAAAACATCACGATGCGCGATCTGGTCGCGACCTACGTCTTCCCCAATACCCTGGTCGTCAAAAAGATCGACGGAAAGATCCTGAAAGAATACCTGGAACGCGATGCCCAATTCTGGGACATCAGAGACGGCAAGATCGTCGTCGAAGCCCACAACGACTTCCCGACTCCCCAGCATCACAACTATGACATGCTCGACGGGATCGAATATACGATCAAAGTCTCTGATCCGGTCGGGGAAAGGATCACCTCGCTGACCAGAAACGGCGTTCCGATCAAAGATGAGGATGAATTCACACTGTGCATCAACAACTACCGGGCAGCCGGCGGCGGCGATTACGACATGATCAAAGACGCACCGGTCGTGCAAGAGATACAGCGCAACGTCGTGGAGATCATCGCCGAATACATCGAACGGCATAAAGTCATCGACTTCGAACCGGTCAACAATATAAAAATCGAGATCTAGATCCCGATTTTTTATAGTCCCTTTTTATTGATCAGCTGAACGAGCTCTTCGTTGTCTCTGGTATGGATGAACAGCTCGATGAGCGAATCGATCGAATCCTCCCGATAGTAATTGAGAAGATCCTTTCGGATGATATTGACCGCCTGCAGTTCCTCCCTGCTTAAGAGAAGATCTTCTCTGCGGGTCGATGACTTGGCGACATCGATCGCCGGGAACAGTCTTCTTTCCTGCAGCTTCCGCGACAGGATGAGCTCCATGTTGCCCGTGCCCTTGAACTCCTCGTAGATCACGTCATCCATCTTGGAACCGGTATCCACCAGGGCAGTCGCCAGGATGGTCAGAGAACCTCTCTCCCTGGTCTTGCGGGCAGCCCCGAAAAACTTTTTCGGCATATACAAGGCATTGGGATCCAGACCGCCCGACAAGGTCTTGCCGGAAGAGGCTTCCGTCAGATTGTAGGCACGGGAAAGTCTGGTGATCGAATCCAGAAGGATGAAGACATCCTCTCCCGCTTCGACCAGACGCTTGGCATGTTCGATGGTCATCTCGGAGACGAACTTGTGCTTGGACGGCTGCTCGTCAAAGGTCGAATAGACGATCATGACGTTGTCGCCTTTCACCGTCTCCTTCATATCGGTAACTTCCTCCGGCCGCTCGTCGATCAGTAAGATGATCAGATGGGCTTTCGGCACGCTCCGCAGGATCGAGATGGCGATATCCTTCAGAATGGTCGTCTTACCGGCTTTCGGCGGTGAAACGATCAGACCTCGCTGGCCTTTGCCGATCGGCGTGATCAGATCCATGACCCGCATCGACAGGGATTCCCCTCTTCGTTCCAGTTTCACCCGCTCATCGGGAAAGACCGGCGTCAGATCTTCAAACGTCACCCGGGAACGGATCATGTCGGTATCGAGATGATTGATCTTATCGATGTAGATCAATGCCCCGTAACGTTCGCCCTCTCTGGGTTCTCTTTTCTTGCCGGTGATGTGATCACCGGTCCGCAGACGGAACTTTTTGATGAAGGTCGGCGATACGAAGATGTTGTCATCCCCGGTCTCGAAATTCTCGCCGCGTATGAAACCGTAGCCGTCTTCCATGACCGTCAGGATCCCGGCAAAAGGCTTGGAAGGATCCTTCTTCTTTTCGAAAAGACGGACCTCACTCTCTTTTCCTTCATCCTTGAGTTCAACGGCTCTGACCGCCTCCGTTTCTCTGACTTCTTCTTTTTCTTCCAGCAAAGCGATGATCTGTTCCTTCTTGAGACCGTTGGTCTTGAGATCTCTTTCTTTCGCCAGAAGCTTCAGTTCCGCTAACTTGAGCTTTTCCAGTTCTTCTTTTTTCATCACTCGCCCGCTGCGAAATATCCTGCCTTTTCGATGCAGAGCTTCATTGCCTCGATCAGTTTTCCGTATCCGTAAGGCTCATAGGATTCTTCGCCCTTCGAGACGTATTCCTTGTCCTCAAGATGCAGCTTGACCTTCCACTTGATCCCGTCTTCGATCTTCGAAAGCGTCGGTTCATAAGATGCCTCCCAGGAAGGGATCTTCGCTTCGCCGATGTACTTGTTGAAAAGCTCACATTCATCTTTGGAAAGCTCTCCGGCCTTTGCCGGCAGTTCCTCGATCGTCGATTCCAGATCGTAGCTCAAAGAAGTCTCGTCGAATTCACAGATGAAAAGGCAGCGTCCGTCCAGACAGTCAAAATGATATTCCAATCGGTTCATAAGATTCTCCTTGTTTCGGGGGTCGTAAAAGCGTAAAAAGTCAGGAATAAATACCCTTATATTTAAGCACGATTTTTTCTTTCAAACAATATGGCAGATCACAGATCCAGACCGTCGAACAGTGCCGATCTTACGGCGATGATGTAGTCCAGATCATAGCGCTTCTTATCGGCTGAGATCAGTGCCCGTTCGTTCATGTCGATGCGTTTCACAACGATCTTTTCTTCCTTGTAGGAACCGCCTTCCTTGTACAGATCCGGAACGAAATAGGTCAGGACGACTT
This sequence comes from Erysipelotrichaceae bacterium, assembly GCA_024684175.1. The sequence goes on from JAIKXJ010000069.1 coordinate 4,583, forward strand.
CCGGCCGTTCATCAATGTGCTCGCGCAGTAAGGCAAATTTCATGTCCAGCGCCCGCATCTCGCTTTCGCCCAAGAGGATCTCGTCTTCCGTCGTCCGGCCGGTCTCTTCGATCGCTTCATCGTAACCGGTCAGCGCATCGAAAGGCGCAAACTGTGCCGCCCGGTCATAGTTGGACATGTGTTTCCGGCCTTTGGAGACGAAGCGGGGCAGCGAGATGATGTCGTCATATCTGCGAGGATCTTTTTCACTCATTCCCTGTGACCTCCGATCTGTTCGTTGCGCTGCTTGCCGGTCGCGCCTTCTTCAAAGTTGGTTCCCTTCAATATCGCATTCTTGCCGAAACGCTGTTTGATGTTCAAGATCGCTTTGGCAAGATCTTCTTCTTTCTTTTCCTGTTCCTTCTGTTTCTCCAGCCGCTTTTCCGTCGCCTCCGGATCGGCAAACAGCGAGAACTGTTCCACCTGCGGCTTGTCCTTGACCCTGGCCTTAGGCAGGACCCGGGTCGCCGTCACATTGATCCGCCGGATCAGCAAAGACTTGTCGACCGTTTCCCGATAGATCGCCATGAACGCTTCCATGATGAGCGAAACGGAAGACGTGTAGTTCTTCAGCTGAACGGAACCGACCGCCGGCCGGGCCGTCTTACGGCCGTAATAGTCGGAAACGATCTTGCCTTCATAATGTGACAGATCGCTCGCCGCATCATAGCTGATATACAGATTCACGCTGTCCGTCACCAGCCCCTTATCCACCAGATCCAGGCAGAGACTGTCGACCATCTCCTTGCATACGACTTTGGCTTTTTCATAGGTATACGGTTCCATCAGGACCTGGCCGGCACCGAGGGAATGGGCGGAAGGCACATAAGACTTGATGTCCTTCATCGTGCAAGGTTCATAGCCCCAGGCATGATCGATCAGAAGCTCGGCATTGATGCCGAACTCATCATACAAAGTCCCGTCAGCCCGCAAAGAAAAACGGGCGACATCTCCCATGGTGTGGATATTGTATTTGGCCAGACGGCGCATATAACCCTTTCCGATCCGCCAGAAATCACTCAGCGGTTCATGGGTCCACAGTTCCTTCCGGTAAGACATCTCATCCAGCTCGGCGATCCGCACGCCGTCCTTGTCGGCCTTCTTGTGCTTGGCGACGATGTCCATGGCGACTTTCGCCAGATACAGATTGGTGCCGATGCCGGCCGTTGCGGTGATGCCCGTGGAGACCATGACATCTTCGATCATCTTCATCGCAAACTGATGCGCATTCGTCTTATAGGTATTGAGATAATCGGTCGCATCGATGAAGACCTCATCGATCGAATAGATGTGGATATCTTCCTTGGCGACATATTTCAGATAGATGTCGTAGATCTTCGTGGAATATTCGATATATAAAGCCATGCGCGGCATCGCGATGACAAAATCCAGTTCCAAGGAAGGATCATTGCTTAGCTTATCCAACATTGCCGACTTCCCCCTGAACTGATGCCCGGGTGCCTTCATCCTTCTTTCCTCATTGATCTTTCTGACCATCTGTTCCACTTCGAAAAGACGGGGACGGCCGGGGATCCCGAAGGACTTCAGCGCCGGGGAGACCGCCAGACAGATCGTCTTGCTGGTACGGGAAGAATCCGCCACGACCAGGTTGGTGTTCAAAGGATCATAGCCTTTTTCCGCACACTCCACGGAAGCATAGAAGGATTTTAAGTCGATCGCAATGTAAGTGCGCTGCTTTTCCATACATCCTTATTTTACCTTATTCTCTTCCTTTATTTAAATTCAACTGACCTCTCTGTTAAATAAAAAAGATCCCGCGGTCGATGCCGACGGGATCTTTTTGTCTCTATTGATCTTTCTGCTGTTTCTGTTCATCCATCACGTTGATCCTCTTGATGATGTAGGAGATGTTGGATTCACAGATGCTGTTGAACATCTGTACGTATTTTTCTGCCTGGACCCGGTCAGAGAACTCCCGGTCTTCTTCTTCCAGCTTTCCTCCGTAAGGAGTATAGGTCACACGGACGACGATATATTTATGTTCCATAACCCCTATTATAACCCCAAGTCCGTCTTACGGCTTTCCTGTTTTTGAAGCACACAGCTTTGTTTTCTTTCATCAGTGCTGCGGATGTTTCTGTCGGTCCGATGACATCATTCCCTGGATAAGGAAAAATGTCCGTAGACCTCAAGTCCCAGCGCCAGTAAGGCGATGATCACTTCGACAGCCGTGACTAACGGCACCAGATCGAAGATCAGGTCCACCGCCAGGAAGAACAGCAGCGCAAAGGCAGCGATCTGATACGGGTTGAACTTCTTTTTCTCTTCTTTGGCGATCTCCTCTTTTTCCAGCTCTTCTTCCTCTTCGTTGATCAGTTCGACGATGTCGGCAGAAGTGATGACGCCTAAAATCCCGTTGTTCTCCTTGCTGAGGACCGGGATGGAATCTTCGGAATAATCCGCCAGACGGTCCACGGCCGCATCGGTGATCGTTTCCTTGTCATAGACGAACGGATAGGAAAGGATGATCTTCTCGTCGAGATCCTCGTCTTTCTTGGTGATCAGCAGGTCGCGCAGCGTCAGGGCACCGTAGAAACTGCCGTCCTTGACGATGTAAAGCGTCTCGATGTTGTCGTTATCTTCCGCTTCCTCGATAAGCTGATCGATCATCTTCTTGATGCCGATGCCGTATTCCAGCGTGATGTAGTTGGTCGTCATCAAAGAACCGAACTCATCGTCTTTATAGGACTGTAAGAGCTGGATATCGGACTTGGACTCCGGTTCGATGAGGGAGATGATCTCCGAAGCCTTTTTCTCATCGAGTTCTTCCAGGATATCGATCGCATCGTCGGCATCCATCTCTTCCAGAATATCGGCTGCCGATTCGTTTTCCAGTTCGGCGAAGTACTTGTCGACATCCTCGTCGAGATAAGCAAAGATCCTCGATGTCGCTTCGATGCCGATGGCCTTATACAGACGTTTTCTTTCTTCCGGCGAAAGATAGGTCAGTGCATCGGCGATATCGTTGTCATGATAGTTGGTCAGCGTCTGGGCCAGCAGCTTGGAATTTTTGGTCTTGCGTATCAGATCGAAAATTTCCTGGGTATAATTTCTCTCCTCAATGTTTTCTTCCATGTATCTGTTATCCATGTCGGCTCCTTCCTATCAGATCCACTTCTTGAATCTGGAAATGTAGATATTCTTCATGATCTGCGCGATCAGCATATAGACGACCATCAGTCCTGCCAGATAGAACAGATACGTATAAGGCAGCGGCTTCATGTCCAGGATGTATGCCAGATCGCTCATGCCGATGACCAGGGTCACCACGACGACCGCCAGCGTCGACAGGATCAGTTCCCTGCCGGCCTTCCCCGAAGCAAACGGCAGCTTATGGGTACGGATGGTATGGATGACCAGGGTCTGGGAGATGACGCCGAAGATGAACCAACCGCACTGGAAGTATTCCGCCTGTTCCGGGGTCTTATAACCGAAGATGAACCACAAGACCGCAAAACACAGAACGTCCAGCAAGGTCGAAGCCAGTCCGAAATAAAACATGAACTGCTTCAAAGATGTCGTATCCCACTCCATCGGTTTACGGATGTATTCTTCTTCGACATTGTCATAAGGCATGCCGAACTGAGCAAAGTCATTCAATATGTTCTGCACCAGGATGTGGACCGGCTTGAGCGGCAGAAACGGCAGAACGAGCGAAGCGATCAGAACGGAGATCATGTTGCCGAAGTTTCCGGAGATCGCCATCTTGAGATACTTGTTCATGTTGGCGAAGGTCCTTCTTCCTTCCTTGACACCTTCGTCCAGGACATTGAGGTCCTTTTCGAGCAGGATGATGTCCGCCACTTCCTTGGCGATATCGACGGCCGTATCCACGGAGATGCCGACGTCGGCCTGTTTCAAAGGCGGCGCATCGTTGATGCCGTCACCCATATAGCCGACCACATGTCCGAGATCCTGGAAGGTCTCCACGATCCGCTTTTTCTGCAGCGGATTGAGCTTGGCAAAGACCTGCGCTTTCTTGCAGGCATTCTTGAGCTGGCCGTCGTTCATCATCTCGATGTCCGAACCGGAATAGGAATTTGAGGTATCGATGCCGATCCTCTGGCAGATATTGATCGCAACGGCTTTGGAATCGCCGGTCAGTACGACCGTCTTGATGCCGTTGTCTTTCAAAGCTTTGATAGCCGAGATCGCCGACTCTTTCGGCGGATCCAGGAAACCGATGAAACCTAGCAGGACCATGTCCTTCTCATCTTCCGAAGTGAAGGCATCGACATCCGGGATCTCATTCTTCTGGGCGACGGCGATGACGCGGATGCCTTCCGCTCCGTTGTCTTCCGAGATCTTGTAGGCATTCTTGCGCAGCTCCTCGTTCATCTCCTTCACTTCACCGTCGATCTCCACGTAAGCGCAGTTGGCGATGATCTCATCGACCGCCCCCTTCGTGATCAGCTGCCGCTTCAGTTTGCGGTCGCGTAATACGACCGACATCTTCCGTCTGGCAAAATCAAAGGGGATCTCATCCTCACGGACATACGACCGCTTGAGATAATCGAGACCTTCCTTCTCACCGCGGGAGATGATGGCGCGGTCCATCAGGTTCTTGAGACCGGTCTGGAAATAGGAGTTCAGAAAGGCATGTCTCAAGATGCGGATGTCTTCCTTGCCGGAAGCATCGAGGTATTTTTCCAGGATGATCTCATCCTGGGTCAGCGTTCCCGTCTTGTCGGTACACAAGATATCCATCTCGCCGAAAGTCTGGATCGAACCGAGCTTCTTGACGATGGTCTTCTTCTTCGACATCGAGATGGCACCTTTGGCCAAAGAAGACGTGATCATGACCGGAAGCATCTCCGGCATCAGTCCGACGGCGATCGTGATCGCAAAGATCAGAGAATCCAACAGATCGTTCTTGGTCAGATAGTTGGTGATGAAGATCACCGGTACCATCACCAGCATGAAACGGATCAAGAGCTTGCTGATGGACTCCATGTTCTGATCGAAGACCGATTTCTCTTCCTGGCTCTCCAAGCTCTTGGACATCGTTCCGAAGTAGGTGTCATTGCCTGTGGAAAGTACGATGGCTCTCGCCGCGCCGGAGACGATATCGCAGCCCATGAAACCGATATTGGAAAGATCGGTGATGTTCTCGTAGTCTCTTTGATCGGTGTACTTCTCCACCGGATTGGATTCACCGGTCAGCTGTGCCTGATCGACGAAAAGGTCCTTGGTCTCGATGAAACGCACATCGCCCGGGATCAGGTCGCCGGAACCCAGGATGACCAGGTCCCCCGGCAGACAGTCTTCGATGGAGATCTGTTTCTTCATGCCCTGGCGCACGACATTGACCTTGGTCACGATCATCTGCTGCAATGCTTTGGCTGCCGCATCCGATTTCTGTGATTGTATGAACGAAGTCGCCGAAGAGATCGTGACGATGATCAGCAGCATCAAGATCGTGGCATAAGAAGGAACGGGCGACAGCACGACATCCGTGAAATAGCTCACACCGACGACGATGAGCAGCACGATGTTGAACGGATTGATGATCGCTTCCTTGAGACGCGAAAAGACGGAATCTTTCTTTCCGCTGTTTATGATGTTGGGACCGTATTTCTCTCTTCCTGCTTCGATCTGTTCCCCGCTCAGTCCGTCGTTACTGATCGAAAAACGATCGTAGACTTCATTGACGGAAAGCGCAGAAAAAGCCGTCAGTTTTTCTTCGACACGGTCCGATATCCGATTGGTTTTCTTTTCCATATAAAAAGCCTCCTAAACGGCGGCTTTCATTGACTCATAACACTCGAAAAAAGTCAGTCACAGCCGCCACATCACGATAATGCACGATAAAGGGATCTCAGCAGCTTCCATAGTTCTTAGAACCTTTCTTCAATCATATTTTAACCCAAAGGAAGTAATATAAATCAAAATTTTCACAAAAACAGATCACGGCAGAGTGTTTCCTGCCGAAAGGTAAAGATCATACCAGTCTTTCCTGTCCAAGACGATCTGTGCAGCCTGCGCCGCCGAACGGATATGTTCCGTATTCGCCGTTCCCAGAACGACCTGTACCTTCAGCGGCAGACGCAAGAGCCAGGCATAAGCGAGCGCATCCTTGTTGCAGCCGTATTTTGCCGCCAGTTCTTCCAGTTTCCGGTTGAGATCTTCATAACGTTCCGAATTCAAGAAGGTCCCTTCAAAATACCCGATCTGCAACGGCGACCAGACCTGCAGGATCTTGTCTTCTTTCCGCAGATATTCCAGGGTACCGGCATCGCGCATGACCGCCGCCTCATTGCCCATATCGACATTGAGTCCGGCATCGATCAAAGGCGTATGGACGATGGACATCTGCAGCTGATCGGCAAAAAGCTTCTCACTTATCCCCTCTTCCAGGAGCTCCATCTGGAAACGGTTCATATTGGACACGCCGAATGACAGGACTTTGCCGCTGTTTTTCAGTTCGGCAAAAGCCTTTCCGACTTCCTCCGTCTCCATCAGCACATCCGGCCGATGCAGCAGCAAAGAATCCAGATGGTCGGTCTGCAGTCTTTCCAGAATGCCTTCGACGCTCTTCATGATATGTTCATAAGAAAAATCGAAAAATCCTCTGCGTATCCCGCACTTGGACTGAAGGAACATCTTCTCCCGGTATTCCGGATGTTTCTTCAGAAACGCTCCGAAGATCTCTTCGCAATGTCCGCCTCCGTAGATATCCGCATGATCGAAAAAATTGATGCCCTCATCCAGAGCCGTCCGTATATATCCTTCCGTCTGTTTCTCATCAAGAGACGCGATGCGCATACATCCGCAGGCGATCACCGACACTTCTTTATCATTGATCCTGACCGTTTTCATGCAAAGCCTCCTTCAAGCCCATCATAACAAAAGACCCTTCTTTTTCCCCGCCTTTGCATCTGTACTTTCATTACAAATCATCAGCCCAGCGGGATCTCCACGACTTCCGCCATCTTCGACAGACAGCTCTCGATCTGCAAAGAGATCTCCTTGACCAGACGTTCGGAGATATCCTGATTGCGCTCTTCCTCGAGCTTTTCGTACATGGACTTTTTCACTTGTTCCGAGATGACGTCGATCCTTCCCTTCAGATAGGAACGCGGAATGACCTTGCGCACCGGTGTCGGGATATTGGAATTGAGCAGGATCTCCTGCATCTTGTCCTTGCCCAGAGCCAGGATCAGCAGCGAGACGACCGCTCCGGCGATGATGCCCGGCAAGCCGTTGGCGATCAGAGCCACACCACCGCCGCCGCAAAGCAATCCGATCACGATCGAGATCGTCGCATCGATCAGCCAGGTGATCTCGTTCACCGCAAAGAGGCTCTTCGCTTCGACATCGATCCGGATATCGCTCATCGATAAAAAGGAATTCAGTGACAGTGAAGAATAAGGGATGTTGTGCTTCACACAGATCGGCATCGTATATTCTTCCAGTTCAAAGGAGACCGTCTTCAGCCACTTGGCGACCGGCTTCATCAGTAAGCTCCTCGCCTCGTCGGAATGCAGATACTTGTCGATCTGTTTCTCCATCAGCGGATCGATATCGGACAGTTTCTCGATAGACCCGTCGCGCCAGTTCTCGGCGATCGGCAGGGCCACATGTTCCAGGATCGGCGTGACCATCTCCTCCACCGCATCGAGATACAGCTCGCTGATGTGGCCGGCGACGCACTGTTCGACCGTCGTCGATTCTACCAGAGCCGAGACTTCTTTTTTGAACTGCCGCAGTTCTTCGTCGATCCTGCCGCACATGGACAGTCCCGAAGCGACGGAGAATTCCGGTTCACCGGAGCTGATCACGACCGCATCCTCGAAGATCTCCTGACACCACTTGCGGATGACCGGCATCTTGGAGACACCGCCGGTCAGAAAGATCAGTTCGGGCTGCTGACTGCCGATGGCTTCTTTGGCCTGTTTCAGGCTGTCGAGAAAGACTTCCTTGAACGAACGTCCGTCAAGCCGTTCGACCTTATCGTTCAGCAACTTCTCGGCAATCGAAGCATCGATGCGCAGAGTGAACTTCACCGGCAGGATCCCCTGTCTTAAGGAAAGCGTCGTGCTGCATTCATTGTCTTTCCAGTAATCCTCATCGGAGAAATACTTCTCCTTCAGTCT
>JAIKXJ010000082.1 GCA_024684175.1 Erysipelotrichaceae bacterium
AAGCAACATCAGGATCAGGATCTTGCTTTTTTCTTCCCCTGCATAGCCATGCAGCTTGTTCAAAGCATCGGTATAGGAAATCAGATGATGGAATCCATAGATGCTTACATCTTCATAGGATCCTGCGATGATCTTCAGCAGTTTCTTAAACTGCGCCTTTTTGATCGCCCTGTTCTGATCGGCGATCGCATAGATCAGTTCGCATATCCTTTCTTTGTAATAGATTCTGTCCGAATCTTCATCCTTCATCTTTTTTTCATACAGCTTCATCAACGCATCTAGGACGAGTTTTCTGTCTTCCGGATCATAGCCCGGATCATCATGGATCGCAGTCCGCACGGAACGGTGCAGAAAGTATCGTTCCTCATTGATCTTCTCGATCATTGTCGTCTGTATCACGTTTCGATAGGCGTCCTTATAGACTCGCCAAGGTACATCGTAAGCCTGTGTAAATACTTCTTTGAAGTCGCTATCCGTCCAATGCATGATCGAAGACATCGTTCGGATGATCAGCCTTTCTTCATCGTTGCGATAACGCAGATAACGGCGGATCAGCTCGCTTCGGTCTATCACCTTAAACTCTTGTGCAGACGGCCTGTTTTCAGCAAGATAGTTGCGTACACAGACATCCAGAAAGATCGGTGTTCCGCCGGTGATCTCATAGATCCGATCGACAGTCGCTTTCTCGCTGATCTCCTGTTTCTGCAGATATCTGACTGTATCCTCATAGGACAGGTCTCCGATCAGGTGCTGAGGGATCGCATCGTCATCGTAGATCCTGTTTCTTCCCGCAAAGACCCAAAGAACATCTTCGATCGCAATCTGGGAGCCTCTGCTTCTGGCCAGCTGGTCCTTCAGGATCCGCTCAGTATCGTTGGAAAGATCTCTGTTGGGATCCAGAACTTCAAAAGTATCGATCAGAAAGACGATCGAAAAATCCCGGTCTTCATCACTCAGATCAGCCGCAAAGTATTCCGGAAGCGCTTTGAGCAAGTCCTCGATCGTATCGATCCTTTCAACATCCTTGATCTGTTCCCGGACGATCTTGTCCTGGATGCCTGAAAAGATGGAATCCAGTTCCCGGATCGAATCGATCCAGGTCTTAGCCTCTTTGATTCTCCGATAGAGATTACCTATGGAATCAACGCCTGGGATCAGCGATACTTTGTCGAAGATATCATCCAAGGTACGGAGCCGGCTGTCGGTATAAGACAAATCGGGAAGGATCTTTCTTCCGATAAGATCTTCGTATTTTCGTATCGCATAATCGAAGACCGGAAACTCGAAATGCGGCTTTGCCTTGAAGAGGAGGACTCTGAGGCCGCACAGGATCTCAGCGATGTTACTGCTTTGTTCAAGCTCGTAATAGATCGGCACATATTCCGCTTTAAAATACGATGTATCAAAGTCGATATCCAAAGCTTCTCCTTCTTTGAGTCGAAGCAGATCCCGGCTGATGCGGTTCAGCAGCCACGTCTTTCCGATCCCGCCTTCTCCATAGAAACAGATGACCCGGGCATATCCCAGGGGATCGCTTTCCAGCTGTTTCAGTTCGTTCCAGAACGCGCGGCGCGGTTCTTCACGGTCCGTAAACAGTTCTTCAACGGTTTTTAAAGGTATGAAATTCTTTCTGGCCATAACATTCACCTGCATTCTTCTTCAGTTCTTTTTTATCACATATGCATCGGCAACGTCTATGACATTTTCCAGAAAAAACCTGCCTATGCTCCTCAACCAGCCGAACGACAATGAGCTGTTCATTGAAGGTATCGACAGGTATCTCAAATACTGACTTCCATAACAAAAACGACCGTGACATTTTTCATCATGTCCCGATCGTGTCTGTCATAGGTTCTGCTGTCTGGCTGTGTAATGATCATCGATCAGAATGAATATTTACACAGTTCAAATTATAATGTTGGAATGATCTTAGAATAGTTTTCAATTCTTTCGTTATTCAATTTATCTCCGATGTCGGTATTGCCGCTTACGAAAATCGGAGGGTTGTATCCTCTTTCGGCACACAATTCAATCGTGCGTGTCGAGATCATTTCAACAACCATCATCGCAAGGATCGTAGATGTTCCGCCAAATTTTCCATCTACACCTTCCATTTCTAAACACGCATCTCCATAAACACATTTAATATCAATAACTACATCTGCGAAATCTTTTAGATTCTTACCGCTTGAATGACGTGATGTAACCTTGCTGGAAAATTCCTGTGATACCAGAGCTACGACTTTCATACCGATTTTCTTTGCAGCAATCGCCATATCAATCACCGCAGCATTTCTTCCTGAAATAGATGTGATGATCATCGTATCCTTGGCATCGGTATTGCAGTTTGTTAGGAATTTATCAGCTAATCCTTCTTGTCTTTCTACAGCTGAAGAAATCCTTGCTTTTGGAACTAAAGAATAATGCGGATGTAAGATGGCATTCACAGGTACCAAACCGCCTGAACGATAAAACATTTCTTCACCAAACATTTGCGAATGTCCGCAGCCGAATGCGTGAATGATTCTGTCACTGCATATAGAATCAGCACAGAATCGTGCAGCCTTTTCAATGTTTTTTTCTTCTTCTTTTACCTGTCTTTCCACTTGCGAAATGACAGTATTGTAATATTCATAATTCTTTTTCATGATATGCCTCCTCTACTATTGAATATATGTTTTTATCACAAATCAACAAAGTGTATATTCCCACTCGATGGTGCTTACCAAACGGCCTTCATCCTGAAAGAAACAGGCGTGGATACACCGGAGATCCTCTATGATGCTTCCGGAATATCTTTCTGGTCGATCACAGTGAATATGCCCAGTCCGCAGACGGCATGGAAGACGCTCATATCGTCGGCATCATCGACCACCACGGTGTAGGGACCGTCTCTACCGGAAACCAGGTCGTCTATGAAGCGAGGCCGATCGGAGCCGCCGCAACGATCGTCTGGCTCGATTATCTCAACTATGGCATCGATATCGACAAACAGACCGCTCACATCCTTCTTGGTGCTGTCCTTTCCGATACCAGCCACTTCGCCGCATCGACAACGACGGAAGCCGATCGGAAAGCGGTGGAAGTCCTTTCGGCGATCGCTGAAGCGGAAGATGTAGATGACTTCTATAAGCGCCTCCATGCGGAAAGTCTTTCCTACGAAGGTATGACGGACGAAGAGATCCTGTTCGGTTATTACAAGGAATATGAAGCTTCCTGTGTCAAATTCGGGATCGGCACGCTCAATGCGATCGATGATGAAACGGCGGTCGAACTCGTAAAAAGGATGAAGATCGCCCTGGAAGAATACGGAAACACAAGAGACGTCGATCTGATCTACGCCTTCGTCGGGATGCGCGAAAAACAGCGTGAAACACGACTATGTCGTACCGGGAAACGAGCTGTCCGAAACGATACTGAAGAACGCCTTCCCGAATTATAAATACGACGGTACATCCTATCTATACGATACCGGCCTGGGACGCAAAACGATCTTCGTTCCGGGACTTACCGACTATCTCGCGGCGCGACCTCACGAATAGATCTTCAACAGAATGAAAAGACGATCGGAAATTCAGAATCCAATCGTCTTTTTCTGTATTACCTGTGATGTAGACCCACACGGGAGTTTACATTGCCTTTTTCTTATTCGACTTTCAGAGATCCCAAAGCGACGAACTCTCCGGTCTTCCGATCGAAGAGGATC
>JAIKXJ010000029.1 GCA_024684175.1 Erysipelotrichaceae bacterium
AATTATTTTGACCGCTATTCCCGTTACTTCCTGACACTGAACAGACACGGTCTTTATTCGGTGCTGATCGATGCGGTCAACGAATTCGTGATGAAGAACATCTTCCCGCAGAAGAAGATCCATATCTATGAGCTCTATGCCTATGCGGGAGCCTTGCTGAATTCGTTCCTGAAGTGGGAGGAAGACGGAAAAAGAGAAAGCGCCAGAGATGTGGCGGCGATGATATACAGGCTTTTCAATCACAAGGAAGAAACATAAGAAAAGGAGAAAAACATGGCAGTCGTCAGGTTCAATTTCCTGTCCAGGTGTCTGGGCAGACAGGTCGATGTATCGGCGGTCATTCCTTCCTGGACGTTTTCCAGAGCGGCAAAGGAATCGGTCGATGAGATCTACAAGGTCAACCGCAAACACAAGGTGCTGATCCTGCTGAACGGGTTCTCGGGTGATCACACCGATTATCTCAATTACACCAATATCGCCAGATATGCGGAAGACAACAGTATCTGCGTCTTCATGCCTTCGGGACTCAATTCCGCCTACCGTGACCGGGAAGACGGGGACAAGATGCACAGCTTTGTTGCCAAAGAACTGCTGCAGGTCGTCAGATACATGTTCCCGGTATCCACAAAGAGAAAGGACACCTATATAGGAGGTCTGTCGATGGGGGCAGCCGGCGCTTCAACGATCGGTCTGGCTCATCCGGAGACTTTCTCAAAGATCTTCTGCATGTCGGGCATCACCTCCAGACCGCAGGGCAAGAGAAAAGTCAATCTCAACTGGTTCGGTGAAGGTGAAGATCTGTATGCGCCGGGCTCCATGGCCACCGATAAGAAGATGATCGACACCAAGGAAGACGGCTGGTACAGCGCAAAGAAGATCGTGGATGAAGGACTTGAAAGACCCGAGCTGACGATCACGATCGGCGACAAGGATTTTCTGCTGGAGGCGACAAGAGCCTTCAAGAAATACATGGATTCCCTGGGTTATGAGATCACCTATGAAGAAGTTCCCGGCTATGGTCATGAATGGGATTTCTGGGATCTGAAGGTCAGGGAATATCTCTACAACGGCTGTCAGCTGAAGAAGAAATAAGATTCATACAGAAAGAAGGAAGACCTTCTTTTTGTTTTGCATATAATAGAGATATAAATATGAATATCGCAGTCTATCTGGCATCGGCTTCAGGAAACGATCCCGCTTTGAAAGAAGCGGTTTTGAAGCTGGGTGAATGGATCGGATCAAACGGTCATACACTGGTCTACGGCGGATCCCAGAGAGGTCTGATGGGCGATCTGGCAGATTCCGTCAGAAGTAATAACGGTTATATCATCGGTGTGCTGCCGAAGATCTTCATGACACCTTCGATCGCCCGTGATGATCTGGATGAACTGTATGTCACGGAAGATATCAGTGAACGTCGAAAAAAGATGATCTGCCTTTCCGATGCCTTCATCGCCTTTCCCGGAGGGACCGGTACACTGGAAGAGATCAGCGAGGTCATGTCGGGCGTCTGTCTCGGTCAGATCAAGGCACCCTGTATTCTATACAATCTCGACGGCTATTATGAACCGCTAAAGAAACAGCTGGAAATAATGGTGGAAAAAGGGCTTTCCAGCAAAGAAAAACTGCAGAAGATCCGCTTCGCAGAAAATCTTGAAGAGATCGTTTCAATCATCACGAAAGAGGCAGAAAAATAAGATAAAATAAACTCAAGGAGGCCTTTCTATGGGGATCGTCGTATTCGGTGCAGTCTTTGTGGATATCAAAGGATATCCGATCGATCAGTATATTCCTTCGGGCAGAAATGTCGGAAGAGTCGTTCAGGTGCACGGCGGCGTCAGCCGGAATGTGGTGGAGGATATCGCCAATCTGGAACTGGAGCCGACCTATGTGAGTGTCGTCGATGATACCGGTATCGGCAGCGATGTGATCGACCGGCTGAAACGACACCATGTGAATACGGACTATATCATCAAGACGGCGGACGGCCTGGGTACCTGGCTGGCAATTTTCGACAACAACGGCGATGTCGTGGCCTCGATCTCCAAGAGACCGGATCTCTCCCGCATCAGCGAGGTACTGGATGCCTGCGGCGAACAGATCATCAAAAACTGCGACAGCGTCGTCGTGGAGATCGATATGGAAGAAGAGCTTCTGAACCGGATCTTCGATCTGGCTGATAAATATCACAAACCGATCTTTGCGGTCGTTTCCAATATGTCCATCGCCATGGAGAGAAGGAGCCTTCTTTCCAAAGTCGCCTGCATCGTCTGCAATCAGCAGGAAGCAGGACTGCTGTTCTCGGAAGAATATGACGGAATGGCGGCTGACGAGATGGAAAAGATCCTGACGGAAAAGATCGTACAGGCCGATATCGGAAAGATGGTCATCACCATGGGTGAGGAAGGCGCCGTCTATGCCGACCAGAGAGGCGAACACGGTTACTGTCCTTCCCAGAAAGTCGATGTCATCGACACGACTGGTGCCGGTGATGCCTTCTTTGCGGGCGTTGCTGTGGGTCTGACCTACGGCAAGTCCCTGGCTGAATCCTGCAGCATCGGTACGAGACTGGCCAGTGCCGTGATCTCAACGAAAGAGAGCGTCTCTCCCCGTTTCAAACCGGAAGAGTTCGGTCTGGAAACGAGACTGAGCGAATAAAGATGATCGATTTCTACATCAGAGAAAAGAAAGACCTGATCGATGCGGTCAACGAATACGGAATCATACCCTTCTTTGAAAACGAACTGAAGGGTTTTTCGATTGAAGAAAACATCGATCCCAAAGTTTATTTCGGAGACGGAGAAGGCGTCTGGGAATGGAAGGGTCCGGTGATCACCGAGACCAGATGTGCCTACGGCAAGTTCTTCCGCAAAAAAGCAGCCTTCGTTTCAAAGAAGTGGTATTATGATCTGGCCAATTACCGAAGAGACGGCTATGACTTTGATGCGAGAGTCTCCGACGGCCTGGCCAATTACAACGAAGAATTTCTCTACAACATCATCGCTTCCAGACATTCGATCTTATCAAAAACGGCCAAGGCGATCGGCGGCTATGTCAGACCAAA
>JAIKXJ010000078.1 GCA_024684175.1 Erysipelotrichaceae bacterium
CCCTGCTGACGGTCGTGACTACAGTCTTCCTTCCATTGACCCTGATCACCGGCTGGTACGGCATGAACTTCCATTACATGCCGGAACTCAACTGGCCGTTCGCCTACCCGCTGCTCTTCGTGGTCTTCGTGACCATCGTCATATTGATGCTGCACTTCTTCAAGAAGATCCATTGGCTGTAACAACAGATCAAAGTAAAGAAAAGATCCCGTTTCCTAAACCGTACCCCTTGTCAAGGACAGTGAAATAAAGGTGCTTTATGGAAGAAACCCGATTCCGGGTTTCTTCTTTTTTGTTATGCATATATGACATCCGGAAGATACTTGACCGGCAGATGTCCTAAAGGATTCATGATCCTGTTGGAAAGATACTGATCGTATTCATACGGTGTCATCCAGTTGAGGCCTTCCTGACCTCTGTCATAGTTGTAGTAACCGATATACCCGGCGATGCCCAAAGCCAGTTTTTCGAAGGTGCCGTAGATATTAAGATCCATCTCTGTCTTAAGCACTGCGTGGAAGGATTCCTGCGGAGCGTTGTCCCAGCAGTTTCCCCTTCTCGACATCGACTGAATGATGTGATTGTCCTTCAGAAGGCTCTGATAGGAGAAAGAGGTGTAGTGGCATCCCTGATCGGAATGGATGAGGACATTGCCGTCCAGTTCCGCCTTATAGTTGTCGATCAGGAACTTCACCGTATCGATGACGAAGCTCAGATCCAGATGTAAGGATACCTGATGTGCCAGGATCATCTTTGTCGTTGCGTCCTTGACGGAGGACAGATAGGCTCTTTTTCCGTGTCCGTATTCCAGATAGGTGATATCCGTAAGTAAGACGAGCTTGGCTTTCCCCTGATTGAAGTTTCTGTCGACGATGTTTTCATAGGTCCTGTCCGACTGCTGCGCTCTGATCATCTTCTTTATCGGATTGACCTTCCTGATCGGACAGACGAGGCCGTATTTCTTCATTAAACGCCGGATCTTCTTGAGGTTCATGATGATGCCGCGATCTTTCTTGAGCCTGTACCTGATCTGTCTGGCACCTTTCTTCCAGCTCCTGTAGTCATAGGCTTCCCTGATCACTGTGAAGTCAAAGGCGTCTTTGAGTTCTCTGTCCTGTCTTTTCGGTGCAGCCTTGATGAAGGCATAGTAGCCTGACCTTGATACACCTGCGATCTCGCACATCTTTGAGATATTGAGCCTGTTGTTCTTTTTCAAGGACAGATCATGGATTATCTGGAACTTTTTGCTCTGGAGGCTCTGTCCGCTTCCTCCAGAGCTTCTATTTTTTTTAGCAGTTCGATCTCCTGTTCGAGACGCTCCGCATATTCCTTATAGTAGGCGGCAGCTTGC
Source organism: Erysipelotrichaceae bacterium (assembly GCA_024684175.1). The sequence goes on from JAIKXJ010000078.1 coordinate 1,352, forward strand.
GCATCATTATCGAATTCAGGATGCTTTATCTTTCTGGGTCTTCCTCTGGATCCGTTCGGCTTTCTGGAGAAACCTTCGGGACGCGAAGACTGTTCCCTTATCCTGCCGGCCAGTTTCTTGATCCTTAATTTCCCGAGGATCTTCGGATCGATGCCGAGTCTTTTTATGGCTTCGGTCGGTCCGATCCCTGCATCATACAGCTTAAGGAATTCTGTTTTGAATTCTTCTGTAAACACCACATTGGCTCTGGAGATCTGCTTTACATGAGGACTCTGTTTCAGTATCTTCATCTGTTCATCTGTGAAATAGTTCCTCGGCATAAATGAAGATCACATCCTTTCTTATCTCAAGTATATAAAAACCCAAAGAGGGAATGACACCTTTTATTTCAGTGTCCACTCTTTGGGGTACAGTTTAGTCAGGAGCTTTTCTTATATAGTTTATTGATCTTTGGGAAGGGATTGCAGATACTCGTGCATGGCTTCGGCTGTCAGCTTGGACGCGGCAACTGCTTCGACGACGGTCTTGGCGCCGGAAACGCCATCACCGGAAGTGAAGACACCTGGTCTTGTCGTCTGACCGTTTTCATCGGCGACCAGCAGACCCTTGCTGTTGACTTGCAGGCCCTTGGTCGTGGACACAATGCGGTTCATGGCACCCTGGGAAACAGAGACGATGACGCTGTCAGAGGGATAGAAGCTTTCGCTTCCTTCGATGATGACCGTTTTTCCTTCTTCGTTCTGTCTGGTGTCGGCGAAGATGACGCCGTCGTCTTTGATTTCGATCGGCGCTTTGTTGAATTCGAAGCGGACCCCTTCAAGCTGGGCATAGGAATATTCGTACTGGGATGCCGAGACTTTGTCTCTCCGGGCGAAACAGGTGACGTTTCTGGATCCCTTGCGGATGGCGGTGCGGGCGACATCCATGGCGGCGTTGCCGACGCCGATGACGATGACATTGTCACCGAGATGGTAGACTTCCGGGGCAGCGAGATAGTCGATGCCGAAGTGGACGTTTCCTAAGGATTCACCTTTGATGCCCAAAGTCTTGGGACGCCAGGTGCCGGTTCCGACAAAGACCGCCTTGTAGCCGTCGCGGAAGAGGTCATCGATGGTGATCGAGGTACCGATGGTGGTGTTGGGCCGCACTTTGATGCCCTTGAGCCGCAGGTGACGGTATTCGAAGTCGTCGAGGACGGATTTGGGCAGACGGAAATCGGGAATGCCATAGCGCAAGACGCCGCCGATCTTGTCGTGAATGTCGAAGATGGTGACCTCATAGCCGTATCTTGCCAGAATGACCGAGATGGTCAGTCC
>JAIKXJ010000070.1 GCA_024684175.1 Erysipelotrichaceae bacterium
GTCAAGTCAGGCAAACGGGAAGTCGATCTGGATACCATCGAAAAGATCACCAAGCGGAATTCGGAAAAGCGCCAGGCGATCAGCCATACCGGTATCGTCGTAAAAGGCATCAGTTCGATGAAACTGTCCCTGTCGCCGTGCTGTTCTCCGGTCTATGGGGATGAGATCATAGGTTTCGTATCCAAAGGACAAGGGATCAAGGTACATCGCAAAGACTGCCCGAATATCCAGGGATTGAAACGTTTCATCGATGTCGAATGGGATCCGGAAAAACCGGATCTGAAATACGATACTTCTATCAAGATCTTCTCGAAAGACCGTTCCTATCTGCTGACCGATCTGGTCACGGTCGTTGCGCAATATAAAGCGAATCTCACAGCAGTCAATAGCGTGGCAAATACCGAAGACCTGACCGCTACTACCAGCCTTTCCTTTACGGTCAATGACTTGGAACAGCTTGAAGTGATCATGTCCAATCTGCGTAAAGTCGAGAGCGTGATATCGGTTGAAAGAGCCATTAAATGATGTTAAGATTGTGATGTCGATAAACAAAAGAATCTTATCCGATTCAGTTAAGCGAGAAGGGTCTGGTGCAAGCCTTCGTGAAACGATAAGAGGGACACTTGTTTGACACCTTAGGGCGTAGGATCTGCGTTAAAGATCTCGAGTGCACTTATAGTGAACTAAGGTGGTACCGCGTGATAAACGTCCTTAGAGGACGTTTTTATTTCATCAGGAGGGAATCATGTACAATAGTTTCGATCTGGTCAGCAAGCTTTATTTCGTCCGTACTTCCGGTTCCAAAGAAGAACTGAAAGCGGCAAAGATCATTCAGAAAGAATGCGCACGTTTCGGCGTCAAAGCAAAACTGGAATCATTTCCGGTCGATGCTTTCGAAGTTGAGAAGGCTGAACTGCATTTCAGTGAACCCGACATCGATGTGCCGTTTACAGCCGTAGGCATGTCCGGTTCAACACCAGACAAAGGTGTCGAAGGGGAACTGGTTTACATTACTTCGCCAGCCGATGCAGAAATCAGCGAAATCAAAGACAAGATCTGCATCATCGCGGCTAAGATGGTCGACAATAAGACTTATAAGATCCTGGCTCGAAAGAAACCTGCCGCCTTGATCCTATGTACCGGTGATGTCTATCTGGATGAAGGGGAAGTCGATCTCGATCCCTATAAGTATCGCAAGCGTCATCAGGATCTGGCTTACATTCCTGCTGTCTGCATCCGCATGAAAGATGCGGAAAAACTGGTTGAACATCTGCCGAAGAAAGCCCACATCACTTTGAAACAAAAGATGTTCAAGACGGATTCCCATAATGTCGTAGCAGAAATCAAAGGTACGGAAAAAGCGGAAGAAGTCATTGTCTATTCGGCGCACTATGATTCGGTCAGCTATTCCAAAGGCGCTTATGACAACGCAACCGGCAGCGCCTGCATCCTGGAGATGCTGGGATATTACAGCGAGCACAGACCGAAGCGAACTGTCCGTTTCCTTTGGTGCGGTTCCGAGGAAGAAGGGCTGCTTGGTTCCCGTTTCTATGTCGAGAAGCATAAGAAACAGATGGAAAAGATCGTTCTCAATATCAACATCGATATGCTTGGCGTAACGTTAGGCAAAGATATCGCCTGTGTCAGCGCCAATGAAGATCTCGTCCATTATCTGCAGTATCTATCCAAGATGGAAGGATTCCCTCTGGAAGTAAGACAAGGCGTCTATTCCAGTGATTCCACCCCATTCGCCGATGCGGGGATTCCGGCTCTGTCGTTTGCCCGTATGTCGGTCAAAGGCGGTGCCAGTATCCATTCAAGGAAAGATGTCATCGATCATCTATCGCCGGAGAACTACTATCGATCCTGCGGATTCATTGAGACATTCTCTGATTCCTTGATCGATTCCGTCTGTTTCCCTGTCCCAAGGGAAATACCGGAAAAAGTCAAAGAAGATCTTGATTACTACAATCTCAGAAAGGAGCGCAAATAATATGCCTTATCAGACTGTAAAAGGAACTTATGACCTGTTACCTGAAAAGATGAAACGTTTCAACGAACTGGAAACCTTGTTCCGGACGTTTCTGGAAATCTATGGATACAGCGAAATCAAGACACCGGTATTCGAATATACAGGCGTTTTCAAGAAAGAGAATGATACTTCGGATATGGTCACTAAAGAGATGTATACCTTCTCGGTGAATGAGAAAGACTCACTGACACTGCGTCCGGAAGGAACGCCTGGCGTCATCCGTCTGATCATCGAAAACAAGCTTTACGGAAGCATGGAACTGCCGATCAAGCTGGCTTATATCGAAGAGATGTTCCGTCATGAACGTCCTCAGAAAGGTAGACAGCGTCAGTTTACGCAGATGGGGA
>JAIKXJ010000004.1 GCA_024684175.1 Erysipelotrichaceae bacterium
ATTCAAGCATCGTAAGGAATACAACATCGAGTCTTCCGTCATGAAGGCCAGAGATATCATGAATGATGTCGCGGAAGCCAGGAAGGAAGAAGAAGCGAAGCCGATGACCGGTTTCGATATCCCGACGATCTATGTCCAGGACCACTGTCCGAAGTGCAAAGGCGCTGAACAGCGTCTGCAGATCGGCGGCATCGAGCACCGCATCGTCAACTGTTCCGAGAACATGGATGAGGCAAGAAAGCTGAATCTTACGGAGACGCCGACGATCGTCGATCCGGATGGAACGATGTTCGTAGGTGCCAATGCGGCAGTTGACTGGATGAAGTATCACAACGGAAAACACTAACTGACAAAGCCGGGTGACCGGCTTTTCAGATAAAGCCTGCACAGACAGAAAAGAATGAATAAAGAATTAACAAGAGGTCTTAGTATGGAAAAGATATATGATGTACTGGTCGTCGGCGGAGGTCCTGCCGGCTTGACGGCAGCACTTTATGCGCTGAGGAACGGCAAGACAGTCATGGTCGTCGAAAAGTCTGTTTTCGGCGGTCAGATCGTCAATTCACCGAAAGTGGAAAACATTCCCGGTTTCTTATCGGTCTCCGGAGATGAATTCGGCGATATGATGCTGGACCAGGTGATGAAGCAGGGCGGTGAGGTCACTTTTGATGAAGTTTTGAAAGTCGAAAGTGACGGCCAGATCGCAACGGTCACACTGGACATGGGTGAGCCTTTGAAAGCAAGGACGATCATCCTGGCGACAGGAACGGTCCATCGCACGCTTGGCCTGGTCAATGAAGAGAGCCTGATCGGCAAGTCCATCCATTTCTGCGCCGTCTGTGACGGAAGCTTCTATAAGGATAAGACGGTCGTCATGGTCGGAGGCGGAAACTCGGCTTTTGTCGAGACTTCGCATCTGCTTGAGATCGTGGACAAGGTCATCATGCTTCAGGATATGCCTTTCTTCACAGGCGAGAAGAAACTGCTGGATTCCGTTTTGAGCAAGCCGAACATCGAGACGCACGTCTCAACGAAAGTCCTGACGTACGAGATGAATGACGGAAAGCTCTGCGGTGTCAGATATCTGGAGAACGGCGAAGAGAAAGTCGCAGCCTGCGATGGCGTCTTCCTGGCTGTCGGTCTGATCCCGAACAACGGGAATTTCACCAATGTGGCGGATCTGGATGAGAGAGGCTACTTCGACAGCGATGAATACGGAAAGACGAAGACCGCCAATATCTTCGTAGCCGGGGACTGCCGCCATAAGTCGCTTCGTCAGGTCGCGACAGCCTGTTCAGACGGCGCCAATGCCGCGATACAGGCATGCAATTACTTAAGATAGAAAAGACTGAAAAGGATTCGGAAAGAGTCTCCAAGACGGAGGCTCTTTTTGTGGATCCATGTTTCTCATACAGATTCAAAAAGGGATTATAATATAATAAAGATTCTATAGGAGCCAATGGATGAAAAAATTCAGAAACCTCGTGATCGGAGGTATAGAAAATAAGCTGTTCAATCTCGTTCTTGTGACGGTCCTTTTGGTGTCACTTGCTTTTGCGGAGATCACCTTCTATCAGGGCAACATGCTCAAAGATCTGAGCAATGCGACCAATCAGCAGCAGAGCGAGGCGATCTCGCGGATCAGTTCCGATCTGATGGATCAGGTCATCGAACAGAGTTTGGGTCGGACGACGGAACTGGAATCGATACTCGCCGATCAGATGTTCGATTCTCTCAAGACCCGCGTGAAGATGCTGGGAGAATATGCGGAAAAGCTTCTGTCCGGGCAGGAGAATGCGCCTTATGCATCCTATGCCGGTCCGGATCTTGCCAAAGACGGTGAAGTCAGTATGCAGGTGTTCCTGGCTGATGATGTGAAGATGGACCGGCAGCTGGATAGGCGTATCGGTCTGATGGCGAATATGAAGGACCTGATGGCTTCATTGTATGAAGCTTCTGAATTGACCAATTCCTGTTTTGTCGGTCTGCCTGAAGGGGTCTTTCTGGTCACGGATGACCGTTCGGCAGAAAAGTTCGATGAGAATGGTGATGTGAAGAGCTATGACCCGCGTACGCGTTTCTGGTACCAGATGGCAGTCGAAGAGGGCGATCTCATCTTTACAGATGTTGAACTGGATGCCTTCACAGGCGATGTGGGTATCGTCTGCGCGATGCCGGTCTATGTGAATGGAGAGCTTGCGGCAGTCGTCGGTTCGGACCTCTTCCTTTCTTCCATGCAGAATGCGATCAAGGCTTCAGATGAGAACGGCGGCTTCCTCTTTGTCATCAATCGCTTCGGTCATGTCGTCTTTTCACCTAAAGAGGATGGCATCTTTGCGGTGCACGATTCCTCCGATGCAAAGGATCTCAGGCAGAACGAAAACCGGCAGCTGGCTGAGCTGATCTCGAAGGCAATGAACGAAAAGACGGATGTCATCAAGGTCGATCTGGATGACAACACCTATTACATGTGCGGTTCGCCGATGCAGACGGTCGGCTGGTCACTGATCGCCGCTTTCGATGCCAAGGTCGCGGAAGGACCGGGAGATCTTCTGAAAACGAGCTATGAACAGATTACTGAAGAGGCGGCTGCCACATACAGATCCAGATCGGCATCCACCAACAGGAATGCGATATTGCTGATCCTGTTGATCTTTGCCTTGTCCTGTTTGTCGGCGATCATCCTGGGCAGGAAGATCGTCAGACCTTTGAATAAAATGACGCAGAAGATCGCGAAACTGAGCGATGAAGATCCTGAATTCAGGATGGAAGATGAATTTGTGACAGGAGATGAGATCGAAGTCCTGGCCAAATCCTTTGCTGAGATCTCTCACAGGACCGTCATGTATCTGGATGAAGTCAAACGCGTGACGGCGGAAAAGGAG
>JAIKXJ010000032.1 GCA_024684175.1 Erysipelotrichaceae bacterium
CTCACGGTCGAACAGATCCGGCAGAAGATCGCCGACATGATCGAAGGCGCCGCCGTTGCCAAGGACTGCGGCTATGACGGCGTTGAGATCCATGCGATGCATTGGGGTTATCTCTTGGACCAGTTTGGCATGGCTTTGTTCAACCGCAGAGAAGATGAATACGGCGGAAGTCTGGAGAACCGCCTGCGTGCGGCACGGGAGATCGTGAAAGGCATCCATGAAAAATGCGGTGACGACTTCCCGGTCGGCATGCGTCTGGGACTCAAGACCTATATCAAAGATTACGACAAAGCGACACTGACCGGAGAAGAGGAAGCCGGCAGGACTTTGGAAGAAGGCGTACAGATCGCCAAACTTCTGGAAAGCTATGGCTATAACTTCCTGGATGTCGATACCGGTACCTATGATGCCTTCTATTATGCCTGCCCGCCGATGTATAATCCGCAGGGCTTCATGATCCCGCTGGCAGCTAAGGCAAAAGCGGTCACGAATATCCCGATCATTGCCGGCGGCAGGATGCAGAACTATGATCTGGCGGCGGAAGCGATCGAAAAAGGCGAGATCGATGCTGTCGGTCTGGGCAGACCTTCTCTGGCCGATCCCGAATATCCCAACAAAGTCATTTCCGGTCATACCGAAAAGATCCGTCCGTGTATCGGCTGCAATATGGGCTGTTTCAGAAGATGCGTGGAGACCGGTGAACCGGCATCCTGCGCCGTCAACCCGCAGGCAGCCAGAGAGCTCGTCGTCGGTCTCAAACCGGGCGACGGTGAAAAGAAAGTCGTCGTGGTCGGCGGCGGTATCGCCGGCATGGAAGCGGCAAGGACTTCCGCACTTCGCGGCTATAAAGTCACCCTGTTTGAAAAGTCCGACCATCTCGGCGGTCATATCGTCGAAGCCGGTGCACACTCTTTCAAGTCGGAGATCGCCAAGCTCAACGCCTGGTATCAGAATGAACTGAAGGAACTCGGCATCGACATCAAACTCGACCATGAACCTTGCATCAACTGCATCAGAAAGCAGGAACCGGATGCCGTCATCCTGGCGACCGGGACCAACGAAGCCCATCCGAACATTCCGGGTCTGGATAAGGCGATCTCATCCCTGGAAGCGATCGATCATCCGGAAAAGCTCGGTCAGAATGTCCTGATCGTCGGCGGCGGACTGGTGGGCTGCGAGATCGCACTCGATGAAGCCAATCACGGGAAAAAGGTCACGGTCATCGAAGCGCTCGATGACATCATGGCGGCCGGCGGGGCCGGAGCTCCGTATCCGAACAAACAGATGATCACCGATCTGTTTGAATACAAGGGTGTGAAAGTCTGCACCTCCATGAAGCTCGCGGAAGTCACCGATGAAGGTGCGGTCGTCGAGACGGCTGACGGAAACAAAGTCGAGATCAAGGCCGATACGGTCGTCTCCGCACTGGGCTTCCGTCCGGCACCGAACCTCAAAGAAGAATGGAAAGAACTTGGTGTTCCGATGTACGAAGTCGGTGATGCGACAGGCGCGGGGACGATCATGAAGGCGATCTGGGATGCCTATGAGGTCGCCAACAGCATCTGATCAAAAAGCATAAGGGAGACCGAGTTCTCCCTTTCTCATGAAAAAAGCTTCAGCGTAAGCAGGATCTGAAGTCTTGCGCTGAAGCTTTGTTTTTTTATTATTATTCGCCCCAGATCTCGATGATCTTTTCTTTGATGCGCCTTGCCTCGGCTGCCGGATCGGCAGCACCGCGGATGCCTCTGCCGAAGATGAAAGTATCGACATCGATGCCCTTGAACAGATCGAGTTCATCGTAGCCGATCGCACCGGCTGCACAGACCTTGACGTCATATTCCGTGAGCTTCTTTAAGACGGCAAGCTCATCGGCTGTCCAGGTCCCCGGCAGGTCGCCGGAGTGCTGCAGGGTCAGCTGATCGATCCCGCATTCCAGCCACATCGGGATGTCGTCGAAGGACCAGTGGCCGTAAAGCTCCATCTGCAGTTCGGTCTTCAGACCTCTGGCTTTGACTTCATCACGCACAGAGGTGATCGTGCCTTTCTCGCAGGCACATAGGATGGTGGTGTAGTCCGGCTTTCCTTCCAGCAGCATGCCGGAGATCTTCTTGCCGGCGTCGACGATCTTGAAGTCGGCGACTAAAGGTTTTTCGGGATACATCTCCCGGAAGAGTCTTACGACTCTGGCGCCTTCGGCGGCGATCAGGCAGTAGCCGGTCTCGATGATATCGACTTCATCGACGACGCCGCCCTGACAGGCTCTGATGGCCTGTTCGGTATTGTCACAGTCTAAAGCTAATTGGATTTTCGGTCTCATTTCATTTTTCTCCTGATGAATGTGTTGATGGCCCGGATATCCGGATGACAGTCTTCTTCGTACCAGCATTCCGATACCAGGTATCCTTGGTAATTTACCTGTTTCAGATAGCGGAAGACTTCGTCGAAGTCGACCAGTCCTTCGCCGTATCCGATATTGTGTTCGTTGTGAACTATGGCGTCTTTGATATGGATGGCTTGGATATGAGCGATCCCGTCCTGCAGATCTTTGACAGGATCGAAGCCGTTGTAGATGAGATTTCCGGTATCGGCATATTCCTTCAGAAGCGGATCGTTGATCTTTTCGATGAAGGGGATGAGTTTGGCCGATGTGTTGAAGTGGTCCACATCTTCGAGCACTTCGATGGCTAAGATGATGCCGTAGTCCGCATCGAAGGAAAGGACTTCCCTGATGGCTTCCTCATAAAGATGCCGGGTCTCTTGCGTTGAGGTCTTTTGATAGACGTCGTAGGCTGTCAGCTGTATCAGTTTGATGCCCAGTTTCTTCGCCAGTACGATCGCCTTTTTGATGATCCGGATGCCCTCGTCCCGTTTTTCCGGATCGCCGATCGGATAATAGCGGTTGGCGGAAAGGGTCATCGTTTGGATGGTCATGCCGTGGTCTTTTGCGCAGTTTCTGATCTCTTCGATCCGTTCATCGGTCCAGTCGAGTTTGTCCAGCCGGTTCCTGTCGACGGAAAGCTCGATGAAATCGTAGCCGGCATCGGCGGCCAGGGCGTAGCGTTCCTCCCAGGAAAGATCGGGGAGGGCTTTTTCGTAGATCCCTAAAAGGTTGTTCATGGTAAGGATAATGAAGGGCTCACTTTTTTCAAGTGAGCCGCTTCGGATTTGATCTTACAGGAATGCGCGGAACGGAAGGTTGATATCCTCGGTGAAGACATCGTCGAAGCCTCTGGTGTGATGGTATTCGAGTTTGTCTTTGTCATCCGGATAAGTGAAGTGTCCGCCGACTTCCCAGATGAACGGTTTGAACTTGTACTGGAGCCTGTTCTTTCTCATGTACCAGAGAACGAGGATCTCTTTGGTGTCTGCCTGGAAGTTGGTCCACAGATCGTGATGATAAGGGATGATGACCTTGCAGTTGAGGTTTTCCGCCATTCTCAAGATATCGGAAGAAGTCATCTTGTCGGTGATGCCTCTCGGGTTTTCGCCATAGGAACCGAATGCGACGTCGATCTTGTATTCGTTGCCGTGTTTTGCATAGAGGTTGCCGAAGTGGCTGTCGCCGGAATGATAGATCGTGCCGGCCGGAGTCTCGATGATGTAAGAGACCGCTCTTTCATCCATGTCTCTGCCGAAGTTTTCGATATGCGTCAGATCGCCTGCCGGAGGATTGGTGATCAGGATCGTACGGTCGAGGGATTCGACGGCGTGGATCTTGATATCGCCGACTTCAACGACATCGCCCGGTTTGACGGTGACCAGTCTCTCTTCCGGAACGCCCCATTTTCTCCAAAGATCGGTAGCGAACTTCGGTCCGATGAACGGGATCGGTTTTTCGATGTTCTGAAGGATCGCTGCCGCGACGTTGACATCAATGTGGTCGGAATGTGTATGGGAAGCCAGTAAAGCATCGAGCTTCTTGATCTTGAACGGATCGAGAACGCACGGGATCGCTCTGAGGTTCGGCTGCATCGTTCTGGCGCCGGACATCCTCGCCATCTGATGATCCGGATCGATCATCTTGATCGAACCGTCGTCATTGTAATGGGTCTTCTTGCCGGTGGAGCACCATAAGTCGACCATGATGTCGGTGCCGCCTTCGGATTTGACCCAGATACCGGTGTTGCCCAGCCACCACATCTTGAACTTGCCCGGTTCACACTTGGCGTCGGCGATCTCTTCGTTGAGGTAAGTACCCCATTCAGGGAAAGTGGAAAGGATCCATTTCTCACGAGTAATGTCATTTACGTTTGGCATGTATTAACCTCCTTTTGCTGAATAAATGATCATCGAAATGTATTTCTACAATTACATTCTATATTAAATATGTTTACATGGGAATAATCTTTACGATCGATTTAATGATTATATGAATGATTCTGCGCATAAATGTTTTTTCCTCTTTATTATCTGATATAACATTTTTAGAGGAAAAAAAACATGTACGAAAAGGAAAAATCAATGATCATGCGCGCCTGTCTGCGCATGAAGGAGTACCGGCTGATCTCACTGACCGGCGGAAATATCTCCGTAAAGGTGGACGAAGACACCTATATCGTGACTCCTTCGGGGATGTTGTATGAAGATATGACTTTGGAAGATCTCTGTGTGGTCGACCATGCGGGGAGGCTCAAGGAAGGTCACCGCAAACCGACGTCCGATGCGGCAGCACTCATCTATATCTATGATCATATGCCTGAGGTACGTGCGACCATCCATACGCATCAGCCTTACGCGACGGCCATCGGTATGAACAACGATTCGCTTCCCGCCTGCATGGTGACCCTGATCGATGCCAATCACGCCCGGATCAACGTGGCGCCTTGGACCAGATCGCAGGATATCGGCATGGGCAAGCTGGCGGTGGACTATGCCGGGGATGCCAATACGGTCATCATGAAGCATCACGGGGTGATCTGCTTCGGTGAAGATCTCGATGAGGCTCTCTATGCCGCCGTCTATCTGGAAGAGGCCGCCAAGACCTATGTGATGGCCAGGATCATGGGTGCGGTGCCCGAATTGAGCGATGAACAGATCGCCGAAGAGGCTGCCGGCTGGCAGTCGTACGGTCAATAATCGCTGAAACGATCATATATTTCATAAATACTTCATATACCCTTATTGTTAAGCGCTTACAAAGATTGTATAATAAAGGATGTTTCAAAAATGGAGGTAGATCATGTTACTGAAAGACATCGTTGAAGCGAATCACTATCTTTTTGCCGATTCGTTCGAATCCTGGCAGGATTCTATCTATGGTGCCGCACAGCCGTTAGTGGCCGATGGCACTTTGGATAAGGAATACCTCGACAAGATCATTGAGAATGTCAACACTTACGGCCCGTACTTCATCATCATGCCGGACGTTGCCATGCCCCATTCCACACTGGGAGGCGCAGGCTGTCACAAAACGGCCATCGGTTTCTGCAAAGTCAAGACACCGGTCGTTTTCGATCCGGAAGATGAGACCAAGAACGCAAGACTGTTCTTCACGCTGGCTGCGGTCGATAACGACCAGTATCTGCAGAACATGGTCCAGCTGTCGGAACTGTTGATCAAAGAAGGTATCGTAGAAGACCTTTTAGCCGCTGAAACAAAAGAGGATCTTCTTGATATAGACAGAAAATATTCAGAATAAACACAAGGGGGGAAAAGAATGAATATTTTAATGACGATCTGGGAGTATTTTGCGAACAACTTCCTTAAGACTCCGGCTTACTTTATCGGTTTGATCACCGTGATCGGCTACATCCTGCTGAAGAAACAGTGGTACGAAGTATTCTCTGGCTTCATCAAGGCAACGGTCGGTTACAAGGTCCTCTTGGTCGGTTCCGGCGGTTTATCCAGCACGTTCAAGCCGATCATCACTGCACTTTCCAACAAGTTCGGTATCGACGCGATGATCCTCGACACTTATGTCGGTCAGGTCGCCGCACAGGGTGCCATCGAGACCGTCGGCAGATCCTTCGGTCAGGTCATGATCCTGCTGCTGATCGCGTTCATCTTCAACATCCTTCTGGTCAGATTCCAGAAAGTCACGAAGCTGAGAGCCGTCTTCACGACCGGTCACGTTCAGACACAGCAGGCGACATTCGCATTCTGGATCTTCTTAACTTGCTTCCCGCAGTTAGGCGATACTCCGATGCTGATCCTGATGGCGATCTTACTCGGCTTATACTGGGCAGTCGGTTCCAACCTCACCGTTGAGACCGCACAGAGACTGACGGACGGCGCAGGCTTCTCCATTGCTCACCAGCAGATGTTCGGTATCGCTATCTATGAATGGCTCGGCGGCAAGCTCTTCGGCGGCAAGACGGGTCATGGCAAATCGTTCGAAGAATATGAACTGCCGGGCTGGCTGTCCATGTTCAGCGAAAACACCGTTTCTACTTCCATCCTGATGCTGCTGTTCATCGGCACCATCATGGTCATCACGGGCAAAGAAGCTCTCTCTTCCGCAGGCGTCTCCATGCCAAACGGCAGCTTCTTGTTCTGTATCCTTGACAACTCGCTGGCATTCGCTGTCTACATGGCAGTCTTACAGCTGGGTGTCCGTATCTTCGTCGGCGAATTGACGAACTCCTTCCAGGGTATCTCCAACAAGCTGTTACCTGGTGCTGTTCCGGGCTTGGACTGTGCCGCATCTTACGGTTTCGGTTCTCCGAACGCTGTCACTTTCGGTTTCATCTTCGGTGCGATCGGTCAGTTCCTGGCGATCGGTATCCTGATCCTGACGAAGTCTCCGGTCATCGCTTTAGCGGGATTCGTTCCTGTCTTCTTCGATAACGCGACGATCTCCGTCTACGTCAACGCCAAGTCCGGTGCAAAGGCTGCCATGCTGGCATCCTTCATCAACGGTCTCTTACAGGTCTTCTTCTCAGTCTGGGCTGCCCAGTTCTTCGCACTCGACGGTGTCACTGTCTTAACACAGACCGTCAACGCCAAGGGTTGGATGGCAATGTTCGACTGGGCGGTCATCTGGCCGATCTTCGGTGCGATCATGCACTACCTGAAGTACGTCGGTGTCGTCATCATTATTGCGATCTTGGTTGCGATCCCGCAGTTACAGTACAGAAGAGATCCGGAAGGTTACTTCCTGTGCGTATCTGACTACGAAGCATATAAGAAACACGTAGAAGAACTCAACGCAAAAAAATAGTAAAATAAGATTATAAAAGAAAAGAGGTAAATTCAATGATTAAAGTATTGGTTTGTTGTGCAAGCGGCTCAGGCACAAGCATGATGATGAAGCTGACTGCGGAAAAGGCCTGCAAGGCTCTTGGTGTTGATGCAAAGGTCGAACATGCCCCGATCGCAGAAGCGAAGTCCAGTGCGAGAAACTTTGATATCGTGATTACTTCTCCGGCTTTCGTTTCCACATTCGATTCCATCAAGGATCGTGTCAAGATCGCTGCCGTAAAGAATCCGCTCTCGCAGCCGGAATATGTCAACGCATTGAAAGAAAGCGGTCTTGTCAAGTAAATGAAAACTGAATAGGGGCTGATTTCAGCCCCTTTTCTTTCATCTTTAAGTTTTAAATTCAGGGAGAGAACTATGAGATTTGAAAAGACACATCTCGACGATATCGTCAGATGTTACTGCACGAGTCATATCGTCATCGATGACGATCTGTATGCATTCTTTGCTTCGGAAAATCCGACCAGTGAGTGCTATTCCTACACCGGCGAACATTTCGAAAAGAAAGAGACCGTCTGGAAGGATGACCGCGGCGGATGCATGTCCATCATCCCGTTCAAGGAAAGAAAAGGCGAATTCCTGGCTGTCAACGAATTTTATCTGAAGATCTCGCCGTCCGCTTCCAAGCTCGTCTGGGGCAGGAAGACGGAAGAGGGCTGGAAGGTCAAAGATGTCTTCAATCTTCCGTACCTGCACCGTTTCGACATCTACCATGTCGACGGGAAGGACTATGTCATCTGCGCAACGATCGCCAGAGACAAGGCGTTCAAGGACGACTGGTCAAGACCGGGTCAGATCTATGTCGGTGAGATCCCGGCGGATCTTGAGAACGAAAACATCGTCTTGCGTCAGATCGGCGACGGTTATTACCGCAACCACGGTTATTCCCGCGGTCAGTACGAAGGAAGAGACTGCGGTTATTTCGGTTCCGATTACGGGATCGTCCGCGTCACGCCTCCGCATGATGACGTTGACTGGAAAGTCGAAAGGATCCTGGAAGGAAACATCTCGGAAGTTGCGATCGCCGATATCGACGGCGACGGAAACGAAGAGATCATGACGATCGAACCGTTCCACGGCAATACCATCCATGTCTACAAGCTGAAAGACGGAAAATACGAAGTCGACTATACGTATCCCAACGAGATCGATTTCGCTCATGCCCTGGTCGGCACGCAGCTGACAGGCAAGCCGTGTTTCGTCGCCGGTATCCGCAGAGTGAACTGCGAAGCGTTCGTTCTGACTTATGAAGACGGTGACTACAAAGTGACGACGATCGAGACGGGCATCGGTCCGGCAAACCTCGATGTCGTACACCATCACGGCAGAGAGTTCGTCTTTGCGGCCAACCATACGAAAAACGAAGCAGCCATCTATGAAGTGAAGGAGGACTAAATGCTCGAACAGCTCAAACAAGAAGTCTTTGAAGCCAATCTGCTTTTGCCGAAACACGGTCTGGTCATTTTTACCTGGGGCAATGTCTCCGGTATCGACAGGGAAAAGGGCTTAGTCGTCATCAAGCCGTCCGGTGTCGATTACGAGAAGATGACGGCAGACGACATGGTCGTCACCGATCTGGAAGGCAACCGCGTCGAAGGAAAACTGAAACCTTCTTCCGACCTGATGACTCACCTGGAGTTCTACAAGAACTTCCCGAACATCGGCGGTGTCGTCCACACCCATTCCATCAATGCCGTTGCCTGGGCACAGGCAGGTAAGGATATCCCGGCTCTGGGCACGACGCACGGCGACTACTTCTACGGTTCCATCCCTTGCACGAGATATATGACGCCGGAAGAGATCGGCGGTGAATATGAGCTCAATACCGGCAAGGTCATCGTCGAAGAATTCAAGAAGCGCGGCATCGATCCCGATCAGATGCCGGCCGTCTTAGTCCATTCCCACGGTCCGTTCACCTGGGGCAAGGATCCGTTCGACGCTGTCCACAATTCCGTCGTCCTGGAAGCACTTTCCGAGATGGCGATGAAAACTTTCCTGGTCAATCCTGAGACCAGGGATATGCAGCAGGAGCTCTTAGACAAACATTTCTTAAGGAAACACGGCCCGGGAGCCTACTATGGCCAGGGATAGAAAATATCTCTTAGGCATGTATGAAAAATCCATGCCGATGACTTTGACCTGGGAAGAAAAACTCAATGCCTGCAAGAATGCGGGCTTTGACTGGGTGGAGATCTCGATCGACGAGACCGATAAGAAGATCGGCAGGCTCTATGACCGCGATACCATCGAGGAGATCAAACAAGCCATTAAGACGACCGGCGTTCCGATCTATACGATGTGCTTCTCCGCACAGCGCAAGTATTCCCTCGGTTCTTTAGGTGAGGAAAAGCATAAAAAAGCGATGGAGATCATGGCCAAAGCCGTGGACTTCGCCGCCGAAGTGGGGATCCGCATCATACAGCTGGCAGGTTATGACTGCTACTACGAAGAAGAAAGCCAAGAGACAAGAGACGAATTCATCAAAAACCTGAAGACCGCCTGCACCATTGCGGCAAGAAAAGGCATCCTGATGGGCTTTGAGACGATGATGGACCGCAATTTCATCGATACCGTCGAAAAAGGCATGGAATTCGTCGACATCTGTCAGAGCCCGTATCTGGGAGTCTATCCGGATATCGGCAATCTGGCCGGCGCAAAACATGACTTCGGCTACGAGAAGACCGTCAATGAAGACCTGCTGACCGGCAAAGGTCACATCCTGGCCTGCCATCTCAAAGAGACGGCGCCTAAAACCGACCGTTCCGTCCCGTGGGGGACCGGTCTGACCGACTATGTCAATAACCTCAAGGTCCTGAAAGACCTTGGCGTCCGCATGTTCAACGGCGAGTTCTGGAATGATCATCCGGAAGCGTGGGAAGAAAACCTGAAGTATTCCTGTGACTTCTTACGCGGCAAGCTCGATCAGGTCTTTGATGATTAAACTGATCGCCGCCGATCTCGACGGCACGGTCCTCGACAGCCGGAAACAGATCGATCACGGCCTGAAGGAAGTCGTTGAAAAACTGCAAGAAAGGGGCATCGGCTTCACGATCGTCTCCGGACGCAACGAAGAGCTCCTTCATCAGTATGTCGATGAACTGGAGATCCGTCTTCCTTATGTCACCAACAACGGCGGCAACATCTATCAGGACCACGTCTGTCTGTTCAACGACTTCATCCCGCAGGAATACAACAATATATTGACGGGGATGCTGGCGGGGAACGATATTGCCTTCCGTCTGTTTGCGATGGAAGAGTTTCGCGGTTATGGATCAACGGCATTCTTTGAAAACCGGATGGGCTTGTTCAAAGGCCTCGGCTTGAAAGACTATGATCCGCAGACCGATCTTTCCGCTTTACATGTCTACAAGGTCACCTGTGACTTTACGGGACACGAAAAGATCATGGAAGATCTGGTCATAAAGATCCGCCAGGCTTGTAAGAAAATGAATTTTTTGCAGGCGGAGACCAACGTCTATTGTGCCAATTCGCTCAGTGCCAACAAGGGCGACGCCCTTGTGAAGGTATGTGAGATGCTGGGCATCGGGATCGATGAGGTCATGGCCTTCGGCGATAACGGCAATGATCTTTCGATGCTGGAAAAGGCGGGGATCTCCGTTGCGATGGGCAACAGCGAACAGCCGATCAAGGACAGCTGCGACTTCGTCTGTTTGGACAACGAACACGACGGCGTGTCGTCATTTCTGAAGGACTATTTTAAACTATAATGATTATGGAGGGAATTTAATCATGGATGTGAATAATCTGAAAAACCATGCGCTGAACATCCGCAGGAATATCGTGCAGATGGTCTATGCGGCGCAATCCGGTCATCCGGGAGGATCTCTCGGTGCAGCCGATATCCTCACGTATCTCTATTTCGAAGAGATGAACATCAACAAGGACAACGTCGCTTCCAAAGACAGAGACCGTTTCATCCTTTCCAAGGGTCACTGCTCACCGGCGTTGTATGCCGTGCTGCAGGAAGCCGGACTGATGGATGAAGATCTGCTCAAGTTCAGACAGCTCGGTTCCAGACTTCAGGGTCATCCGAACATGAACTACATCGACGGTGTCGATATGTCGACCGGTTCCTTAGGCCAGGGCATCTCCTGCGCCGTCGGTATGGCACTTGCCAACAAGATCGACAAGAAAGACAACCGCGTCTACGCTTTGTGCGGTGACGGCGAATCCGAAGAAGGCATCGTCTGGGAAGCGTTGATGGCGGCCTGCCACTATGGACTCGATGATCTTTGCGTCATCTTTGACCAGAACGGTCTGCAGATCGACGGCAACGTCCAGGATGTCATCGGACCTCTGCCGCTGGTCGATAAGGCAAAGGCCTTCGGTGCCAATGTCGTCGAATGCGACGGCAACGATTACGCTTCTTTGAAGGAAGCGTTCGACAACGCAAGGAACACCAAGGGCGTTCCGACGGTCATCGTCGCTCACACGGTCAAGGGCAAGGGCGTTTCCTATATGGAAAACAACTATGCATGGCACGGTGCCGCACCGAAGGAAGAAGATTTCAAGACGGCAATGGAAGATCTGAAGGAGGTCAGATAATATGGCACAAGAGACAAGAGTTGCCTATGGCGAGAGATTGGCTGAGCTGATCAAAGAAAATGAAAACATCATCGTTTTAGATGCTGACCTGACGAAATCGACCAAGACGATCGAAGCGAAAAAAGCCTGCCCGGAAAGACACTTCAATGCAGGTATCGCCGAAGCCAACATGATGGGCATGGCGGCCGGCCTGGCTGCTTCCGGCAAGACCGTCTTTGCGTCTTCGTTTGCGATGTTCGCCTCAGGCAGAGCCTGGGAGATCATCCGCAATTCCATCTGCTACCCGAAACTGAACGTCAAAGTCTGTGCAACGCATGCCGGTCTGTCGGTCGGCGAAGACGGCGCATCCCACCAGGCTTGCGAAGATGTCGCGATCATGCGTGCACTTCCGAACATGAAGGTCTTCGTTCCGTGCGACCAGTATGAGACCAAAGCGGTCATCGACTATGTCGCCAAGATCGACGGTCCATGCTATGTCAGAATGGGCAGAGGCAAGGTCGAAGATGTCTACAACGAAAACACCGTCTTCGATTTCGACAAGGTCGATGTCTTAAGAAAAGGAAACGGCGATGTCGTGCTGTTTGCGATGGGCCTGATGGTCCAGGAAGCCCTGAAGGCCGCCGAAGAACTTGATGCGACCGTCGTCAACGTATCCTGCATCAAGCCATGCGATGAGGAAGACATCAAGGAACTGCTGGCAAGCCACAAGAGAGCTTATACGCTGGAAGAACATTCGGTCATCGGCGGTCTGTTCTCACTGGTCGCCGAGATCAAGGCAAAGACCGATATCACTACACCGGTCACGCCGATCGGTGTCAATGATACCTTCGGTGAATCCGGCAAGATGAATGACGTCCTTAAGAAGTTCGGTCTGACTGCCGATCACATCAAGGAAGTCGTCAACGGATAATCATATCGTTTCAGAAAACATCTTGAAAAAGATGTTTTCTTTCGGCCTTGAACGACCTTGACCAAGCTGGCCAAGAAGACTAAAATCAAATTAAAGGAGAGCAGCAAAATGACGATGGTCAATATGTTGGAAGCAAAAACGAGTCTTACAAAACTGGTGAAGCTTCTGGAAAACAGAGAAGAAGATGAGATCTTGATCTGCCGCAACGGTGCTCCGGTCGCAAGGATCGTGAAATATGAAAGAGAGAAAAACAAGAGGATCGGGATCGCAAAAGGGTATTTCGGATCATTGGATCTTGACGAATTCAATGCGATGAATGAAGAGATCGCGAACGAGTTTTACGGTGAATAAAGATGGATTACATATTGGATACACATATTGCAATGTGGGCGATCGAGGGAAGCGGGAAGCTTTCCGATGAAGCTTTGAACATCATTGCAGATGAAGACAACAACATCTATTTCTCGGCTTTGTCTGTTATGGAGATCGGTATCAAACATAAAAAGTATCCGCAGATCATGATCCGTTCAGGTAAAGAATTCTATGAAAAGTGTCTTGAAGCGGGTTACTATGCTCTGCCGATGAGACCCAAACACGCGGTCTTTATGGACGATCTGAAACTGAAAGAAGGAGCGCAAATTCTCGGCGATCTCTTTGACCGGGGGCTGATCGCACAAGCCAAGCAGGAAGGGATGATCTTATTAAGTCATGACAAGGTCATGGGATACTACGATGAACCTTGTATCCGGATGGTTTAAGTGAAAGAAGACAAGAAAAAAGTCTTCTTTTTTTGAAGACTTGGAAGATCATTTCTTGTTCAATGAATCTTTATAGGATTCCAGCAGCAGTCCGTCATTGATGTAGGCGTTCAGGTATTTGGGCTTGAGCGCTTTTTCATAGGCATCGGTCAGCACCTTATATTCCGGAATGGAAGAGATGATGACGTTGGGGATGATCAGACTCTCGTTTTCTTTTCCTTCGACGTAAGTGACGTAGACATCGCCTTTGGGGATGGATGTCTGATGAAGAGAGAATTTTTCGATGATCTGTCCGTCGAATCGTTTCATGTCGTTGTCGTAGATCTCGACATCCAGTTTCCAGAAGACGTGGTTCTTGAAACGGGCATCTCTGGCGAAGCGGACGAAGGAGCCGTCTTTGATGCGGGCCAATGCGACATCGCCGTTGGATACGGCTTTACGGATCAGTCGTTTATCGCCGTTGAGATCATACCAGGAATACAGTACCGTTAGTAAAAACATGAAGAAGACGAAGCCTAAGATCACCAAAAGGGCTCTGTCCTGCCAGGCCTGCCGCGTCTTCAAAAGTGTTATGATCGCTGCGATCTCTATAATAACGATACAAGTTAATATAAATGTTGACCTTTTATACAATTTTAACTGCATGGTTTTTTCTTACCTCTCACATAGATTTTACCACCTGCACACAATTTATGGGAATTGTGTGATAACTGTGTGAAAATTATTGAAATCGCTTTCGGTATGTCCTACAATCAAATTGTAAGGAGGTTCATATAACTATTATGAGCAATTTAATGTTAGGTATAATCCTCGGCTTATGGTCAGGTGTGGCTATGGTCCTGGATTTGTCCGGTTTAGGTGTCCGTACTCCTATCATCACCGGTCTCCTGGCTGGTCTTTGCACAGGTAATGTCGGTATGGGCTTGCAAGTCGGTTCCGTCATGCTGATCAACAGCTTAGGCTTCTACACTTACGGCGGAGCTACGATCCCTGACTTCATTACAGGTTCCATCTTCGGTACTGTCGTCGGTGCCAAAGCAGGTAACGTTGATGCAGGTATCGTCGTTGCACAGGGTATCGCCCTTCTGATGTCGGAAATGGATATCTTAGGTCGTGCTTCCACAACGGTCTTCCAGCACTTAGGTGAAAAAGCATTGGCTGACAACAACATTCCTAAGTTCGAGACATTCACCTTATTAGGTGTCCTGCCTTGGGCTCTGTCAAGAATGCTGCCGGTCGTTCTGGGTATGGTCCTGATCGACAACGTCGTTGCATTGACGAACTTCGCTACAAGCATCGAATGGATCGCTAACGGTCTGAGAGTCGTCGGTAAAGTCTTACCGGCTGTCGGTTTCGCTCTTCTGTTATCCTACATGGATCTCAAGAAGTACTGGCCATTCTTCGTTATCGGCTTCGTTCTGTTTGCTTACGCCGGAATGGGTACAGTAGCTCTGGCTTTAGTCGGTCTCGCTGCTGCCAGCTTCTTTGTTAAGGGAGGTGTTGAATAATGTCTAAAAAGTTAACACAAGCTGCTTTAAAGAAAGCATGTTCAAGACATAACTGGGCATTACAGTGGTGCTGGAACTATGAAAAGATGCAGGCTGCAGGCTATGCATATGCAATGGTTCCTGTCGTAAAAGAATTATATGATGGCAATGAAGAACAGTGCAGACAGCTCGAAAGGCATATGCAGTTCTATAACACTCACCCGGGAGCTTCCGCTCTGATCTGCGGTGCAGGTGTTGCCCTTGAAGAAGGCGGACAGCCGGAAGTTCACGACAGCTTAAAGGTCGCTTTGATGGGTCCTTTAGCCGGTATCGGTGATACGATCCAGGCAGTCTTAGTTACTCCTCCGTTCAATATCATTGCTGCAGGTCTGGCTTCCGAAGGCAATGCGATCGGTGCGATCCTTGCTTCCACGCTTCCTGTATTGGCTCTGTTCATCTTAAGATGGCCGTTGTTCAACTACGGTTACAAACAGGGTGCTAACGTTATCAACGATGTTGCAGGTGCCGGTATGATCGACAAGCTGCAGGTCGGTGCTAACATCTTAGGTGTCACCGTCATGGGCGGATTCGTTCCTTCAATGATCGGTGCTACTCTGCCGGTCAAATTAGGTAAGGATTTGACGATCGACGGTGCTACTGTTGAAGCTAAGACTTTACAGCAGGTCCTCGATGCGATCTTCCCGTACCTGGTACCTCTGGCATTGACATTCGGCTGCTACTATCTGATCAAGGTCAGAAAGATGTCTCCGTTGTCTGTCATCCTGATCCTCTTCGTCGTCGCATTCGTTCTGGGTGCTCTCGGCTGGATGGCTTAATACCAAAACAGAAGGTCAAAGGCGCAGGTCGGAAAGATCTGCGCTTTCTTTTTGCAAAAATGTAAACGCTTTACTTCTCGGTGCTATAATGAGTAATGGAGGTATGATTTTATGATCAAACATTTAAGAATAGACAACAGACTGATCCACGGTCAGGTCGCCGTTACCTGGATGAACTCGATCGGTGCAGACAAGATCATCGTCTGCAACGACAAAGTCGCTGCCGACCCGATCCAGAAGATGGCTTTGCCGATGGCTGCCAGAGGAAATACCGTTTATGTATTCTCTGTCGCAGAGACCATCAAATATGCACAAGATCATCCGGATGAGACGATGTTCGTCATCTGCAAGTTCCCTTCCGATGCTTTGCAGGTCTTGGAGTCCGGTGTTGAAGTCAAGGAAGTCAATGTCGGTAATGCCGCTCCGATCCAGGGAACGAATTACAAGATGGTCACGAAATCCATCGCTGTCACGGAAGATGATGCGAAGTGCTACCGCAAGATCGCCGAAATGCGCGGCGGCGTGCTGACCAGCAGACTGACGACGATGAACGAAACGGAAAACTTCTTGGACTTACTGTCGAAGAACGGATTGTAAAAACAAGTTCGATGGCCGGATCTCCGGCCATCTTTTTTTGTGTTAGAATCATAGTTGTATGAATGAGATCAAATACGTCGATGTCGCCGACTGCAAGAGCCAGGGGAACTTCGTCAAAGCAGTCTGTTTCAAACCGAAGAAGGCACCGGTCATCTGTCTGATTCTCGGTGCTGCGCTGATGATCCCCAACAATATTTATGTCCGTCTTCTGGGTGTCTTTTTCATCTTCATGTCGTTCCTGGTCCTCAAACTGGTCAGAGATTTCAAAGTCATGGATATCTTTGACAAGGGCATCATGTTCTATGGCGATGAGGAAGCAAAGACCGCCTATTTCCTTCCGTTTGAAGAGATGGAAAGCTGGATCGTCAAACACGAGAACGGTCATGATACGATCGAAGTCAAAACGAAGAACGGGGAGATGATCATCAAAGACAGTTTCGAGGCTGACAAAGCTTATAAGGCACTGTATGCCCTGGTCCGGGAAAAGGATGAGAAATACATACAGGCACTCAAGAACCGCGAACATGAACTGTCGATCCCGGATGCCTTCAACAACATCAAACGTTCCTTCCGTAAGAAATAAGTCTTACGGTTTTTTATTTCACGTAGATGACACGGTGAGATGATAAAATGAACTCAGGTCTATGAAAGCGGAAAAATGGCTTTGAATATGACAAGGCGTTTGACGGGATCATATATCTTATATGGAGAAGAAAAGGAGATAGGACTTGAGCTTAAGAAAAGATTTTCTTTGGGGCGGCGCAACGGCTGCCAATCAGTATGAAGGGGCTTGGGATGTCGACGGGAAAGGTTTCTCCGTACCCGACCACTGCACCAACGGTTCCCACACTTCACCCAAACGGGTGACGCCGGTCTTTGAAGAAGGGACCTTGTATCCTTCCAAAGAGGCGACCGATTTCTACCATCATTACAAAGAGGATATCGCTCTGGCAGCGGAGATGGGCTTCAATGTCTTCCGTATGTCGATCAACTGGTCGAGGATCTTCCCGACCGGCATGGAAGA
This sequence comes from Erysipelotrichaceae bacterium, assembly GCA_024684175.1. The sequence continues at coordinate 17,376 of JAIKXJ010000032.1, forward strand.
AGAGCCGAATGAAAAGGGTCTCGAATTCTATGACAAAGTCTTCGATGAACTGAAGAAGTATGACATCGAGCCGTTGGTCACGATCTCACACTACGAGCTCCCATATGCCCTGGTCGAAAAATACAACGGCTGGTACGGCAGAGAGCTGATCGGCTGCTACTTCAATTACTGCAAGGCGATCTTCGAACGCTACAAAGACAAGGTCAGATACTGGCTGACCTTCAATGAGATCAACTCCGGCACGATGCCGATGGGTGCGGTCCTTTCTCTGGGCACCATCAAGGGCTTCAACGGTCCGATCAATCAGGTCCCGGATGAGCCGCAGGTCCGCTATCAGGCTCTGCACCACATGTTTGTCGCTTCCGCAAAAGTCGTCAAATACGCTCACGAACATTATCCGCAGTTCAAGATGGGCAACATGTCGATCTTTGCGACCAAGTATCCTTATACTTGCGATCCGAAGGATGTCCTGAAATGCCAGAAGATGATGCGCGTCGTCAACTGGTACTGTTCCGACGTCCAGGTCAGAGGCTATTATCCTTCCTATGCGAAGCGATTCCTGGAAGAGAATAATATCCATCTGCAGATGGAAGAAGGCGATGAAGAACTCCTGAAGGAAGGCAAAGTCGATTTCTATACCTTCAGCTACTACATGTCGGGCTGCGAAAGCGCCGATGACGAAGTCCTGGCCAAAGCCGGCGGCAACCTGGTGGGCGGCGTCGCCAATCCGTATCTGAAAGCTTCCGACTGGGGCTGGCAGATCGACCCGGAAGGTCTGCGCTACTCGCTCAACGAGATCTATGACCGCTATCAGATCCCGCTCATGGTCGTGGAGAACGGCCTGGGTGCCTACGATAAACTGGAAGAGGACGGTTCGGTCCACGATTCCTACCGCATCGATTATCTGAAGAAACACATCGAACAGATGAAGGAAGCGGTGGAGGACGGTGTCGACCTCATGGGCTATACGCCTTGGGGCTGGATCGATGTCGTTTCCGCTTCGACCGGCGAGATGGCGAAACGTTACGGTTTCGTCTACGTCGACAAGTACGATGACGGTACTGGCGATCTTTCGAGAAGAAGAAAAGATTCGTTCTTCTGGTACAAAAAGGTCATCGCAAGTAACGGCGAAGAACTATAAAACGCTTACATGGAAGGGTTTGCGCAAAATAATGCACAGACCCTTCTTTTTTATGTTTTTCTTGAAGAAAAATGCGCTATGATTGTAGGGCATGAATCCTTTGGAGAAAAAGACGGTATTGTTGAATACCGTGTTCAATTTCGGTGCGACCCTGGTGTCGCAGTTCATCTCGGTCTACCTGTACATCTATACAGGTTCTTTGCCGCTGATGTGTCTATATATCATCGTGCGTATCGGACTGTTTCCGGTCTTTTTTGCCTTGGGCAATCATCTGTCCAAGAAACACTCCTTCACGCTGACTTATACATTGGGACTCATCTTCATCACTTTAGGCCTGGTCTTTTCTTTGTTTGCCGGACCTTTGTTTGAGATCGATCCCTTCTATGTGCTGATCGTGGCAGCGATCATCGGTTCCGGTGAAGGTTTCTACTATTTTTCCGCCAATACCTGCAACCAGATCGTATCCGGCGTGGAGAGCCGGGCGGCCTTCTTATCTTACAACGGGGTCTTTTCCAACATCACGAGTTTACTGGCACCGATCTATTCCGGTTTTGTTTTGTCCCGTACGCCTTCGGAGATGGAAGGCTACCGTTTCATCTTGCTGACGATCATCGTCATCTTCACCTTCGTCATCTTCATGGCCTTGTCGGTCTCCGCCCGATCCAAAGATAAGGATGCCTCCTTGCTGAAGGCACTGTCTTTGAAAGACAAAGTCTGGCGGGATCATTGCATCGCGGTCTTCTTCTACGGATTGAGAGACGGCGTCGGACTCAATGTCATCGGTCTGCTGATCTATGAAGCGGCGGGGAACGGCGGTACATATTCAAAGTTGCAGACTTTGTTTTCCTTCATCATGATCTTTTCTTACTATCTTCTGAAGAAGGTGTTGAGAAAAGACCGCATCGGAGCGACGATGAGGATCGGTGTCTTGTTCAAGATCCTGTCGACGTATTCTCTGATCTTCGTGCCCAATACGGTCGGTGCGATCTTCTATGGCATCGGCAATGCGATGGCGGCGGCGTTCTATGACAACAGCTATTCTTATCTGTCGGCCAACATCATCGGCCGTTATGCCGACGAGATGACGGTCAGGATCGTGGCGAAGGAGACGTATCTTTCTTTGGCACGCTGCACGTCGATGGCACTGGTGATCCTGGCGTATTTCCTTCTGCCGGAAGCGTACTATCTGAAGATCTCGGTCACGCTCATCACCCTGGCGACGGTCGTGACGACGAAGATCTTACTGAAGTACAGATAAAAAAAGAAGGAACGGTGGTTCCTTCAGATGGTTTTAAGGGTCGAGATGATCCTTTTTTTCGTTTCTTTCGTCAAAGTATCGGTAAACATCTCGTAAGTGATGTATCGGAAACCGATCGGCAAGACGTAAGGGCCGTAGCCGTTGGAATAGGAGACCAGAAGCTGCCGGTCTTTGTCGAGACAGTCCATGTATTCCGAGAAGATCTCGTTCGGGAAGAAGATGAGCTTGACGGCAGACAGGTCCAGGGAAGCAATGAGAGCTTCTTCGATCGGCTGACCGAAGATCTGATTCTTTTTGTTTTCCAGTTTTGCCCGTTCGATCTGACCCAGGCGGATCGTCTCCAGTTCCCGCTTTGAAAGATCGGCACGGATCTGCGAGAGGTCGATCGGCGTGAACTCGTGATCGAAGCGGACTTTTTCTTCCTTATACAGCAGTCTGAATTCTTCCTTCTTCGCATCCTGCTTCATGAGAGTATCGATGTCGGAAAGAAGATGCTCGCCCAGTTTCATCAGAGCCTCATAGTCCTGGCCGTCCCGGACAAACCTTGAGGAGATGTCGCCGGCCGCTCCCTGTAAGAAGGAGAAGTCTCTTTCCGGATAGGTCTCTTCCAGTCTGCGCAGGACATAGCCGGGGTATTCGGCGGAGAAGTAGGGGACGTTGGCCTCTAGGATCGTGGGATGGCAATTGTAATACAGCAGGTCGAAGAATTCGTTTCCTTTCTCAAAGAAGCGGATGAGGCCCAGGGTCTCGTTGTTTGTCTCGTATCCGGAGATCCTGGACTTGCCGACCGCCGTCGTATGCAGCTTCTGAAAGGAGATCTGCACATCGCTCAGTTCTCTGAACTTGAGTTTGACGGTCTCTTTCTTCAGCAGATCGCAAAGGTAGTTCACATAGTCGGGATCTCTGACCGAATTGGCATAGTGGGTATGGGTCGTCGAAGTGATGACCCGGATCTTTTCGTCTTTGAAATAGCCTTGGAAATAGTCCTGCAGTTCATTGCGGTGTTCCAGATCGAAGGCCAGCAGATCCATCGAGAAATGGATGAGGAAGTGTTCTTCGTCTTTGAAGGAGAAAACGCGGGCATAGAGCGGATCGTGGTAGTCGAAGAGCTTTTCAGTCTGGCAGGAATGTCCGCACTGTGTCGTAGGAAAAGGAGACCGGATATCGATCTTCATGAATGCATATTGCATGGCTTGACCTCCTAGATCAGCTGATAGTGTTTCAATGCGTTATAGAGGCCGTCTTCATCGATGTCGTCGGTGACATAGTCGGCCGCTTCTTTGGTGCTTGGTGCGGCATTGCCCATGGCGATGCCGATGGCGCAGTGTTTCAGCATCCCGATGTCGTTTTCGCCGTCGCCGATGCCCAAGGTCTCTTGTCTTGTGATGCCGAAGAGCTTGCAGACCTCGTCGATGCCGTTGGCCTTGGAGATGCCTTTGGGAACGATGTCCACCGCACCTAAGTGCCACCAGGTGATCTCGGCCAGGTCGGAAAGTCCGTAGATCGTTTTAACGTCTTCTTCGCTGTTGAAGAAGGCGGAAGCCATATAGACATCTTCTCCTTCGTATTCCTTGATGCGGGGGATCCCGGAGGAGACGGCATCCTGTACCTCATAGACCGTCTCGTTGACGTCGTTGAGGTAGATGTCGTCTTTGGTGACCATGTACATCGGGAAGCGTTTTTCTTTGAACAGGGAGATGACTTTTTCCTTGAGTTCGCCCTGAATGGACTGTTCGTAGATCAGCTCGTCGTTTTCATCGAAGACCATCTGTCCGTTGGACAGGATGCGTCCGTCGAGCTTGAGACCGGTCAGATCGAAATCTTTAAATTCCGCCACTGCCCGGCCGGTGCACAAGAAGACCTTGATGCCGTTTTCTCTGAGCTTATTGACCGCTTCGTAGGCGGAAGCGGGGATGGAAATGCTGCGATGGGAAAAGAGCGTCCCGTCAAAATCGAGGAAGACCGCTTTGATCATAAGACATACCTCCTCACGAACTTGGCAAAACCGTCGTCCGCGCAGCCTTCTTCGGTGATGTATTCGGCGATCTTCTTGGTGTTCTCGTTGCCGTCGGCCAGACAGACGCCGTGGCTGATCTTCAGCATCTCGTTGTCGTTGTCCGTATCGCCGAAAGAAAGGACATCATCCAGAGAAATGCCGTGAAGAGCGCAGTATTGTTTTAATGCATAGCCTTTGTTGGAATCTTTATGGGAGAATTCCAGAAGGTCTTTCTGTGTATTGAAGCCGATGTAGGGCTTGTCTTTGAGCAGCTTAAGTTTTTCGTGGATCGCTTCATCGTATTTCAGGTCATAGCGGAACATGATGCCGCAGTTGTCCTGGCTGTAGAAGACCGAGAGGTCATCGGTGACTTCGTATTTCCGGCGGTTCTTGTAGGCGGAATACCAGGCACGGTCGGTATCGTTGGAAGCGATGTAGCGGCCGGGCAGATACATGTGGATGTTGGCATTGAATTCGGCCATGAATTCAATGATCTCTTTGATCCATTCTTTTTTCAGTTTGTTGAACTCGTAGTGTTCGCCATTGCTGAAGTCGATGAGCTGGCAGCCGTTCCAGCCGATGATGAAATCGAACTGCCGGTGAGCGTTCCAGATCTTATATTTGTCAGTCAGGTCATCTGCCGGCCGTCCGCTGGCCAGTCCGAAAAGGACGCCTTGATCCTGGATCGCTTTGATCGTATCCAGGGTCATGACGGAAGGATTGACGGCGGTCTTGGCGAGCGTGCCGTCGATGTCGGCGGCGATGACTTTGATGTTGTCGAACATACGTCATCATTATAGCATCGAGTCTTCTTTTCCATGTACAATGGAGGTATGAATAAGATCAATATCGGTATCATCGGCTCAGGATTCATCGTTCCTGTTTTCATCGGCGCCGGCAAGCAGTTCGATGTCTTTCATCTGAAAGCGATCTGGGGAAGACATGAGGAAAAACTCTTGAATTTCAAGGAAGAAGTCGATTATTACACGACGGATCTGGAAAAGATCATGAGCGATGAAGACATCGATGTCATCTATGTGGCATTGCCCAACAAGTTACATTACGAATATGCCCTGAAGGCTCTTGAACATGACAAGCACGTCATCATGGAAAAGCCGTTCACCGTTTATCATAGTGAGGCAAGAAAGCTCATCGCTCTGGCGAAGAAGAAAGGCAAGATCATCTTCGAAGCCATACCTTCCGGCTATTCCGTGCCGTATCGGGAAGCCCGGGAACATCTCTCCGAGCTCGGCGAGATCCGTCTTATCGTCTGCAACTTCTCGCAATATTCAAGACGCTATGACAAGTTCAAGAGCGGCATCGTCCTTCCGGCCTTCGATAAGAAGCTGGCCGGCGGCGCTTTGATGGATCTCGGTGTCTACAACGTCCGTTTCGTGATCTCCGCCTTCGGCATGCCTAAAAATGTCGAATACCGCCCCAACAAGATCAAAGGCGTGGACACTTCCGGTGTCCTGATCCTGGACTACGGGAAGTTCAAGGCGGTCTGCATCGCGGCGAAGGACTGTAAGGCGGAGTCCTACGGTCTCATACAGGGGGATCAAGGTTACCTGCGCTGCAACACGACGACCAGCCGGGCGGCCGATCTGACTTTGCGTTTCAACGACGGTAGGGAACTCAGATTCACCCAGCAAGAACAGGGGGAATTCGCTTCCTGGAGCTATCAATTACAGGAATTCATTGAGATCTATGAACACATGGATCTTGAAAAAGCATGGGAATACAACGAACTGACGCTGATCGAGACCAAGGTCATCGAGAAGGCTTTGAAGTCGGCGGGTCTGAATTATTAGGAGGGAAACTATGATCAATGTAGGCATCATCGGTGCAGGCGGCATTGTTCCGTTTTTCATCGAGACGACAAAGAAAGTCAAGGGGTATAAATATGTCGGCATCGCTTCGCGAAGCGAGGAAAAAGTCAAAGCCGTCAAAGAAAAGTACGGAATCTCGTATTACACGACGGACAACGATGTCGTTCTGAGCGATCCGAAGATCGACGTCATCTATGTGGCCGTGCCCAATTCCCTGCATTACGAGATCGGTAAGAAGGCTTTGGAAAACGGCAAACATGTCATCATGGAGAAACCGTTCTGTGCGAATTACCGGGAGGCGAAAAAGCTGATCGACCTGGCGCAAGAGAAGGGGCTCATCATCTTTGATGCGGTGACGATGTTGCATATGCCCAACTACGCCAAGATCAAAGATCTGATCAAAGAAGTCGGGGATCTGAAGATGGTCGACATCAATTTCTCGCAATATTCATCCCGTTACGACAAGTTCAAGAAGGGGATCATCCTGCCGGCTCTGGACCGTAAGATGGCCGGCGGCGCTTTGATGGACTTAGGCATCTACAACATCAATTTCACCCTCGGACTCTTCGGCATGCCGAAAAAGACCGAATACTATGCCAACAAAAAGAAGGGCATCGATACTTCCGGCGTCCTGATCCTGGACTACGGGAATTTCAAGGTCAATGCGGTCTGCGCCAAGGACTGCAAGGCACCGCTTCTGGTCTGCATACAGGGAGACAAGGGTTTCATACGCAGCAATGACGCATCGAGCGTCTTGAAGAAAGTGGAGCTGGTCGACAATGCCGGCAAAGTCAGGGAGTTTGCCTTGAACAAGTATCCGGAGACACCGCATTACGATGAATATGTGATGTTCAAGAAACTGTTCAATAAAAAAGACCTGGAAACGGCAAGGAAGTTCAATGAACTGACGCTGATGACCATGAAAGTGCTTGATAAGGCACTCAAGAGTGCACAGATCGATTTCAAGTAAAGAAGGTGAAAGCCTTCTTTTTTGTTTCGGACAAAGATGCGTATAATGAATCCGGCGGAACGGAAAACGATCAAAAAAAATTTATAAAAACATTTTTTACAAAAAAGCCTTTATTTAAAGGCATTTGTTAAATTTTTGTGTGAAAATCGTGTGAAAGACCTCTTAACAAGGCTACCGGTTGGTGTTATAATGTAAACGCTTGCAATAGCAAGGGGCTATTAGAAAGAAGGATAATCAAATGAAAAAGATTCTGATGGTAATGCTGAGCATCGTTTTGGCATTAACGACTTTTGTCGGCTGTTCATCGAAAGAACAGCCTGCACCTTCCGGCGGTGATGCTTCCAATCTATCCGCCGTACAGCAGGTCATCGCTGAAGCACAGACAATGACTCTGGAAGAACTGGCTAAGAAAGCCATTGAAGAATCCAACGGCAAGATGGTCTATGGTCTTGGCAACTCTTCCCGCGGTAAGTCCGCACTTCCTCTGTTCATCGAATATCTGCAGACGATCGATTCAAGCTACAAGCTCGACTTCGAATGGCAGCAGCCGAAGAACAACAAGATCTTCGACCAGCTGACCGCCGATGGCCTGAAGGATACAGGTACATTCTTCATGACTCTGATCCAGGAAGGCAACCAGATCGAATCCAAGATGGTCCAGACCGGTATCCTCGACACCTTCATCCCGAAGGAATGGGCTGATGCCAACGGCTACGGCGCCGGCGAATACACCGGCTATCTGCCGCTGCAGACCCTGAACAAGATCTTCGAATTCAACTGCACCGGTGAAAAGACCTATGACAATGTCTGGGATTTCGTTGCTGAAGGCGAACACGGTCTGTTCATGGATATCGATTCCGAAATCGTCGGTAAGAACTTCCTGTACATGCTGACCGCTGATGAATATGCAGCCGGCCTGAAGGATGCTTTCGACGCCCTCGCCGAAGATGAAAAGCCGTATTTCCAGGCTGTGATCGACGAAGTTGCTGAAGACGCTGATGACCTCGATCTCGGCGAAAACGGCAAATACGCCCTGGCCTGGATCAAACTCTGGGTCGAATCCTACAACGCTCAGACCGATGACGGCCCGATCTGCAACACCCTGGTCGATGCTTCCGCTACCGATCAGTTCGGTCTCCTGGTCTACTCCAAGCTGCGCTCTGTTGAAGAATCCGCTTCCGTCTCCAAGAACAACATCAAAGTTGCTGCCTATGAAGATGGTTACACCGGTTTCGGCGGCTACGGCTACTGCCACTATCTGTTCGTCACCGACAACAGCCCGATGCCCTGGACTGCCTGCGCGTTCATCGCTTACATGACCGAAACCGTTGACGGTTTCTCTGCCTGGGGTAAGGACCTCGGCGGTTATTCTTCCAACCCGGAAGTCGCTGCCGCGAACGAAGAAAAGTTCCATCACATGACCGGTGGTATGGCTGAAGACGGCACCGTCGCTTTCGCTGCCATGAACGACCGCGGTTATGACTGGTGGGTCAATGAGGGCGG
>JAIKXJ010000062.1 GCA_024684175.1 Erysipelotrichaceae bacterium
TCAGAACCAAACAGCACCGAGAATAAAGATGTAATAATAGAAGAAGAAAAAGCTATTAACAATAATGATAACGCTTTTGTAAAAGAAGCAGAAGTTAATAGTGGGCCATCAGAAGAGAAAACAAATTCTGAAAAACAAGCAGAAGATATAAAAAAAGCAGCGGAACCAGAAAAACCAGTTTATGTAGGAAGACACTTAAAAAAGAAGTAATATTAGTTGATCTATAATTTTGTCTTGCTGATTATGTACTCTGATAGAAAAAAGTTTTATGTTCCAGTATATTTTAACAAAAATACCCTGAATTCGTATTTCGCGATCAACAATCACTTACACAAACAATTAACAATCTTGACAAACGTATAAAAATTATTAGAATGAAAAACGTGAATTCTGTTCCTTATCCCAATTCAGGGCAAGTTCACATCCCGGCAAGTGTATTTACCCAAACAGAGTCTTCTCTGTTATACACTTGCTATTTTATTTTTAGGGAGATCAAAGTGAATGCAGTTCATGAGAAAAAAACTGAGTAAAACAATTTAAATAAATCAAAACAATAAAGAAAGCGGAAATAAAAACAACAAAAAAGACGGCACCTTTAAGCACCAAAAACACGAAAAAAACAAAGAAGATTATCGAATTGAGATTAAGAGGAACGATATGTACAAACTGATCAAAATGATGCCGCTGCTTCTGTGCCTGTTTCTGGCATCCTGCGGCGGTCAAAACAGTGGGAATGAAGATCTTTCCGGATCCAAGGGATCGTTTCCCGAAGAACTGGCCGGGATGTCGGATGTGTTCACCCATGTTTTTACCGGAGACGATTTTGTTTTGACGGTACCCGATGATTACTGGATCATACCGGGCAATACCTGGACGGGAATGGTCTATACGGTCAATGATGATGTGAAAGATTATATCAAGAAGGTATCTCCGTTTGGAAACGACGATATCACCCAAGGCAGCAATTACTTCGTTTGGAGCATAAGCGAACATAACGACCACGGTATGAACGCCGAAAGCGTTTTTGATGAGCTGCACGATGAAGAAGATCCGCGGTCACGGGGATTTACGGTAACGCCCGAACACCTTTCCCAGCCTGTCTATGTGATCATAAACGATCTTTCGGGACTGGCTGCGGACGATCTGGATTCGGGCTGTTTCAAGACGGTATCGTTCTATCTGGATGAACCGGACGGCAATGTCTTTGCGGTGGGCGGTTATGTCGTCGATCAGGAGATGGAAGAGGTCTTTCTTGACGTGATCGGGTCACTGGAATATCGGGATCGATGATGTGACGTCACTGTCGTGCCGACATTGATATGTCCGGCAGGTTTTTTGTAAGAGCGGAATGTTATCATCGGAACATAGGGAGGGATCTTGATGTTTCGTGTGATCTTGTTTGTCAGCGCATCGGTATCGATCGGCTATGTCTTATACAGGATCTTCTACTGGCGGCAGATGCATGCCCTGGTGGATCTTGAAAACGGCGTGCTGGATGCGCCGCATATCCTTCTGATCCTGGGGATCGTGGGCTTTCTTCTCAGTTTTCTGTGAATACAAAAACGCAAGTCTCTCTTGAGGACTTGCGTTTTCATTCATACTCTGTCTTTGACGATCTCGATCAGTTTCTTGTCCGGAAGGATCTTTCCTTTGACTTCTTCATAACATAGACAGGCATGGACCTCTTCGACCGATGCCTGATGGTCTCTGAGGATCCCGTTGATCTCTTCGATATTCAGTGCCGAATATGCATCTCCTTCCCGATGCAGGAAGAGGATGTTGCCGTTGATCAGTACGTCTTTTCCTTCTGTGTCTTTCGCGATGAAGTTGGGATCGAGATTGAGGCAGTAGTCGTCGGTATTGATGAAGACGGCGATGCCTTTTTCTTTCAGACCGGGGAAGATCCAGTCGGCAGAGCCGTAGGGGCCCATGACTTCATGACGCATGAAGTTATCGATGTTTTCTTTTTCCTGAGGAAAGATTCGGATGCGCCAGTAACGTTCCGTATAGCCGGCGGTCAGGACCAGCGAATATCTTTTTTCGTCCATAATCAAATTATAAGCAAAAGAGAAAAGAACTTCATGTCTCCTTGAAGATTTCGCTATAAAAATGCGTTTGCTTGAATTAAAATAAAGGTATATCACATGGATACCGAATAACAGGAGGATCGCCGTTGGAACTCTCACAGCTGAGCACCTATGCTTTGGAAAAACACCGGATCCGGGAACTGCACAAGTGGGCGGACTTCCCGGGTTTTTCCGTTCTCTGCCATCCGCGGACGGAAAAATGGCTGGCTTTGTTGATGCGGCAGTATGACGAACAGACCGGTGAGATCCGGGAGTTCTGTGACTTGAAATGCGGAAGAGAGGTCTTATCGAAAGATCATGAGATCTGTCTGGGTCTGCCGTTCCGCATGAAGGGGGGACGCTGGATCGGCATCAGCTTCGATGAAACGGCAAACGAACAGGTCATCTATAAGCTGTTTGATGAGGCGGTCCGCAAAGAAGAAGCCTATGGCTATACGGTCGTTCTTTCTTCTCTGACGAAGGAAGACGAGCGGCAGCATCGGGAGACTGCCCTTCCTTTCGGAACAAGCTCCTATAAGACGGAGCGGGAAAGTGTCCCGGATAGGCTCTTTCAGATGCGCAAACTTTACCGTTATACGGCCATGAGTTCCAAGCAGCGGGCGGAGTGTTTCTATAAGCAGGCGCTGTTCATGAAAGATTACGAAGACGAGTATCCCTGGGAAGGGGACTTTCAGTCATATTTCCCGGTCTACCAGGATCTGAATACGAAGCAACTGCGGGCTTATTTTTCCTGGCGCACGCATCTGCGCAAAGGGGAATATATGGCCGTTCCGGCGTCTGCCGCCTATATCTATATCTATGAACTGCTCAACGGGATCGGAGCATCTTCCTCAGAAGACGTCATAGCCAAGATCAAGACTTTTGAAAAAGACTACCTTGACAGCGGGATCGGCGATCCCAAAATGCGGGTAAACCTGCACAGGTGGATCCTGGAATATGCCGTGCTGGAAGGCCTGCCAAACGAAACGGCCCGAAGGATCGCGGATGAGGAGATGATGAAACGCGACAGGATGATCGCTATCCTGAAGGATCCCGAAACAAAGACGGACGAAGAGGTCTTTGAAGCCCTGTCACATCTGAGCCGGCGGAAGCTGGAGAAGTCACCGGCTGTGAAAAACGATCCGGAAAGAGGAAGACGTTTGTTTGCGAACGCCTGGCGCAAGGCGTGTGAATGCAAGGTCGATGGTGTCGATCTGTTCACCCTGTGTTTCGGTGAGATCCGTTCCTATCCCTGGTATCCGCTGTCCAATGCGGTCTATCATAAAAAGGGTGAGATCGAAGATCTCGATTATGTCCTGAACGAATGCCGCTCGTATCACTGCCGTTACGGCATCTGGCATATGGAATCTTACGAAGCTCCTTATGCCGATAAGAAAAAGCTGCAGGACTTTCTCAAGAGATGCGATGCCCTGTTCCGTTCCTATCTGAAAACGGGACAGGCACTCAAGAGCGATGAAGAAGATGCGTGGGCCGATCCGTTTATCCTGTCGGCAATGAAAGAAGACCGCAGACTCCAAGCCGAAGCTTCTCTTGCGAAGGTCAGCATCGATCTGTCGGGACTGCGCAAGATCAGAGAGGATGCGGAAGCGACGAAAGAGAGTTTATTGATCGGCGAAGAAGAGGAAGGATATGAAGATGAAGTTCCGGTCCAAGAGGAACAGGCTTGGGAAACAGCGGACCTTCCTTTGGATCCGCTGCAGGTCAGGATCTTGCGTGCTCTATTGAAGAAAGAAGATGTATCGAAGATCGTCACGGAACAACATCTCATGGCCTCCGTACTGGCCGACGGGATCAATGAGGCGCTGTTCGATGTATTCGGCGATACCGTGCTTCTCTGTGAAGACGATAAACTGATGATCGCAGAAGATTATCTGGAGGAATTGAAGGAATATCTCGGAGGGTTTGACGATGAGTGAACATAGAAAAGTGCCGAAACGGATCGCCCAGACCGTATTGAATTCATTGAAAGGCGGTGTCGTTCCGCGCATCGGTCTGCCGTATATCGCAGTCGGCCGCAAGAACGAGATCGAAGCTTTATTGCACGACGTGGACATCATCAGCGAGGGCGGTGCGTCTTTCCGTTTCATCGTGGGACGTTACGGCAGCGGCAAGAGTTTTCTCTTGCAGACGATACGCAATTATGTGATGGACCGCGGCTTCATCGTTGCCGATGCCGATCTGTCTCCGGAACGTCGTCTGCAGGGCACAAGAGGCCAAGGCCTGGCAACGTACCGCGAACTGATCTCCAATCTTTCGACGAAGACCAGACCTGAAGGCGGCGCCTTGTCTTTGATCCTGGACCGCTGGATCAATGCCGTTCAGAATGAAACAAGGCAGCAGACCGGTCTTTCCTTTAATGACCCCGAACTGAACAAAGCGACCGAACGAAAGATCTTTGAAGTCACTTCCTCGATCTCGGAGATGGTCCACGGTTTTGAATTCGGCAAGCTCTTAGCGGCATATTACAGGGCCTATGTCAACGGGGAAGATGAGACCAAGGCAAAGGTCCTGCGCTGGTTCCGCGGAGAATACAATCTGAAAAGCGAAGCCAGGGAAGAGCTGGGCGTCAACATGATCATCACCGACGACGACTGGTATGACTATCTGAAACTGTTTGCCGTCTTTTTCCGGATGGCAGGCTATGCGGGCATGATGATCATGATCGATGAACTGGTCAACATCTACAAAGTGCCCAATTCCGTCACGAGACAATATAACTATGAAAAGATCCTGACGATGTATAACGACACCCTGCAGGGAAAGGCGCGGTACCTGGGCATCCTGATGGGCTGCACCCCGCAGGCTCTGGAAGACAAGCGAAGAGGCATATACGGTTATGAAGCTCTTCGTTCGAGACTTTCCGAAGGCCGCTTCTCGAGACCCGGGGCAAGAGATCTTCTGGCACCGGTGATCCGCCTGGAAGCACTGAGCGGCGAAGAGATGCTGGTGCTGTGCGAGAAGCTCGCCGATATGCATGCCGGGCTTTACGAATATGAAAGAAAACTTACGGTCGACGATCTGGCGGGATTCATCAGGATCGAATATTCGCGCATCGGTGCCGATCAAAACATCACACCCAGAGAAGTGATCCGCGACTTCATCGAGATCCTCGACCTGCTCTACCAGCATCCCGAAATGAACATCAATGCCCTGCTGGAATCGGAGGAGTTCACTTACGCCAAGTCGCAGGCCGTTTCCGATGCGGCGGACGAATTGTATGCGGAGTTCACGGTATGAATGTTTTTGAGCGTTACGCACCCTTCATTCAGGACTACATCTACCGCTCCGGCTGGCAGACTTTAAGGGCGGTGCAGAACGCGGCCGGCACTGCGATCTTTGACAGCGACGACCACGTCCTTTTGTGTGCTTCGACGGCATCGGGGAAGACGGAAGCCGCTTTCTTTCCCATACTGACGCTTCTGGAAGAAGATCCTTCCAAGACGGTCGGCGTCTTGTATATCGCGCCGCTGAAGGCTTTGATCAACGACCAGTTCGGCAGGCTCAACGAGCTTTGCGAGGAACAGGGCATCGCGGTCACCCGCTGGCACGGAGATGCCGATCAGACAAGGAAACGCAAGCTGATCAAGAAGCCTTCCGGGATCTTGCAGATCACACCGGAGTCACTGGAATCCTTGCTGATCAACAAACACATGGAGATCCCGGCTTTGTTTGCCGATCTGCGGTTCATCGTGATCGATGAGATCCATTCTTTACTGCGGGCGGACCGGGGCTTGCAGACATTCTGCCTGATCGAACGCTTATGCAGGTTGGCGGGCTGCGATCCGCGCAGGATCGGTCTGTCGGCGACGATCGGCGATCCGCAGCTTGCCGGACAGTTCCTGGCTTCCGGAACCAGCCGCAAGACATCGATCCCGAAATTCGACGGCGGCAAGGAAGTCTGGCGGCTGTCGATGGAACATTTCTACAATTCCGATCCGCAGGCCGATGAGGGAAGAAGTGTCGAGACAGCTCTTTCCATGACCGAAGAGACGGATGAAAAGGCACCGTATGCGGCAGATCCGGGCTTGGCTTATATCTTTGAACATTCCAAGGGACGCAAGTGCCTGATCTTTACCAATTCCAGGGAGGAGTGCGAAGCGGTCTGTCAGAATCTGCGGCAGTATTGCGAAGCCAATCATGAACCGGACCGTTTCCTGATCCACCATGGCAATCTGTCGGCATCTTATCGAGAGTCGGCAGAGATGGATATGAAGGATGACGATTCTCTGATGTCGGTCTGTGCCACGGCGACTTTGGAACTGGGCATCGATATCGGCAGGCTCGAGCGGGCGTTTCAGATCGATGCACCGTTCACGGTCTCCGGTTTCCTGCAGCGGATGGGCAGGACCGGCCGGAGAGGCGATCCCAGCGAGATGTGGTTCGTGATGAGAGAAGATCATCAGGAGGCCAGAGCGATGCTTCCGGATGCGATCCCCTGGTATCTGATCCAGGGCATTGCGCTGGTGCAACTTTATATCGAGGAGCGTTTCGTGGAACCGCCGCGTCTGGACCGGCTCCCGTATTCGCTCTTGTATCATCAGACGATGTCCACTTTGGCTTCCCATGGCGAGATGACACCGGCCGAGCTGGCTTCCCGAGTTCTGAGCCTGAGCTGTTTCCATCGGATCTCCAAGGAGGATCTGCGCATCCTGCTTCGTCATCTTCTGCAGATCAGGCACATCGCCAGAACGGAAAACGGCGGTCTGATCCTGGATCTTCCGGGAGAAAGGATCGTCAATAACTACAAGTTCTATGCGGTCTTTCAGGAGAACGTCGAATATACGGTGCGTTCGGGCTCCGAACAGCTGGGCACCATCGTCAAACCGCCGCCCGTCGGCGACAAGATCGCGATCGCCGGACGCGTCTGGGTGGTGGAAGAAGTCGATCACAAGCGAAGAGAACTCTTCTGTACGCTGGTGAAGGGGAACATTCCGGCGTATTTCGGTGACTGTGCCGGTGACATCCATACGCGCATCCTGGAGAGGATGTACCAGGTCCTTTCGGAAGAGAAACAGTATCCGTATCTGCTTTCCCATGCGGTCTGCCGTCTGGCGGATGCACGGGAAACGTTTGCCAGGTCGCGGATGGCGGAGCGTCCGCTGGTGAATCTGGGCGGCAAGATGTGGGCACTTTTCCCCTGGCTGGGTTCCTATGCCTTCTTGGCGCTGGAGCGTTTTCTGAAACTGCGCTGCGGCAAGACTTTGGGCTTGAGAGGTCTGCAGTCTTCAAGGCCGTATTACATGCAGTTCACGATGGAAGCCGAGGAGGAACAGTTCTATCGGACCGTATGCGAGGAAGCGAAGGCGGACTTCGATGCGTTGGAACTCGTCTACGAAAATGAAGTGCCGGTCTTTGAGAAGTACGATGAGTATGTACCGGAAGAGCTGGTCCGGAAAGGATTCGCCTACGGTGTCCTGGAGATCGATACGATGAAAAAGCGTATCGGCAGCTGGGAAAAGTTCCTGAAATGAAACGTTATGGAAGACCATAGCGTTTTTTCTTTGCAGGAAAGATATAATGGATTATGAAATACAGGGAGGAATGACGATGGGACTGTTTGAAACGATCAAAAACTGGTTCATTGAAGAAGAGACCGACGAAAGATACGAAGACGGCGAAGAAAACGATCCTTATCAGCTGGATTTTCAGGACAGCGCCGCCAAAAAAGACATCAAGGCATTCATCATCGTCGTGAAGCCGTTCACGTTCAAGGATGTCGAGATGGTCTGTAAGCACCTCAAACGCGGAAGGGCTGTCCTGCTGAACACTGAAAACATGGCGGATGAAGACAAACGCAGGCTGATCGACTTTTTATCCGGTGTCATCATGGCGATGGACGGAATGATCGCCAAGATCTACCAGAACGTCTTCGTCTGTGCACCGAAAGATATCGGTGTCATCGAGGAGTAATAGAAAGAAGGACCGTTATGATTTATGTGATCGTGATCACCTGCCTGGCTTTGGCGGCGGTGTTCGTACTGATGGGAAATAAGAACAGCAATGAAGAGTTTGCGGACTATGAAAGATATGACAGCGATCCCAAATGGGTCGCCAAACATGTCACGGCCATCGTCTTGCTTGGAGGAGTGGTGCTTCTGAACCTGTTCGTGGAAAGCTATGACAAGATGACCAACGTCCTGACACTGATCATGGCGATCTTTCTGATCTTCATCCTGGCTTTGGACATCAAGGATCCGAGAAACCGTTATATCTATATCAACCGCAATAAGATCGCGGTCTCCGGGGAATTGATCGACCGCAAGACGATCAAAGGCTACAGCATCTCCGGCATCTTCAAAAATGCCGATCTGGTCACTTACAACGGGAAAAAATACCGCATCACCAAAAAACAGTGCAAGCTGCTCGGGGAGCTTTCCAAGACCTATCGTTTCCCCTGGCAGAAACTCGGCTGACAATAAGATGAAGAAGAGCGTTGATTACGCTTTTTTCTTTCGGGCAAAGAAATTGTTAAAGAATTCACATATGTCTATAATGAAGATAGGCATATTTTTATTCACATCATAATAAACAAAGGAGGATCTATGGCTTACGAAAAACTGTTTGAGCCGGGAAGGATCGGTAACCTTGAGATCAGGAACCGTGTCGTCATGCCGGCCATGGGCTGTTCATTTGCGGAATCGACCGGAGAAGCCGGTGCGAGGATGATCAAGTACTATGCGGACCGTGCCAGAGGCGGTGTCGGCCTGATCATCACCGAGATCACCCGGGTCGATGATGAGACCGGTGTGGGCACGCCGAACCAATTGAGCGTGACCAACACCCATATGATCGCCCAGCTTTCCCGTCTTGTCGAGGCGGTCCATGCCTACGGAACGAAGATCTTCGTTCAGCTGCACCATCCGGGCAACCAGACACCGAGCCGTCTGATCGGCGGCAAACAGCCGGTCTCGGCTTCCGATGTCACCTGCAAGGTCATCGGCGAGCAGCCGCGGGCTTTGACCACCGAAGAAGTCGAAGCGATGGTGAAGAAGTTCGTCACCGGTGCGGTCATCGCCCAGAAAGCGGGGATGGACGGTGTGGAGATCCATGCAGCCCACGGCTATCTGGTCTCACAGTTCCTGTCTCCGCACACCAACAAGCGCACCGACAAATACGGCGGCAGCTTTGAGGGAAGGATGCGTTTCATCACCGAGATCATCATGGGCATCAAGGCGTATTGCGGTCCGAAGTTCCCGATCTCCGTCCGGATGAACGGCAGCGATTATCTGGAAGACGGCATCACCGAGGAAGACGGCATTGCCCAGGCAAAATATTTGGAAGCTTTGGGCATCAGCTGCATCAATGTCAGCTGCGGTACCTATGACTCCGGTGCGACGATCATCGAACCGAACTATTTCGCCGAAGGCTGGAAGCGGCATCTGGGTGCCAATATCAAAAAGGCCGTTAACATCCCGGTCATCGCCGTCACCAATATCAAACATCCGGAATTTGCCGAGCAGTTACTGGAAGACGGAGATTTCGACTTCGTCGGTATCGCCAGAGGCCATCTGGCAGATCCGGACTTCGTCTGCAAAGCCAGAGCCGGCAAAGAGAAGTCCATCCGCAAGTGCATCGGCTGCATGGAGTGTTTCCGTATCCTCAACGACGGTCTGCCTTTGGGCTGCACGCTCAACCCGGTATTGGGCAGAGAGTTCGAATGGGGCGATGATATGTTGGTGAAAAACGGCGAAGGCAGAACGGTCGCCGTGATCGGCGGCGGTCCGGCCGGCATGGAAGCGGCGCTCACGCTGGCGAAGAGGAGATTCCGTACCGTCTTGTTCGAAGCGGAAGACAAGCTCGGCGGCACGGCAAATCTGGCTGCCATCCCGCCGAACAAGCAGATGATCTGCGAATTCGTCGAAACGATGGAAGAACAATTGAAGGAAGCCGGTGTCGAAGTGCGGCTCAATACGCCGGGCACCTTGGAAGAAGTGAAGAAGATCGGTGCGGAAGCAGTCTTCATGGCCTGCGGCGGCAAAGCGGTAAGGCCGTTGCTGGAAGGTATCGATAAAGCCGTGACGGCGGAAGACGTCTTAGCCGGCAAGGCGGAAGTCAAGGGTGAAAAAGTCATCATCGTCGGCGGCGGTGTCACAGGCCTGGAGACAGCGGAATACTTGAGCAAGGATCACAAGGTGACCGTCGTCGAGATGCTCGACAAGGTCGGCGGCAATCTCTATCCGTCGGTGACCATGCATCTGGCACAGGAGATCATGAAGGCCGGCGGCACGATCGCCAAGGGCAAGGCGCTGATGTCGATCAGCGATGATCACGTCACCGTGAAAGACACCCACAGCAATCAAGAAGAGACGATCGAAGCGGATACGGTCGTTCTGGCGATGGGAGTCCGGAGCGTGCGTCCGGAATATGAAGAACTGAAAAAGGAATACGGCGATGCACTGATCTTAGTCGGTGATTCCGACCGTCCGGGACAGATCTTCGATGCTCTGCATTCCGGTCATGACCGTGCATTCGTCTATAAGGCAAGATAAGATCTGAAAAAAAAGTTGAATGAGACCCTCATCGGCGATGAGGGTCTTTTTCTTTCTGACGATCAGATCATCGTCAGGAAAAGTCGCTGTTTTCGATGATAAAATAAGGACGTATGAAAAAGGGACTGATCATGGAAGGCGGAGCGATGCGCGGGATGTTTACCTGCGGCGTCATCGACGTCTTTATGGAGAACGGGATCACCTTCGACGGTGCCGTCGGTATTTCCGCCGGAGCGGTCTTCGGCTGCAACTACAAGTCGAAACAGATCGGCCGCCCGCTCCGTTACAATAAGAATTACTGCCGGGACAAACGTTACTGTTCCTTTTCTTCTTTATTGAAAACGGGAGATCTGTACAATGCCGACTTCTGTTACCGTGAGATCCTTGAAAATCTCGATCCCTTCGATACCGGGACTTTTGAAAAAG
Source organism: Erysipelotrichaceae bacterium (assembly GCA_024684175.1). The sequence continues at coordinate 11,003 of JAIKXJ010000062.1, forward strand.
ATCCGATGGCCTTCTATGTCGGCGCGACGGATGTGAAGACCGGCAAGTGCATCTTTCATAAGTGCACGGACGGAAAGAAGACCGATACGCTTTGGATGCGGGCTTCCGCATCAATGCCGCTGGTCTCGAAGGCCGTGAAGATCGGCAATTATGAACTGCTGGACGGCGGGATCGCCGATTCGATCCCTCTGAAGTTCATGGAAGAGGAAGGCTATGACCGCAACGTGGTCATCCTCACCCAGCCGCTGGGCTACCGGAAATCGAAAAACAGTCTGCTGCCGCTTGTACGCGTCGCCTTGAAGGATTATCCGCTGATGGTCGATGCCATGGAGAAGAGGCACGTGATGTACAATCACGAAGTCAGTGATATCGAACGAAAGGAAGCAAAGGGTCAGGTCTTCGTGATCCGGCCAAGCGCTTCGCTGAAGATCGGCAAGATCGAAAAAGATCCCAGGCAGCTGCAGAGAGTCTATGATCTGGGCAGGGAAGAAGCTTTGAAAAATCTGGAGAAGATGAAGGAGTTCCTTTCCCGGCCGGAACTTGAAGCGGATAAGGAAGATGAGGCTATGGCACAAAGAGTCCGAAGATATTTTCATTTTTATGGCACGGTACAAGGCGTCGGTTTCCGTTTTCAGGCGATGATGGCGGCCGAATCGCTGGGACTGACAGGCTGGGTCAGAAACGAACATGACGGTTCCGTCAGCATGGAGATCCAGGGGACGGAAGAAGAGATCGCCAGTGCGGTCGAACTGATCGCAAACAGCCGTTTCATCCGCATCGAGAAGACCGAGACCAGGCTCGTCCCTTTGGAAGAACATGAGTCTTCGTTCACGGCCGACTACTGGTAAAAGAGACCTCGGATCATTTATATAGAAAATATGTTTTTGACGGTATCGCAGGAGGGCGATGCCGTTTTTCTATGGGAAATATTGCCCGTTCAGAAACAGATTAAAGTAAAACGCTTACATGTACGGTTTTACAAAAAAAGTCTTTTCGAAGACTTGTAAAAGCGTTTTTTTATGTTAAATTAGAGGGGTAAAAATATCGTATAATCTTTCAGATATGGTGAAGGAGTCTCTACCTCGGTGCCGTAAATACCGGGACTATGATAGAATTGCCCGTTCGGAGATTCTATCTGCAGACGATAGGATTACAACGGGGATCTCCATCGATCCTCCGAAAGGTCTTCTTCAGGAAGAGGCGTTTTCTTATTTTATAAAAAACGCCGAAGAAGACAGCTTTCATATTTTTCATGGAAAGAAAGGGAGAAAAGAAATGAAAAAATTATTAGCAGTCTTACTTGCGATGATGATGGTCTTCTCACTGGTCGGCTGTTCCTCCAACAAGGAAGAGACACCGGCAGAAGCTCCGGCGGAAGAATCCGCTTCCGGACCGAAGATCGGTATCATCTTAGTCGGTGACGAGAATGAAGGTTACACTTATGCGCATATGGAAGGTATCAAGGAAGCCGCTAAGGGCTTAGGTATCTCCGATGACACGATCCTTTGGAAATACACGGTCGGTGAAACACAGGCTTGTTACGATGCTGCTGTCGACCTCGTTGAAAACGGTGCGACACTGGTCATCTCCAACTCTTACGGTCACCAGTCCTTCATGCAGCAGGCTGCATCCGAATATCCGGAAGTCACGTTCGTTGCGGACACCGGTGATACTGCCGCTGTTTCCGGCCTGGCCAATTTCAAGAACGCCTTCACCAAGGTCTATGAATCCAGATATGTCTCCGGTATCGTTGCCGGTATGAAGATCAAAGAGCTCGAAGACAACGGTGCTCTGGTCCCTGAAAACTTCGACGCTGACGGCAATGTCAAAGTCGGTTATGTCGGTGCGTTCCCTTACGCGGAAGTCGTTTCCGGCTACACGGCATTCTTCTTAGGCTTGCGTTCCGTTTATCCGAACGCCGTCATGTCCGTTGAATTCACCAACTCCTGGTTCGATATCACGGCAGAAGCGACCGTCGGTGATGATCTGATGTCTCAGGGCTGCGTCATCATCGGTCAGCACGCCGACTCGACCGGTGCTCCTTCTCAGTTACAGAAGAACATGGAAGACAACAAGTACGGCTTCACCGCTTACTCTGTCGGTTACAACGTCTCCATGCTGGATGTTGCACCGGATGTCGCTCTGACTTCCGCATCCAACGTCTGGGAAAAATTCTACACTTACGCTTTCAACTGCTGGCTCAACGGCGAAGATATGATGACCGACTGGACCGGCGGCTATAACGAAGGTGCCGTCGCGATCACGGAATTAGGCAAGAGCGTAGCTCCGGGCACACAGGAAGCTGTTGATGCGGCGATCGCTGCGATCAAGTCCGGTGAACTCCATGTCTTCGATGCTTCGACGTTCACGATCGGCGGCGCAACTCCGACCAGCATGATCGCCGATGTCGAATCCGATCCTGCGTTCACACCGGATACGGAATGTCTGATCGACGGTTACTTCCATGAATCCGAGTTCAGAAGCGCTCCTTACTTTGCCGAAAGCATTGACGGTATCAGCAAGCTGAACTAATTGAATTCAAAAAATCAAAACACGATGACATTACAGGCTTTTTCGAAAGCCTGTAATGTTTTATATTCAGGAGGAATTTTATGAGCGAAATCGCTGTATCGATGCGCGGCATCACCAAACGCTTCGGAAAGAAAGTCCTGGCAAACGACCACGTCGATCTCGATGTCCATAAGGGCGAGATCCTTTCTTTATTGGGCGAGAACGGTTCGGGCAAGACGACATTGATGAACATGCTGGCGGGGATCTACAGTCCCGATGAGGGAGAGATCCTGATCGACGGTCAGAAGGTGGAGATCACTTCACCGAAGGATGCGTATGATCTCGGGATCGGCATGGTCCATCAGCACTTCAAACTCATCGATGTTTTTACTGCTTTGGAAAACATCCTGATCGGCCTGCCTTCCAAGGAGAAGGAAAAGAAGTGCCGTGAAGAAGTGGAAGCGATCTGTTCGAAGTACGGTTTCGATCTCGACCTCGATAAGAAGATCTATGACATGTCCGTTTCGGAGAAAGAGACGCTGGAGATCGTCAAGACGCTTTACCGCGGCGCGTCCATCCTCATCCTGGATGAACCGACGGCCGTTCTGACGCCGCAGGAGATCAGAAAGCTTTTCGCGATCTTACGTAATATGAAAGAGGACGGCAAGTCCATCATCATCATCACCCACAAACTGAATGAGGTCATGGAGATCTCCGACCGCATCAGCGTATTACGTAAGGGCAGCAATGTCGGTACGGTATTAAAGACGGAGACCAACGAGCAGCAGCTGACCGAACTGATGGTCGGCGAAAAGATCACGCTGGACATCGCCAGAGACTTCGTGGAAGACAAGGCGAAGCGTCTGGAAGTCAAGGATCTGACCGTCAAAAACATCGACGGCAAGAAGGTCGTCGATGATGTCAGCTTCGATCTGTATTCCGGCGAGATCCTGGGCATCGCGGGGATCTCCGGTTCCGGTCAGAAGGAACTTTTGGAAGCGATCATGGGACTGCAGAAATGTGAAGAAGGTTCTTCCGTCATCTACAATTCCACGGCACACGGCGTCCATGAACTGGTCGGTCTGTCGACCAAGGAGATCATCGCCTACGGCCTGCACCTGGCGTTCGTACCGGAAGACCGTCTGGGCATGGGTCTTGTCGGCAACATGGGCATGACCGACAACGTCATGTTGAAGAGATACCGCAAAGGAAGCGGTCCGTTCTTACACCGCAAGAAGCCGCACGATACGGCAGTCAAGATCAAAGACGAGCTGGAAGTCGTGACACCGGACTTGGAATATCCTGTCCGAAGACTTTCGGGCGGCAATGTCCAGAAGATCCTGGTCGGCCGTGAGATCAACAACAAGCCGACCGTCCTGATGACTGCCTATGCCGTCAGAGGACTGGATATCAATACATCGTACGCGATCTATAACTTATTGAACGAACAGAAGAAGAAAGGTGTTGCCGTCATTTATGTCGGTGAAGACCTCGATGTCCTTCTGGCTCTGTCCGACCGCATCATGGTCTTATGTGCCGGAAAGCTGAACGGCATGTTGGACGGCCGTACGGCTTCGAAAGAAGAAGTCGGCTATCTGATGACGCACTTAAAGGAGGAAGCATAATGGAAAAGATTCATCACAGATCCTTCCTTCGGGTCACGAAGAAAGATGAGGCTTCCCTTCCCGTCAAAGCTCTGGTGATCGCGATCGCCATCTTCTGTGCGCTGCTGGTCTCGGCCTTGTTCATCTATTTCGTGACGAAACTCGATCCGGTCAGTGTCTATGTTTCGATGTTCAAAGGCGCCTTCGGCACCAAGAGAAGAGCGTGGATCACGATCCGCGACACCTGTCTGCTGCTGCTGATCTCCCTGTCGCTGGCACCGGCATTCCGCATGCGTTTCTGGAACTGCGGTGCGGAAGGTCAGATCCTGTTGGGCGGTCTGAGCACGGCGGCGCTGATGATCTATTTCGGAAACAAGATCCCGACACCGCTCCTGCTGCTGGTCATGATGGTCGTATCGATGATCTGCGGCGGTCTGTGGGCTCTGCTTCCGGCACTGTTCAAAGCGAAATACGATACCAATGAGACGCTGTTCACTCTGATGATGAACTATGTCGGCATCCAGCTGGTCGAGTTCTTCGTCGACTTCTGGGACAAGAAGCAGTCTCACTCCGTCGGTATCATCAATATGAACGGCCAGGGCGGCTGGTTCCCGGCGCTCTTCGGTCAGCAGTATACGCTGAACATCCTCATCGTGGTCATCGTTACAATCTTTATCTATGTCTATATGAAATATTCCAAGCACGGTTATGAAGGTGCGGTCGTCGGCGAATCGGTCGCGACGGCCAAATATGCCGGCATCAACGTGCCGAAAGTCATACGCAACAACGTCCTGCTGTCGGGTGCGATCGCCGGACTTGCGGGTTTCGTTGAAGTTTCCGGGATCTCGCACACGATCTCCAACAATACGGCCGGCGGCAGAGGCTTTACCGCCATCATCGTCTGCTGGCTGGCGAAGTTCAATCCGTTTGCGATGTCTTTGATCTCGCTGTTCATCGTCTTTTTAAGCAAAGGCGCAGCCCAGATCTCTTCGGACTTCGGACTCAACGAATTCGCTTCGCAGATCATCACCGGTATCATCCTGTTCTTTATCCTGAGTTCGGAATTCTTCAACAACTATAAAGTGAGTTTCGCTCATAACAGAAAGGAGGCCAAATAGATGAGTATATCCCAATTCATATCCTGGTGTGTCGCGGCGATCACCTTCGGCACCGTCATCATGTACGGCTGCATCGGTGAGACGATCAACCAGAAAGCCGGCGATCTCAACCTCGGTGTCCCGGGCGTCATGCAGATCGGGGGCATCGCATCCTTGGCTTGCGCCTTCCTGTATGAACGGGCCGTCGCCGATCCCGATCCCGTCTTCAGTATGTTGATCTCGCTTCTTGCCTGTATGTTGGCGGCCGCACTGGCCGGTCTGCTGTATGCCTTCCTGACGGTCACCTTGAAAGTCAATCAGAACGTTACCGGTCTGACGCTGACGATCTTCGGTACCGGTATCGCCAACTTCTTCGGCGGCAGCATGATGAAGCTTTCCGGCGGTGTCGGAACGATCTCCGTCGCCCGCACGGCGAACATCTTCCGTATGAAACTGCCGTTCCTCTTCGGAAAATTCGGCGCCTTCGGCTCCATCGTCTTCTCTCACGGCTGGATGGTCTATCTGGCACTGATCCTGGCTTTTGCCATTCAGTACTTCCTGGATAAGACCAGAGCCGGTCTGAACCTGCGTTCGGTCGGTGAGAATCCGGCAACGGCAGATGCCGCAGGCATCAATGTCACCCGCTATAAATATCTGGCGTCGGTCATCGGTTCCGCCATCTGCGGACTCGGCGGACTGTTCTATGTCATGGACTATATCCAGGGCAGCTGGGCAAACGATTCCACGATCGAAGCTCTGGGCTGGCTGGCAGTCGCCTTGGTCATCTTCACGTCGTGGAAACCGAAGAATGCGACCTGGGGTGCCTATCTGTTCGGCCTTTGTTACTGGGCTTATATCTATATCCCGGGCGGAGTTTCCAAGTTCCTGGCGGACAAGCTCAATTTAAGCAAAGCGACCTACATGCAGAATCTGTACAAGATGCTGCCTTACCTGGTCACGATCATCGTATTGTGTGTGGTCTCCAGGAAAAAGAAAAGAGAGAATCAGGCACCTGCTTCTCTCGGTCTGAGTTATTTCAGAGAAGAAAGATAATGAAAACCGGTCCGGTATCGATCGTGTCCGATGATACTGACCGGTTTTTTTCATCCGTTATTTTTGTTTGACAGAGATCTGCCGTTCAAGTTCAATGGCTTGTCTTTCGGAGATCAGACCCTGAGAGACCGGCAGACTGAGCATTTCTTTTCGTTCCAACATACGTCCCTGTTCGACACCTTGTTTGATGCCTTCTTCAATGCCTTCGTAATACGGTTTCAGGCCTTCGATCTCAATGATGTTGCCTCCCATGATCTTCTTCACCCCCGTCTTTATTTTACTATATTTGAAAAGATAACTGTCGAAGATGTCCGGAGATATCGTACACGGTCTGAAAGAGAGATCTGTGTATAAAAATGGTATGTGAGATCGGATACATTTCGATCGGGAAGCGATTTTTGAGCGAAAGAGAGACAGGCTTCCTATGGTAAGATATAGGTAAAGAAAGAGACAGAAAATGGAGAAGGCTATGAACAAGAAAGTTTTTGATGTCGTATTGTTGAATGCGCTGCCTGCATCGGGTAAATCGGAGCTCAGGAAATTCATGAACGAAAACGATCCCGATCAGATGGTGAATGATTTCCATATCGGCAAGAATCTGCAGCTGGATGATTTCCCTTATGTATGGCTGATGCGTCAGGTCGATAAGAAGCTCGCTGCGATGGGAAGGCCGACTTTGTATTATCCGGATGATGAATCTCCGACCTATGACGGCAGAGTCTGGGGCGTATTGTCCATCCTTTTGAGTGAAGACTACCAGGATCTGGTCAACCGCAACTATGTCGATCCGGCCAGCGCTGCCGAATATCTGTTCGAGCGTTTTGACCGCGGCTGCGTCGCCGTCGGTATGAGACCGCTGATCTCTCTGCTGGATGAAGATGTCCGCAAGAAGATCGCCGAAGAACTGGAAGATGAGGCAAGGGCCTTACTGAATGAAAAACAGTCACAGTATTGCGAAGACATGTCCGATAAGACGATCATCATCGAATTCTCCCGCGGCGGCAACGACGGTGCTTCGATGCCTCTGACCGGGACCTTCGGTTACCAGTACACCTATTCGATGCTGTCACCGGATCTTCTGAAGAATACCGCCGTGCTTTATCTCTGGGTCACGCCGGAGGAATCCCGCGCCAAGAACGATGCGCGTTACGATCCGAACAATCCGGGTTCTTCCATCAATCACAAGACGCCGGACAAGGTCATGTTCTATGACTACGGCTGCGATGATGTCCTGTATATGAAGGAAGTTTCCGACAAGCCGGACACCTTGAAAGTGGAAGCCTGGGGACAGACGTTCTATCTGCCGGTGGGTGTCGTGGACAACCGCGATGACTTCACGACACAGTTCCGCGGTCCGAAGCAGACCTGGGACAAGGATTCCGTGGAAAAGGCCGTTGGCATGATCTCTGAGGCGACCGGCAAGATGTGGGACAACTACAAGAAGTAAGTCTCAGACCATATCAATGAACTGATCAGACAGGATATCTCCTGTCTTTTCATTTTCCGCCGTCTGTATGTCGGTCTGAGAAGATACGATATAATAAAAACAGATAGATGAAGGAGGATGCGTATGGTCACGATGCAGTCACTTCTGGAAAAAGATAAAGAACGGTTTTTACACAATGCGGCAGCTGCCAAGTCTTCAAAGGAGAGCGTTCGCTGTGTCGAAGAGGAATTCGGCAGGCTGCTCCGCTTTTATAATGAACAGCAGGAAAACGACGAATTGAAAAAGACCGCCATGTTTCTGACCGAGGCGTACAGCGCTTCGGCAGGGTTTTTGGATTGTGACGTGGAATCGGTGATCTGGTCAAAGAGCCAGTACCGTCCCGGCATCAGTAAGCCGAAGCGTTCGGCGTGGGGCTTCGTCTTCTTTCTGCTTGGCATCGCCTTGCTGGCGGGGGCGGGAGCTGTCTTTTACTATCTGACGGACATCCTTCCTTTGGATCAGATGAAGATCATCGCTTTTTCGCTGATCGGCGCCGCGGCTTTGTTCCTGTTTATCGCCGGGCTCCTGTTTTCCAGAAAGAAGGAAGAAAACAAGGAAGAATTATATGCCGAGACCATCCCGAGTCCCGAGAAGACGTATCACGTCTTACTGAACTGCGTCTTGAAGATGGACCGGATCCTGGAAGAAGAAGGGGACCGGCTGCTGCTGGAAGAAAAGAAGGCACTGCTCGATGAGAAGGAAGGCATGAAGAAAGAGGAGATCCGCTTGTATTCTTCGCTTCTGGAAAGCGCTTATGCGTCAGGGGATGAAGAATACGCAAGGCAGATGATCTCCGATCTCAAGTTCTATCTTCATAAGCGGAAGATCGAAGTCATCGATTATGACGGAAACAACGCAAGGCTGTTTGAGAAGATGCCGGGAGCCGGTATTTCGACGCTCCGTCCGGCATTGTTGATGGGGGATGAGATCCTTGCCAAGGGTCTTGCGACGGGAGAATAGTTATGGATCGTTTCTATGGTTTTGACCTCGGCGATGCCGAGAGTGCGGTAAGCAGACTGGAAAAAGACAAAAACGAAGCTCCGGAGATCCTGCCGGTCAACGAGGCGAAGAGCTTCATCAGTGCCTATGCCTTGCTGAAGGACGGGACCTTACTGATCGGAGAAGGTGCCTGTTATCATCCGGATGCGATCAAGCGTAAGGAGCGTTTCAAATCGCATTTCCTGAAGGAGAGCGAAGCCAAGAAGGACATCGCCGCTTTTGCTTCGGGCGTTTTGGGGCAGTTATATCTGAACGGTCAGCTCATCAAGGGCGAAGACTGCAGTTTTTATATCGGCTGTCCGGCCGGCTGGGACAAGATCGCCAGGGAGGACTATCGTTCCATTTTTGAAAAAGCCGCTTATCCGCCGGTGAAGATCATCTCGGAATCCAGGGCAGCCCTGGTCTGTGCCTGCCAGTCCAAACACCTGCAGGTCGGCTACGACATCCTGGAGCGTCCGGTCTTAGTCGTCGACATCGGCTCCTCCACGACGGATTTCGCTTACATCATGGGCGGGAAAGAAGTGGAGCTCAAGACGGGCGGCGAAGTCTATCTGGGCGGTGGCATCATGGATGAGATCCTCCTGGAAGAATCGCTCAAGTCCTCACCGAACGAAAAGAAGATCCGCAAGATCTTTGAAGAGAGCGAGGCCTGGCACAGTTACTGCGATTTCGCAGCCAGGAGACTGAAGGAGAAGTATTTCTCGGATGAGGATTACTGGAAGGACAACGAGTGCAGCACGACGCTTTCCTTAAGACAGGGGCTCTTGCCGGTGAAGTTCAATATGCGCATCGATGCCTCGGTCGCCGAAAAGCTGCTGAACGATAAAGTCGAACGGCTTGACGGGCGTTCGTTCAAGGAGGTCTTTTTGGACAGCCTTCATCAGGCCAAGGAAGCCATCGGGGAACAGCAGCCCGAACTGATCTTTCTGACCGGCGGCGTCTCCAAGATGCCGATCATCCGCAGATGGTGTCAGGAAGTCTTTGACGATGCGGTCGTGATCAGTTCCGGAGAACCGGAATTCTCGGTCGCTTCGGGATTGTCCATGTGCGGCAAGATCGATGAAGAACTGCGGCAGTTCAAGAAGGAAGTCTCGGCTTTAGTGGAGTCGACGAAAGTCGAACAGTGTGTCGCCGGCCACATCAGCGAACTGTATCTCGATGCGGTGGAGGCGATGGTCACCCCGATCCTGGAACATGTGGCTTTGCCGATCGCCGAGAACTGGCGCGACGGGACGATCGAAAAACTGTCCGATATCGATCCGCTGATGGAAAAACAGATCGACGCGTATCTGCATTCCGACGAGGCGAGGAGCTTACTGATGAAGCCGGTCGCCAAGTGGCTGAAGACGGTCTCCTTTGAACTGGAAGAATATACGATGCCGATCTGTGTGAAGCACAACATCCCTTATTCTTC
>JAIKXJ010000077.1 GCA_024684175.1 Erysipelotrichaceae bacterium
AGAATACATTCACTATTACAACAACGAAAGGATCCAAGCCAAAACAAAATGGATGCCTCCTGTCAAATACAGGGAAGCATCCATCTTAAATCGTGTTGCAGTCTAGTTAACTAATATGTCCAGGAATGTGGGTACATATCACTTCTGTCCGTTTTTACAAAAGGGAGAATCGGACGGCTTTGCGCAACTTGCGATGGGAAAGCGTAGTTTTTGGATTATAATTATTGTGTAAATCTATGAGGATTTATAGAAAAAGGAGAGAAAAATGAAAAAACTATTCAAAGTACTTTCTTTAGCTCTCGTTGCCATGATGTTGGTTGCTTGCTCCGGCGGCAACGGCGGCAACGAAGGCGGACAGGCAGCTGCTGAACCGGCTGAGATCGTCTTCTGGCACACTCTCACAGACCATGATGAAGAGAATGTCAAAGAGATCGTCGATGCATTCAACGCTGCAAACGAAGGTGTCTACCATGTCACTCAGGAAACTCAGCCGTTAGACGGTTTCGAAGCTAAGGTCTTGGAATCCGTTACCAACGGTGTCGGTCCGAACCTTGTCTGGTTATATCCGGGCACAGCTACGGAATATGTCGGTGAAGGCTTAGCACTCGATTTCGGTCAGTATCTGACAGATGCTGATGTCAAGAACCGTGTTTCCGAAGGTATCTGGGCTTCCGTTACCGATTACGAAGACGGCAAGATGCATGCAGTTCCGGGCACTCTGACCGGTCCGATCATGTTCTACAACCAGGATCTCTTAGACAAGTACGGCCAGGCTATGCCGACGACTTGGGATGAACTGCTCGAAGTCTGCAAGGTCGTCGTTGACGGCGAAAAGGCAGAAGGCCATGACATCATGGGCTTTGGTCCGGACTCTGTCGATACTTTAGGTATCATCGTCTTAAAACAGTTAGGTCTGGAATACATCAATGCCGACAAGACAGCGAATGACTGGACGGATCAGAAGTTCGTTGACTGGCTCAACTGGTGGAAACAGGCAGAAGCTGACGGTTATTTCCAGTTAGTCGATCCTGAAGGCTACCACTCAGGTCCGTTCGGCAACCAGAACTATCTGTGCTACTTAGGTTCTTCTGCAGGTATCGGCTACATCAACCACGACTCATTCAACATGACGACGGGTGCTGTTCCGCAGGTCGCAGGCGGCAAGAACTACACTGAAACTACAGTTCGTGCATTAGTCGGTTTCACCAAGGGTGATGCTTCCGATGAAGGCGCAGCTAAGTTCGCTGCATTCTTCGCAAATGCCGAAAACAACACCAAGTTCGTTCAGACTTACGGTGCAGCTTCTCCGTATCTCGATGTTGCAGCTTCTGACGAATACAAGAACTACGCAGCAGGTTCTCCTGCGATCCAGGCTTTGGCTCTTATGACAGACTATGCCGGTACTCGTACCAACGTCGTCGGCCAGCAGGCTTGCAAGGAAGCGATCACTCAGGCTCTGAAGATCGCCGTTGCAGGTACGGAAACTGTTGAAGCTTTAACTACTGCGCAAGCTCAGGCAAACGCCGCTTTAAGCGAGTAGTTTTTGGAAGTATGACAAGGAACAAGCTTTTCGTATTCATGCTGGATGCGCTGTGCTCGTCTGATCTTCATCAGATGAGACAGCTGCCGAATTTCGCATGGATGTTTGAGAAAGGTTCGTATGTAAAACATATCGAGCCGATCTATCCGAGCTTCACTTATCCTTGTCATTGTACGGTCATTACAGGGAACACCGTGAAACATCACGGTGTTCCTCATAATGCGATCCTGGAGGTCGAAAATCCCGACGCTCCGTGGTACAACCAGCGTGCAGATGTGAAATGTCCAACCATTTTTGATTATGCGAAGAAGGCTGGATATCTGACATGTTCACTCAGCTGGCCGGTATCGGGCAAAGCCGATATTGATCTCAATATGCCGATGATCGTCCCGCCCGGCTATATGGGAGACGATCCGGGACAGTTCCTCTGGGGCAATGCGTCAAAGGAACTGATGGACAGGTATTTCTGGAAATACGGAAGATATCTGATGGGAAAGGACAGGAGCCTTGACCTTTATACGATGGCCTTGGCACCGGACATCATCCGCGACTATCATCAGCCGGATGTGATGTTCGTCAAGATGTGCGACCTGGATACCGCAAGGCATGTCAACGGCGTCTATTCGAAAGAGGCGGAAGAACAGTTAAGAAAACACAATTATGAATTCGGCGTCCTGCTCGAATCTATCCGCCGTTACGGTGATTTTGAACATACGGATTTTGTGATCCTGGGCGATCACGGGCAGCAGGATATCACGATGAACCTCAACGTCAATGTCCTGCTGAAAGAGGCGGGCTTCATCCGCTGCGATGAGAACGGAAAGCTCGTCGACTATGATGCGTATTGTCATTCCGTATCCTTATCGGCCTGGATCGTTCTGAAAGATCCAAACGATGCCGCGATGAGGGAAAGGGTCTATTCTTTCCTGAAACAACTCAAAGATGATCCGAAGTACAATATCGGATATCTATATACGAAGAAAGAAGCAGATGAGCTTTTCGGTCTGACGGGACCTTTGGATTTCGTCATCGAAGGGAAGGAACCGATGTCGTTCTCCAGCACGCTGGAGGGCAGGGATGCCTTTGAAAAGTATCTGCGTCCCGGACAGCACAGTTCGGCGGCCAGCCATGGCCATCTGCCGTGGCGCGATGAGACGACGACCTTCATCGCTGCCGGTCCGGATGTCGCCGAAAACGTGGTGATCGACCGTTCGTCCATGTTGAACGAGGCACCGACGATGGCGGCACTGCTGGGACTTCGTATGGAAGATACCGACGGAAAGGTCATCGAAGAACTGATCAGAAAATAATTGTTTATTTAAAGGAGGAAAACAATGAAAATACGCCTGGAGAATATCGTCAAACGTTTTGACGATAACACAGCAGTCAATGATTTTTCTGCTGAGATCGAGTCGGGGGAACTGGTAACGCTTTTGGGTCCTTCGGGCTGCGGTAAGAGTACGATGCTGAACATGCTTTCAGGTATCCTTTACCCGACCGAAGGCAAGATCTATTTCGACGATGATGATGTTACTTATGTCTCTCCGGAAAAAAGAGGTATCGGATTGGTCTTCCAGAACTATGCCCTCTATCCTCACATGACGGTACTGGAAAACATCTGCTTCCCTCTGGAGATCAAGAAAGTTCCTAAGAAAGAAAGGATCGAGAAAGCCAAGAAGATGGCACAGCTGGTCCATGTCGACGGCATGCTGAACCGTAAGCCGGGTCAGCTTTCCGGCGGTCAGCAGCAGCGTGTCGCGATCGCCCGTGCTCTGGTCAAGGAACCGAGACTCCTGTTATTGGATGAGCCTTTGTCCAACCTCGATGCACGTCTTCGTATCGAGATGAGAGAAGAGATCCGCCGTATCCAGCTGGAGACCGGTGTCACGACGATCTTCGTCACGCATGACCAGGAAGAGGCCATGTCGATCTCCGACCATATCATCCTCATGAAACTGGGCGTCTTACAGCAGTATGACAAGCCGCAGTACTTATATGACCAGCCGGCCAACTGTTTCGTTGCCGACTTCTTAGGCAACCCGCCGATCAACAAGGTCGAAGGTGTCGTCAGAGACGGCAAGGTCCTTTTGGGTGAAGAAGAAGTCGATTCCCGTGTCCGCGTGGAGAACGTTCCGGACGGTACGGAAGTCTTCCTGTCCTTCCGTGCTGAGAGCGTCATTCTGGATGAAACTTCCCCGCTCAGAGCGAAGGTCGTCATGACTTCCGTCATGGGCAAAGAGATCATCACCTCCTTCATCTTAGGCGGCAAGGAAGTCCGCGGCTACATGAATTCCGATGTCGAACTGAAGAGAGATCAGGAGATTGGCATCTCCTTCAAGAAGACCGGCGTATTCGTATTCGACTTTGAAAGCGGAGAACGTTACTTATGATCAAGAAACCTTTTTTCGAAAGGATCAAACCGCTGCTTTACCTGCTGCCGTTCATCGTTTCGGTAAGTGTCTTCACGCTTTATCCGATCGTGAACGTCATCAGGATGTCCTTTTTGGAGGGCTATAAGTACCTTTCGGGTTCTTATTCGGGCATCGGTTTCGGCAACTATCAGAAAGTCCTGAGCGATCCTTTCTTCCGACAGGCACTTTCCAATACGTTCCGTTACGTATTGCTGGTGGTCCCGATCTCCACGGTCATAGCGATCGTCCTTGCGACGTTGCTGAACCAGAAGATCAAGTTCCAGTCATTCTTCCAGACGGCGTACTTCTTGCCGATGGTCACATCTTCGCTGGCGGTCGGTCTTGCCTGGCGTTTCATGTTCAACGACAAAGTCGGTATCCTGAACTACGTATTGAGCCTGTTTGGCATCAAGGGTGCTGACTGGCTGACGTCCATTCCGGGCAACTTCTATGCGGTCGTCATCTTCGGTATCTGGGCGATCCTGCCTAACACGATCATCCTGCTGCTGTCGGGCTTGCAGAACATCGACCCGCTGTATTACACGGCGGCGAAAGTCGACGGCGCCAAGACCCTGCGCATCTTCTTCAGGATCACGGTCCCGCTTCTGGCTCCGACGATCATGCTGGTGATCATCATCAATACCATCTCGACCTTCAAGATGTACCATGAACTCTTCCCGTTGTTCAACGGTCCGGGTATTGCCTACAACTTGTTTACCGTCGTCTACTATATCTACTACGAATTCCGTGTCATGTCACCGCCGAAATACGGCTATGCAGCTGCGGCAGCCGTCATGCTGCTGATCACGGTCTTCATATTCACTATGCTGCAGCGTGCCGTTCAGGCTTGGTCAAGAAAGGAGAGAGGCGAAGATGTCAAGAAAGTCAAGAAGCACAGAGACGAACTCCGATAGACAGATCAATAAAGAGCCTGTATCTGTCGGCCGCATCCTCATGTATGTCGTATTGTTCATCGGCGCTTTGCTCATGATCTTCCCGTTCTACTGGATGATCACCGGTGCGTTCAAGAGCTGGACGGAGGTCAATCTGATCCCGCCGACGCTGTTCCCGGAAAACCCGCTGAACATCGAAAACTTCATTTACGCATTCAAGACGGCACCGTTCGGAAGATATTTCGTCAACTCCGTTCTGGCGCTGATCGGTTGTATCGTTACCTGTTCGTTCACGACGATCTTAGCGGCATATGCTTTCTCGAGACTTCGTTTCCCGGGCAGAGAATTCATCTTCTCGCTGCTGCTGTCGCTGATGATGGTCCCTTATGAGATGATCATCATCACCAACTACCGTACGATCGTCGGCTGGAAGCTCCATGATACGATCTGGGCACTGATCCTGCCGTTCATGTCCTCCATCTTCTATACCTACATCCTGAAAGGCTTCTTTGATTCCGTCCCCGAATCTCTGTATCAGGCGGCAAAGGTCGACGGATGTTCCGACTGGAAGTATCTGTGGAGAGTCATGGTACCGATGGCAAAGTCTTCTCTGGCAACGATCATCCTGCTCAATGCGATCGCGACCTGGAACTCCTTCCTGTGGCCGATGATCGCGACCAACTCCAAGAACGTCAGAACGCTGCCGTTCGGTCTGTATGCATTCATGACCGAGGGCGGACAGCGTAACGAAAGGATGATGGCCGCATCGACGATCGTCGTTGTACCGATGATCATCGTCTTCCTCTTCGCAAGGAAGTACATCATCTCCGGTATGTCCCGCGGCGGTATCAAGGGCTGATCGAAAAAACAGACAAACGAAAAGGAGATCGCATCTCCTTTTCTTTATGTTTCAGATGACATAGCTGAAGATCATGATGTAGTGACATAAGCTTCCTAATAAGACGAAGATGTGGAAGATCTCGTGCTGCGTCCAGTCATTGTTGATCCTGATCTTCAAGGCATAGATGACAGCACCGACGGTATACAGCAGACCGCCCGTCAGAAGGAAGAAGAAGCCCGGTCCGGAGAGAGCGGCATAGATCTCTTTGATCTTCAGCAAGGCCAGCCAGCCCATCGCGACATAGATGATCGAGGAGACGTAGCGCGGACAGTAGACGAAGAACAGTTTTATCAGGATGCCGCCGATCGCGAACGACCAGATCAGGATGAGCAGCAGGATGCCGCCGTCCTCTTTGATCGCATTCAGGCAGATCGGCGTGTAGGTCCCCGCGATCAGCAAGAAGATCGAGCAGTGATCCAGACGCTTCAGGATGCCGGTCTGTTTTTCCGGCAGGATAAAGCTGTGATAGGCGCTGCTGGCCCCGTACAAAAGGATCAGCGAGAGGCAATAGATGCTGACGGAGAGCAGGGAACTGAGATCGGAATGATACAGACCGGTCTTCGATAAGAGGAGCGGTGAGGCAAAGACGGCGGCAATAAAGCCGATGAAATGGGTCAAGGCACTGATGGGATCTTTGATGCGGATATAAGGCCGGAAGTCCATGGTGCCGTTATCGTTCAAGCGTATTTCTGACATGTTTCCCTCCTTGTTTCAAATGATTATAAACGATATAATAAACCTGTAACAGGTTTTTCAAAAACCTCTAACTAAATAGTAAGATGTTTATTTGAAACCTGTCAAGAGTTTTTCAAAAACCGATTGGAGCACTATGAAAAGAAAGACGGAAATACCAGACAGGGAGAAGTTTTATCTGCCGACGTATAAGGAGATCCCCAATGTAGGTCTGTATCTTGACCAGACGTCCAAATACATCAATGAAGTCCTTTCCGATCTGCCGGATATGAAGATCACCAATTCGATGATCGCCAATTATGTCAAAAAGAAACTGATCGCCAATCCGGTCAAGAAACAATACGGAAGGGATCAGATCGCTTATCTGATCTTCATCACTTTGAGCAAGAGCGCACTGTCTTTAGACGATGCGGCCGCCTTGTTTGAACTGCAGAAAGCCTCCTGTTCCCCGGAAGAAGCCTACACTTATTTCCGGGAGGGATTTGAAAAGGCACTGAACGAAGAGCAGAGCACAGAGAAAGATCAGGAGGATATGTTAAAGAGTCTGACATTGAAGATTATTTCGACGGTCGTTTCCAATATCCGCCTGCAGGAGCTGCTTCAAAGCACGTTCGGACGAAAGATTAAGGAATAATTTACATAAAATTAAAGATACCGGTGCTGATAGAGTGCTAGAATGAAACAAAAGAGGTGACCCTATGTTTTCATGGCAACATTTCGTATGGCTGGGCATCTGCGCAGTCATTGCAGTCATATCGATCATTTTATACCGCAGAAAGCGTCCGTCTCTGGAACAGGTGCTGAATTACTGTCTGGCCGTCTGTCTGTTTTCGGAGGTCACGAAAGTGTCTTCGGTCATGGAGATGGCAAGCTCGGCCGACGGCAGCATCATCTTCCCGTATATCCCGATGAACCATCTGCCGCTGCATCTGTGTTCGATACAGATCCTGTTCATCCTTTATGTGCGGTTCTCGGAAAACAAGAAGATGCGTGACCACCTTCTGTGTTTCATGTATCCGTCTTGTCTTTTGGGTGCTTTGGCGGCTTTACTGATGCCTTCGATCTTCTCTACCAGTATCACAGTTGATCAGGCGTTCATCCATCCGATGGCTTACCAGTTCTTCATCTTCCATACGATGTTGGTCGTATTGGGACTGATCATCGCGATGTCCGGCGTGATCAAATGGAAATGGAGCCATTATTTCGAGTGTCTGGTGATCATCGCCGCACTGGGTTTCATCTCCCTGTATGTGAACTCCATCTTTGCCTCACCGACGTATCTCAACGGCAAGCTCCAACATGTCGACTTCTGGCCGAACTTCTTCTTCACCTACAACAATCCGTTAGGCATCAAGGTGACGACGATACAGGGCTGGTATATCTATCTGTTCATCCTGTGCGCGGTCATCGTCGTTCTGACGTTCTTCTGTTTCCTGCCGCTGGTCAAAGGAAAGAAGAAGCGCTGAGCTTTATATAAAGATCATGCATTTACGAAAGAGCCGTTCTGTAAAAGAACGGTTTTCTTATGGGAAAAGAATACGGCAGAAACGATAAAGAATAAGGCGGCCCGGCCTTCCTTTTCATATAATTAAGAAAGAGGAAAAGGATATGAAAAAGTTATTTTTGGTTCTCATCATCGTCTTCATGGCATCCTGTCTGTCTGCCTGTTCGGATGCGGGCGATCATTACGAAAAAGCGCTGGAGTATATCGAGGCGAACGAGAAAGACAAGGCGATCGCGGAGCTGGATAAGGCGATCAAAGCGGATCCGGATAATGCGCTTGCGTATGTGAGAAGAGGCTATGCCCGGATGATGGATGAGGGCGGCGGAAAGGTCGAATTCGATCCGGAAGCGGCACTGAACGATTTTCAGGCGGCGCTGGAACTGGATCCGGGAAACGAGGAAGCGATCAAAGGCGTTTATTATGTCCTGGTCATGAAAGATCAGATCGACGAGGCGATCAAAATGGTCACAGAACTGGGCAGCGGGATCAAGGCAAGCGAAGAGTTCGCTTCTTTCCTGGCGGATGTCCGGGCGGGAAATGTGAAAGACCATCTGGGCAGGACGAGGGTGTCGACATTCTACCGTAACGGTGAGCTGACCCGGAGGATCTACACCTATTTCCGCGATGACGGAAAGGCCGACCGCATCGAGATGTACGATAAAGACGGCATCCTCGTCGGTGAGGTCAAAGGCCGATATGACGAAAGAGGCAATCTTCTGACCTGGGCGTCTTTCATTGAAGACGGAACTTTGCAGCGTGTGGAAAACGAATACGACAGTCAGAACAGGCTGATCAAGGAAGAGACGTACAAGATGGACGGAACGCTCACTACGACTTCGGAGAAAGAATACGATGAAAGAGGTAATCTCATCACCGAGAAGGACTACGGAGACAACAGAAGCACCATGATCCGCAAACATGCCTACGACGAACAGAACAGACTTATCAGTGACCATGCCTATTGGGACAGCGGCGAACTGGTCTATTACAGCCTGTATGAATACGGTGAGAACGGACAGATGTCAAGGATCGATAATTACAATGAAAAGGGCGAACTGACTTCCTATATGATCTACAGTTATAACGAGGCTGGACAGCAGACCAGGTATGCGCGTTATGAAGCGGACGGGACCCTGGTCTTTGAAAAGAAAGAGGGAGAATAGTCCGGCATAAGAAACGGTGTTTCGGGAAAGATCCTGCATAAGGATCTTTTTTTCGGAGCATATTTGTTAAAAAAATAACAAGAATATGTATAATGACATTGAGAGGTAAAAAAATGAATCAGAAAAAAGTTGTCGTATTAGGCGGCGGTGTCTTAGGGACACAGATCGGCTTAATGTGCGCGTATCACGGTTATGATGTCACGTTCTGGCTGAGGTCGGAATCTTCGATCGGACGTACCACACCGAAGATCGAGAGGTATTCCGCATTGATGCTGGAAGACCTGGCGAAAGCCAAGGCTCTCGTGGGCAATCCGATGGGCACTTTCTATTATCCGCGCGGCATGGTCAAAGACTGGAATTCCGCGACCGTTGAAAGCATCGATGCCTTACTGGAAAACGGAAAGAAGAATCTGACGGAGAACGTCCATATCGAACTCGATCCGAAGAAGGCGGTCGAGGATGCGTATATCGTCATCGAATCGATGTCAGAGGATCCGAAAGCGAAGATCGATGTCTATACCAAATTCAAAGATCTTCTGGATGAAGAGACGATCCTGGTCACCAACTCGTCCACATTACTTCCGTCGATGTTTGCGGAATATACCGGCAGACCGGAAAAGTATCTGTCCATGCATTTCGCAAATACGATCTGGAAGAACAACACGGCTGAGATCATGGGACATGAGGGAACGTCCAAGGAATACTATGACAAGGTCGTAGCATTTGCCGCTTCGATCGGCATGGTCCCGCTTCAGCTGCACAAGGAACAGCCGGGTTACATCCTGAATTCCATGCTGGTACCGTTCCTGTCGGCGGCGCAGGGCTTATGGGCCAACGGCGTTTCCGATCCGGAGACGATCGACCTGACCTGGAAGCTGGCGACTTCCGCTCCTGCCGGACCGTTTGCGATCCTGGATATCGTCGGTCTGGAGACGGCATATAACATCAACCAGATGAAACCGAATGCCCAGATCGAAGGCACGGTCGAAAACAAGATCGGCAAGCTCCTAAAAGAGAAGATCGACAAGGGCGAGACCGGTGTCAATGCCGGCAAGGGTTTCTACGATTACACCAAGAAATAATCTTTCTTTCCTTTCTATCCTTTATACAGTCAGCGGTCCTTCGGGCAGCTGACTTTTCTTATGGTATAATTGCGCCGTGAAGAAGTATTTCTTTTTTGACATCGACGGGACTCTGGTCTATGGAGAAGGCGAGAAACAAGTGTTTCCCGATTCTTCAAAGTATACGATCGAACAGCTTCAGAAGAAGGGGCATTTTGTGGCGATCGCGACCGGCAGGAGCCATGCCAAGGCCGTGGATGTGATGAAGACTTTGGGCATCCATAATATGGTCCATGACGGCGGCAACGGTTATACGATCGATGATGAGATCGTTCAGATCGAACCGCTGGATAAGGGACTGGTCCTGGAGCTGATCGAGGAATGCGAAAGAAAAGGTTTCCTGTGGGGCATCTCACCGGAGAACACGACGTACCGTCTATGCAAGGATGATCGTTTCATGGACTTCACGCACGATGTCTATCTTGATACGGTCGTCAAGAAGGATCTGGATCCTTCTTCCTATCCGCAGATCTATAAAGCTTATGTCGCCTGCAAGGCACCTAGAGAGCAGGAACTGGAGACTTTGAAAAAGCTTCCCTGGTGCCGTTTTCATGAGACCTATCTTTTCGTCGAACCGACGGAAAAGGCCAACGGTATCTACAAGATGATGGACTATTTCCATGCGCCGTTAGAAGATGTCGTGGTCTTCGGCGATGATCTCAACGATCTGGGGATGTTCGATAAGCGGTGGTTTTCCATCGCCATGGGCAACGCCAAGCCGCAGCTGAAAGAAAAAGCAGACTATGTCACCGATCCCGTAACGGAGGACGGCGTCTATAAAGCCTGCGTGAAGTTCGGCTGGATCGATGAGAAGAAACAGTAAAACATACATCAATAAAAACATGAAAGAAAGAAGGACTGCAGTGCAGTCCTTCTTTAAGAAACGGGAATATCCTAAAGCAGTCCTCTGAGCCAGCCGGTACAGAGTTCCGCCCATTTATGAACTTGCGGGATATCGCTTGCCAGATCGTTATGTCCGTCGGCAAGTGCCAGTCCGTGAACACCTTCCGGGAAGAGGTGCATCTCGAAGGGGATGCCCATGGCGGTGAGTGCCTGTCCCAGGGTGAAGGAGTTGCGCGGATCGTCGGAGTTGGTCTGCCAGATGAAGAAAGGCGGAGTGCGCCTGCTGATATTGACTTCCGGTGAGAAGTAGATCAGCTCATCTTTACTGGCGAAGAAGGGATTGCGGATCTTGTCGGCAAAGGGATCGACGAAGAATCCCCCGGGCAGTCCGGCAAAGGCGAAAGCGCCATAGCCCAGGACGGCACCGTCCGGACGGCAGGATATCCTTTCGATCGGATCTTCGGCTTCATCATCGCCTTCGTCGAACTGGGTCGCCGCGTTGCCTGACAACATGCCTCCCGCGGAGAAGCCCATGCAGACGACTTTGTCGGTGACGTTGAATTCGTCTTTCTTGTAACGGAGCAGGCGGATAGCCCTCTGCATGTCGTCAAGGCAGTCCTGACGGCCGTATGGCTGTAAGCGGTATGTCAGGATGGCCGTATTGAAGCCCTGATCGGCGAAGTATTTGGCAACGTTGAAGCCTTCGCAGCCTGTCCGGGTCGAGAAGCCGCCGCCGCAGGCGACGATGACCGTTCCGGTCTTTTTATCGTTGTTCTGTGCAGGGATAAAGATGAAGTTCGGTTCGATCTGAAGAGGATCCCGGTCATCGAAGTTCGGCGTTTTGCCTTTCGGCCAGAGCGGTGTGATCTCGAATCTTTCGACCGCCTTGTTCCATGTTTCGAGGTTGAGTTCCCGGTTCATGCTTCCGTCTTCCTTGCGGTGGCGGGAGACGTTGATGATGACGGCGTCTTCTTCAACGACTTTTTTTAATTCTTCATAGTTTTTCTGGTACATGTTCTGCCTTCTTTCAAAGAAAAAGTCCATACCCGTTTTGATCAGGCATGGACATTCGCAACTGTTTAGATCAGATTCTTTTCCGTCTTTGCGTCGAAGATGTGGAGCAGATTCGGATTGAAGTTGAATGTGAATTCCTTGCCTAAGGCAACGGTATCCAGGTCGAGGTTCGCGGTCGGGATGACGGCGACGATGTCGTCACCGTTGAGGTTGATGTGCAAGTGGACTTCGGAGCCCATCATTTCCGAGACTTCGATCACGCCGGTGAATCCTTCTTTTGTCATCTCGACATGGACAGGACGGACACCGACGATCGTGTCGGTCTCAGGCTGATCCTTTTCTTTCAGGATGGCCTGATGTTTGTCTGCGAGCCGGATGTCTTTGTTCTGTATCGTGATGTAGTAATCTCCGTCTTTCTTTGTCAGCGGGACGTTGTGGAAGAAGTTGATCTGCGGCGTACCGATGAAGCCGGCAACGAAGACGTTTTCAGGATGGTTGAAGACTTCCTGCGGCGTACCGACCTGCTGGATGAAGCCGTCTCTCATGACGACGATCCGATCGCCCAGAGTCATAGCTTCGACCTGGTCGTGGGTGACATATACGAATGTCGTATCGATCTTCTGACGCAGTCTGATGATCTCGGAACGCATCTGTCCGCGCAGTTTGGCATCCAGGTTGGATAACGGTTCGTCCATCAGGATGACCTGCGGCTGTCTGACGATGGCACGGCCGATGGCGACACGCTGTCTCTGTCCGCCGGAAAGTGCTTTCGGCAGACGGTCGAGGATCTGTGTGATCTCAAGGGTCTTGGCAGCTTCTTTGACTTTTTTGTCGATCTCTTCCTTCGGCAGTTTTGCCAGTTTGAGCGAGAAGGCCATGTTTTCGTATACGGTCATGTGCGGATAGAGGGAATAGTTCTGGAAGACCATGGCGATGTTGCGGTCACGCGGCGCGATGATGTTGGATAAGACATCACCGATGTAGAGTTCACCGGATGTGATCTCTTCCAGACCTGCGATCATACGCAGAGTCGTGGATTTTCCGCAGCCGGAAGGACCGACCAAAACGACGAATTCCTTGTCCTTGATCTCCAGATTGAATTCCTGAACGGCGACGACACCTTCATCGGTGATCTGCAGATTCGGGACGAATCCGTCTTCCGGCGGTGCGGCTGCTTCCGCTTTTTTTCTGCGTTTGGCAGCTTTGCGGTTGGACTTGATCTCTTCGTCAGTGATCGGATAGATTTTCTTGATGTTCTTTAGTGTAATACTGGACATGAAATGATTGCTCTGACAGTTTGGCCTTCGCTTTCCTGTCTCATCTGTGACCGACACGAAGGATCACAGACATTCTCAGCATGTCTCCACGATGCTGACCCGTGAGCGACGGTATTCCTCCTTTTCTTTACCGCTGTTGAAGTGGAGCGCAGTATTTCAACTATATTATTCCAAATAGGAAAGCGGATTCCTTTTAAATAAGTATCCTTCGTTTTTGAATAAAAGACCGAAGAAGAGAAAATCAAAAATCAATGCATTTATTTTGATTCTTTCGCAAGTTAGGCTTTGTTATGCTGAAACTGAAAAGAGGATTTTTATAATGCACGAGATCAAGACCGTTGATGTCAAGGGAGTAAAACTGGCATACAGAGAGTATGGAAGCGGCGATAAGTATCTTTTGTCGACGCAGAATTTCTTTTTCAAAGACAGTCATATGGCGTTATTGGGTCAGCCGCCGTACGATTATCACTGTTTTTTGGTCTACATGAGAGGATACGGGGAATCCGAGCACATCTTCGATGACACACTCAGAGATTACAGCAAGGTCTGGGGCGAAGATCTGATCAACTTTGCCGAGGTCATGAACATCCCTTCGTTCTATTACACGGGGATCTCTCACGGCAACTGGGCACCCTGGTATATCGCTTTCCACCGGCCCGAACTGATCAGGGCTTATGTCTGTGTCGACGGCATCACCCAATACCACGAACAAAGAGACCTGCCGGGTCCTTTGAAGAAGATGCGCGATCACGCGGAAGACTATGTCGGCAACAAGGAACTTCTGTCCAGGACTGCCTGGATCGAGACCTGGCCGACGCAAAATCCCGAGAGGCTGGCGAGGAGGAAAGCCAACTTCGAGGAACATCTCGACATCCTGATGCATAGAAAGAAAGAAGAGTTCGCTCTGCCGATGCTGGGCGACATGACCGGCTGCAACGCGAAGTCACAGGCGGAACTGCTGGAGAGACTTCATGAGATCGATTTTCCGGTCTTGATCTGGGAAGGCGGTCTGGATCCGCTGGCGACACCAGAGGCCGCTCTGGAAGTTGCCAAGGCGATCCCTGGAGCGCAGTATCTGATGTACCAGCATCTCGGCCACGGCGGTGCCGACGAGATGCCGGAGTTGGCTGCCAGGGACTGTGACCGGTTTTTCAAAGACGTGGAAGGAAGGATACTTTAAGTTATGAAACTGCAGGTGGCACAGATCTTCGGTGAACACATGGTCCTGCAGAGGCAAAAGCCGATCAGGATCTGGGGCCGGAGCATCAAAGACGATGAGATCACGGTCCGATTGAAGGACTGCTGTAAAACGGCGCCGTGTATCGGCGGGGAATGGTCGCTGACTTTTGAAGCGCAAGAGGCTTGCGAGAAGACGGTCCTTGAAGTTTCTTCGAAACTGCTGGGGGAGAAGATCCGTTTTGAGGATGTGGCGATCGGTGAAGTCTGGCTGGCCGGCGGTCAGTCCAACATGGAATTCATCATGAAATACGACTACGATTATCCGGAAACGAAGCTGCTTCCGGACGATGAAAAGCTGCGCTGTTTCACCTGTCCGCAGTCCGCGTACATCGGTTTTGAAGAGATCGACCCGACGGAAGAAGCCGGATTCTGGAGAAGATGGATCCGGGAAGAAGAAAGAAGATATTTCAGTGCTGTGGCAACTTATATGGGAATGATGCTCAGGGAAAAACTCGATGTGCCGATCGGCATCATCTCCTGCAACTGGGGCGGTTCGCCGGCAGCGGCCTGGACGGCAAGAGAAGATCTGGAAGCAGAGGAGAGACTGAAACCGATCCTGGACTGGCATGAGAAGGCCCTGGATGACTGTAACTGGAAGAAATATATCCCGGCCAGCGAGGTCCGTACGATCCCGAGTCAGGAACAGCTGGACTTCAATGACCGTTTCATGATGGGCGAGGATATGACGGAGTTCTTCAAAAACTTCGATCCTTCCAAACTCCCGCCTGTGGATTTTGTCCCGTACGGTCCGGGTCCGCGGTCGATCGTGAGACCTGCAGGACTTTATGAGAACATGCTGAAGAAGGTGGCGCCGTATGGGATCCGCGGCTTTGTCTGGTATCAGGGCGAAGATGATGATGCCCGTGATTGGGCGGACTTCTATGATGCGGCGATGATCACGCTGATCAAAAGCTGGCGGAAACTGTGGAAGGAAGAACTTCCTTTCTATCAGATCGAACTGGCGCCGTTCCGCGGCATCGGCATGACGGCCGCCAAAAAATATCCGCTGATCCGTCATCAGCAAGCCAAAGCGGCCGAAAGCCTGAACGACGTTTATGAGGTCTGCATCCTGGATGCGGGGGAGGAATACAATATCCATCCGCGTCACAAGAAGATGGTCGGTGAACGGCTCGGCCGGATCGTCATGAAACACAGCTACGGCGATACGAGCCTGACTGCCGACTGTCCGAGGGCTGCGGAAATAAATAAAAATGATGACCGGATCGAGATCCGTTTTGAAGATGCAGCGGACGGACTTGTGATCCAAGGGGACCTGAAGGAATATCTATTGGTCTCTTGTGAAGATGTCCCGATCGATTACGAAGCATCTGTCGAAAAGAACAGGCTCATCCTGAAGGGCGATTTCAAAGAAAAAAAGATCAGGATCGAGTTCTGTGAAAGCAATTACTGCCTGGATCCTTTGTATAATTCCGAAGGAAATCCGGCGTTCGGTTTTACCTGTGAGGTGTGAACATGAAGATCAAAGATGTGATTGAAAAGGTGCTGGATTATCACCCGAAATTTCCGAAGGACTACGACGGCTGCGACGAATACAAGTGCGGCGATCCGAAGGCGGAATGCACGGGCGTCATCTGTGCGATGTCGCCGACCGTCCATGTGATCAAAAAAGCTATCGAAGAGAAGGTCAATCTGATCATCGTCCATGAGCCGACCTTCTACACTTCGGCGGATAAGGGCGGCTGGTACGAGGAATTCGGAAACGAGGTCTATGAGCAGAAGAGGAAACTGCTGGATGACCATGGGATCTGTATATGGCGTGACCACGATCATATGCATGCCCATCAGCCGGACTGTATCTTCACCGGTGTACTGAAATATCTGGGCTGGGAAGACAAGGCGAAGCTTGATCCGGATACCGGGCTCTATGCCCACTATCTGGTGAGCCTGAAGCCGCAGAAAGTAAGCGAGATCGCAGACCATCTGATCGAAACGATCGGGCTCAACGGCTGCCGCATCGTCGGCGACGAAGATATGGAGGTCAGCAGGATCGCTCTGGTCGGACATCTGTTCCCGGAATACTATACGAAGAAAGACGGGACCAGGGGCGAGTATTCGGTCAGGGTCATCGAGACACTGGAGAAGTGGGCGGATGTGATCATCCCGGGCGAGGTGATCGACTGGACCGTCCTGTCCTATGTCCGCGATGCCCGGCAGCTGGGAAAGAAGAAGGCTGCCATCTGCATCGGACATTACAACTGGGAAGAACTGGGCATGCGGTATTACAAAGACTGGCTCAGCGAATTGCTGAAGGATGAAGTGAAGGTGACATATGTTCCAAGCGAAGATATGTATCAGTATCATATTGGGAAAGGAAACGGATCATGTTAGTAAAAGAAGTACTGCCGCTGGCGGCGGTCCACGGACGTACCGTCTATGATGAAGAAAGAGAAGGTCTCTGGTGCAACTGGACCTATTCGGGTCTTTCGGTCGGTGTGAAGGGCACGTATCTGAAAGTATTGGTCGATGCGGACAGCGATCAAGTACCGGGCATGCCGGGCATGCCGACGCCTCCGCCGGACTGGCCTTGTATCGGTGCTGCTGTCAATGATGAATTGATTTATCGTCATGAGATCCACGAAAAGGAATGGCTGACGCTCTGGTCGGCAACGGAATGTACAAAGGTTGAAGTACAGATCCTGAAACTCTCGGAGAATGCGAGAGGCAAGATGGTCATCTTGGAGATCGAGACGGACGGTGAATTTTATCCGGTGAAGAACGAGAAGCCCCGTCTGGAGATCGTCGGCGATTCCATCACCTGCGGATTCGGAAACGAAGCGCCGAACAACGCCTTCGAATTCAAGACTTCGGAAGAGAACAGTTTCATCGCCTACGGTCCGCTGGCTGCCAGAGAACTCGGCTATGAGATCTCGATGATCTGTGAATCGGGCATCTGTGCCGCCGCTCCGGAACATCCGCTGTTTCCGATGCATGCGATCGAGGATATCTATGAATACACCGACGAGCTCTATGCGAAAAAGTACGGTAAAGAGAATACGAAATGGGACTTTGAAAAGTATCACAATGACATCGTCGTGCTGAATCTGGGCACCAACGATGCCAATCCGATCAAGTTTTATCAGGATATGTCAAAGATCGCGCGGATGGAAGAGTGGTTCCATATGCGCTACAAGGAACTGGTGAAGAAGGTGAGGGCTCTGAACGGTCCGGATACCTACATCATCTGTTCCCTGGGTACCATCGATTATTATCTTTATCATCACATCCGCGATGTCGTGAAAGAGCTGAAAGAGGAGACGGGAGATGAAAAGCTCTGCTGCTTCGAGTTCATCCCGCTCAATATGATGTTTGAAGGGATCGGCGCGGCCGGTCATCCGTCCGCCAAGACCCATGCCCGGATGGGAAAAGAACTGGCGTACTGCATCTGCAAGAACGTATTAGGAGAATGACCTATGTTGAAAGAAAAACTGAGTGAGATCGACCTGCTGAACTGGTCGGCACCGGCTGTGAGGGAAGACATGCCGCACGGCGATATGCCGGGAGATAAGATCGTGATCGGTGCCGAACATGAGAGAAAAGCACAGAAGATCTTCCCCGTCATGATCAAGATGATGAGGGAACTGGGAAAAGAGAAAGTTATCGTCTCCGTTTTCGGCGGATCCGGTGTCGGCAAGAGCGAGATCGCTTCTCTGCTGGCATACTATCTCACTAAGAGCGGTATCCGTGCCTATGTCATGTCCGGAGACAACTACCCCTACCGCATCCCTTTGTACAACGATGCGGAGAGGGCGGCGATCTTTCGAAGCAATGCCCTGAAGGGGCTGGTCGAAGCGGGAGAATATTCCAAAGAGGTCCGGGAGGAACTGAGCGTTCTCTGGGAGAAAGAAGTCGATCCCGATCCCAAACTGAAAGAAGCGTATCCGTGGCTGAATGTCTATCAGACAGCCGGCCGGAAGGCTCTGGCTCAATATCTGGGCACCATGAAGGAACAGGACTACGATCAGGTCAATCAGATCTTCAAAGAATTCAAAGAAGGCAAAAAGAAGATCTTCTTAAAGAGGATGGGCAGGAGCGAAGATGTCCGTTACTATGACGAAGTCGATTTCTCGGATATCGATGTCCTGATCATCGAATGGACTCACGGCGGCAATGAGAATCTGAAGGGGATCGATATCCCGATCCTGTTAAATTCCACGCCGGAGGAGACCAGAGAACACAGAAGACTGCGGGCGAGAGACGGCAAGACCGACTCGGCGTTCACGACGATGGTCCTGGAGATCGAACAGATGGAACTGGATGCCAGAGCCGTCTATGCGTCGATCATCCTGTCCAAGGCCGGTGAGCTGATCCGGCCGGCGGAGTGAGAGGAGCTGTTATGAAAAAGAAGAAAATGAGCATCGGCACACTGTTGAATGCCTATCCCGATTCCGTAGGCGGGAAGCTTTCCGACATCCTGTCGCTTCTGAAGAAGGAAGAGTTCAAAGATACTTTCAGATCGTTCTATATCCTGCCGAGCATCTTCAATACGGATCTGGACCGAGGCTTTTCTTTGATCGATTACGGGATCTCCGAGAAATACGGCGATCCGCAAGATATCGAAGACCTCCACCATCTCAACATCGATCTGATGATGGATTTCATACTGAATCACATTTCCGTGCTTTCGCCGCAGTTTCAGGACATCATCAAAAACGGCGATGCCTCGAAGTACAGAGATTTCTTCATCGACTGGAACAAGTTCTGGGACGGCTGCGGAGAGATGAGCGAGGGCGGATACATCGTTCCCGATCAGAAGTACATCAAAGACATGTTTTTCCGCAAAGCAGGCCTGCCGATCCTGATGGTGCGTTTCCCCGACGGCCGGGATGTGCCGTACTGGAACACGTTCTACCAGGAAGTCATCTATAACAAGATCGATCCTCTGCAGCTGCTGAGAGAAGAAGGTCTGCA
Organism: Erysipelotrichaceae bacterium; assembly: GCA_024684175.1. The sequence goes on from JAIKXJ010000077.1 coordinate 19,529, forward strand.
ATACGAGACGGCCGTTTCGATCGCAAAAACGGTCAATGAAGCGATCGACCGGAAGACTCCGATCGATGAACTGGATCTGAAGGAGTGGTCGAAATATACGGACAAGGTCAAGGGATACCTCAATGCCCACCGTTCCTACCTGGGCCAGATGGATCTCAATATCCGGTCGGAATTGGTCTGGGATTATTACCGGGATACGCTGAAGAGACTGTCCGATTACGGCGTGGCGATCGTTAGATTGGATGCCTTTGCCTATGCGCCGAAGGCGGTCGGCGAGCGCAACTTCCTCAATGATCCGGGTACCTGGGATCTTCTGCAGAAGGTTCAGGCGATCGCCGATGACTACGGTCTGACGCTGCTGCCGGAGATCCATGCCTCTTATGGCGAAAAGACCTACAAACTGCTGGCGGACAAGGGATATATGGTCTATGACTTCTTCCTGCCGGGTCTGATGATCGATGCGTTCGTGAGAAAGAACGGTACTTACCTCAAGAAATGGGCGGATGAGATCATCGAAGAGAAGATCTCGACGGTCAATATGCTGGGCTGCCACGACGGCATCCCTCTGTTGGATCTCAAAGGTCTGCTTCCGGAAGAAGACATTCAGAAGATCATCGATACCGTCGTGCAGCGGGGCGGTTATGTCAAGGACCTGCACGGGGCGAAGAACGTCTATTATCAGGTCAATGCGACCTTCTATTCGGCACTGGGCGAATCCGACAAACGTATGGAGATGGCCAGAGCCATACAACTCTTCATGCCGGGCAAACCGCAGATCTGGTATCTGGATCTCTTTGCCGGAAAGAACGACTACGAAGCCATGCGAAGAGCCGGCGTCGGCGGTCACAAGGAGATCAACCGTTCCAACCTGTCTCTGGAAGATGCCGAGGAACTGCTGAAGAAGGATGTGGTGAAGAAACAGCTGGAACTGCTGCGTTTCCGCAACACCTGTCCGGTCTTCACGGAAGATGCGCAGATCACAGTCGAGTGTGAAGGTCCGAAGATGGAGATCGTCTGGACCAATGACAAGGGCAGCGTCAGTCTCTGTGCAGACTTTGCAGAAGAGACTTACGAGATCAAATAAAAACTGAGGAGGCTTTATGGCTTTTCAACAGATCAAGAAGCTCATCACTTTGAGCAACGGCGACATCTATTACGAATTTGAGGATGACGGCTATACCATCCTGTACCTGATGCCGGCCAATGAGATCAAGTCCAATCTGATCAATTACGGGTTTACCGGTCCGACCTTCCTGGTCTTTCCGGACCGGAAATGCGATTTCGTCGCTTTGGGCAGGCTGGCAGAAGAGAGCGGTCTGAAGAAGGCCGCCATGGAACAAGGCGTGGGCATCGCATTGGTCGTTCCTAAGGGAGAAGACTGGAAAGACGAAGGACCGGGTGCCTACGAAGCGGTCGTCAGGAATCTGGGCATCGCCCAAAGCAATTTCCGCGACGGTCTGGCGATCATGAAAGACGATACCGCACCGGACGAAGTGACTTACAATATCCTGGGCTCCTGCGTCAGGATGTACTGCTACGGTTTCGGCAGCGGTGCCGACTATCTGGCAAAATACTACCTGAAGAAGGTGAAAGGCAAGACCGTGATGGGCGACCTGGGCATGGCGGATCAGACCATGGTCTGTGTCACACTGAAGGATCTGTCGGTCCTGCCGCAGCCCGAAAGCAACGACATCCATGTCGTTTCGATCGGCAATTCCGCTGAGCAGAACGAGATCCTGAGGCAGAACTGCGCCGATGTCCTGGTCAGGGAAGATCTGGACTTGCATCGCGATTTCAATGAATATACAGGCAATTTCCGCCGTTGGACCGGTCGGATCATGAATGCCTACAATTATGAGAACGAGGGCATCGTCTGCAAGGCGGAAGAAGTGAAGGTACCGATCAGCGAAGACAATGCGGTCTTTTCAAGACGCATGCGTTTTATGCGGGTCAAGGAACATAAAGTCGGCTATGTGACGTTCTACGATAAGGAGCTGGATGTATATCATGAGAAGCATCCGCTGCTCATCGTCTTCCATGGCGGCGGTGACTGTGCCATTGCGACCGCTTCACTGGCGGAATGGCCGGAGATCGGCAAGGAAGAGGGTTTCATCACCGTGGCGGTGGAGATGCATATGAACGTTTCGGCAAAGGAAGTCTTATCTTTGATCGATCATCTTTGTCAAGAGTATGCCATCGATGAGTCCCGGATCTATGCGACCGGTTTCTCGATGGGCGGCATCAAGAGCTGGGATCTCTATGAACAGTGCCCGCAGCGTTTTGCGGCGCTGATGCCGATGGATGCGATCGATGAGGTCGGTCACAACTGTTTCGGCACCGTTACGGCTGAAGTCAATGAAGATGTGCCTGTTCCGCTCTTCTATGTGGGCGGCGCAAGTTCGCCTCTGCCGGAGCTTCCTTTCCAGAATGCCCGGGGCATCGAAAGGATGAAATATGTGGCTAAGGTCAACAGACTGAACGCGGCATTCGACCTGGATTTTGAAGAGAAGGAAAAGTGGGAAGACCCGTTTGTCGGTACTAAGGGCGACCGGGTGGAGGTCTTACATGACGAAATGTATCCGGGAAGCGAATATTTCGCCCATTACTATGACAGCGAAGACGGTAATTGCTACACCTGCGTCCTGGCGATCAGTGAACACGCCCATGAGATCCGGCCGTTCACCAACCGCTATGCCTATCAATTCGTGAAAAAGTTTTATCGGGATGAGGACGGGAAGATCCGCATCAGGGACAAGGAAAGAAGAGTGATAATAAAAACAAGACGGGTCGGATGACTCGTCTTGTTTTGTCTGTATTCTATTTTTCGTAGAAACGGATCCACAGTCCGTCTTCCTGAACGGTGCCTTGGCCGATGAAACGGTCGCAGTGCAGATAGTCCGCCAGGGCAGGGGAGTCGGTATAGAAGACCGGCAGGGAATCGAAGGTCCTTGAGAACTCGTCCGCTTTCTGCCAGGCTTTGTTTTCGACATAGATGTGGCAGTCGTTTCCTTCCTTGTCTTTTCCGCTCAGCATATAGCGGGCGGAAAGGATCCGGATATCGATGTGGTTGGTGATTTGGGTGTCGACGCCCCAGGGTTCGACGATCCCGTTAAAGATCTCACCGCAGACTCTTCCGGAGAAGGGGATCATGGAGACTTTGCCCCGCTTCGTATCGATGCTGAGGCCGGGGCGGTCCATCTCGATCTTGATCTCCAGTATTGCTTTTCTTTCCGTCATTGTTTCGGCGTGAAGCGGGCCGGTCCGAAGAGGGAGATCACGAAGTTGTTGTTCTGCAGCTTCTCATAGAAGTAATGATATTTCTCCTGCTGGGCTTCGTCCATCATTTCCGAATGGTTGTTGAGGTTGATGATGTCGAAGTCTTTTTCGTATCTCTTCCACTCCGGTCTCCTGCCGCCGTTCGGGTCGCCTTTGGCGGCGAAGTCATACCAGTAACCCTGGATGAGTTCCATGAAGTCGTAGTCGGCACCGACCCAGTGGTATGGGAAGAACGGATTGCGTTCGCCGGTATCGACTCGGCCGAAGACGTACGGCATCTCCGCGCAGTGCGGCGAACCGTCATTGTGTCCTCTTTCCGTCTCGTTTTCTTTGGACATGAGCCAGACGTAGGCGCTGCGGCCGTAGAGTTTTGCCAGTTCGCCGAGTTTTGCCGAGCCCATCAGCATGATATCGGAGGCGATGGATGAACAGGCTTTCGCCGCTTCGATGGCGTTATTTGCCGGGTACCATCTCTTCATATTTTCCACGTTATCCGGGAAAGCTTCTTGGAGATATGCGTGGAAGGCTTCGACCGAATACTGGTCGGCCCGGACGGCCGGGAATTCCTGGGCACAGGATCCGATCATGACGTCGAAGTCGTTGAATTCGCCGCTGTCCATGATGTCGGAGTACTGTTTCGGGAGGAATTCGCCGTCGACACAGAAGGTGAAACCGAAGCCCATCGGTCCGATGCCTTTGGATCTTTGGAATTCCTCGTATTTGTCAAAGAGTTCCCAGGCGTCTTTGGTCCTGAGTTCTTCGATGGATTTGACGCCGATGTAGCTCATGTATTCGACACCGAGATCTTCCATCCGTTTCCTCGGACCCGGCTGCATGAAGCCCCAGTAGATCGGTCCGGATTCGATGGAGACTCTTTGGATGATGCCTTTCATCAGCGGAGATGCGTGCAAAGCACCGGTCGCTGCCGCACCGCCGGACTGTCCGGCTACGGTGATGCGCTCGGGATCGCCGCCGAAGCTTGCGATGTTGTTTTTGACCCACAGGCAGGCCTGGCGGATGTCGTAGAGGGCGTAGTTGCCGCTGGTGCCGCCGGTCTCCGCGGTGAGCTCCGGATGTGCGAAGAAGCCGAAGAAGCCCAGACGGTAGTTGATGGTGACGACGACGATGTCTTTCCGTTTGGCAAAGCCGATGCCGTCGCACACGACTTCGCAGCCGCTTCCCGCGACCATGCCGCCGCCGTGTACCCAGATGAAGACCGGGAGTTTGTCTTCCGGTGTCTTTGCCGGAGTCCAGACGTTCAGATAGAGACAGTCTTCCTCATACTGGGAAGGTGCCATGAACTGCGGGACGCCGTGGACGTTTGCCGGAAGATCTTCCTGTTCCATGACGTGCTGGATGGCCGCTGCGGAGTATTGTGTCGCTTTACGGACGCCTCTCCATCTTTCCGGTTCCTGCGGGTGCCGGAAACGGCGGTCGCCGACCGGCGGAGCTGCGTAGGGGATGCCTTTGAAGATCTTCACATCTCCCTCCTTGTATCCCTGCAGCCAGCCCTGTTTCACTAAGACTTTTGCGTTTTCAAAGTTGCTCATATAGATCAGTCCTCCTGTTTTTTATTTTTTTGTTCAACAGATATTCGATGCCTTCATAGGCGTGCGGCGTCCAGAAGTTCCAGTCATGGACCCCCGGTCCTTCGCTGTAGGTATAGTCTGCTTTCTGTTTTTTGAAGAAGCCGGCCAGATCGCGGTTCGGTGCGATGAGGAAGTCTTCGCTGCCGCAAGCCATGTAGATACGCGGGTTTTCTATCCCTTTGCGTTTGTTCCTTCTGAAGAGGACCTTCGGATTGTGGTCGCTCTTTGCGGCTTTGGAGAGGTCGCCGAAGGTGTCGACATAGTACTCGTAGTTGGCCATGACCGGATCTTTCATCTTCGGACTCATGTCTTTCAGCGATTCGACGATGAGGGCGGAAGATAGGGCCATGATGCCGGAGAAGGTCTCCGGATACATGAGGCCGGTATGTAAGGCACCGAAGCCGCCCATCGAGAGACCGCCGATCAGCGTGTCTTCTCTTTCCATAGCCAGGCCGAAGGTGTCTCTCAGATATTCGATGAGGTCTTCGCCGATGAACCGGCAGTAATGGTGGCCGGTCGCTTTCTTATCGACGTAGAAGCCGATGCCGCCGCTGGGCATGACGATGGCCAGATTGTATTTCATGGAGTAGTCGGCAGCTGCCGAGTTGTAGAGCCAGTCGGTGCAGTCGCCGCTGTAGCCGTGCAGCAGGATGAGCGTTTTCAGCTTTCTATTGTAGTAGGGATTGCCCTGAAGGAAGGGCGGCAGCTCTTTCGGCGGGAGGATCATATGAAATTCTCCGTTGCAGGCCAAGGCTTCGCTGCGGAATCGGACAAAGAGTGTGGACATATGAAAAGATCTCCTTTTTCTGTCTTCATTGTAGGAGATCGCTGATCCGTAAAATATTAAAAATGTGCCTTTGATTTTTGACTTTGACGGTTCGGAGCGGAATAGGCGGTGCGAAGGTGAAATATTTTGAAAATGTGATGATATTTTTTAAAGTCTTAGGAAAGCAGATTTGATTAAATGAAAATAACGAAAGGACTAAAAAAGGAGAAATAATGAAAAAACTTTTAGTTATTTTGGCTGCTTTGCTGCTTCTGACATCCATGACCGGATGTTCATCGGGCGGCGGCGAAAAGAAGGACGACGAGCCTTCGATCATTACGATCGATATGTCGACGCTGTTCATCGTTCCGGCTCTGGAAGCGACACAGAAGGTCGAAGATCAGATCAATGATTATCTTTTGAATACTTTAGGCGAGAAAGATTACAAGATCCACCTGAGGATCACTTCGATCGGCGACTATCTGCAGTCGATCCCGATGGAACTGGCCGGCGGTGCCGAAGGTTCCGTCGATATCGTTCAGGTATTCGATGTTGCCGGCTGGTCGAACAACGGCTATATCATTCCGCTGGATCCGTATCTCGACAACGAACTCAAGCCGACTTATGAAATGATCAAGCCGATCATGGGCAACGGCAGAGTCGGCGGCCAGACGTTCATGATGCCTCGTTACTTCGGCACGGTCCTTGACTGGAAGTGGATCTACAACAAGGAAATGGTCGATGCCGCAGGTGTCGATGTTTCCAAGATCACCGATATCGATACGCTCGGTGATGCATTGGCTGAACTCAAGACCGCTTATCCGGATGAGCACTTCTTAGTATACTGCGATCAGTTCAACAGGCTCTACAACCTCAAGACACACACTTCTCAGGTAGGTACATATACGGCAACGGTCGGCAACGACACGACTTTGTATGACTACTACGAGACGGATGCATTCAAGGATGCCGTCTACAAGGCATATGAATTCCGCCAGAAGGGTTATGCGGATCCGGAAGGTTCCGCGAATACGCTGAGCCATGACGCAGTCGTCATGGGCGGTTCCGCCAAGGGCGTCATCATGGGTCACTCCAACGATCCGGAATCCATCGCTACGATGTTCTCGACGACCAACACATACGGTGCAACGTTCGGTGCCGTCACCATCGGTATCGATGATCTGGCGACCGACACACTGGGCATCGGTATCTCTCATGCCTGCAAGGATCCGGCTTCCGCAGCAAAATTCATCAACCTGCTGTACACGGATCAGTTCGTATGGGATTCTCTGATCTTCGGTGCCGAAGGTCAGGACTACGAATGGAATGAAGATCACACGAAGATCAGATATCCTGAAGGTCTGGACTTCAACACGGTACCTTACAACTGCATGTACTCCTGCGGTATGATCGGCAACGGCTTCGACTACTTCCTCGAGTATGAATCAGGAAATGAGACAGGTTCCAACGGCGAATACGGAAAGATCCTGTTCGAAAAAGCCACTATACCTCCTCTCTACGGTTTCATCCCTGTAACGACCAACGTCCTCAACGAGGTCACGGCCGTATCCAACGTCGTCGAACAGTACAGCAACGTTCTGATGTACGGTGATGTCAATCCGGATGAGAAGTATCCTGAATTCATCGCTGCTCTGAAAGATGCCGGCATCGACAGGATCGTCGCCGACTTCCAGGCACAGGCCGATGAGTGGATCAAGGTCAACAAATAATCCGTAAGACACGATTTGTAAACTGAGCGGGATGTGGATCCCGCTCTTTTTAGTATAATGAAAAGTAGAAAATAGGCCGGAATGGAAAAGTCATTGATAAGAAAGATGTTGCTGCTGATCAGCGGGATCATGATCTCTTCGCTTTTGTTTTTCGCTGCGGTCTCTCTGACCTATGACACGTTCTTCAGGCAGACGCTCATCAAAGACAACAGCCGTATCGCTACCAGCTGGACTTCGTCGATCGATAATCGGCTCAACGCGGTCTATGAACATCTTTTCGATGTGGCAAACATCATCTTCAGGAAAAACGAGATCCGTTCCGGTTCGCCTGAGATCGATTATGTGAGCCGCAACAGTCTGCTCGATGTGCTGGAGTCCAAGATCATGGCTTCTTCGGATATCTCTGCCATTTTCGTGACCGATACGGAGAGCGATCTTTTCCTTTATTACAACAACCCTGTCGTTTCCATCCTTGAGAACAACAATCTGAAGTATTTTCTGAAGGATTACAGCATCTCTAACAGCTATTCCGTCCGCAACCGGCAATGGAAGACGGTGCAGATCAATGAGGGTGCGTATTATTACAACGCCATGAAAATGGGCAAATATGTCATCGGCGCTGTCAGCTCTTTCGATCTCTATGATCTGCCTGATCACACTGATACGGTCCATGTCTTCATCGAAAGCCGGGATGAGTTCTATCCGGTCCGCGGGGGCAGGGATCTGATCCCTCTTCTCGATCAGAACAAGGGCGAAAGTTATTTTGATGACGGCTACGTCATCGTCCGCAATGTTCAGA
>JAIKXJ010000003.1 GCA_024684175.1 Erysipelotrichaceae bacterium
GAAAGCGATCTTTCCGTTATCTGTATAGCCGTAAAACAGCGGTCTGATTCCGATAGGATCTCTGGCTGCCAGCCATTCATGTTTCATCTGATCATAGATGACCATGACAAATTCCGCATCCAGCATTTCAAACATCTTCAGTCCGTACTTTTCATATAACGGCAGGATGATCTCACAATCGCTCTCAGATATGAATTCATAGTCCTTTTCAAGTTCTTTCTTCAGTTTCCTGAACCCGTAGATCTCACCATTGCATACACAGGCCTTGTCATGAAGCCAGAACGGCTGCATGCCCTGTTCTGTAAGTTCCATGATCGCCAGTCTTTCAAAACCGATGATCCCGTCAGGAACTTCAACAGTTTCAGACTGATCAGGTCCTCTTTTGCTCAATGTTGAAAGACCTTCTTCAAACTTCTCTAAATCAGTTTCATGATCGGTCGATACCAGTATTCCGCACATATCAATGCCCCCTTAAACTAAAAACAGTCCTTATCCCCAAGGGACGAAGGACTGTCATACTCCGCGGTACCACCCAAATTATCGGTCTAATCCGATCACTTTACGATCGACTATCATCGATCTCCGATTCTAACGGTTCGGCTCCGTCGGTTGCTACTATTGTTTCGTTCCGAAGCTCCCGGGTGTTCTTTCTTCAGCATCTCATACAGATTTTCCACCGTCATCTGCTCACTATCAATCGATTATCTGCTTACTTTTCCCGATCTCAACTTATGTAAATCATTATATTATTTTCTGAAAGCATGTCAATATAATTTCAGAAAATTTCTTACATATGTTGCTTCCCACTTACAAAAAGATAAGATCGCCTCTTAGTTTCATAATGTTACAGCCACCGAAATGATGCTCAATGAAGACAATGAATTTTTCGAAGAAGATCCAACAACATATTTTCTAAGAAGAAACCTCGCGACGAAACTTTATATTCATGGTCTTTCAATCGATGAGCGTCAGTATTATATAGGCTACGAAATCGATTCTAAGCGAATCCTAAGGTCTGACTTTTCAGACGAAGACATGTTATACTCTATTTACAAGAAACTCCTTAATGACCCATTATCTAGCAATTGCATACTTCAAGTATACGACGAATAATAGACGAAGTTGTTATATGGGGGGAGCATATTGGGAGCACAAAAACTAAAAAAGCCTTTAAATAAAGGCTTTTTTGATTGTTTTCGTCTATTCCCATTCGATGGTCGAGACCGGTTTGTCCGAGTAATCCCAGAGCACCCTGTTAATGCCCGGAACTTCCTTGACGATCCTGTCTCTGATCTTATAGAGCGTCTTGTACGGGATCTCGTAAGACTTGGCGGTGACGGCATCCTTGGTGTTGACCGCACGGATGATCGCTGCCCAACCCATGTAACGCTTGCCGTCTTTGATGCCGGTCGACTTGAGGTCGGGGATGACACAGAAGTACTGCCAAGGACGGTCTTTGAGTTTGTCGATCTCTTCTCTGACGATGGCATCGGCTTCTCTCAAAGCTTCCAGACGGTCTTTGGTGATCGCGCCGACACAGCGCACGCCTAAGCCCGGTCCCGGGAACGGCTGACGGTAGACCATGTTTTTCGGAAGGCCTAAGGCTTCGCCGACGACACGGACTTCGTCCTTATATAAGTATTTGACCGGTTCGACCAGTTCGAAATTCAGTTCTTTCGGTAATCCGCCGACATTGTGATGTGCTTTGACGCCCTTGGATTCCAGGATGTCCGGATAGATGGTCCCCTGTGCCAGGAATTCTACGCCTTTAAGTTTCTTGGCTTCTTTGGCGAAGACATCGATGAAGACCTTACCGATGATCTTTCTCTTGGTCTCCGGATCGGCAACGCCTTTGAGTTCCTTTAAGAATTTGTTGGAAGCATCGACATATTTCAGGTTGGCACCGAGGTTTTCTTTGAAGACTTCGATGACCTGTTCCGATTCGCCTTTTCTCAGCAGTCCGTGATTGACGTGGACGCAGACCAGCTGCTTGCCGATCGCCTTGATCAGTAAGGCTGCGACGACGCTGGAGTCGACGCCGCCCGATAACGCCAGTAAGACTTTTTTGTCACCGACCTGTTCCTGTATCTGTTTTACCTGCTGGTCGATGAATTTTTCCGCTGCCTTCTTTGTTGTGATCCTTTTTAAGCTTTCAGGTCTTTTATCCATTTCCTCTTCCTCCACTGTTGTTTTTCAGTAACACATCATGAGCACCGCCTTCAACGATCGAAGTCGATGAGATCTGTGTAAGTTTCGCTTTCTTCTGGAATTCCGGAATGCTGACGGCACCGCAGTTGCACATCGTCGATTTGATCTTGTAGGTCGTCAGACGGACGTTGTCTTTCAGACTTCCGGCGTATGGCACATAGGAGTCGACGCCTTCTTCGAAGGACAGGCCGGACTTGCCGCCCAGATCGTAACGCTGCCAGTTTCTCGCTCTGGCGGAACCTTCGCCCCAGTATTCTTTATAGTAGGTACCGTTGATCATGACTTTGTTGGTCGGAGACTCGTCGAATCTGGCGAAGTATCTTCCCAACATGACGAAGTCGGCACCCATCGCTAATGCCAGTGTGATGTGGTGGTCGAAGACGATGCCGCCGTCGGAACAAACCGGTACGTAGACGCCGGTCTTTTTGAAGTAAGCATCTCTCGCCTTGGCAACTTCCATGACGGCTGATGCCTGACCGCGGCCGATACCTTTGGTCTCTCTGGTGATGCAGATGCTTCCGCCGCCGATACCGACTTTGACGAAATCCGCTCCGGCATCCGCCAGGAACTTGAAGCCATCTGCGTCGACGACGTTGCCGGCACCGCACTTGACTTTGCCGTTGTATTTTTTATGGATCCAGTCCAGCGTTTCCGCCTGCCAGTCCGAGAAGCCTTCGGAGGAGTCGATACATAAGACATCGACACCCGCTTCCACCAAGGCAGGGACTCTTTCCTTGTAATCACGGGAATTGATGCCGGCACCGACGATATAGCGCTTGTTTTCATCGAGCAGTTCGTTTGGATGGTCCTTGTGGAATTCATAGTCCTTACGGAAGACCAGCGCTTTGAGCTTGCCTTTCTTGTCGATGATCGGCAAGGTATTGAGTTTGTGTTCCCAGATGATGTCGTTGGCTTCCGACAGCGAGATGCCGTCATATGCCGTGACCATCTTCTTTAACGGCGTCATGAATTCTTCGACTTTGGTATCCATCTCCGTGCGTGAGATGCGATAGTCTCTCGAAGTCACGATACCGAGCAGCTTGCCTGTTCCGGTACCGTCATCCGTGACGGCGACCGTGGAGTGAGATGTCTTTTCTTTCAGTGCCAGGACATCAGCCAGCGTGGCATCCGGTTTGATGTTGGAATCGCTCGGTACGAAACCGGCTTTGTAGGATTTTGCCTTGCGGACCATCTCGGCCTGCGATTCGATCGGCTGTGCACCGAAGATGAAGGAGACGCCGCCTTCTGCCGCCAGAGCGACAGCCAGGTCGTTGCCTGAGACCGACTGCATGATCGCCGAGACCATCGGGATGTTCATGGTCAGAGAAGGCTTTTCTCCTTTTTTATACTTTACCAAAGGGGTGCACAACGAGACATTGTCCGGGATACACTTCTTGGTCGTGTGTCCGGGGATCAGAAGATACTCATTAAAGGTATGAGATACTTCGCTTAACAGTTTTGCCATCTTTCCTCCTTCTAAAACGAATGATGCTTCAGCGTGAACTGAAGTATCATTTTTATCTTTTTATAAATTATAACTTATTGAGCGCCGGCTTTATCACCGAGCGTCAGGATCAGATTCAGTAAGATACCGGCGATCGCAGCGCCTGCGACGCACGGAACATTCATTGAGAAGAACGGGATTGTTCCGCCGAACGCATACTGTCCGCCCAGACCGATGATGCAGACCAAGGCGATGACGGCGATGTTCTTGGAATCGAACATGGAAACGCCTTTGTCGATCAGGATCGCGATACCCTGAGCGGCGATCGCACCGAAGCAATAAACTTCGATGCCGCCGATGACTGCCAGCGGAATGCCATAGATCACTTTGATCAGCGGCGTGAAGCAGGAAACGACCATCGCGATGACTGAAGCGACTGCCAGGACCGGTACGGAGAAGACGCGGGTGATCGCCATCGTCGAGATGTTTTCACCGTAGTTGGTACCCGCCGGACCGCCGACGATACCGGAGATCATATCGCACAGACCGTCACCGATCAGGTTGTCACCGAGCAAAGAGATCATATCGTATTTGCCTTTGCCTTTTTCTCTGGCGACATCGTTGATGTAGATGTCCAGCTGATAGATGTGGGCCGTCGATTCCGGGATCGTTGCAATGGCGATCGGCATGATGCCGATCAAAGCCTGCATGGAGAATTTCGGGAAGGTGAATGCCGGCAGGGCAAAGAAGGATCCGTCACCGAGCTTGAAGGAAGAAGCCGCAAGAGCTTCTGCCGGTACCGCCCGGAACAGGTTGATGCCGCCGGCAAAATAGATGAGTGCCGCACATACGCAGCCTGTCAAAACGCCCAGCAATAACGGAAGCTGTGACAGAAGGCCTTTGAGATAGCGGGAATAGATGCAGGTCGATAAGAAAGTGATCAGACCGACGCACAGCCAGGCGGTCGCAGCGCCGCTGCCTTGTGTGACATCAAGTCCGTTGATCGAAGAACCGATGCCCAGGAAATCCGACATTGCCGAACCGGCCAGCGTCAGACCGATGACCATGGAGACCGAACCGGTGATGGATGCCGGCAGGAACTTCTCAACTTTTTCCGCACCGAACTTACGGACGATCAGGCCGGCAGCGATCGAAACGAAACCGGACATGATGATACCGAACTGCGCCTTGGAGATCAGGTCCGGCGGTAAGATGCCGGTCGCCTGCCAGGAGGCGAGCTGATCGGCAGTGCCTTCGGCCATCGCCATCGCGGAAACGGCAGACAGGTAAGCGAAGGAAGAGCCGTAATATAACGGGATCCGGCGCTTCGTGATCAAAATAAAACACAGAGTCGCAAGTCCGGAAGCGAAAATCGTCGTAGAGACTTGAAACCCTGTGATGAGAGCGACAGTGATGGTGGCAGGAAACATGACGATGACCTGCTGAAGTGCATAAAGAAGCAGTTTCCCTAATGACGGTACTTCATCCGGTAAGTAGCCGATCTTCTGGTTCTTGACTGACATGGTATTACCCCCTCTTTCGTATAGGTCTTAAAGAAAAGATCCCCCTTATTCGGAGGATCCGTACCTTCTTCGGTCTTCTTCTCCGAAAAAAACCTATTTGAAACAGAATAACAGATAAATCCGCACAATTCAATCAATTTTTTGGAAAAAAAGAAAGTTTTGAAGTATAGTTATAGTTAAGAAATTAGCCCCTTATCTGACGATCCGGAAGGACCGTTTTTAATTTATCCGTGTCCAGGTAACGGACACGCCCTCACCGCTGATCGTGAGCGTGCTGCCGTTGTCGGACAAAGTCATGATGCGGCCGGCGGCACCGTTTTCGATCGTATTCTCATCCAGTGCTTTTATGGCGACGAAGGGCAGGGCAGGCTCTTCCGGGATGATCGGGTTATCTTCATCCTGACCTACATACATTGTGCGGTTCGCTTCCCGGCTTTCATCGCTTAGACGGATCCAGAAACCCGGTGACGGTCCGCCGCCTTGCGAGATGATCCAGGTATAGTCGTTTTCCCGGTCTCCGTATCTGATATGATTTCTTCCTCTCCAGGTCCCGAAGAAACGATTCAACAGCGCTTCTTTTTCTTCTTCGTTCATGTAATCGGCAAAAACACCCTGTTCCTCGATCTTTGTTTTCACTGCGTCGTTATCTCTCATCTCTTCAAGCGCGTAATCCGGCACGTCACCGCCCAAAGCGATCTTTTCCACAGTGACTGAAACTTTCCCTTCCTGATCTTTCACAATGACCGCTTTTTCTCCGGATGTCAGAGAGACCTGCTGTCCGTTTGCGACGGTGATCTTTGCCTCGCCTTCGATCAGCATGGCTTCGCTCCGGATCGGTCCGGTCTTTACGATCCCGGTCGTTCCCCGGATGGAAAGCGACATGTTTTCGGTCTCAAAGCTGAGTTCTTCCTCTTCATCCAGCGGTTCTTCCACACAGAAGAACAGGCTTCCGTTTTGCAGGTCGATCTTCAGCTTCCTGCCGTTCTTGTTGATCGCGATCCCGGAAGACTGATCGAGCTTGAGCAGTTTCACCTGATCGAGGCCGATCCAGCCGTAGCTTTCTTTCAGCGTCTTGACATCGTAGCCGTCAAAAAGGTTCATGCCGTTCAAGACATCCACATCCTTGTTTTTATCGTTTACTTCAATCTGTCCTTCGTAGCGCTGCAGTTTCATGTCGCTCGCCTCTGTGTTGGAAGAGGAGGAACAGGAACTCAACAGCAATATGCTCAGAAACAGAAATATCATCAGATCTTTTTTCATAACACGATCACCTTATCCTTCTCTATTATGGCCTGTCTGTGTGTCTGATTTACAAAAACTTCGTTTTTTCGTAAAGATCTGAGACTGGTACCTTTTTTTATAAATGTCATATAATGGATATAAGTATTCAAGGAGGATTGTATATGGCAGAAAAGAAAGAAAAGAAATACGTTGCCGCCAGCGAAGATAGCAAGAAAGCCAAAGAGGCAAGGGCTGCGGTCTCGGAAGGAACGACCCGCGCCGTCAAAGAGGCGAAACCGGTCGGCAATCCGACGCCGCTTCGCATCGGTGCCGTCTGCTTGTGGGCACTGGCACTCGTCTTTGAAGTCCTGGCACTCATGGTCTTCTTAGGCAAAGTCGACCTCAAGTTCATGCCGCAGATCCCGCAGCTGATCGCCTTCCTGGTACTGGATCTGATCGCCGTCATCGTCGGTGCTCAGCTCTGGAAGAAGGCCAATCACATCGATCCGGTCTCTGAGGCGAATCAAGTCAAGTTCTGGTTATGGAACAACATGGGCCTCATCGCCATGGCCATCTGCTTCTTCCCGTTCATCGTCCTGGTATTGACCAACAAGGAAGCGGACAAGAAGACCAAGACCATCGCGACCGTTGCAGCTGTCATCTGCTTGCTGATCGGCGGTGTCGCATCCTATGACTTCAATCCGGTCTCTTCCGAACAGAAGGAAGCCGCCATGGATGTCCTGGGAAGCGAGACGGTCTACTGGACGACGTTCGGCAAAGTCTATCATACACATGATGACTGCTCGCACCTCAACCAGTCCGAGACGCTGACCTACGGTACGGTCGAAGAAGCCATCGCCGCCAACCGCGTACGTCTGTGCAAGACCTGCGCAAACAGAGACGGCATCTCCGGTGTTGCGACCGACAACTAAAATTCAGGCAACAAAAAACCGTTCTTCATGTTCTGATACAGAGAACGGTTTTTTTATGCGCTGGTCTCGTTTTTACGGAAGATGTCTTTTCTTGAGAAATAGTAGATGACGTAGACGATCGAGGTGATGATCCAGGAAAGCGGGAAAGCGAAGACCGCCTGTACCGGATCGGCGATCGGATACAAGAGGACGTAGGCGATCCTGGTCAGACAGATCGAGAAGATCGCGATGATCAGCGGCGCTTTGGTCAGGCCGCAGGATTTGAAGACAGCCGACAGCGGATCGATCGGTGCATAGGTGATATAAGAGAAGGCGATGACTCTCAACATCCTCGCCGCAATGGACAAAGGTTCCGGATCCTTCAGGAAAAGTGTGAGGATGTATCTTCCGAAGAAATAGAAGAGGGTACCGAAACAGACCGCACCGACCGCATCGATCAGGACCGAGACCAATACCGTCCTTCTGACCCGCTTCAGATTGCCTTTTCCGAAATTCTGAGACGCCATGGTGATCGTCGCTGTCGTCAAGGCGTTGGAGAAACACCAGAATAGGGCATCGACGCTGTTATAGGCGCTGTAGGCGGCGACCGCGTCCGTTTCAAAGGAATTGATCTTGAACTGGATCATCGCGTTGGGTATGGCGAACATCATGGACTGGACCGCGAAAGGAAGGCCGATCGCAAAGATCTTCTTCACATCTTCTTTGTCGTAAGAAAAATCCTTGAAATCTCTCTGATAGACGTCGCTCGTCTTATCAAAAATGAACAATATAATGAACGCACAGATCGCGTGCGATAAAAAAGTCGCCAGGGAAGTACCGAAGACGCCGAGCTTGAAGACTCCGGCAAACAGAAGATCCAGGGAGATCTTGGCGACTGCCGTCAAACCGATGAACAGCAGCGGTCTTCTTGAATCGCCCAATGCCCTTAAGATGCAGACGCCGGTCTGATAGACGAAATAAAACGAAAGAGATGCCAGATAGAAATAAAGATAGGTCAAAGACAGAGACCTCGTATCCGAAGGCTCCTTCATCAGATCGAGCCAGAAAGGGGCGAGCAGGACCAGTACGACAGATAGACACAAGCCTAAGACGATCGACAGGAATATGCCGGTCTTTGCGGACTGATTGACCTTTTCCATATTTCCCCGGCCATAATTCTGGGCGACCAGAACGGTGATCGCCGAAGTGATGCCGCCGATGAAGTTGAGTGTGATGTTGATCAGTGAATTTGCCGAACCGCCGACGGCTGCCAGCGCCTGTTTGGAGATGAGCCGACCGAGAACGATGCTGTCGACGATGCCGTAAAGCTGCTGGACCAGATAACCTAAAAAGACCGGAAAGAGGAACAGCAGCATCTGCTGACCGATCTTTCCGTTCAGGATATCTTTTCTCGGAAAATGAATGGCAGTCTTCATTGTAAGACCATTTTACGCATGAGGATCGCCGCCTTGCAAGAAGGATGAATTATAAAAACGCCTACAACAAGGCGTTCATCAGATATTCGAGCATTTCATCGTGATCGCTCACCTGGAAGCGGACATGGGCATCATTCCCCAGATATTTTCCCAGGTGATATTTATAGAGCTGCGCCTGACCGATCAGGGCACGGTCGTCGTTCGGACCGCTGCGGTAAAACAGGACATCGGCGCTCTCTTTTCCCAACCGGCAGACCTCACTTTGCGAGTTTCTGAGGAAGAAGTATCCTTCTTCGTTCAAAGCTTTCAATGCCCTTTTTGCTTTCTTGTTTTCTTTCTCGCTTCTTTGAAGATCCTTGATCCGGTCGTGGCTTTCCAGCAGGGCATAGAGGAGCTTTTCCCTTTTGATCGTTTCGCTGTTGCCGGACAGTCCGCTCCAGAGGTCTCTGGACGTTTCCGCCAGATCCAGCAGAGAGAAGACGACGGAGCCCGGTTTGAGATAGACGTAGGACTCCACGTTGCTGGAGATCTTCATCCCGCATTCGCTCAGATAGACCGGCTGAAAGAAGGTCACATCTTCCAGGTAGAAAGCGGAGATCTTTGCCGGAAGTTTTTTGTCTTTGGAGACTTTCCGTATGGCTTCCTTGAATTCGTTCAGACTGACGTAGCCGTTATAGATGCCGTACTTGTCCCACATCGAACGGATCGATGCGGCAGCGATGCTTTTGACGCGTCCGAAACCGACGATGCCTTTTTCTCTGTTCTTGCGGTGTTCCTTGTCTTTGGACAGAAAGAAAACCAGATCGCCTTCTCCGAAATCGGAAAAGCCGATGTTGGCAGACAGGCGCCAGAAGTTCATCGTCTTATGATTGTTCAGGCGATGAAGCTCAAGCATTTTGGAATCGGTGACGTAAGCTATCGCGGACATGATACAACTTTATTATAACTCAGTAGACTTCGTCATAAATGTAAGTTCCGTCTAAGATCGATGCGAAGACTTCGCTGACATCGTTCTCGACAAAGGAAGAGCGGTCGACCAGGAAGATGCCCAGCTCTTCGCCTTTCGCATAGGTGCTCGGGTACTTGCGGTCCAGTTCTTCGAAGACGCAGAGGACCGGTACCGATAAGACGTTTCCGAAACGATGATTGTGAACGTAGATCTCGTTGAGTGCTTCCGTGTCGACTTTCGAAGACTTACAGGAAACAAACAGCAGCTTGTTGTCTTTAATGATGAGACAGTCGATCTCACAGCGTACCGGGTACCGGAAGTTGTCTTCCGCAAAGTCGATGACCGTCGACATCTTCACATCGTCAAACAGACCGGATTCTGTGAGCTTGATATAAAGATAGTTTTCCAGGAAGGCACCGGAGACCGAGACCATCTCCCGCAGCTTGCGGTTCTTGAACCGTAAACGGTTTTTATCGTCGACCGTGAAGAGATCTTCGATGTTTCGGTAGGTATTGTCTGAAACGATCGCGTTGCGGTCGCTTTCCGATATTTTATATGTGTTGAATCCGAGGTACTTGCCGGTATTAACGATGGTGTTGACCTTGGTGATGAAGCGGGTGAACGCAGGGTAGGTGTCGATGTTTTTTTCCACGACCCTTAACAGCGTTTCTCTTGTTTCCTTGTCAGATGCCGGTTTGTGCATCGTGCTTTGGATCTCGCCGCCGCGCAGGGTCAGCACATCTTCGATCTGCAGCTTGAAGACTTTGTTGGTGATGACTGAGTGGCTGCGGTAATCTTTGATGCAGTTTTCATCATCGTCATAATAGATGAGCCTGTTGTCCAAGACCGAAGTCATCTCAAACAAAAACAGCGAAAGGTACTTCGCACCGCCGACATCAATGATCAGGCCGTCGTTGTTTTCGATGATCTCCCGCATCTGTTTTTCGTCGTCGGTCAGTTTGATGAAGTGGGTCTTTGCGTCGCAGTATCGGTTGATGACAGTCCGGATGTTTTCGAAATTGCGTTTCGGAACATCGTGATGATAGACATAAAAGATCTCATCAACACCCAGGGTGAGGGCACTGATGACATTGTTCAAAGGATCGACATCATCGTAAACGGTCAGGATCTTATTCATCTTGGATCTTTCTTCTGTTATCCATCGCCTTGATCAGCGTCAGCTCGTCCGCATAATCCAAAGAAGCTCCCATCGGCAAGCCGTGGGCAAGTCTGGTCACCAGGACGCCTTTGTCTTTCAGTATCTTATCAAGATACAGCGCCGTCATTTCGCCTTCCATCGTCGGGGAAACGGCAACGATGACTTCTTTGAGTGAAGGCTCGAGTCTTTCGAGTAACTTCTCAATGTTGATGTCTTCCGGATAGATCCCTTTGGAAGAAGAGATCAGTCCGCCCAGGACATGGTAGAGACCTTTGTAGGAACCGGTCTTCTCGATCGCCGCTACATCCTGAGGATAGGCGACGACCATGATCGTCGACGCATCGCGGGTCGTGTCCTTGCAGAAAGGGCAGTAGTCTTCGTCGCTTAAAAAGCCGCAGACTTTGCATCTTCTGATCTGCCGTATCCCTTTCAAGGCATCGATCATCCCGTCGATCTGTTCGCTGTCCCTATCGAGCATCGTGAAAGCATAGCGCTGTGCCGTCTTTGCGCCGACGCCCGGAAGTTTTTCAAAAGCCGAACAGAGTTCTTCAAATTTCTTGGGATACATTTTATAAGGGCAGGCCCATCGCGGACGCCATGGATCCGAGTCTTTCTTTCTTCATTTCGTCAGCTTTGGAGATCGCATCGTTGACGGCGATCATGATCAGATCTTCGATCATCTCCTTGTCTTCCGGATTCAGGATGCCCGGATCCAGAGAAACGGAGAGGACTTTGTTTTCGCCGCTGACCGTGACCTTGACCAATCCGTTGGATGCCGTACCTTCAAATTCGGTCGCGTTGATCTGTTCCGTTGCTTTTTCCAGCTGTTTCTGCATGGCTTGCGCCTGCTGCATGAGTTTATTGATATCCATATTTATTCCTCAACTTTCAGTACATCGCCGAAAAGGTCTTTCAATTTTTCTTCTTTGGTCAGTTCTCTCTTTTCTTCGATGTTATATTTTTCTACAAAGACCGGTGCCGGATTTTTCTTCAGTTCATTCGGTACCCTTTTGTACATTTCGATCAGTGTGCGTTTCTTGTCCGGATCGATCGCAAATATCATCTTATCGATACCGAATTCCTTATTGACGAAACGATAGAGATCCTTGTTGGCGGAAAGGGTATTGATGCTGTCGGCCTGCGGACGGCTGCCGGAGATGATGATCGCATCCTTGTTGGAAGCGAAGAGCTCCGTGCCGATCAGCAGCTGATAGAATTTCCGCTTTTCCGGCTCATAGGCATAAAGATCGAGTTTGTTGTAGATGATCTGATCGGAGATCTTGAGGTCCCGGTTCGCATTCAGTAAGAGCGAAAGCAGATACTCCATGTCGGTATCGATGACCTGCATCTCCGGATCCGGTGCCGGTGCTTCTTCTTTGACTTCCTTGGTCTCCGTTTTTGTTTCTGTAGGGACTTCTTCCTTGACCGGTTCCGCTTTGCGGACCTCTTTTGTTTCCCTGGTGATATTTTCTTTCGGCGATCCTCCGTCTTCCGACATATTGATCAGGCACAGTTCGAGATAGACCGGGAAGTTCTGACTCT
This sequence comes from Erysipelotrichaceae bacterium, assembly GCA_024684175.1. The sequence goes on from JAIKXJ010000003.1 coordinate 12,394, forward strand.
GCCGCTCGCGGGCGATCAGCTGTTCGAGCTTCGCAATATCGCTGAACAAGACGGATGCCGGGACTTCATTGATGATCGTCTGGGCTTCCGCTGCCGTGATCCTGGTCAGCAGTTTTTCCTTTCCCTGATCGGAATAGATCAGCACATCCTTGACGATCTCGAGAAGATCGACCGCCAGGCGCTTGGTGTCGGCGCCTGCCGCATAGATCTCCCGCATCCTGGTGATGACATCGGAGATCTTGTGATCATGGATCTTCAGATAGAGAGCGACTTCTTCCGCCGTCGAGGTCAGACCGAAGATGTGTTCGACATCTTCCAGCTTCAGTTCATCCGAATTGTATGAGAGACACTGTTCCAACAAAGACAAGGCGTCACGCATGCCACCTTCCGCCATGCGGGATAGCTCTTCCGCTGCTTTTTCTTCGTAAGGGATCTTTTCTCTGTCCAGGATCTCCATCATACGCTTTTTGATCTCGTAGACCGAGATTTTGGAGAAATTGTATCTCTGACATCTGGACAGGACCGTCGGAATGACTTTCTGCGGATCGGTCGTAGCCAGGATGAAGATGACGTGGGCCGGCGGTTCTTCCAGTGTCTTCAGCAGGGCATTGAAAGCCGCTGTCGACAACATATGGACCTCGTCGATGATATAGACTTTGTATTTTCCCAAAAGCGGGGCATAGGGCACCTGTTCGATGATCTCGCGGATGTCGTCGACACCGTTGTTGCTGGCGGCATCGAGTTCGATGATGTCCGGATGGTTCCCTTCCAGGAAAGCTTTACAGTTCGGGCACCCGTCACAGGCTTCGTCATTAAAGTTCGGACAGTTGATCGCCTTGGCGAACAGCTTGGCGACCGACGTCTTACCGGTACCCCTCGGTCCGGCAAAAAGATAGGCGTGGGCGATCTTGTTGTTTTTGATCGCATTCACCAGTGTTTTGACGATGTATTCCTGTCCGACGACTTCGGAAAATCTGGATGGTCTGTATGTTCTGTAAAGTACCTGATATGCCATACTCCCATTATACCTCATTGCCTTCGGATTGTCGGAAATAAGAAAAAGATCCGTTTGGACCTTTATTTATCGTGTTTTATATTTGCCTGGGAAATAAATTATCGCTTGTTTTTAAAGAATGCCTTTAACAATTCAGAACACTCTTCCTTCATGATCCCGCCTTGGATCCCGGGATAGTGGTTGAGGCCTTTGATCCGCTTGAAACGGATGTTGGAGACTAAGGCACCGCCCTTGGGATCCTTGCAGCCGTAGCAGATGTTGTCGATCCGGGAATTGACGATCGCCCCGGTGCACATCATGCAAGGCTCCAGCGTGACATAGAGATCGCAGCCCTTCAGGTTCCAGTTGTTGAGTTTTTTCGCCGCTTTGATCATGCATTCGATCTCCGCATGGTAGACGGCGCAATTCTTCTTCACCTTCTTGTTGTGCGCCTTGGCGATCACTTCGCCGTCTTTGACGATCACGCATCCGATCGGGACTTCGTCTTCTTTGAATGCTTTCAGAGCCTCCTGATAGGCTGCCAACATATATTTCTTTTCCATATCTCTCATTAAAAAATGGTACACACAAACAGAGGTTCGTATGGCTGCTTGCTTCCGCACCTGACCAAGTTAGTAACGTGATTGTTGTACCATTTATATTTTAGCTTAAATGTTCCGGTCTTTCAAATCATGTTTCACGTGAAACATTCCGGCGTCTGCGCAGAAGGGAAAAGATCATGAATATAATATTGACCACCGGCAGGAAGGGGATGATCAGATATAAAATACTGTAATTCTTCAGACGGATATACGCGATCTGGCTTACGATCACCGGAAGATTGATGATCACCACGAGAAGCAGCCAGGCGGCAAGACCGATCTTAAACGGCTCTTCACCGGTCGTCGAGCTGAGGAGGACTACAGCGAACAGTGTGATCAGAAAATCGACCGGCAGCAGCAGCAACGATCCGACCAGCCCATGGACTCCCAAGGTCTTTTCATCTCTGTTTTTGTGCAGTCTGATGGCATTGACCGTGCTGAGGAGGGATAAGATCAGGATGATCCCCATGACCAAGCCGCTCGGATCGGTATCAAGCCGCGAAATCACAAACCCGAAACCATAAAGGAAGAGGATGTAAAGGGTAAGGAATAAATGTTTCATAGTTCTAATGTTTTGATGTCCAGTTCTGTGAAGTCTTTGATGCGCTGTTTGATCTGCGGAAGATCCGGATTGTTCGGTTTTTTGATGACAATGATGTTTTCACATCCCGCAAGGGCGGCATTTTTTATGGAAGTGGGGGAATCATCAAAGATCAGACAATCTTTGATGTCGACGCCCAGCCGTTTTGCGCCTTCCAGATACATGTCTTTTTTATCAGTCATGATGCCGTCGTCGTAAACGGCCATCTTTTTGTCGAACCAGCGGTCCAGATGCAGCTGTTCAAAATAAAAATCGACATTCACATCCAAAGATGCCGTACACATCGTGAAGGGGATCTTCTTTTCTTTTAATTTATCCAACAGTTCTTCAGCACCGGGCATCAGCTTATCACGGCCGAGTTTCCTGCAGATCTCATGATAATATTTCGTTTCTTTGCGTATTGCCCAGTACATGATCTTTTCTTCATCGTGTTCCATGCCCAGGATCTCAAACAACTTCTCAACGAAAGGGTAGTTTCTCGTTCCGATGAATTCGCCGTAGAACTTATCCGCATCGATCTTTCCCTGTGAAAGTTCTTCGATCGTCGCTTTCCAGGCCATATCGTTGATATCGTCGTCCGCAAAAAGGGTCCCGTTATAGTCAAATAATACTGCTTTTATCATTTTCCTCCTTCCCGGATCGTTTCACGTGAAACATTTATGATCGTTTTCATCGTTTTCTTTATATATTATAAGGAAAGAAAGGAATGTTTCACGTGAAACATTCCTTTCTGTTTGATCTACTTTCTGACGATCTTCTTCTGACCGCCCATATACGGCTGCAAAGCTTCCGGGATATCGACGGAACCGTCCTCGTTGTAGTTGTTCTCCAGGAACGCGATCAACATCCTCGGCGGAGCGACGACCGTATTGTTCAGCGTGTGCGGCAGATAATTGCCTTTTTCACCTTTGACACGGATCTTCAGTCTTCTGGACTGGGCATCGCCCAGGTTTGAGCAGGAACAGACTTCAAAATATTTCTGCTGACGCGGTGACCATGCCTCAACATCGCAGGATTTGACTTTCAGATCGGCCAGATCACCGGAGCAGCATTCCAGCGTTCTTACCGGGATGTTCATGGATAAGAACAGGTCGACGGAATATCTCCACATCTTGTTATACCAATCCATGGATTCTTCAGGCTTGCAGATGACGATCATTTCCTGCTTTTCAAACTGGTGGATACGATAGACGCCGCGTTCTTCAATGCCGTGCGCACCGACTTCCTTACGGAAACAAGGAGAGTAGGAGGTGAGCGTCATCGGAAGTTTGGTTTCGTCATTGATCGTATCGATGAATCGGCCGATCATGGAATGTTCGGATGTGCCGATCAGATAGAGGTCTTCGCCCTCGATCTTGTACATCATGTTTTCCATTTCCTTGAAGGACATGACGCCGGTCACGACTTCGGAACGGATCATGAACGGAGGAACACAGTAAGTGAACCCTTTGTTGACCATATAGTCTCTCGCATAGGCGAGGATCGCGGAATGCAGTCTGGCGATATCGCCGGTAAGATAATAGAATCCGTTACCGGAAGTCTTTCTGGCGGAATCCAGATCGATGCCTTCAAAACTTTCCATGATCTCTGTATGATAAGGGATATCATAATTGAATTCTCTCTTGGTGCCGAACTGTTCGATCTCGACGTTTTCGGAATCGTCTTTGCCGATCGGGACGGATGCGTCGATGATGTTCGGGATCACCAACATCCTTTCGCGGATCTGTGCTTCGAGTTCCGGTTCTTTCTTTTCACATTCTTCGATCTCTTCGCCGATCTTTTTAACGTTGGCTTTGGCAGCTTCCGCTTCTTCTCTCTTGCCCTGGCCCATCAAAGCGCCGATCTGCTTGGAAGCGGTGTTGCGCTGGGCGCGGAGCTCATCGGCTTTGGTACGTAAGGCACGGTATTCTTCATCCAGTGCTTTAACTTCATCAACGAGAACAAGTTTTTCTTCCTGGAACTTCTTGCGGATGTTTTCTTTGACCAGTTCCGGATTTTCTCTGATAAGTTTGATATCGATCATAAAATTCCTCCTGAAAATAAAAAAGGTGATAGACAAGGGCGCTGCCGCGCGGTACCACCTTTACTTATAACTTATTCCTTTAACGCAGGATGACGTGTCGGGTTGGGACATCATATAAGGCGGATTCATCGGATATCCCTGATAAGTTCCACCAGCCCTTATCTCTCTGTAAAGTCTTCTCCGACTACTGTTCCTTAACTTTTACATACAAATCATATCACAAAGCTCACAAATATCCCATAGGATTCAAAAATATTTCCTAGGTAATATTTTAGGATGAAGAAAGAAAAGTCCTCTGTTCATGACAGGGGACTTTCACTGTTTATTCGTTTTCGGAAACTTCCGTTTCTTCGTTTACCGGTGCCTCTTCCTTGTTGTCGTCGTCGGAATGAGACATCAGGGAGACGGCAGAGACAAAGGTACCTTCCTGCGGTTTGATCAGGCGGACACCTTGCGTTGCACGGCCCATCGTTGAGACTTTTTCGAGATGGATGCGGATGATGATGCCGTCATTAGTCATGATCAGGCAGTCTTCATCGCCGTTGACAGCTTTCAAGGCGACCAGATCACCGTTCTTTTCATTGATGTTGATGGTCTTGACACCTTTTGCGCCTCTGGAAGTGAGACGGTATTCTTCGACCGGGGTCTGCTTGCCGTAACCCTTCTTGGAGACGACCAGGATCTTGGAACCTTCCGCATCGGTACACATGCCGATGACCTCAGAGCCGTCGACATTCATGCCTTTGACACCGGTCGCATTCCTGCCCATTGCACGGACACCGCGTTCATCAAAGCGCACCGCTTTACCGTTTGCCGCACCGATGATGATCTGTGAATCACCCAGTGTCGGACGGACGGCGACGAGTTCGTCATCTTCTTTCAAGGAGATGGCGATCTTGCCGTTCTGACGGATCGATTCGAATTCGGAAGCCGGTACCCTCTTACACAGACCGTTCTTCGTGACGAAGAAGAGATAGCCTTTGACTTCCCATTCCCGGTTGATCGGCACCAGTGCCTTGACCTTTTCATCTTTATCGATGTTGATGATATTGATGACCGGGATGCCTTTGGCGTTGCGTGATGCCTCCGGAATATTGAAGCCTTTGATGCGGTAGACCTTACCTTTGTTGGTGAAGATCAGTAAGAAGTCGTGTGTCGACATCGTGATGTTCTGATCGACGACGTCATCTTCATTCAGACTCATGCCTTTGACGCCGCGGCCGCCGCGGTTCTGCAGACGGTAGGTATCGATCGGCAGACGTTTGACGTAGCCGTTGTTGCTCAAGGAGATGATGACGTCTTCCATCGGGATCAGATCTTCATCTTCCACCGAAACATCGCCGTCGATGATCTCGGTGCGGCGCTTGTCGCCGTACCTGTCCTTGATCGCCGTCAGTTCATCTTTGATGATCTGAACGACACGGGAATGATTGGCCAGGATGTCCTTGAGATCGGCGATCTCGATATAGAGTTCGTTGAGTTCATTAACGATCTTTTCTCTGGATAATCCGGTCAGTCTTCTTAACTGCATATCCAGGATCGCTTTGCCCTGGATCTCATCGATGCCGAATTCCTCATTGAGTTTCATCATCGCTTCATCATCATCTTTGGAACTGCGGATGATCTCGACGACGCGGTCGATGTTGTCCAGTGCGATCTTCAATCCTTCCAAGAGGTGAGCACGTTTTTCATCTTCTTTCAGATCGTACTGTGTCCGTCTGCGGACGACGTCGATCTGGTGGTTGATGTAACAGTTGATGATCTCTTTTAATGACAGCAGCATCGGTCGGTTGTCGACCAGGACATTGTTGTTGATGCCGAAGGATGACTGGACCGGTGTGAGTTTATATAACTGATTGAGGACGACTTCCGGCTGCACATCTTTCTTCAGTTCGATCTCGATGCGGATGCCGTTACGGTCGTTGGACAGGTCCTTAAGTTCGGAGATGCCGTCGATGATCTTTTCTTTTGCCAGCTGGTGGATCTTTTCAAACATCACCAGTTTGTTGACGAGGTACGGGATCTCTTTGATCGTGATCTTGTGTTTGCCTCCGTGCATGTCTTCGATCTCGACTTTGGAGCGCATGATGATCGATCCGCGTCCGGTCTCGTAAGCCTGACGGATACCGGATCGTCCGACGATATAACCGCCGGTCGGGAAGTCCGGTCCCGGTATGTATTCCATGAGTTCGGTCGTTGTGATGTCCGGATTATCCATGACCGCGATGACGCCGTCGATCGTTTCACCTAAATTGTGCGTCGGCATATTGGTCGCCATACCGACAGCGATACCCATCGAACCGTTGACTAAAAGGTTGGGGAAGCGGCTGGGGAGGGCGACCGGTTCTTTGTGTCTGGCATCGTAGTTGTCGCGCCAGTCGACCGTTTCCTTTTTGATATCCTGCAAGAGCTCCAGAGAGATTTTGGACATACGCGCTTCGGTATAACGCATCGCCGCTGCACCGTCGCCGTCCAGAGAACCGAAGTTACCGTGGCCGTCGACCAGCGGATAACGGTAGGAGAACGGCTGAGCCATACGGACCATCGTATCGTAGATCGCCGTATCGCCGTGCGGGTGATATTTACCCATAACTTCACCGACGATATTGGCGGATTTGACATGCGGTTTGTCCGGCAGGAAGCCGGCATCATACATCGCCCAAAGGACTCTGCGGTGGACCGGTTTCATACCATCCCGGACATCCGGAAGAGCACGGTCGATGATGACCGACATCGAATAGCTTAAGAAGTCTTCGCGCATCTCGGAAGAGATGTTGACTTCTTTCATATTTCCGTGATTGAAAAATCTGTTATCTAATTCTTCCATGCGGCCTCCTTAAATATCCAGGTTCTTGACGAAGTGTGCATTCTCGACGATGAAATTCTTTCTCGGTTCGACTTCGTCGCCCATCAACATCGAGAATACTGCATCGGCGTCGATCGCATCTTTGATCGTGACGCGCTTCAATGTCCTGTGTTCCGGATCCAGTGTCGTTTCCCAAAGCTGACTCGGATCCATTTCACCAAGTCCTTTGTAACGCTGTACGTCATATTTTTCGTCACCGAAGTCGCGTTTCGCCAGTTCCAATTCTTCATCGGAGTAGCAGTAACGCAAAGTCCTTTGTCCTTTGAAGAGTTTGTATAGAGGCGGCATCGCCAGATAGACATAACCGCCTTCGATCAGCGGACGGAAGAAGCGGTATAAGAATGTCAGCATCAGCGTCGAGATGTGCTGACCGTCGACATCGGCATCGGTCATGATGACGATCTTGTGGTAACGCAGTTTGGAGATATCGATATCCTTGCCATAGCCGCAGCCGAAGGCTTGGATCATCATGCGGATCTCGGCGTTGTCGAAGATCTTGTGTTCCCTTGCTTTCTCGACATTCAGGATCTTTCCTCTTAACGGGAGGACGGCCTGGAAGTTGGAGTCTCTGCCTTGCTGGGCGGAACCGCCGGCGGAATTACCCTCGACGATGTAGATCTCGCAGATCGACGCATCTCTGGAAGCACAGTCTTTCAGTTTAGTCGGCAAGTTGCCGGAGCCGAAATCATCTTTTCTTCTGACACTTTCTCTTGCCTTCTGTGCAGCAAGTCTTGCTTCGGAAGCGGATTTCGCTTTTTCGATGATGATCTTGGCGACATCCGGATTTTCCAGAAGATAACGTTTTAAGAAGTCACCGAAGATCTTGTTGACGACCGGACGGACTTCCGCGTTGCCTAATTTGCCTTTGGTCTGTCCTTCATATTGCGGATCGGGGTGTTTGACGGAGATGATCGCCGTCAATCCTTCTCTTAAATCGTCGATCGAAAGGTTCGGATCGTCTTTTTTGATCTGGTTGTTGTCGCGGGCGTAGCTGTTGATGACTCTCGACAGTGTCTGCCGGAATCCATCCATATGCATGCCGCCGTCCGGTGTGAAGATGTTGTTGCAGAAAGAATAGACTTTCTCACTGTAAGAAGTATTGTAGCGCAGTGAGACTTCCACGGCGATCTGGGTCGCCGGATCGGCACCGTCACAATATAAGACATCTTCAAACAGTTTGGTCTCGCCTTCATCCAGGAATTCAACATATTCTTTGATGCCTCCTTCATAGCAGAAAGAGTGAGAACCTTTCATCTCATCTTCCTTATTCCAATGGAAAGTGAAGGAGATCCCTTTGTTTAAGAATGCCATCTGACGGATACGGTTGAATAAAGTCTCGTAGTCGTAGACTGTTCCTTCTTTGAAGATCTCAGGATCGGCTTTGAAACGGACGGTCGAACCGGTATCTTTCAGATCGCAGGTACCGATCTCTTTCAGCGGCTGGTCGACTTTGCCGCCGTTCTTAAAGCGGATGAAATATACTTTTCCTCCTTTACGGACCGTGACTTCGACCCACTCGGAAAGGGCGTTGACGACAGAAGCACCGACACCGTGCAGACCGCCGGAAACTTTATAGGCACCGCCGCCGAATTTGCCGCCGGCATGGAGCACGGTAAAAATCGTTTCCACAGTGGAAACACCGGTCTTCGGGTGGATCTCGACCGGCATACCGCGGCCGTCATCTTTGACGGTGACGATATCTTCGCCGTCGACACTGACTTCGATCTTCGTTGCATAACCGGCTAAAGCTTCATCAACGGAGTTGTCGATGATCTCCCAGACCAGGTGATGCAGACCAGTCGAAGACGTCGTGCCGATGTACATGCCCGGACGTTTTCTTACAGCTTCAAGTCCTTCCAGTACTTGTATATCATCAGAAGTATAGTTGTCGTGTTTTATACTTGTATTAGACATCCTGTTCCTCCTTTAATTCAATCAATTTATAATTCTTTGCGATATTCAGATTGTTGATATCGGTATTGGTTATGATGACTTGGGTGTCATCCGGAATAATATTCAGTAAGCGTTCCTGATTTTCTTTATCCAATTCCGATAAGATGTCATCCAGCAAGACGATCGGGGTGACATTGGTCATGTATTCGATGTAGCGCATCAAGGCAAACTTGAAGGCGATCAAGACCATACGTTTCTGTCCCTGGGAAGCGATGGAATTGAGCTCATAGCCATCCATAAAGAAGCTATAGTCATCGTGATGGGGACCGAATGTCGTGTAGTGATAATAACGGTCTTTTTCCTTGGCTTCGGTGATCTTATCTTCGACGTTCTCGATCTCGCAGCATTTTTTGTAGACGATGGAGATCCTGCTGTCTTTGCCGGAGATCAGTTTATAGTAGTCGGAGATGTAACGGTTGGCGATCGTGAAGAAGTTGTTTCTTTCACTTAGTATGATCTTGATCATCGGTGCCATCGATTCGTCGATCACATTTAATAAGAGCTCATCGATCTCCAGTTCCTTCAAGAGTTTGTTTTTATCTTTTAATAAGGAATTGTATCTCAGTAAAGACTGGATATAGGGTTTGGAGACTTTGGAAAGTTCGATGTCGAGCAGTTTCCTTCTCTCACCTGGTGACTGAGTGAACAGTTCCAGGTCGCTCGGTTTGAATAAGATGGCGTTGACTTCGCCGATGAACTGCGATGTCCTTTTGACCAAGACATCATTGATATAAAGAGATTTGTTTTTCTTGTTGATGACGACTTTATACTCTTTGTCGGGAGTATTGAGGATGATGCGTGCAAAATCAAAACCTTTGCGGATCAGGTCCGCATCATTGTTTGTACGATAGGACTTGGTATTGGAAACGACGATGATGCTTTCAAGGATGTTGGTCTTTCCGGTACCGTTCTTTCCGACGATGATATTCAGATGCGGATCGAATTCAAAAAAATGACGCCTGTAATTACGATAATCGTTGAGACGGATCGTTTTTACCGGCATACTTTGAAGGCCTCATCGTTGATCTTCACAAGATCGTTTTCATAAAGTTTCCGCCCTCGGCGTTCTTCTTTCTCTTCGTTGACGAAGACTTCGTTCTCTTTTAAAAAGAACTTCGCTTCGCCGCCGGAAGAGATGAGATCGCAGATCTTGAGGAACTGTCCGAGCGTGACGGATTCTTCTTTGATCTTCACTTCTTTAATCGCAGCCATATACGCTTAAATTATAACATTTTTGGCTTTATTTTTCCATTTTCGGGTCGTTATAAAAACACGTGCAGGACCTCATAAAATAAAGAACCCGTCTCAAACGGGCTCTTTTTCGTCTTATTTTTGATTTTTGGATTTTAACGGTACGTTCTGACCGGTGAGATCAACTGGACCAGAGAATCATCACCTTCGCGCTTGACGACCATCGGTTTGAGTTCTCCGGAGAAGTTGATGGTCACAACATCATCATCGACCGCTTTCAAGGCATCCTGCAGATATTTACCGGAACAGGAGATCTCCAGCGGATCACCTTCGTAAGAGATGACATCGATCTTTTCAAAGGATGACAGCATCGTCTGGTTGGTTGAAGTCAGTTCCAGTTTGGAAGGATCGATCGACATCTTGATCGTATTCTTGCCATCGGCTTTGATGAATAAGGTACGGTCGATCGCCCGGATCAGATCCTTTGCCGAAACGACCAGTTTCTGCCGGAAGGATACCGGTATGAGTCTGGAAGTATCAGGGAATTCATCATCCAGAAGTCTGGTCTCGATGATCGAATTGCCGAAGATGAAGGAGATCTTCTGATTGTCGATGGCAATCGTGACTTCTTCTTCACCGACGATGGAATGGCAGATCTCATTGAGATATTTCGACGGAACCGTGATGTTGAAATGCAGATCCTGATCGATATCCAGAGTCTTGGAGGCAAGACGGTAAGAATCGGTCGCGTTGATATAAAGCTTCCGATCGGCGGCTTTGAAGTTGACACCGGTCAAAACAGGTCTCGTTTCTTTGTCCGAGCAGGCGAAGGAAGTTTCATCGACGATCTGCTGGAAGAGGGAAGTCTTGAGTTTGAACGGCGAATTGTCGCGGATATCGAATCCGATGTTCGGGTACTCCGAAGCATCCATTCCGTTGACTTTGAATTCGGAGTTGCCGCCGTAGATCTTCATCAAAGTTCCGTCGATCGTTTCCACATTGATGAAATCCGCATCGATCTTCCGGACGATCTCCAGGATGTATCTGGCTTCCAGAACGACCTCACCGGGTTCGCTGATGATCAGGGCATTTCTGTCATTATTGTTGATCGCCGTACGGATCGAGATATTGGAATCCGATGAAACTAAGACGAGAGAATCACTGCTGACGGAGATCTTGATGCCGGATAAGGATGGCAGCGGTGTCGTGGAAGAGATGGCTCTGGATGAAAGTGAGAGTGCATCCAGGAATTCTTTCTTTGAGATTTTGAAATTCATAAGCGCCTCCGTGTGTTTTTATTATTCATTCTGTTAAAGTTATCATCATTACTTTGTTGGTAAATGTGGAAAACTTTAAAACAGACTGCATTTATACTTAAATTTTAACATTTTTACTGTTGTAAAAATCGTTTGAAACTCTAGCGGATCCTGCCTTCGATCTCATTGATCGCCTTAAGATACAAAGGATCGGTCTTGATCTTCTTTTCCACCGAAGCGATACCGCTCATGACTGTGGAATGATCCCGTCCGCCGAATTCCCTGCCGATGTCATCGTAAGTGGCGTCCAAAAGTTTGCGGCAAAGATACATCGCGATCTGCCGGGCGTTGGAGATGTTCTTGGTACGGTTGGCGGATGTGATCTGTTGTTTGGTGAGGTTGTAGTAATCACATACCGCCTTTCGTACCGTTGGAATAGCTAATTCATTCTTTGATTCCTTGATCTGATCCTTGAAGGCATCGATCGCCAGTTTCAAAGTAATGCGGTTTCCTTCTTCGAGATTCGGGAACATCGCTGAATAAAAAAGGAGCCGGTTTACCGCTCCTTCCAAAGACCTCACGTCTTGGGAGAAGTTGGTAGCAAGATAATTGAAGACTTCATCATCGATATCATCGATGGAAGATTTGTTGTAACCCGGATAGTTGGCGACCTTCATCTTTAATATATTGATGGAAGTCTCATATTCCGGAGCTTCGATATTGACATTCAATCCCTGATTGAAACGGGAGATGATACGATCAGAAAGACCGCGGATCTCGCTCGGTGTGCGGTCGGAAGTGATACAGATCTGTTTCTTGTTGTTGATCAGTTCGTTGTAGATCGTGAAGAACAACTCATTGGTCTTATCTTTACCTGCGATATTCTGAATATCGTCGATCAGAAGCAGATCCAGGTCTTCAAAAACCTTCTTCAACTCATCAAAACGGTTCTCCTGCGAAGCTTTTTTGACATTGTCGACGAATTCCAGTCCACTCAACATACCGATATTCTTTTCCGGGAACATTGTCCGGACCTGATTGCCGATGGCGTTCAGCAAATGTGTCTTGCCCAGACCCGGATTTCCGTATATAAATAAAGGATTGAAAATGACGCCGAGGTTGGAAGCGCAAGTC
>JAIKXJ010000048.1 GCA_024684175.1 Erysipelotrichaceae bacterium
GCCGTATGCATGATGGCGAGCACAGGCAGCGGATACATGATGCCGAAGGTACTGCAGGAAGAAACTGCGGAACAGTGATCCGTTTTCGTTCTTATAATGATCAAAAAACCTCTTTCCGATCTGTTTCGTTGCGGCTCCTGCTGCTTTGAAAGAGGGAAAGAGGTTTTTTATATGAATCAACGTTTATTCAGGAAAGTTTCCTGTATGCCTCCAGCAGGCGCATGACCTCTTCCTCTTTGCCGGAGAGGATGATGCGGCAGGCACCTTCTTCATAGATATAGTTGAAGACGACGTCTTGCGCGGCTTCCATCTCCTTGCAGAAAAGAGCGGAGATCTTGTTTCCTTCTACAAGCCCTGCAGGTACATCGAGGACCACGCAGGTCCGTTTTTCTTTCGTGTGTCTTTGGCCTAAGAAGTCATAGACGAGGTTGTTGCGTTTGATGCGCAGGCCTTCTTTGACATAGGGATCGGAAAAGAAGCGGTCGACCTCTTCCTCGGAAAATCTCCAAATGCCGTTTTCTTTCGTTCCGTTCAATATCCCCTGACTCAGGTAAGTGCGCAGCGTCCGGGTCGTAAATCCGCTCATCAGAGCGAGCTGGTTGATATCGTAAGTATTTTCCATCGGGATCTCCTCCTGTCTTCATTATCAAAGACGCGGGAAGCAAAGGCAATTTGAAAAGAGGCGGGTTTTTCATAGGGAAGAGGGACAGCATCATGAAAGCCTTGTTAAAATGGTATACGGGGAGACGGGAATATGAGAAAGATACTACTTGCGATCATGATATCTCTGCTGTGCGCCTGTTCAAGCGGGGCACCGGCATCCGATGCTCAGGAAGATACGCCGATCCAGTCCGCCGAGGCAAAGCAGTTCGTTCTGGAGAATCTGGTGGGGACCGTCAATGTCAATGACGGCGAGAAGGACCAGGAAGGCTTCGCCGGAATGAATCTTTACAGCGGTTACGGTGTCAAAACGGAAACGGAAAGTTTTGACTGGATCCTTCTGGATGAAGACATGCTGGTGAAGATGAATGAGGATTCGAAGACTTCGATCACGCAGGAAGGGAACGGACTGAAGATCTTCCTTGAAAAGGGCGGTCTGTTCTTCTGTGTGAACAGGGAGCTTGAAGACGATGAAGAGCTTTCTTTTGAAACGGAGAATGCTTCGCTGTCGATCCGGGGGACCTGCGGGATCGTCCGTCATCACGGCGGCATCACATACTTTGCCATACTGGAAGGCAAAGGCGAAGTCACGATCCCCGGCGATGACAGCGTGCACGGTCTCAGCGAAGGCCGCTGCATGATGATCCGGAAAGAAGGCTCGACATCTTATGACAATATCTCTCCCGGCGGCGATGTACAGGATTTCGTCGTCAAAGAGATCAATGACAACGAGATGGTGAAACAGCGCATCCAAGAAGTTCCCGAATACAAGACGGATGCGGAGATGGAAGAGATCGCTTCTTATCTGCCCGGAAAGTTCCTTTATACCGGTTATATCGGCATGAAGTCCGAACACCCGGAGCTGGATTTTTCCGTCAAGGATCCCTATACTCTGGAGTTCATCTTCCATGAGGACGGAGCCCTGGATATCATCATCGAAGAATCACAAGAGGCTTACGATGCGATCGAAAACTTCAACAAGGCTAACGACGAAAAAGGATACGGCGGGCATCTGAACCACGCATCGCAAACGCTCAGCTGGCCGTTCTTACGTCTGAATGCGCAAGGCGAACTGTATATCCCGGGCGTCGGTACGATGTATCTGAACAAAGAGACCGGAAGATTCTATGAGATGCCGTCCTACTCGTTCGGCGAATATGAGAGGATCGAAGAATAAAAAAGCCGCGGCAATGCTGCGGCTGCATTTTGTTTGGGGGAGGCTAACAGCCCTTACGGTCCAGGGAACAGGACGGAGCGCTCAAGGTCGATTCCGGAACGAAGACCGTATAGCCGTTTTCATTCAGCCAGGTCTCCCAGTCGACCCAGACCTTTCCGCTGTCATCGACCAGCGCAGGGACACCGATGTCTTCGACCGATTTGAGATGGTCGAAGACGGGATCCTTGTCGCGCAAGGCAAGGAAGGAACCCAGATTTCCCAGATTCTCCAGGATATCGATGAAGTCGTAAACAACTTTGTTCTGATCGAGGTTTTCTTTCAAGACGACGCAATAGGGACATTTCAGACTTCCGTAGACTTTGATCATATCAAGACTCCTTTTTCTTTCATGGTATATAAAGTGCCGCGTTCCTGCAAACGGGATGCACCATAAGGAAAGAAGTGCCCTTTTCCACGAGCTTGAACGCCCCTTCAAACGAGACTAAAATAAAGATGATGCAGCGGCAGTTTGAATATGTGATGCCGCAGTGATAAAAGAAAGCAGGCAGCAGGATGAATAAAACGGATCTGGAAAATTGGAAACGTAAACTGTATAGGTGGTTACAACGGCGTAACGGCAGCGATACCTTCGGCAGGGATGTCTGCTTCGCGTCTTTGTTTCTGGTCGTTCTGGACGTGTTTCTGAAGACCGGCGTTTTGACCCGCATCTCGTTCATCGGCTATCTATATTCACTGTTCCGGGCTTTCTCCACCAACGTCAACCGCCGCAGCATGGAAAATCAGAAGTACATGGAGCTGCGCTGGAAACTCGTCAGCAAGTTTCAGAGATACAAGGCTCGGGCGATCGACCTCAAGGACCACCGCTATTACATCTGTCCCAACTGCGGACAGAAACTGCGTGTCCCGCGGGGCAAGGGAAAGATCGAGATCACCTGTCCGAAATGCGGACACAAGTTCGATAAGAGGAGCTGAAGATACAACGGAAGGCAACGCCTTCTTTTCTTTTGGTAGAATGAAAGAAAAGGAAGAGACATATGAAGACACAATGGTATAAAGATGCGGTCGTCTATCAGATCTATCCGTTTTCGTTCAAAGACGGTAACGATGACGGCTGGGGCGACATCCAAGGTATCCTTTCAAAACTCGACTACATCAAGGAGCTCGGTGCGACGGCGATCTGGTTCTCGCCTCTGTACAAGTCACCGGACTATGATTACGGCTACGATATCAGTGACTATAAGGACATCGACGAGAAGTTCGGCACGATGAAGGATTTCGATCGCCTGCTGGAAGAATGCCACAAGAGAGATCTTAAGGTCATCATGGACATGGTCATTAACCACAGTTCGACGGAGCACCCCTGGTTCAAGGAAGCACTCAGAGACAAGGACTCCAAGTACCGGGATTACTACATCATCCGCAAGGGCAGAGAAGAAAACGGTCTGCTGAAGCCGCCGACCAATTGGGCATCGACCTTTACCGGCTCTGCCTGGGAATGGATCTCGGGAACGGACGAGTATTATCTCCATCTTTTCTGCAAAGAACAGGCCGACCTCAACTGGGAGAACGAAGAACTGCGGAAAGAGATCATCGACATCCTCAAGTTCTGGCTGGAAAAGGGCGTCGACGGTTTCCGTTTCGATGTCTTCAATATGTTTTCCAAGGTCTATCCGTTCAAGGACGACACGTCGAAGTCCTTCCAGAAAGGTTCGTCCTTCTTTGTCGACGGACCGCGGATGCACGAGTTTTTGAAAGAGCTCAACGAAAAAGCCTTAGGCAATTACGACAGCTTCTCGGTCGGTGAGTCCTACCACCCTTCCAAAGAGAACGCTTTGGAATATGTAAAAGAAGAAAACAAAGAACTCGATGCGATCTTCAATTTCGCCCACCTGGATTCCGACAATATCGGCGGAGCGAAGTTCTTCTATAAGCCGTTCGATATGAAGCAGTTCAAGGAAGGTTTGTTCGGACCGCAGACCGATAATTACGGCAAGGGCTGGAACACGCTGGTCTTGGAGAACCATGACAACCCGCGTTGTGTGGACCGCTTCTCTATCGACTCGAAACACTACCGTTATGAGGCGGCAACGATGCTGGCGGCGATCACTTATCTTGGTTACGGCACACCGTTCATCTACCAGGGACAGGAGATCGGCATGACCAACTGTGCCTTCAGAAACATTGATGAGATGAAAGATCCGGTCTCGCACTTCGTCTACGACCTGATGAAAGGCTACGGCATGCCGGGAGCTTTGGCGTTCCGCTTCATCCGCTACGGTGCACGGGATCACGCAAGAGTGCCGATGCAATGGGACGCATCCGTCAATGCCGGTTTCAACAAGGGTCATGAGCCCTGGCAATGCATGAACCCGGTCTATAAGGACATCAATGCCGAAAAAGACTTGCAGAGCGAAAGGTCAGTCTATCGCTTCTATCAGAAGCTGCTGAAGCTCAGAAAAAGCGATCCGCTCTTCATTCACGGGCAGACAAAAGAATACGACCCTGCCAACAGAAAGATCGTCGCCTATACCAGGGAAGAAGAAGGAAAGAAGTATCTCGTCCTGGCCAACTTCTCCAAAAGAGAGCGGAAGTATCCGCTTCCGGACTTTGTGAAGAAAGAAGGTCTTGTCTTAAACAATTACGAAGAACTGAAGGAAGAAAGCGGAACGCTCTTCCTGAAGCCTTATCAGGCGCTGGTCTTCAAGGGACGAACGTATAATGAGGAGTAGAAGATGATGAAGGTCAAGATCCTGGGAACACGCGGTTCTTTCGTTTCCGTCGAAGAAGATAAGAAAGGCTACGGAAGAAACAGCTCCTGTTACTACGTTGATGCGGGCATGCATCTGTTTCTTGATGCCGGTACCGGCATCCTGAACAGTGAAAAGCTCGTTGCGGATGAAAAGCCGGTCCATATATTGCTGAGCCACTTGCACATCGATCATGTGCTGGGACTTTTTGAATGTCCGTTTTTGTATGAGGCAGGAAGACAGGTCCATATCTACGGCGAAACAAGGAAAGGAAAAGATCTCCTTGAACTGCTGGACGCTTTGATCGGTCCGCCGTACTGGCCGATCAAGCTTTCCGGATTCCCCTGCGATCTTCATTTCCATGAGATCCGGGAAAGAGAAGGCTTCGTGATCGAAGATCTTAAAGTTTCAACGCTGCGTTCCTGTCATCCGGACGGGTGTCTTTCTTTCGTTCTGGAAAACGGAGGGAAGAAGCTCGGCTACGCCCTGGATCATGAGGCAGCACTTGACAAGGAAAAGAAAGCGGAACGCTTTTTTGAAAACTGCGATCTGCTGATCTTCGACGGCAATGACCTGCCGGGGCAAAACAAGGCCGGTTACGGACATTCCGACTATACGCAGGGCATCACTTTGGCTGAAAAGGCCGGGATCAAAAAACTGCTGATCGGCCACTATGGATATGCGGCCGACGATGCGGTGCTGAAGAGGGAAGAAGACAAGGCGGCGGACAGCTGTATCTTCGCTAAAGAAGGGATGGAGATCATCGTATGAATATGGAAAAAATGGATAAGATCCTCGATATCGGGATCGCTCTGACTGCGGAGAAGGATATCCGCGTCCTTCTGAAGAAGATCATCGACAGTGCGATGGAGATCACGGGCTGCGATGCCGGCACTTTATATCTGAAAAAAGACGATGAGCTCGTCTTCACGATCATGGCCAACCATACCCTGGGGACCTATCAGGGAGGAAAAGGCGAAGTCATCGATATCCCGCCGGTACCGATCGACCGCGAACATATCTCTTCGCTGGCCTTACTGGAAGATAAGATCATCTCGATCGACGACGCCTACGATACGTCTTTGGATCAAGTCTATTCGGGACCGCGGGCCTACGATGAAAATCTGGGTTATCATACTTCTTCCGTTCTGGTCGTGCCGATGAAGAACCCGGAAGGCGAACAGATCGGCGTCCTGCAGCTGATCAACGCCTTGAATGAAGAAGGACAGCCGGTACCGTTCTCCAAAGAGAGCCGCAGAGTCATGGCGTCTCTGGCTTCGCAGGCGGCCGTCGCGATACAGAACGTCCGTTATACCAAACAGATCCGCGATCTGTTCGATTCGTATGTGCGCACCAGCATCGGTGCCATCGGCAAGCTGACGCCGTTCAACGAGAACCACACCCGCAACATGGCTGTCTACGGCCGGCGTTTTCTGGATTTCCTGAATCAAAAGGCGGAGAAAAAAAACAGAACACTTCCTTTTGAAAAGGAACATTACGATGAACTGATCACGGCGATCTGGCTCCACGACTTAGGCAAGCTCGTGACGCCGGTCGACATCATGAATAAAAACACGAGGCTCTGGCCGCTGCAGAAAAAAGAGATCGAACACCGGATGAAGGAATTTTCTTTGAAGGCGCGGATCATGGAACTGGAAGGAAGGATCACGAAAGAGGAACGGGAAAAGACCGACAGGAACTGTGACGAACTTCTTTCTTATGTCGAAAAAGCGGACGTGAAGATCCTCGATGACCGCAGGGAAAAGCTTCAGGAGTTTGCGGCCTGGACCTTTAGAGATGCGGAGGGGAAAGAATATCCGTATCTGAAAGACGATGAACTTCATCAGCTTTCAGTCGCTTACCGCACGTTGACCGATGAGGAATTTGCGATCATGCACGACCACGTCGTCAAAACGGAAGAACTGCTTTCCGGGATGGCCTTCCCCAAGGACATGTCGCATGTGAAGGCCTGGGCGGCGATGCATCATGAACTGCTGAACGGCAAAGGTTATCCGAAGGGGCTGAAAGCGGAAGCGATCCCGGAAGAGGTCAGGATCCTGACGATCTTAGATATCTTTGAAGCACTGACCGCTTCCGACCGCGAATACAAGAAGCCGAAGACGCCGGAAGAGGCGATCGCCCACTTACATAAGATCGCCGGTTTCGGTGAAGTGGACGAAAGACTCGTCGCTTTGTTTGAGGAGAGCCGATGCTGGGAAGGCTAGATAAGAATAAAAAGATCCTGGTCCTGATCCTGGTGCTGCTTGCTTTGTTCAGCATCTTTTTCAGCCGGCTTTCATTCGTTGAACATGCCGATCTTTCTTTTGCCGACCGTCTCTATCAGAAGGGAAACATCTCGGCAGGCAAGATCGTCATCGTGCAGATCGATGAAAAGACTCTGGCAGCGCTGGGCAGCGATCCGCTGAGCTGGGACCGCAAAGAGTTTGCGGAAGTCCTGAACGTACTGAATACAAAAGGAAACGAGCCGGCGGTCATCGGCGTGGATGTTTTGTTTGCCCACGAGGAAGATGAAGAAAGCGACGAGGCCCTCATTCAGGCAGCCGGGGACAATGTCGTCCTTGCCGGGATGTACTACTACGGAAACAAGCTGGAGACCGGGAAAGACGGTTCCTACAGCTGGAAAAAGGATGCGGTGATCGATGAAGCGATGCCCTATGATGGACTTCGAAAAAAGGCGGAAATCGGCATCGTCAATCTGACGTCCGACAAAGACGGGAAGATCCGTCATATGCGGATCTTCTATCCGGGAAAGGAAGGAAAGGAAGCTTCGTTTGCCCTGGCGGCCGCTCAAAAGTATGCGGCATACAAGGGAACGAAACTCGTCCTGCCGGAAAAAGATCACGCTTATCTGGAATTCACCTATCCTTCCGGAGGCTATCTGGAAAAGATCTCTTTCATCGATGTCAAAGAAGGAAAGTATCCGGCATCGTATTTTGCGGACAAGATCGTTCTGATCGGTGCCTGTGCCGCATCGATGCAGGATGAGTACCTGACGGCCATCGACCGGAACAAGGCGATGTACGGCGTCGAGGTCCACGCCAACAGTATCGAGATGCTGCTGCGGGGCGAATATAAAACGGAAGTGAACGATAGCCTGCAAAGGACAGCTGTTCTGTGTGCCTTGCTGCTCGGGGCTGCGGTCTATGCCTTTGCCGGGATCAAGGGGATGTTGGCAGTGTATGGGGCAAGTCTCTTGCTGTCGCTTGCTGCGTGCGTCTTCGGATATCGCTTCGGCTATGTCTTACATCCGCTGTGGCTGCCGTTCGGTGCGAGCCTGCAGTTCGTTGCCGGGATCGCGTCGCGGTTTCTGGCTGAGCAGGCTTCAAAAAAGAAGCTGCGCCGGCAGTTTGAACAGTATGTCGATCCTTCCGTTCTGAAGAAGATCCTAGACAGCGGCGGAAAAGACCTGCAGCTAGACGGCAAAGAGTGCGATGTGGCGGTCTTGTTCGTCGACATCTGCGGTTTCACGACGCTTTCGGAAAAGCTCCCGCCGGAGAAGGTCGTCGATATCCTCAACCATTATCTGAATATGGTGACGGAATGCATCATGAACAACGGCGGGACTTTGGATAAGTTCATCGGCGACTGTGCCATGGCCTTCTGGAATGCGCCGTACATACAGGAAGATCCGATCGGCAAGGCGATCCGGGCGGGTCTTGATATGATCGACGGTGCAGAAAAATTAAACAAAGAACTGGGTTTCGATCTGGGTTTTGCGATCGGCATCAATTACGGCAAGGCCGTCATCGGCAACATCGGTTCGGATAAGCGTATGGATTTCACGGCGATCGGCGACTGCGTGAATACGGCGTCCCGTCTGGAGAGCCTGAAGATCCCCGGTGAGAAACGGGAGGGAAAGATCTATATTTCTGAGGAGGTCTACGTTCTCGTCAAAGACCGCTATGATGGGAAGGATCTTGGCGAACATGCGCTGAAGGGAAAGGAAAAGAAAGTCCGCATCTATGCGTTGGGATAAAGCCGCTGAGCGGCTTTTTTCAATGAACGCAGTTCAAATAGTGTAGAATAGAAACGTTGAATAGAAAAAAAACGCATATGAAAGAAAAACTGAAAAACTTTATGGAACCAAACAAGACGGTAAGAAAGATCGAGGCGGCTGCCTTAGTGCTTTTACTGATCGGGTCGGTCTTTTCTTATGTAAGGGGGACGTCTTCGCTGAACAAGGATCCCGGTGAGCTGACCTATGTCGATACCGTCGAGATGATACGCGATCTCGAGGCCGAAGACTACGATGAAGATTCGACGTCCTGCGATGTCATCTACGTTAATGATGACGGACAGCTGATCAAGACTTATACCTACGAGGAGTATGAGACACTGGAAGATACGAAGATCACCGCTTATGCCTATACGACCGAAGAGGGCACGAAGCTCTTCTTCGATCACAAGGATCCTTCCGCGGACGTCGTCAAAGGTGTCTACCGGCAGACCATGGCGACAAGGTTCATGCCGGTCTTCAATCTGGCCAACGCCCTGATCATCCTGGCGGTGTCGGTCGCGGTGATGCTGTATTTCGGCAGCTTCTTCACGACCTATGAGAAGTGCTGGTTCTTAGGCATCATGGTGCTGGCAACGATCTTTGCGGTCCTGTTCCCGGAAGAGAGCGCCAACGGCGTCAACGGCATCTGGATCATGCTGCTGTATCTGCTGGATACGTTCCTGAATATCTTGTGCGAGCTGTTGATCTCCAAACAGTCCCGCTACAACTTCTTAGTCTCGGTCCTGGTCGAGATCACGGAGATCGTCATCAGTATCGTACTGATGTACCGTTTCGCAACGATGGCTGTGACTTTGCTGTTCTGGCTGCCGATCGATATCCTGAGTTACATCAACTGGACCAGACACAAGGACAACATCGAAGACGAGCTGACGGTCGTCAGGAGGCTGAAAGGTTACCAGGAAGTCCTGGTCATCCTGGCGATCGCCGTCTGGACCCTCGTTGTCGGCTACTTCATTTCCGGTCTTGATATCTCGACGGATTTCCTGGGCAACAACGAACGCCTGGAGACGCTCATGGCCTATATGGATGCCTGTGCTTCGGCGGTGGGGATCGCCAACGGTCTGTTCATCTTTTTCCGATTAAGAGAACAGTGGATCGCCTGGTACATCTGCGCCGCGCTGGAAGCGGTCATGAACATCCTGGCCGGACAGTATGTCCTGCTGGTGCTCAAACTGGGTTATTTCACGAACACGACTTACGGCTACATCAAATGGAGCCGTTACATCAGGACACACAAGGAAGATGACAAGTCCTTGTTGTAAGGATTTGATATAAGACTATAAAATCTGATAAAATATGCGATATAAACGAGGTGATTACTATGGCAATTGAAGCAGGCGATTTTAAGACAGGTCTAACACTGATCGTAGACGGTGACCCCTGGCAGGTCATCGACTTCCAGCACGTAAAACCGGGCAAAGGCGCGGCGATCTTAAGAACGAAGATGAAGAACCTCAAGACCGGTGCTACGCAGGAAAGAAACTTTAACGCCAACGTAAAATTCGAATCCGCCAACATCGAAAAGAAACTCGTCAATTTCTCATACATGGTCGACGATACCTATACGTTCATGGATATGACGACTTTTGAGACATATGAACTGAGCGCTGATCAGATCGGCTTCAACAAGTATTTCATGGTCGACGGTCTGGAAGTTTCTCTGATGATGTTTGAAGGACAGGTCCTGACTGTCTCTGTTCCGGCGATCGTCAATCTGAAAGTCACGGAAACGAGCCCCGGCATCAAGGGTGCTTCCAACAACCAGACTAAGGATGCGACTTGCGAGACGGGTCTGACACTCAGAGTTCCGCAGTTCATCGATGAAGGTGAAGTGATCGCGGTCTCTACGGCTGACGGCAAGTATTCTTCAAGAGCTTAATACAAGCTCTTTTTTAAACATGAAGTCCGTCGTACTGGTCACAGGCGGAGCCGGCGGCATCGGCTCGGCGATCTGTGAGACATTGGCCAAGGAAGGTTATGACATCGTCATCCACTACTTCTCTTCGAAAGAGAAGGCCTTTTCCTTATGCGAAAAACTGAAAGAGACCTATTCGATACGCTGCATGTGCGTACAGGCGGATGTCGCCAGGGAAGAAGAAACGGAAGCGATGTTCGCTGCGATCGAAAAAGAAATGGGCGGTATCGACATCTTAGTCAACAACGCCGCGATCGATCTGCCGGATATGTTCCATCTGAAAACGGCGGAACAGTTCCGCCGGGTCCTGGACGTCAACGTCGTGGGTGCCTACAACTGTTCCCGGCGCGCTTATGAACACATGAAAGACAAAGGATACGGCCGCATCATCAACATCGCATCGACCAACGGCATCAACACCTACTATCCGATGTGCTTCGATTACGACGCATCCAAAGCGGCACTGATCTCTCTGACGCATGATCTGGCCGTACAGTTTTCTCCGGCCGTCAACGTCAATGCGATCGCCCCCGGCTTCATCGGAACGGAAAAAGAACTGGAAGGCTATGACGAAGAGTTCCTGAAACAGGAGTGTGCCAAGATCCTGAAGAAGCGCTACGGCAGGCCGGAAGAAGTTGCCGATCTGGTGAGCTTCCTGATCAAGGCCGACTATATCAACAACAGCGTCATCCGCATCGACGGCGGACAGATGGGGAGCGTATAGACAAAAGAAAAGAAGTTCGAAAACTTCTTTTTTTGTTATTTCCTTGCCTTGGTCAGAGCCGACATCACCATCAGCTTACCGTATTCCAGGGACAGCGATCCCTGCATGAACAGCGTATAGGGTTCGACGACCGGTGCATCGGCACTGAGCTCGATCGTGCTGCCTTGGGTGAATGCTCCGCAGGCCATGACTTCGTCAAAGGGATATCCGGGCATCGGCGCCGGCAGGACGGTGACGAAGGAATCGATCGGCGAAGATTCCTGTATGCCTTGGGTAAAGCGGACGAGACTTTCTTCATCGCCGAGTTCCACGGTCTGTATGATGTCGGTGCGTTCTTCGTCATAGCGCGGATCGACGTTCTTATAGCCGAGCTTTTCCATCATGTAGGAGGCAAAGACGGCGGTCTTCAAGGCTTCCTTGACGGCGTTAGGCGCCATGAAGATGCCTTTGAAGAAGGAGTTGTTCAGATTGAAGTTGGCTCCCTGTTCTTTCCCGATCCCCGGCGCCGTGAGACGCTCGGCGATCATGCCGATGAGGTCCGCGCGTCCGGCGATGTAGCCGCCGGTCGATGCGATGCCCCCGCCCAGATTCTTCATCAGCGAACCGACGACGATATCGGCACCGACGTGACCCGGTTCTCGAGTCTCCGTCAGTTCGCCATAGCAGTTATCGACCATGATGATGACTTCGGTATTGACTTTACGGATCCGTCGGATGAGTTCTTCGATCTTACGGATCATCAGCGACTTGCGGTGCGAATAGCCTCTGGAGCGCTGTATCTCGACGAGCTTGACATCGTTTTTCTTCAGGCGTTCCACGATCTTTTCCGTATCGAATCCCTCGCCGGTCAGATCGATCTGTTCGTAGTTCACGCCGTAAGCCTTGAGAGACTGCGAAGAGTTTCCGCAAAGACCGATCATTTCCTGCAGGGAATCGTAGGGGGTACCGGTCAGGGAGATCATCGTATCGCCGTGTTTCAGCAATCCGGAGAAGGCCAGATACAAGGCGTTGGTCCCGGACATGATCTGCGGCCGGACAAGGGCATCCTCTGTGCCCAGAACGGTCGCGAAGATCTTTTCCAGTTTGTCTCTGCCGGCGTCGTAGTTACCGTAGCCGTTGATGTCAGCGAAGTCGGTGTAGGAGACTTTGTTTTCGATGAAGGCACTTAGGATCCGCTCGGAATTGTATAAGGCGGTCTCATCGATCTTCTTATAGATGTCTTTGAGTTCTTCATCGGAAGAAAGGGATAGTTCGTATATGTTTTGATCGATCTGTTCTTTGATCATAAGCAGCTCCTTAAGATGACAATACTCATTATATCTTCTATTTTCAGGAAGGAAAAATGATTTGTTTTTTCATGATACGGGTACCTTTTCATTTCCCATGAATATTTCCCGAAAAATGTAACAAAAATCTGTTGACACGGATTTTTCCGCTGGTTTAAGATGGTAACATATTTGAATAAGTGCGGCCGCGCTGAAAGAAGATCTCCGTAAAATGAGCTGCGGAGAATGGTTTAATTACCCTTATGGAATGACATCGCAAGATGTTGTTTTTATTTGTTTTTTCGGAGGTACGTTATGACAAAATTCATCTTTGTGACCGGCGGGGTCGTCTCTGGTCTGGGCAAGGGCATCACGGCGGCGTCCTTAGGCAGGCTGCTGAAAGCAAGAGGACTGAAGGTCGCTTCGCAGAAGCTCGATCCTTATATCAATGTCGATCCGGGGACCATGTCGCCTTACCAGCACGGCGAAGTCTATGTGACGGAAGACGGTGCGGAGACCGATCTCGACCTGGGGCATTACGAGCGTTTCATCAATGAAGATCTCAACAAATATTCCAATCTCACGACCGGCAAGGTCTACTGGAACGTGCTGAACAAGGAACGGCGCGGAGATTACCTGGGAAAGACCGTCCAGGTCATTCCGCACATTACCGACGAGATCAAAGGCTTCATCTATGCCGCGGCAAGGAAGAACGATCCGGATGTGCTGATCTGCGAGGTCGGCGGAACGATCGGCGACATCGAATCCCAGCCCTTCATCGAAGCCATACGGCAGATCGGTCTGGAACAGGGAGACAACAACGTCTGTTATGTCCATGTGACGCTGGTGCCTTATCTGGAAGGTTCCGGAGAACATAAGACCAAGCCGACCCAGCACTCGGTCAAGGAGCTGCAGGGCATGGGCATCCGACCGGATCTCATCGTGCTTCGCTGCGTGAAGTCTCTGGAGCCGGACATCTTTGAAAAGATCGCCTTGTTCTGCAATCTGAAGAAGGAATGTGTCATCGAAAACAAGACCATCCCGCTTCTGTATGAAGTGCCGCTGATGCTGGAGAAGCAGGGCATGGCCGACACCGTCTGTGAGAAGCTGGGGATCAACAGACGCAAGGCCGATCTGCGTGACTGGAAGGAAATGGTCAGAAAAGCCAAGCACCCTAAGCATAAGATCACGGTCGCGATCACGGGCAAGTATGTGAAGCTGCACGATGCCTATCTTTCGATCGCCGAAGCCCTGCATCATGCGGGCATTGCCCTGGAAAGTCAGGTGAAGATCCGGTGGATCGATTCGGAAGGCATAAATGAAGAGGATGTTGCCGAAAAACTGAAAGGGTGTGACGGGATCATCGTCCCCGGTGGTTTCGGCAAGCGGGGCATCGAGGGCATGATCGTGACGGCAAAATATTGCCGCGAAAATAATATACCGTACCTGGGGATCTGTCTGGGCATGCAGGTGGGGGTCATCGAATACGCCAGACATATCGCCGGCATGAAGGGAGCCAACTCCAAAGAGTTTGATGAAGACTCCCCTTATAAAGTCATCGACTTCCTGCCGGACCAGAACGAGCAGACAGACAAAGGCGGGACTTTGCGTTTGGGCTCGTATGACTGTATCCTGAAAGAAGGAACTTTGATCAGAGTGCTCTACGGTCAGGAAAAGATCGAAGAGCGTCACCGCCACCGCTATGAGTTCAGCAATGTCTTCCGGAAGCAGCTGGAAGAAGCCGGCCTGATCCTGTCCGGCACCTCGCCGGACGGCTACATTGTGGAGACGATGGAAAACAAAGACTGTGATTATTTCATCGGCGTGCAGTTTCACCCCGAATTCAAGTCAAGGCCCAACCATGCCCATCCGTTGTTTCTCGGCCTGGTGAGACAGGGCATCATAAACAAGGAGGAAAAGTTATGACCGATATCATGAAGACCTTCGGCAGCAAAGTCTTCAACGACGAAGTGATGAAGACGAGGCTTTCCAAGTCGACGTACAAACAATTGAATCAGACCATCAAACAGGGGACCTATCTGAATAAGGAGATCGCCGAAGAAGTCGCCAACGCGATGAAAGACTGGGCGGTGGAAAACGGGGCGACACATTTCACCCATTGGTTCCATCCGCTTTCCGGTGCGACGGCGGAGAAACATGAAAGTTTCGTTTCGACTGCGGGCGGCGGCAAGATCACGCTGGAATTTTCTCCTTCCAATCTGGTAAGAGGCGAAGCGGATGCATCCTCTTTCCCGTCCGGCGGATTAAGAGACACCTTCGAGGCAAGAGGCTATACCGCCTGGGATCCGACATCCTATGCCTTCATCAAGGACGGTGTCTTATGCATTCCGACGGTCTTTGTAGCTTATTCGGGAGAAGCGCTGGATCACAAGGCGCCGCTGCTGCGGTCGATGGAGGCGCTGAACAAGGAAGCGATGCGCATCCTGAAGCTGTTCGGGAACACGGACGTCGATCACGTCAAAGCGACAGCCGGTGCCGAACAGGAATACTTCCTGATCGACAAGGAACTCTTCGAACGAAGAGAAGATCTGCGCCTGACCGGCCGGACTTTGATCGGTGCGCCGGCGCCGAAAGGTCAGGAGATGAACGACCACTATTACGGTTCCATCCGCACCAAGGTCTCCGAATTCATGAAAGAGGTCAACGAAGAGCTCTGGACTTTGGGCATACAGGCCAAGACCGAGCACAACGAAGTCGCTCCGTCCCAGCACGAACTGGCCAATAATTTCCTGACCGTCAACGTTTCCGCCGATCAGAACAATCTGACGATGGAGGTCCTGAAGAAGGTCGCCAAGCGCCACGGCCTGGAGTGTCTCTTGCATGAAAAACCCTTTGCCGGGATCAACGGCTCCGGCAAACACAACAACTGGTCCTTGAAGACCGACACTGGCGTCAATCTGCTTGATCCGGGCGACACGCCGGCCGAGAATGCGCAGTTCCTGCTTTTCCTGACAGCCATCATCAAAGCGATCGATGAGTACCAGGATCTGCTGCGCATATCGATCTCT
Organism: Erysipelotrichaceae bacterium; assembly: GCA_024684175.1. Next base: position 15,557 of record JAIKXJ010000048.1, read on the forward strand.
TCCGCGGGCAACGATCACCGTCTGGGCGGTTCGGAAGCCCCTCCGGCTATCGTCTCCGTCTTTCTAGGCGACGAGCTCAGTGAGATCCTGACTTCGATCGAAAAAGGAAAAGCGTATGCCGAAAAGAAGAAAGAAGCTCTGCAGATCGGCGTCCATACGATACCGGCGTTCCCGAGAGACAATACCGACCGCAACCGGACTTCGCCGTTTGCCTTTACCGGCAACAAGTTCGAATTCCGTATGCCGGGATCTTCCGCCTCCATCGCCACGCCCAACACCATCCTGAACACCATCGTGGCGCAGGAGCTGAAAGGCTTTGCGGATGAACTGGAAAAGGCGGAAGATTTCAACAGCGCCTTGCACGAGCTGATACAAAAGACGCTGAAGAAACACAAGCGCATCATCTTCAACGGCAACGGCTACGACGAGAGCTGGATCAAGGAGGCAAAAAAGCGCGGCTTGAGCAACTATGCGTCGACACCGGAAGCTCTGGCTCATTATCTGGATAAGAAAAACGTCAAAGTCTTTACCGGCAACAAAGTCCTGTCTGAGAGCGAACTGCTCTCCAGGCATGAGATCTATCTGGAGAAATATTACAAGACCATCCACATCGAAGCCATGACGCTGATCGATATGTTAAGGAAGGATATCCTTCCGGCAGTCGCCCGTTTCGAGCTTTCTTTGAAGAAGTCGATGAAAGAAGACAAGGATCTCGGCTTTTCAGATGCGGACTCCTATGAGTACGAAACTCTGCAGCATGTAAAGGAAAACAAGAAGGCGGTCTTTACGATGATCGGAAGGATCGAAAAGCTCATGGAAGAGCGCCTTGTTACACCGGAAGAGCGTTCATGTTTCTATCACGACCGGATCCTTCCGCTGATGGAAGATATCCGCAAGAAGACCGACGCTTTGGAGAAGGTCACCGACCGGAGCTTATGGCCGATGCCTTCCTACAGTGATCTGTTGTTCGGGAAAGACTGATCCAAGGATCATCGATATACAGGGAAAGATATGGAGAAGATACTGGTACTGGATTTCGGCGGTCAGTATGATCAGCTGATCGCAAGAAGAGTCAGGGATCTCGGCGTGTATGCGCAGATCCGCCGCTACAACAAGGTCACGTTGGATCAGATCGAAGAAGAAGGCTATAAAGGGATCATCTTTACCGGCGGTCCTAACAGCGTGTATGAAAAAGACGCACCGTCTTTCGACAAGAGGATCTTCGATCTGGAGATCCCGATCCTGGGCATCTGTTACGGTGCGCAGCTGATGGCACATCTGTGCGGCGGTAAAGTGATCTCGGCAGAAGATTCTTCGGAGTACGGAAGCACGAAGGTGTATGCGAAGGGCGGGCTTCTGTTCAAAGGCGTGAAGAATGAGAGCGTCTGCTGGATGTCGCATACGGACTACATCTCACAAGTGCCGAAAGGTTTTGAGATCTTTGCCCGCAGCGACAAGTGCCCCTGTGCGGCGATGGGGGATCCTTCAAGAAAGCTCTATGCCGTGCAGTTCCATCCGGAAGTCACCCATACGGAATGCGGCAGGCAGATCTTTTCCAATTTTTTGTTTGACATCTGTGCGTGCAAAGGCGACTGGCGGATGGATGATTTCGTTTCCTCGAGCATCGAGAAATACAAGAAAGAATTAAAAGGAAAGAAAGTCCTGCTGGCCTTATCGGGCGGTGTCGATTCTTCCGTTGCCGCCGTCCTTCTTCATAAGGCGATCGGAAGCGATCTGACCTGTGTCTTCGTCGATCACGGCCTGCTCAGAAAAGAAGAAGCGAAGCAGGTGGAAGAACTCTTCAAAAACAGATTTGGTCTGCATCTGATCCGGGTCGATGCCGGAGAACGTTTTCTGGAAAAGCTCAAGGGCGTGAAAGAGCCAGAAGCCAAACGCAAGATCATCGGCGAAGAGTTCGTCCGCGTTTTTGAAGAGGAAGCGAAAAAGATCGGGGACGTCGATGTGCTGGTCCAGGGGACCATCTATCCGGATGTCATCGAATCCGGCAAAGGCGATTCGGCGACCATCAAGTCGCACCACAATGTCGGCGGTCTTCCGGAAGACATGTCATTCCAGACGGTCTGCGAACCTCTGCGGGATCTGTTCAAGGACGAAGTCCGCAAGGCCGGCATACAGCTGGGGATCCCCGAAAAGATGGTCTTCCGTCAGCCGTTCCCGGGACCGGGCCTGGCTGTCAGGGTCTTAGGCGGGATCACGAAAGAGAAGCTCGAGATCCTGAAAGAGGCGGATGCGATCTTTACTTCGGAACTTGAGGCTGCCGGTCTTGAAGAAAAGGCCAGCCAGTATTTTGCGGTGCTGACCGACTCCAGGGCGGTCGGTGTCAAAGGCGATGCCAGGTCTTACGGCCATACGGTCGCATTACGGGCAGTCACGACCGACGACTTCATGACTGCGAAGATCACCAGGATCCCTTATGAACTTCTCGAGAGGATCTCGACCCGCATCTGTAACGAAGTCAAAGATGTTTCCCGTGTCGTCTACGACATCACATCCAAGCCTCCGGGAACGATCGAGTGGGAATGATGTCCTTCCTTTGAAAGAGGGTACGAAGATCTGCGTCATGGGTCCTGCCGCAGATAATGATGTTGCGCAATGCGGCGGATGGACGATGGACTGGAACAGCAGCGAACTGCAGGATATTCCCGGTGTCACTTCGATCAGTGAAGGTCTCAGACAGAAAGCCGAGACACACGGGATCATCATTACAGACAAAACGGAAGATGCGGATGTCGTCATCCTGGTAGTCGGCGAGAAGGCTTATGCGGAATGGAACGGTGATGTCCGGGATCTTGGTCTCTGCGGAGAATCAGGTCTTACAGGAAACAGGGAAGCGATCGCTCAGGAAAACGCTTCGAACAAGCCGATTATGACCTGTATCGTCGCCGGCAGGAACATATTTATCGGTGATTATATGGATAACTGGGATGCGGTCGTAATGTGCTATCTGCCCGGTTCGGAAGGTCAGGGCGTGGCGAATGTGCTTTACGGGGAATGTGATTTCCGGGGCACGCTGCCCAGCCCGTGGTATGCTTCGGTCCGTCAGATCGAAACGAAAGAACCCTGGCTGGAAAAAGGTTTTGGTCTGACTTATAAAGGAAACGCAGAGTGATCTGGAAACATAAAAAG
>JAIKXJ010000013.1 GCA_024684175.1 Erysipelotrichaceae bacterium
CGGTGTCCATTTGCGGTTCTTTCCTCCTAAAGGTCTGCCCGTTTCCATACGTGATACATCACTTCCTTTCTGACTTCATTGTATGAAAAAAGTAGACAATGGACCTTTTCAGGTTTTGTCTACTTTTACGTTAGCAGTTCATGTTCAGGGCTTATTCTCTTCTGCTGGCATCGATGTGATTGAGTATGACAGGGATCACGATCGGGTTGCGGTTGGTCTTTTCGTATAAGAACGGTTCCAGTGTGTTCTTGATACAGTTTTTCAGATCGCCGAAGGTGACTTTCTGTTTCATCGCATTGCGCAGTGCATCATAGACCAGGGCTTCCGCTTCTTTGATCAGTGTCTGGGATTCTTTCAGATAGACGAAGCCTCGGGAAACGATACCCGGCTTGCACAGGATCTTGTTGGTCCGGGAATCGATGCAGACGACCACGGCGACCAGACCGTTATCGGCGAGGATCTTCCTGTCCTTCAGCACGGAAGTGGAAAGACCGGAGATGTCGTTGCCATCCACATAGATGGCATCGGTCTGTATCCTGGTATTGGAACGGTAGACTTCACCTTCGTGAAGTACCAGGGCATCGCCGTTGGCACAGATGAAGCAGTTTTCTCTCGGCACGCCGGTCTCGACCGCCGAATCGGCATGCAGCTTCAGCATCTTGTATTCGCCGTGCATCGGCATGAAATACTTCGGTTTGATCAGCTGCAACATCAGTTTCTGTTCTTCTTTGGAAGCGTGTCCTGTCGTATGCAAGGATGATAAGGCCTTGTTTTCCAGGACTCTTGCGCCGCCGCGCATCAGCTGATTGACGATGCCGCCGATGTTCAAGGCGTTGCCCGGAATGGCGGAAGAAGAGAAGACGACGGTATCGCCCGGTATGATCTTGACGTATTTGTGAGATCCGTTGGCGATCCTGCTGAGGGCAGCCAGGGCTTCACCTTGTGAACCGGTGCAGACGATGCACAGTTTCTCCGGCGGATATTGATTGACGAGTTCCGGAGCGATGAAAGTATCTTCCGGAACATCGATGGTCTTCATCTGCAGACCGATCTCGACGACATTTTCCATCGAACGGCCAAAGACGACGACTTTGCGGTCGCACTTCTTGGCGGCTTTGATGATCTGGGCGAGACGGTTGACGTTGGATGCGAAGGTCGATACCAGGATCCTGCCGGTGGTCTTTCTCATGATGTCGTTGATCGCGGAAGCGACTTGTTTTTCCGAAATGGAGAAACCGTCGACTTCGGCATTGGTGGAATCGGACATCAGAAGCGTGACACCGGCTGCGCCGATGTAAGCCATCTTCTGATAGTCGGAATTCTGACCGACCGGTGTCAGGTCGAATTTGAAGTCACCGGTCTCGACGATCCTGCCGTTGGGCGTGTTGATCAGAACGCCTAAGGAATCCGGGATGGAATGTACGGTATTGAAGAAGCCGACGCGGAAGTGATCGGTCTGGATCGCGGAATCGCAGTCGATCTCGATGACTTGCGTATTGGCGAGCCGGCGGCGTTCGGAAAGTTTCTTTTCGATCAGTGCCTTGGCGAAACGTGGGGCATAGATCTTCTTGATCGGGCACGCCAGAAGCAAGAAGGGGATACCTCCGATGTGGTCTTCGTGGCCGTGGGTAATGATCAATGCTTTGACTTTTTCTTTGTTTTTTATAAGGTGTGTATAATCCGGGATGACGTAGTCGACACCGAGCAGTTCGTCATCGGGAAACTTGACGCCGGCATCGATGACGATGATCTCATCATCGTGTTCGAAACAATACATGTTCTTGCCTACTTCGCCGAGACCTCCCAGCGCATAGACCAATGTATCGTTTTTCGGGTCATAATTTGCACCATTATAACCACGGACAGAATGATCGCCCGCGGAAGCTGGATTTATTTTATTGTTCATCTGACCTCCATATGCAAAAATGAATTATATTTCAGTTTTTGAATATGTAAATATTCTAAACTAAAGCTCTTAATTATTCAATAATGACCGATCCGGGATCCTGACGGAACGGATCCTTGGCGTTGATATGGTCATAGAAAAGGATGCCCTTGAAATGATCGAGTTCATGTTGAAGGACGATGGCAAGATAGCCTTCGGCTTTGATGACGATCTCTTCGTTTTTCAAGGCATCATAAGCTTTGACCTTGACTCTGGCGGATCGGTAGACATATCCTTCATGCTCATCAACGACGGAAAGACAGCCTTCTCCGGAACTCAGGCAGGCTTTTTCGACGGAATTGGAAATGATCTTGGGATTGACCAGAGCGTATTCGCATTCCTTGTTTCCTTCTTCATCTTTGATGATGACGGCTGTCATTTTTTTCGGAACGCCGACCTGGATCGCGGAAATGCCTACGGCCGGCCGCAGGTTTTTTTCTTCGGCGATCTCCGGGATCGTGGAGTCGTCGACATATTTCAGCATCTCCATGAGGAGAGTTCTGTCTTCTTCACTCAGGGGTAAAACGACATCCGCTGATTTTCTTCGGATAAGCGGGTCGTTATCCTTGATTATAGTATCGTTATTAATAAGCATAGCTATATTATAATACCATATTCCTTGTGTTAAAATGATTTTATGCTGAAGAATAAAATCGCGCTGGGAGATAAGCGCGTTGCCTTTGCGGCATTTGCCTTGTTGATATTCGGATCGCTGATGATCGTTTCCGCCGAGATGGGCAACTCTGCCGGAGATACATCTTATCTGACGACGGTCATCATCAAACAGGCGGTCTTCGCCCTTGCCGGGATCGTCGTCTATCTGATCATGACCAATTTCCGTATGCAGCGGATCGGTATCGTGCCCTGTATCTTCATCTATATGATGATCCTGGCCGTGCTGATCTCCTGCCGTTTTTTCGGTCAGATCAACGGTGCCTATGCCTGGATCCCGATCGGCAGTATCGCCACGATACAGCCTTCGGAATTTGCCAAAGTCTTCATGATCTTGTTTGCCTGCAGCATGCTGTGCCGTGACCGCAAAGAAAACAACCGGAAGTTTTTCTGGTGGTATGCCGGCGGGACGGCATTGTTTACGGTCGTGATCCTGGGCTGGCAGCATGACCTCGGTTCGGCGGTCGTACTCTTTGTCATGTCTTATTGCATGGCGATGATCCCGCGTTATAAGGAACTGCAGAAATACCAGCTGTATATGACCTTTGCCGTCATCGGCGTGATCGTTCTTGCCGGCATCGCTCTGTCGCCGCCGGTGACCGAGATCTTGAAGAAGCACTCGGACAACTACATGGTCGGCCGTTTCCTGGCGGCTGCCGATCCGTTCTTATATCAGTATGACAACGGTTACCATATCATCATGTCTCTGGTCAGTTTTGCCAACGGCGGTCTTTTCGGACTGGGCTATGGCAATTCCATCCATAAATATATGAACTTCCCCAATCCGGACAACGACTTCATCCTGCCGGTCATCGTGGAAGAGCTCGGCATCGTCGGTTTCCTGATCATTCTGATCCTCTACGGGCTGCTCCTGATCCCGCTGGTCAGGGCTTCTCTGCGTTCCAATTCGACGGTCGGCAAAGTCACGCTTTTAGGCGTGTTCATGTATTTCATCCTGCATTTCATACTCAACGTCGGCGGTGTCAGCGGTCTGATCCCTTTGACGGGCGTTCCGCTTCTGATGATCTCTTCCGGCGGTTCTTCTCTGGTCGCCTGTATGGGAGCACTGGGTCTGGCACAGAACGAGATGGTCCGGCTCAGAAAGGAAAATGATGAGGATCATAGCGGGAAAGTATAAACGGACACCGATCCTCACTTTGGAAGGGGACAAGATCACAAGACCGACCCGTGACATGGTCAGGGAGGCTTTGTTTTCTACGATCCCGATCTATTCGGACACCGTTTTCCTGGATCTTTTTTCCGGTTCCGGTGCGATCGGACTGGAAGCTTTGTCGAGAGGCGCGGAAGATGCCGTGTTCAATGATATAAATAAGGATGCGGTAAAGATCATCCGGCAGAATCTGACAAAGGTCTCGGAAAAACGCCGGGTCTTCGATCTTGACTATGCGGCCTGCCTGCTGGCTTTGAAAGGAGAAAGCTTCGATTATATTTACTGCGATCCGCCTTATGCCTTTACGGAATATGAAAGGATCTTTGAACTCGTTGAAGAGTACGGTCTGATGAAAAAAGATGCTTCTTTGGTCGTTGAAGTTGAAAAGGCAACGCTTTTGCCGGAAACGATCGGGGGACTGTCTTTATATAAAGAGAAACGCTATGGGATCAACAAACTGCTTTATTATGAAAGAGGAGAAAAGTTATGATCAAAGCTATCTATCCCGGAACATTCGATCCGATCACCATCGGACATCTTGATGTCATCCTGCGCGGAGCGAAGATCTACGACAAACTGATCGTTGCCGTCATGGAAAACCGGGCAAAGTCCTGCACGTTCTCGAAGGAAGAACGCAAGAAGATGATCGAGAAATGCATCGAAGGGCTTGAAAATGTGGAAGTCGTGATCGGTGAAGGCCTGACGGTGAACCTGGCGGAGGAACATGGCTGCCGTATCATCGTCCGGGGCATCCGCGCGGTATCCGACTATGAATCCGAACTGGCTTTGGCGACGGCCAATATGAATCTTGACAGCAATATCGAAACAGTCTTCATGGTCGCCAAGCCGGAACTGTCCTTTCTTTCGTCTTCCGTTGCCAAGGAGATCGCTTCGTTCAACGGCGACATTTCGGATTATATCCCGGCCAAGATCATCAAGGAAGTTTCGGCCAAACTATATAAATAGGATAAGAACAGGCCTTCGTAAGGAAGGCTTTTCTTTTGCGAAGAATTTAGCACTTATTAGTTGACAGTGCTAAACGGATGGTGTATAGTATTTTTAGCAATGGAGGATCCAGAGTGCTAAAGGAGGTGGCTGTATGGCATTGACAAGAAGAATGGTCGACATTCTGAAAGCGATCGTTGATGAATTCGTATCGACTGCAGAGCCGGTCGGTTCCAAGACTTTGGTCGATAAATACGGTCTGCCTTATTCCAGTGCGACGATCAGAAACGATATGGCGACGCTGGAATCTCTGGGATATCTGGAGAAGCCGCATACTTCGGCAGGACGCATCCCGTCCAACAAAGGATATCAGTACTATTGCGAGCATCTGTTGAAGAAAGATATGGATGAGGAAGTCAAATATGCCTTGTCCAACATCTTTGACAGGCGTTCGGCAAACATCGAGGATGCGATCAAGGAGTCTTGCAAGATCGTATCGGAGATGACCAACCTTGCCTCAGGCATGTTGGGACCGGATGCTTCAAGCCAGACGCTTGAACATATCAAGGTCTTCCAGATCGATCCGAAAACGGCAGTGTGTGTCTTCATCACCAACACCGGTTATACGGAAAACAAGACCTTCAACTTCCAGGACGCCGTCACGATCGAAGATATCCAGACATGTACGGATATCCTCAACGACCGTCTGAGGGGGACAGCGATCCATACGCTTCCGGAGAAGCTGGAATCCCTCAAGCCGATCCTGACCAAGTCGGTGCAGCGTTTCGAGATGCTGTACAACGCGTTTGCCGGAGCCTTCGTGAAGTTTGCTTCGGAGACCTTGTATTTTGACGGCACATCGAACATGATGTATCAGCCGGAATATGCCGACATCGAGAAACTGAAGCAGCTGACGAAATTCTTCGATGATTCCAAGCTCTTCCGTTCTCTGGTCGACAAGCAGACCGGCGGAAATGAAGTCGTTGCCGTGACACCGAAAGGAACGGAACTGGTCTGGAAAGATGATATCGCGATCGTTTCCAGTGAGATCAGGATCTCGGACAATCCGAATGAGAATGCCCGTCTGATGGTCGTCGGACCGCGGCGTATGGAATACAACCGGGTCGTCTCTCTTCTTGATTTCATCTCGAAAGAGATCGAAGATATGTTTCATTAGAAAGGAGCTTTATGGCAGATAGGAACGAAGAAGTGAAAGAAACTCCTGTGGATGAGGAAGTCAAAGAAGAAGTCTTGAACGAGGAGGTCCCCGCTGAAAAAGAAGACGAAGAGGAAGAGATCGTTGAGGACATCAATGAAGAATCCGAAGTCGAAAAGCTCTGCAAACAGATCGATAAACTGAAAAACGACTACGCAAGAGCTTATGCGGATACCGAAAATCTGAAGAAGCGGCTGACTGCGGAAGCGGAACAGACACGCAAATACCGCATTCAGAGTTTCGCAAAAGAGATCCTTCCGGTGATCGATAACCTGGAAAGAGCTCTGCAGACGAAGGTCCACGAAAGTGATGAAAGTTTTAAAAAAGGAATTCAGATGACTTACGATCAGCTGATCGCCGCCTTGAAGAACGAAGGCGTCGAACAGATCGATTGTCTGAATAAACCGTTCGATGCCAATCTTGAACAGGCCATCATGCAGGAAAAAAGAGAAGGTGTCGAGGCGGGTGTCGTCATTGAGATATTACAAAAAGGTTACGTATTGAAAGATCGTATATTGAGACCGGCAATGGTCAAGATCAGTGAATAAAGGAGGAAATCATCATGAGCAAGATCATAGGTATTGACTTAGGTACAACCAACAGCTGCGTTTCCGTCATGGAAGGCAAAGAAGCTAAAGTTATCACGAATCCGGAAGGCAACAGAACGACTCCTTCCGTTGTCGCATTCAAAGACGGTGAGATCATCGTCGGTGATGCCGCAAAAAGACAGATCGTGACGAATAAGGACTCCGTCTCTTCGATCAAGAGACTGATGGGTTCCAATGAAAAAGTCCATGTCAACGGCAAGGACTACACTCCGCAAGAGATCTCCGCAATGATCTTACAGTATATGAAGAAATATGCGGAAGGCTATCTCGGCGAACCGGTAAGCAAGGCAGTCATCACCGTTCCTGCTTACTTCAACGATGCACAGCGTCAGGCGACCAAGGATGCCGGCAAGATCGCAGGTCTGGATGTCGAGCGTATCATCAATGAACCGACGGCTGCCGCTTTGGCATTCGGTTTCGATAAGACCGACAAGGAACAGAGGATCATGGTCTTCGACCTCGGCGGTGGCACATTCGATGTCTCCATCCTAGATCTGGCGGACGGTACTTTCGAAGTCCTGGCAACTGCCGGTGACAACCACTTAGGCGGCGATGATTTCGATAATGTCGTCGTAGACTGGATGGCGGATGATTTCAAGGCACAGCATCACGGCATCGACCTGAAGGCTGACCGTATGTCTTTGCAGAGACTGAAGGAAGCCGCCGAGAAGGCAAAGAAGGATCTTTCTTCCATGGTCCAGACTCACATTTCCTTACCGTTCGTATCGGCTGATGAATCCGGTCCTTTGCACCTGGATATGGATCTGACGAGAGCGAATTTCGACAAAATGACCAAACATCTGGTCGACAGGACCGTCGGTCCGGTCAGACAGGCTTTGAAAGACGCCGGCCTGACGCCTTCCGACATCGATCAGGTCTTACTGGTCGGCGGATCGACGAGAATGATCGCCGTTCAGGAAGCTGTCAGAAACGAATTAGGCAAAGAGCCGAACAAATCCGTCAACCCGGACGAAGTCGTTGCGATGGGCGCGGCGATCCAGGGTGCCGTATTGAGCGGCGATGAAAATGCCAGAGATATCCTCTTGCTGGATGTCACACCGTTGTCTTTAGGTATCGAGACCCTGGGCGGTGTCATGACGGTATTGATCCCGCGTAATACGACGATCCCGACACAGAAGTCACAGATCTTCTCGACAGCTGCCGACAATCAGCCGGCGGTCGATATTCACGTCTTACAGGGTGAACGTCCGATGGCTGCCGACAACAAGACGTTAGGCAATTTCCAGCTGACCGGCATCGCACCGGCAAGAAGAGGCATCCCGCAGATCGAAGTCACATTCGACATCGATGTCAATGGCATCGTCCATGTTTCCGCTCTGGATAAGGGCACGAACAAGAAACAGGAGATCACGATCACCAATTCTTCCGGTCTGTCGGATGAAGAGATCGACAAAATGGTCAGAGAGGCTGAAGAGAATAAGGCGGCCGATGACAAGAGAAGAGAAGAGATCGAACTGAGAAACAAAGCAGAAGGTTTCATTGCACAGATCGATCAGCAGCTCGAAGCGGAAAATCCGAACGTCACTGCCGACCAGAAGGCACAGGTCAAGGCGCTGCGAGATGAATTGCAGAAGGCATTGGATGAAAACGACTATGCGCATCTCAAGACGAAACTCGATGAACTTGAGAAGGCTGCTCAGGCGATGGCGGAAGCGATGTACCAGCAGCAGGCTCAAGGCCAGCCAGGTTCGCAGAACTTCAACGGTGCTTACGGAAACGGCAGTGCCAATAACGGCAGCAATAACGACGATGTCGTCGATGCCGATTTCAAGACGAAAGAATAATTCAAAGAAAGCAGATTAATCAGATAGAAAGGGAGGTATTATGGCTGATAAGCGCGATTATTACGAGGTCCTGGGAATCTCCAAGGGTGCGAGCGAAGATGAGATCAAAAAAGCTTATCGTAAGTTGGCTAAACAATATCACCCGGATGTGAACAAAGCCCCGGATGCCGAGGCAAAATTCAAAGAGATCAATGAAGCTTATGAGGTCCTGTCCGATCCGCAGAAGAAAGCGACATATGACCAGTTCGGTCATGCGGGCATGGACGGATTCAATCAAGGCGGCTATTCTTCGGGCTTTGGCGGAATGAACATGGATGATCTCGGAGATATCTTCTCAGACTTCTTCGGAGGAATGGGAGGATTCTCCGGATTCAATTTCGGCGGAGGTTCATCTTCCCGCCGGAGCGGACCGATCAAAGGGGACAACCGTTACATGTCCCTGGATATCGAGTTTCTCGATGCGGTCCACGGTGTCGATAAGATGATCAATCTTTCCGTCGACAAGACTTGTACATATTGTGACGGAACGGGAGCGGCGACCCGCTCGGACATCGAGACCTGTCCGATCTGCCGCGGTTCGGGAAGAGTTATGCGGCAGTCCAGGACACCATTCGGTGTCGTACAGCAGCAGACGGTCTGTCCGGATTGTAAAGGAAGCGGAAAACGGATCAAGAAGATCTGTCCGCATTGCGGCGGACGCGGATACAACAGCGTCAAAGAACAGGTTGAAGTCACGATTCCTGCGGGCATCAGTTCCGGTCAGCAGGTACGCCTTGCCGGATATGGTGAACGCGGAGAGAACGGCGGGCCCAACGGGGATCTGTATATCGAAGTCAGAGTCCGTCCGCACAAGTACTTCCGCAGAGACGGCAACAATATCCATATCGCCGTGCCGATCTCAGCCGTCGATGCGACGCTCGGCACGACCGTAGATGTTCCGACCGCATACGGCGATGTGGAACTCACCATCCCAGCAGGAACGCAGCCCGGCCAGCAGCTTCGTATCAAAGGTTACGGGATCAAGGATCTCAGGACCAAGAACGTCGGCGATCAGTACGTCGAAGTGCAGATCGAGATCCCGAAGAAGCTGAGCAGGGAAGAAAAAGAACTCTATGAAAAGCTCGCCAACCGGAAAAAGGAAGGCGTGTTTGAAAGATTCAAGAAAACTTTTAAGTAGGGCGACCTACTTAAAAATTTAGATCGTATTAGCACTCACAGATAATAAGTGCTAAAAAAGGAGGGCAAGATATGAATCCTGAACTGATGACGGAAAAACTGCAGGAAGTATTGATGAGAGCGATCAGCATCTGTAAAGATAACTCCAATCCGGAACTGTGCACCGAACATATGATGGCAGCTTTTCTGAACGAGACGGACATCATCGATCTGCTCAAGAGCTTTCATTGCGATGTCAATCGGCTCGTTTCGGTCAATGACCGCTATCTTGAGAAACTGAGCAGATCGGATTCGGCTGCCGATCCGACGCTGAACCGTTATCTGTCAGCTTCCTACAATGAAGCTTTGAACAAATCAAAACAAAGAAAAGACAAATACATCTCGATGTTCGATATGTTTATCGCTGCGCTCTTCAACCAGTCGTCGGTCTCTGAAGAGCTTAGAAAATACTGCGCTTTCTCACGCAGCGACATCGAAGATAAATACAGTTTAGAAAGGGGCGGCACCATGATCAATAACAAAGAAGACGAAAACAACCTCAATCCTTTGAAAAAATACGGAAGGAACCTGGTCGACGATGTGCGGAACGGCAAGATCGATCCGGTCATCGGCAGAGATGACGAGATCCGCAGAGTTATCGAGATCCTTTCGCGGAAGACAAAAAACAATCCGGTGCTGATCGGCGAACCGGGCGTCGGTAAGACGGCGATCGTCGAAGGCCTGGCCTGGAGGATCTTCAACAACGATGTTCCTTTGGGGCTCAAGGATAAGGACCTGATCGAACTGGATATGGGCTCTCTGATCGCCGGTGCAAAATACAGAGGCGAATTCGAAGAGAGGCTCAAGGCCGTACTGAAAGAAGTGGAGAATGCCGACGGAAGGATCATCTTATTCATTGATGAGATCCACAATCTGGTCGGCGCCGGCAAGAGCGAAGGGGCCATGGACGCGGCCAATCTGCTCAAGCCGATGCTGGCGAGAGGCGAACTGCGCTGTATCGGCGCGACGACATTCGATGAATACCGCAAATACATCGAGAAAGATTCCGCTTTGGAAAGAAGGTTCCAGAAAGTTTCGGTCGATGAACCGAGCGTCGAAGACACCATCTCCATCCTGCGCGGTCTGAAGGACCGTTTCGAAGCCCATCACGGCGTCAAGATCAAGGATGATGCGATCATTGCGGCTGCGACGTTGTCCAATCGTTATATCACGGACCGTTTCCTGCCGGATAAAGCGATCGACCTCATCGATGAAGCCTGTGCTTCCACAAGAGTCGAGATGGATTCCCGACCGGCGCAGCTCGATGAGCTTTCCAGAAAGATCGATACGCTGGAGATCGAAAAAGTCTCCCTGAAAAAAGAGGCGGACGATGAAAAAGCCGGAAAGCGTCTGGAAGAGCTTGATAAGGATCTCGAGGAGCTGAAAGAGCGAAAGAAGGTCCTGGATGCGAGATGGCTGAAAGAAAAAGACGATCTCAATAAGGTCAAAATGACCAAGGAAGAACTGGAAAAGGCCAAACTGGCGATGTCGGAAGCGCAGAAGAATGCCGATTATGAAAAGGCATCGAAACTGCAATACGAGACCATCCCGGCTCTGGAAAAGAAGATCAACGAGCTTTCTTCGCAGGATGAAGAGAGGATGTTGTCGGAGATCGTCGATGAACAGTCGATCGCCAAGGTGGTCGCCAAATGGACGCACATCGACGTCAGCCGGCTGATGTCTTCGGAAAGAGAGAAACTGCTCCGTCTGAAAGACAAGCTGTCATTAAGAGTCGTTGGACAGGAGGAAGCTCTCGATCTGGTGACGGATGCCATACTTCGTTCCAAGGCACAGGTCTCCGATACCAACCGGCCGATCGGTTCCTTCATGTTTCTGGGCCCGACCGGTGTCGGCAAGACCGAGGTCGCCAAAGCACTGGCGGAACAGCTCTTCGATGATGAATCCAAGATCGTCAGGATCGATATGTCCGAATATATGGAGAAATTCTCCGTATCGAGACTGATCGGTGCGCCTCCGGGATATGTCGGTTATGAAGAGGGCGGTCAGCTGACGGAAGCAGTCCGCAGGAAACCGTATTCGATCGTCCTGCTCGACGAGATCGAAAAGGCGCATCCGGATGTCTTCAACATCTTGTTACAGATCCTCGATGACGGCAGGATCACCGATTCCAAAGGGGTCACCGTCGATTTCAAGAATACGATCATCATCATGACATCCAATCTCGGTTCCGAATATGCTTTTGAAAAAGATGCGGACAAGAAACGGAAGGAATACGATGAGATCGTCAAGCTGACGTTCAAACCGGAGTTCATCAACAGGGTGGATGAGATCGTCATCTTTGATCCGCTCGACAGAGACATGATCGGCAAAGTAGCTGAAAAGTTCCTGAATATCCTGAAGAAACGTCTCTTAGAAAACGATGTGGAACTGAATGTCACGGACAAAGCGATGGAAAAGATCATCGAGTGCGGATTCGATGCGACCTACGGCGCCAGACCGATGAAACGTCATATTCAAAGGGAGATCGAATCCCGCGTGGCGAAATTCCTTCTGGAGAATTATGATGTCAAAAAGATCAAAGTCGATGTCATCGACGATTCCTATGTCATATTGAAAGATGAATAAACATAAAGGCTGCTTCGGCAGTCTTTTTTCTGTATAAAAAAAGAACTCAGTCGAGTTCTTATTTTTTCTGAATCAAGATCAGATCTTTTTAACGTTTGCTGCCTGAGGGCCTTTCGGACCGTCATTGACGTCATATTCAACTCTCTGGTCTTCATCTAAAGTCTTAAAGCCGTCTACTTGAATTGCTGAGAAATGTACGAATACTTCTTTGCCGTCATCTCCAGTAATAAAGCCATAACCTTTTGCGGCGTTGAACCACTTAACTTTACCTGTCATACAATCCCCTTTACTAGCAAAAAAATCTATATGCAATTTAATCTTAAAATAATTTACAATCGTTTGCAATTATTTTCATGAAAAAAGTACCATCTAGTATGAATGGTACCATTTATTTCATTGAGAATGCTTTGTTTTTCCGAATTTCAATGGTTTTTTTCTCAGTTTTTTATGGTTCCGGATGGGACTGAAAAACAGATCCCATATGGTCTCAAGCATTCTTCCTTCTGCGTTTTCTTTACTATAATGGATATATAGAGGAATCTGAACAACAGATAAGCAGAATGTTGAAAGGAGTTTTTATGGACCGAAAGATCTTTCGGGATATGATCGCTTACGAGATCTATCCGACTTCTTTTTTTGACAGCAACGATGACGGGACCGGTGACCTCGACGGCATCAGAGAGAGACTGCATCATATCAAAGACATGGGCTTCAACGCGATCTGGATCAATCCGTTTTATGTTTCCCCGTTCAAGGACGGCGGCTACGATGTCGAGGATTTCTTTGACGTCGATCCGCGTTTCGGTACGCTGAAGGATTTCGATGAGCTGATCAAAGAAGCTCACGGAATGGGCCTTAAGATCCTGCTGGATCTTGTGGCCGGACACAGCGCTTTAAGCAATTCCGATTTTCTGAAAAGTGCACAAGCGCAAAGGAATGGATACAGCGACCTGTTCATCTGGAATGACAATCCTTGGGACAAAGGAGAGAATCTGATCTCGGGGATGTTCGACCGTCACGGCTGTTATATGGTCAATTTCTTCGCACATCAGCCGGCATTCAATTACGGCTTCAACAGGATCGATCAGCCCTCCTGGCAGATGTCTTACAAGGACCCAAGGACTCTGAAGACAAGAGACTATATTCTGAAGGTGATGCGCTTCTGGCTGCAGCGCGGTGCGGACGGTTTCAGAGTCGATATGGCGGATTCACTGGTGAAAAACGACGACGACAAATCGGCGACCATTGAAGTGTGGAACGATCTGTTTGCCAGAGTCCGCAAGGATTATCCTGAGGCCTTCTTCGTTTCGGAATGGTCGGATCCGCAGCGTTCGTTCAATGCCGGTTTCGATGCCGATTTCGTTCTTGACCACTGGGATAATTTCTATCACCGTTTCTTCCGAAGCGATGAACACAGCAGGGGCACATCGATCCTTCACGGCGGAAACGATGTGACATTTGCCTTGAACGATATGAAGGAACGTTTTACGGCGGCTGAAAAAAGCGGTGCCTGTCTTTCTTTGATCAGCGGCAATCACGATACATGGCGCATCGCCAATTATCTAGATGAACGGGAATTGAGAGTCTTCTATATGTTCCTGTTCTGCCTGCCGGGGATCCCTTTCCTTTTGTATGGCGATGAGCTCGGCATGAAAACATCCGATCTTCCTTCCAAAGACGGCGGATATCAGAGGACCGGCACCCGCATCCCGATGATCTGGGATGACAGTAAGCCGTATCACGGTTTCTCAAAAGCGGAACCGTATCTGCCGTTCAATGAAGAAAACAAAGTGTCCCTCATGGATGCGCAGAACGATAAAAACTCCCTGTATCATTTCCTTAAAAAACTGATCGCCTTGCGTAAGCAGATCCCGGATCTCAAAGATCCTCATCTGGAGATCGAAGAGAAGGACAGGGTCTTTTGTTTCAAGAGAGGAGATCTTGATCTGATCATCAATCTTTCGAAGAAAGATCATTTATATCAAGGTGAAAAGATCATCGGATCGGAAGGCTTTGATAAGATCCTTCCTCCCGGTGCAGCCGTGCTGGTGAAAAGGAGGGCTTGAGATCTTCGGCTTTTGACTCACGTTTGCCGGTCTCATATAATTGAATCATGTACTATCCGAGATTTATAAAGAGTGGCGACACGATCGGCATCTGCGCTCCAAGCGCCGGTGTCGGAAAGAAACTTGAAGAATTTGAACTGTCCAATGAAGTGCTTGCCTCACGCGGTTACGCTGTCAAAGAGACGGCTTCGGTCCGTGTGAACAACGAGCGTTCGGCAAGTGCCCGCAAGCGGGCGAAGGAGCTCGATGAGCTGATCTGCGATCAAGATGTCGATGCTATACTTTGCGCAGCCGGCGGGGACTTCATGCTGGAAATGATGCCGTATGTCGATTTCGCTCACATCAAAGAGAATCCCAAATGGATCTCCGGCATGTCCGACCCGACCAATCTGCTGTTCACAGTGACGACGAAGCTCGATATTGCGACGTTTTACGGGACCAACGGTGCCGATTTCACTTTCACGAAGAGGCGTCCGCAGTCGACGTTCTTCTCTTATCTGGAAGGTGATCTGATCAGACAGCCTTCCTATAACCGTTACCGGACTTTCTTAGACATCATCACGGATAACAAGGTCTATCATCCGGTGGAGTGGATATGTAAGACAGAAGAGGCTGAGCTGAAGGGGAGACTGATCGGCGGCTGTGTGGAATGTATCGAGAAGCTGATCGGTACAGATCTCGATCACACTTCCGAATTTCTGGAGCGGTATAAGGATGACGGTATCATCTGGTACTTCGACATCTTCAACATGTCTTCCTACAATTTCTATCTGACACTGCTGCAATTCAAAAATGCCGGGTGGTTCGACCATTGCAAAGGCGTGCTGATCGGCCGGGTCGCTTTCCCGAATGTCGAAGAAAAAAAACTGGATTATATCAAGGCGGCAGACAAGGTCCTGAAGAAGATCCCGCACATCTGTGAGATGGATATCGGGCATACCGATCCGTCGATGACGCTGATCAACGGTGCTTTGATCGATGTCCGCTACAAAAAAGGAAAAGGATCCATTGCATTCAAATTAAAATAGGACTTCATCAGTCCTATTTTTTAGTTTTCATTGACATACATGACCAGGTCGTTGTAGAAGTCCTGGATCGCCGCTTTCTCCGTCGCCCAGGAACAGACGAAACGGACGATGGTGTGGTCTTTATCGTACGGTCCCCATTCGGTGACGGTGTAGTTGGACTTGATCCTCTCCAAGATTCGGTTTTCCAGGACCGGGAAGATCTGGTTGGTCGGAGAGTCGATGTACATCGGGATGGAGAACTGCCGAAAGATGTATTTGAGCGCCTGTGCCATGATGTCGGCATTTCTGGCATTGTCCAAATATGCCCTGGCTTTGTCCTGGAACAAGGCGATAAACTGCACACCGATCAGCCGGCCTTTTGCCAGCATCGAACAGTGCTGCTTGATCAGATAGCGGAAATCCGGCTTAAGCTCGTCGTTTTTGATGACCAGTGCTTCGCCCAGCCAGGCACCGTTTTTCGTACCGCCGATATAGAAGATGTCCGTCAGATCGCAGATGTCTTTGAAGCTGAGATCGTTGCCGGTGGCGACTAAGACATTGCCCAGTCTAGCGCCGTCGAGATAAAGATAGAGGCCGTATTCTTTGCAGACTTCCGAGATCGCGGTCAGTTCTTTCTTGGTATAGATGGTCCCGAATTCCGTCGCATCGGAGATGAAGACCATCTTCGGTCTGACTTTATGTTCATCGGTATGTTCGGCCATGACGTCTCTGATCTCCTGCGGAAGGATCTTTCCGTTTTTTCCTTTGACGGCGATGATCTTGTGTCCGGTCGCTTCCACAGCACCGGTCTCATGGACGTTGATGTGTCCGGATTCACAGGAAATGACGGCCTCATGTGCCCGCAGCGTTGAGATCGCCAGGACATTGCAAGGCGTTCCGCCGGTGATGAAATGGACATCGACATCATCGTGTTCAATGACCTGTTTGATCAGATCGGCCGCCGCCAGACTGTACTCGTCGACCCCGTAGCCGGCGGATTGGACGTCGTTGGTCTCGATCAAAGCTTTCAGTACTTTAGGGCAGGCACCTTCGGAGTAATCGTTCGCAAATGAATACATAACTCGTTCCTTCTTTCTATATCAGTCGGATAACATCATCTTCTTTGATTATACGCTTTTCTTTTGTTAACTTGCTTAACAAGCGTGACAAAGTCTCACGGGAGAGAAAAAGCTGCTTTGATAAAGCAGAGACCGAAGTGAAACGGACTCCGCCGGAATGTTCGTGCAGATAGTAGAACAGTCTTTCCTGAGCGGAATCGATCGACAGCAGACGGATCTGAAAATGAAGATCCTTTCCCGCGTCGGACTGTATCTTGAGATACTCTTTGAGAAACAGCGGGTCCTCGCTCATCAGCCGGAGCAGTTCCGTTTCCCTGATCAGCAGCACTTCACTGTTTTCGGCAGCCAGGACGTCGCCTTTGTAGAATGGATCCGAGGAGAACAGCAGATTGTTTCCGAACATGCCGTCTTGTTCCAGCGTGTTGTAGATGATCTGTGTCCCGTTTTCAAGAAAAGAAGTGATGATCAAAGAACCCTGAAGGACGATGCCGATCTCACGGCACCGCTGACCTTCATGAAACATGACTTCATTTTTCTGAAGCTTCTTTACGGTCAGTTCTTTTTTCTCTTTTTCACTCAGGTAAGTCAGCAGTTTCATAAAGCGTGATCCAAATCACATATTTTTCTGTTTTTATTATATATAATATTCATCTGTGAGGTAAATGAAATGAAAAAGTTATTACTTGTATTATCCATCCTGCTTCTGCTTTGCGGATGCGCCGCCGGCAAGCAGGACGTTGCAGAAGTGAAAGAAGAAGAGCCTGCGAAAGAAGAAGCGGCAGTCGATCTTTCCGCTTTGACCATCGTCACCCCGAAGGGTGCTCCGGTCCTGGCTTTCTATGACCAGATCGAGAATCCGAATTACAGCAGAGTCACGGCAGATGCGATCTCCGCACTTTGGACAGGCGATACTTCTCCGGATATCCTGGTCGTCGATCTGACCAGCGGTATCAACGCGATCAAAAACGGTGCCGGCTATAAACTCGGTGCCATCATCACGTTCGGCAATTTCTATCTCGCTTCCACCGGCAACGATGAAAACGATACAATGGATGCCGACGACAAGATCGTCCTGTTCGGCAATGAGAACATGCTTCCGAACAAGCTCTGGCACTATCTTTACGGGGAAGACTATGATGCTTCCTTGCTGTATGCGGCAGATGCACAGCAGGCGGCGGCGGCTTTGGCCGGCGGCAATTTCTCCGACGGAACTGCTGTCGATTACGTTTTCCTGGCACAGCCGGCACTCTTTGCGTCTTTGAGCAAGAACGAAAAGGCGAAAGTCTTTGCCGATATCCAGGAAGAATACAAGAACAAGTCCTCGCTCGACATGATCCAGGCAGCTGTCTTCATCAAAGACAGCGTCGATGCAAATACAGGTGCAGCGTTCTTGGATCAGTTAAGTGCTTCGATCGCTTCGGCGATCGCCGATCCCGAGCTTGTACAGTCCGGTCTCGGACACTATTCGGGCGATGAAGCGGTCAGCCAGTACGGTTTCAATCCGAACGTCGTCGTCAACGTCTTTAAGCAGAAGAATGCTTTAGGAAACAATGCGATGGGTCTGGGCTTTGCCAGAGCGATCGACATCAAGGCGGATATCGACGCTTTCCTTTCGATCTTCGGTATCGATGCGACAGGTGAAGAGATCTATTTCCAATAAGAAGATCTGTTATTTTGCAGGGATCCTGATACTTGCCACGCTGTGGCAAGTTTTCTCATTGTGGATCGGACAGGATACGATGGTCTTTCCCGGTCCCGTCTCCACTTTGCGACATGCCTTCCTTCTATTAAATAAGAGTTACACCTATAAGTGTATCCTGGCGACGATGTCCAAGATGCTGGCAGGCTTCCTGATCTCTTTGATCCTGGGCTTTTCTTTGGGCATTCCGGCAGGGAACGACGAAAGGATAAGCTTACTGTTACAGCCGTTCATCGTTGCGCTGAGGGCGGTCCCGACAGCGTCTCTGGTCTATCTGTTCATCGTATTGGCCGGCTTTCGCAGGGCTCCGGTCTACCTGGTCATCCTGATCGGTTTTCCGATCATCTATGAAGGGGTGAAGACCGGCATCGCCAATATCGATGAAGCACTGATCCATGCGGCAAGGCTCGACGGGGCATCCTTCCTCAAGGAGAACGTCCGTGTCCGTCTGCCGCTTGCGCTTCCTTACATCTTCTCGGCTGCCGCTTCCGCATTTTCCCTGTCGTTCAAGATCGAGATCATGGCGGAAGTCATCACCGGCGCATCTGACGCAGGCCTGGGTTCGGCGATCTCGGGCGTCCGTTCGTCCGATCCGACCAACATGGTCCCGGTCTTTGCGTATTCGGTGATCGCCGTAGCTCTGATGATCTTCATCGATCACATCAGTTCAAGGATACGGGAGAAAACGTCTTCACTTGGTTTATAATGGAGATTGTGAATAAGAAAAAGAAGAACCTGAATTCCCTGATCATCATCGTTTTGCTGAGCATTGCCGTGCTCACCGGTTTTTTTCTGCTGACGACGAATTTCGCTTTCGTAGGCAAGAAGTCGATCCATGAGGATGCTTCAACTTACAAGACGAGACACTGTCTGGCTTTTTATCCCGATTCCAAACAAGGCCTTTCTTATGCGAAAGAGCTCTGCAAAGGGCAGAAAGAGGATGTGATCTATGATTATACTCTGGTCCCGTACGGCGATTATTATCTGGTCAGCTACGGCGGGGAGAAGAAATACTTTGCCGATAGGGAATTCGGACCGCTGAAGATCGAAGAAGTGAGCGATGAGGGAAAACGGATCATTCTGGATTATCTGCGTTATACCTACAAGAAGGATCATCCGGAAAAATACTATGATGCCGCCTTCCTTTCGTCTTTGCAGCTGGAGAACATCGATTTTTCCGCTGTGACTTATTCGATCGACAAAGAGTCTTTGCTGGCATATCTGCCGCAATATGACATCAGTGTGGCGATCCCTTTAAAATACATGCAGAAACAGATCGGCATGAACTTCGGCTTCCCCGATGAACTCTACCGCAAACCGATCTATCTGGATCCCGATCCGGCGCATCCGATCGTCTGCCTGACTTTCGATGACGGACCGCAGTTTAACTATGATCCGGGATACAGTTCCAGTGAGAAGATCATCGACATCCTGTATAAATACGATGCCTGCGGTACGTTCTACATCATCGGCAATATGCTGGAGAACCGCGAGATCTGGGCGGATTATCAGGTCTATACGCTGCTGAAGCGTTCGATCAATCAGGGCAACGAATACGGGTCCCACACACAGAGCCATCTTTATGCTCTGACGGAGATCTCCGGCAAAGAAAACATCCGAAAGGAGATCGAAGATCCTGTGGCCTATCTTGACGATTTCATGGGCTATCGAATGAATACTTTCCGTCCGGTCGAAGGAAGCTTCAACAACGAAGTCCTGGAATCGACTTCGTTGCCGGCGGTCTTGTGGGATGTCGATTCGGAAGACTGGCTCACCAGGGATGTCGACGCGATACAGGCGCAGGTACTGAAGTATGATTATGAATCCGGTGACATCATTTTGTTCCATGACATCTACGATGAGACGGCGGAAGCACTGGAAAAGATCCTGATCGAACTCGTCGACCGGGGCTGTCAGCTCGTCAGTGTCTCGGAGATGTTCCGTTTCTATAACCTCGATCCTAGTCAGATCGATTACTTCTATTCTCCGGGTTATTACGAGTGATGATCTTGCTTAAGAATGCAATATAACGTTCAGCGATCTGCGGGTCGCTGATTTTTATTTGGTCGCCATAGGAGGTCAGCCTGGCGAAGAATGCATCGGAAACGGAGACTCTGGCGCTGAAACCGTTTCTGGTAAAAACGATATTGGGAAAATCATCCTGCAGTCTTGAACGCAGATATTCGGAATCCTGCATGATCTGAAATCTCAGCAGGACGTTTTCGGAAGTGTGGAAGGAAGAGGAACTTTCTTCGATGTGAGAAAGCACTTTTTCCAAAGGCAGGAAGAGACTGTCACTCTCTTCCGTCAGTTTCATGGACAGCAGGTTGTCGAAACGGACATGGTAGATCTTCTCGTTCTGCACGTAATGATAATAAAGATAGTAATGATCGTTTTCCCGATACAGGAATAAAGGAACGATCGATTCGCTTTTCGATCGCTTAGCCCGGCGGATCTCGACGATCTTGTTTTTCCGGATGGCTTCCAGGGAATCTTCCAGCCGGTTGATGAAATGGACGTCCTTGTGTTTATGGTGATATTCCAGTGCCCTGAGGTCTTTTTCTTCGTACACGGATAAGAAAGAATACAGTTTGTCTTTGACTTTTTCCAGAAAAGCACGGTCCAGATTCTTCAGGGAATCCAGGGAATCGATGATGATCTTGATCTCCGAGACGGAGAAGGGGGCTTCGCCCAGATAGTAGCCTTCGTCATATTCGACGTCATAGCCCAGCATCCCCAGGATCTTGAAATCGTCGTAAAGCGTCTTGCGGTCGGCCGAAGGGATGCCTTCTTTCTCAAGAAGATCGAAGATCTGCGAGATCTTCAGCTTATGGTCCATGTCGGAGTATCGCTGCAAGAGGAAGATGAGCCTGAGTATCCTTTGTTTGTTCATAGATCCATTATATTATGTGTCCAAAAATTTGGACAATCAAATGCAAGAAAAAGACTAAGATGAAATCAGGGAGGAAAGAAAGATGAAAGAAACATTGATTAGAAATCTCTATCTGATGATCATTGCCTGGTGCCTGTATCTCAACGGCTATATCCTGTTGGCGCATCTGGCGGCGGTAATCGGCGGCGTCGCGGTCTTAGTGAAGAAAGGTGAGGCGGATCTGAAACTCAGCGGCGTCATTTCATTGAGCATGTATGCGGTCATACTGAGCCTGTATCATTCAGGCAATATTCCATACTTTTTCCCAAGTCTTCATATCTTTATGGCGGCAGTGATGTTCAATGTGTTTGCCTGCATCGGGTATTTCGATTCGATGAAAAGAAAGGATCTTCTTCCGATACTGGCTGTTTCTTTTGCGGCAGCGCTGCTGATCGGGATCCTGATCGCATCAGCTCCGGCAGAAGATTACAGCATTTTCGGCAAGGGGAACTTATACATATTCGCATCTTTCATCTTTTTTCCTTACCTGATCCCGATGATCTGTTTCTACGTCTCACGGACCGTGAGAGTCATCGAGCGCCGCAGCATACAAAAACAAGGAGCCTGAGGGCTCCTTGTTGAGTTAAAACTTTTCGATCTCTTGTTTCAGGACGGCAACGATCTCATTCTGCGGAATGCTGGAAACGATGCGTCCTTTTTTGAATAAGATGGCCTGATCCTTGCCGCCGGCAACGCCGATATCGGCGCGCGAGGCTTCCTGAGGACCGTTGACCGGGCAGCCCATGATGGCGACCGTGACGTCTTTGTTGACACCGTCAAGATAGGCTTCCATCTCTTTGACGATCGGCAGCATATCATACTGTATCCTGCCGCAGGTCGGACAGGAGATGAGATTGGCGACATCTTTCTTCAGACCGCATGCCCTTAATAGCTTCTTGGCGACGCGGACTTCTTCGATCGGATCATCGGAGATGGAGATGCGTATGGTATCGCCGATCCCGTCCAGCAGCAGGTTTCCCAGGGCGAGGGACGATTTGATCGTTGAATTCAATAAGCCGCCGGCTTCCGTGACGCCCAGATGAAGAGGGTAAGGGAAGGTTTTCGCAGCCAGATTGTAGGCTTTGATGCATTCCAGCGGATCGGAAGACTTGAAAGACAGGCAGACATCATGGAAATCCAGGGATTCCAGGATACGCAGGTGGTCTTTTGCCGATTCGATCATCGCTTCTTCCGAATGTTTGTATTTTTTGTTGAGGCTTCCGGCGTTGATGCCGATGCGGATCGGCACATGACGTTCTTTGCACAGTTCGACGATCTCTTTGATCTTGGCTTCATCTTCGATGTTGCCGGGGTTGAGACGGATCTTGTCGGTGCCGGAGCGGATCGCTTCCAGAGCGAAGTCGGGGTTGAAATGGATATCACAGACCAAAGGGATATGGATCTGCTGCTTGATCTGTTTCACCGCTTTGGCATCCTCCATATCGAGGATGGCGACGCGGATGATCTCGCAGCCGGCATTTTCCAGCTTTGTGATCTGCTCTACGGTTGCTTGTACATCCTTGGTCTTGGTGTTGGTCATCGACTGGATCACGACTTTGTTCTGTCCGCCGATCTGAACGCCGCCGACCTGAATGGGTCTGGTATTCATTCTGTTCATATCTTCATTCTACATCAAAAAAAAGCCTCAGATCTGTTTTTCCAAGGCTTTGATGACTTCGTCGACTTTGCTGTCATCGCCGTTGATGATGGCGTTTCGGACACAGTTGTCGATATGGTTCTTGAGTATCAGGTTGTTCGTCTTCTTCAGAAGGGCTCTGGTGGCCATCAGCTGATCGGAGATGTCGAGACAGTAGCGGTCATCGTCGATCATCCGGATGACGCCTTCCAATTGTCCTTTGGCGATCGTCAGATACTTTTTCAGCAGTTCGTGGTCTTTACTCATGAAGGATGTTCGTCACTTCGTAGCCGGCATTTTCGACGGCATCCGTTATCTGTTCATCGCTCAATGCGGTGTTTTTCAGATAGGCTTTGCCTTCTTCGAGGGAAACTTCCGCTTCCGCACCGATGGAGGTCAGAGCCTCTTTCACGTGTTTGACACAGTTCATGCACATCATACCGTCGATACATACAGTTTTGTTCATCGTTTTGATTTCCTCCTTTTTGATACTGTTTATTCTTAAGGCATTGCTGAGGACGAAGATCGAAGAGACCGACATGGTCGCGGCTCCGATCATCGGATTCAAGGCAAGCCCCATGGACTTATAGAAGACTCCTGCGGCGACCGGGATGAAGATCGCATTGTAGAACAGAGCCCAGAAGAGATTCTGTTTGATGATCCGCATCGTCTTTTTCGCGAGATCGTACAGGAATGAGACGTCGAGTATGGAATTGGACATCAGCACTACATCGCTGGTCGCATAGGCGATATCGGTACCGTTGGCGACCGAGAAGGAGACATCGGCACCGGATAAGGCGATCGCGTCATTGACGCCGTCGCCGACCATGGCGACCTTGCCGCTTTCTTTCTTTTCCGTGACCAGTTTGTTTTTGTCCTGCGGGGTGACGGAAGAAAGATATTCATCGATCTTGAGTTTGGCGGCGATATTTTTGGCCGTCAGATCGTTGTCGCCGGTGCACATGATCGGCGTGATACCTCTTTCTTTCAAAGAAGAAACGGCAGCGGCAGAAGTGTCCTTCAAGGCATCCGCAAGATAGACGATGCCGAGCAGCCGGTCGTTCTTGCCGGCCAGGATGAAGGAATAGTTGTTCTTCTGAGCTTCTTCGATATCCGCTTCCCTGACTTGTGCGTATTCTTCCGCCAGCCGGCGGTTTCCGGCATAATAGACATCTTCGCCTTTGCGTGCGACCAGGCCTTTGGCGGAGATCTGTTCGATCTGGTCGAACTGCATCTTCCCGTCGGGATAAGCCTGTACGATGGCTTTGGCGATCGGGTGATCAGATCCCTTTTCCAGGGAAGAGAGGACTTCGGAAAAGCTCGGATCATATTCTTTGACGGAAACGATCTCCAGCTTGTTTTTGGTCAGTGTTCCGGTCTTGTCAAGGATGACGTACTTGAGGTCTCCGGCAACTTCCAGGATCTCCGGGTTCTTGATCAAGACACCGTTTTTCGCGGCATTGCCGGTGGCGACCATGACGGCTGCCGGTGTGGCAAGGCCCAAAGCGCAGGGGCAGGAAATGACAAGGACCGACAAGGCAAAGTTCAGCGCCTGCTCGAGGTCTTTTCCGATGATCATCCAGATAATGAAGGTCAATGCGGAGATGCCTATGACCGAGAAGACGAAGTAATTGGAGACTTTATCGGCGAAACGTTCCACCGGGATCTTGGACATCGTCGCCTGTTTGGTCAGTGAGATGATCTTGGATAAGGTCGTCTGGGCGGCATTCTTGGAGATCTTCACTTTGATCTGACCGGAGAGATTGACGGTCCCGCCGATGACCGGATCGCCGATGTTTCGATTCTGCGGCAGAGATTCGCCGGTGATCATCGATTCATCGATCTGCGAAGATCCGGCAACGATCACGCCGTCCTGCGGTACGGACTCACCCGGCCGGATCAGGACGATGTCGTTCTTCTTGAGGTCGTCGATCTTGAGGATCGCGACTTCGCCGTCTTCTTTGACCAGATTGGCCTGCATCGGGATCAGGGTCGCCAGACCGCGGATGGTCTTGGCGGCTTTCTTTTTGTTGTTTCCTTCGATGTATTTGCCGACGGAGACGATGACAGGGATCATCGCCGCCGTCTCAAAGTAGAGATGATAGCCGCTCTTGTTGAAGAAGAGGACATACAGCGAATACAGATAGGAGACGAAAGAGGACAATGAGACCAGGGAATCCATGTTCGGACTTAAGTGAGACAGGGAGCGGAATCCCGACTTGAAATAACGGAAATTGAGTCCCATGACGGCCGTACACAGGATGAATTGTACATATCTGCCATATGACGGGATATGGATCCCGAACATATGCCCCATCGAGAAGAACATCAATATGACCACGAGCAGCGAAGAGATGATCATGATGATCCTGCCGTAGTCCGGTGCGTTGCTTTTGCGGATGATGAGCTCATAGCCGGCATCGGCGACCGATTTCGCCAGGGTCTGTTCGTTCACTTTATTCTCATCAAAGGTGACCAAAGCTTCGTTCTCCAGAAGGTTGACTTTGCAGTCGGTGACACCGGGAGTGTTCTTCAATGCTTTTTCGACATTGCCTTTGCAGATGACGCAGGTCATGCCTTTGACTTCATATGTTTTTTCCATAGACTATACCCCCCTAGGGTATTCTCATTTTAGCACAGGACAAAGAAACAATAAAGTATAATGATATTGTGAGTTGTCCTTTATATATAAGAAGCGTTTATTCTCTGCTTTCTTCGATGTGTACGATCGAGGGGATCGTTTCCTGTGCCCGGAAATATGGTTACGATCATGTCGGTCTGGTCGACCGCAATGTCCTTGCCGGGGCGATGGCATTCAAAAAAGCCTGCGAGAAGGCGGGCATCACACCGGTCTACGGACTGGAATTCGATGTACAGATCCAGTCGCGCGTCTTTACCTGCATCATGTACGCAAAAGACGATGAGGGATTCAAGAATCTCATGGCGCTTTCCAGCCATATCTGCACCAAACAGGTCGAAGCCATCGATATCGAGACATTGAATGAATACAAAGATCACAATATCCTGTGTCTTCTTTCCGATTCCATGCCGCTGACTTATGTCATCGACAGGAAAGAAGATGTGAACGATATGCTGATGAAACAGAAGATGTGGTTCGGCGATTATATCGTGGCTTTGATCGATCACGATATCGCAGCCAATGCCTACCGCGATCAGATCCTCAAGCCGATCTTGAAACAAAACGGCATTTCAACGATCGCTTTATCCAGGACGTTTTATCTGCAGAGGGATGATTACGAAGAATTCAACGTCCTGAAATGTATCCGGGACAAGCGTATCCGGGATGATCAGGACTTTGCCGAAGAGTCCGGAAGGCATTTCCTGTCCAAGGAAGAATATGACCTTTTATATGAGAGGGAAGATCTGATCAATACCGATCTTCTCGCTTCGAAACTGCATGTGAACATGTCGTTTTCGACGTCGTTGCCGGTCTATGAAAACAAAAGAGGGATCCCTTCGAAAGACTATCTGGTCCTTTTGTGCAAGGAAGGGCTCAAACGCCGTCTCAAGGGAAATGTCACGCAAGTCTATGTTCGGCGTCTGGACTATGAACTCAGTGTCATCCTGAAGATGCATTTTGAGGATTACTTCCTGATCGTCTATGATTTCATCCTTTTCGCCAAGAAGCAGGGGATCATGGTCGGTCCGGGAAGAGGCTCGGCAGCCGGTTCTCTGGTCTCCTACTGTCTGGGCATCACCGAGATCGATCCGATCCGTTACGGTCTGATCTTTGAGCGTTTTCTCAATCCGGAAAGGATCTCCATGCCGGATATCGACACGGATTTTCCCGATGACCGCAGAGATGAAGTCATCGCTTATGTCAAGGAACGCTACGGGATCGACCATGTCGGTCATATCATCACCTACGGCACTTTAAAAGCCAAGCAGGTCTTGCGTGATGTCGGCAGGGTCTTGAACTATCCCGTCCGGGAGATCGACAGCATATGCAAGCTGATCCCGAATGCCCTGGATATGAATCTGGGCAAAGCCTATGATGAGATCCCGCTCTTCCGGCAGAAGATCGAGTCGGAACAGCGTTTCCGCACATTGTTCAAGATCTCCCGCAAACTGGAGTTTTTCCCGCGTCATGAATCCACGCATGCCGCCGGCATCGTCATGTCGAGAAAAGCACTGGATGAAGTCGTACCGATCACCCGCATCGAAGCGGACATCTATTCGACCCAATATACGATGGAACATCTTGAGGAGCTGGGCCTGATCAAAATGGATTTCCTCGGTCTGAGGAACCTGGGCATCATCGCCGAGATCATCGACGATATAAGACAGCGTCAGGACTTCGATATCCGCAGCATCCCTTTGAATGACCGGAAGACTTTCGAACTGATCGATTCGGTCAATGTCTTAGGCATCTTTCAGTTGGAATCTTCGGGGATGCGCAACCTCATCCGCAAGATGAGACCGGCAAGTTTTGAAGAGATCGGCATGACCATCGCTCTATACCGTCCGGGACCGATGAAGAATATTCCGGTCTTCCTGGAATACCGTGCACATCCCGAGAAAGCGGATTACATCCATCCCAATCTGGCTCCGATCTTGAAAGAGACGTACGGCATCATCGTCTATCAGGAACAGATCATCAATATCGCCCGGGTCATGGCCGGTTTCAGCTACGGCAAGGCGGATATCCTGCGAAAGGCGATGTCCAAGAAGAAACTTTCGGAGCTGGAGAAACTGCATTCCGATTTCATCGAAGGAAGCATCGCAAACGGCTATGACCGTGCATTGAGTGAAAAGGTCTACAGCCTGATCCTGGAATTTGCCAACTACGGTTTCAATAAATCTCATTCGATCGCTTATGCGCTGGTCGCATATCAGCTGGCATATCTGAAAGCGAACTATCCTTTATATTTCTATAAGGCTCTGCTTAACGGCGTGACGGGTTCCCAATCCAAGACGTATGACTACATCAGCGAATGCATGAACATCGGTCAGAAGGTGAAGGGGATCAGCCTGAATGAATCGACGGATTCCTATAAGATCGTCAACGATGCCATCCTGATGCCTTTTTCCATCTGCAAGGATGTGGGTTCGATCTCGGCAAACAAGATCATCGAAGAGCGCATGAGCAACGGTCCGTTCACCGATTATGTACAAGCCGTCAAGAGGCTGGTGCTCAAAGGTGTTGAACGGAACGTCATAGAAAATCTGATCTATGCCGGCGCTTTTGACGAGTTCCGTCATTCAAGGCATACGATGATCGCTTCTTTGAACAATGTCATCATGTATGCCGATGCGCATAAAGGCGAGATCTCTTTGATCAAGGATTACGACGACGCACCGATCATTGAAGAGCTGCCTGACGACAACATGGTCCTGGCGGAAAATGAAAAGAGCGTCCTGGGTTTTTATTTCAGTTTCAATCCGATGATCGCCGTGAAGAAGAAGTACGGCATCGAATGTGATAATCTGTATAATTTATCTGTAAGTACCGGCTATGTCAAAGGCTTCGGCCTGATCAAGCGGGTCAAGTCGCTCAAGACGAAGCGGGGAGAGATGATGGCATTCGTCGATCTCGTGGATGATAAGGGTGCCTTATCACTGGCGGTGATGCCGAAAGTCTATGCCTTGCATTCATCGCAGCTGGTCAAGGGGCGTTATCTGAAATTCGAAGGAAAGATAGAAAAAGAAGCTTCCTGTCTGGTCAGAAGCCTGGAAGTTCTTTAGGAGGAAGGAAAATGAAGATACTGATCGTCGATGACGAAGTCAAGATAAGAGAGGTCGTTTCGGAATATGCCAAGTCTTATGGCTATGAGTGCGATCAGGCCAGCAACGGGATCGATGCAGTCGATATGGTATCAAAGAATGACTACGACTGTGTCATCCTGGACATCATGATGCCGGAACTGGACGGCTTTTCCGCCTGCAAGAGGATCAAAGCGATCAAGAACGTACCGGTGATCATGCTGTCGGCTAGGACGGAGGAAGATGACAAGCTGTTCTCCTTTGATCTGGGTGTCGATGATTATGTCACCAAGCCGTTTTCTCCCAAGGAACTGATGGCCAGGATCCGCGTGATCTGTGAACGCAATGCATCAAGAAACAATGACAAGTATGTCTTTGATACCTTGAGCATCGATGTTCTCGGCCGCTGTGTCAGTATCGACGGAGAAAAGCTGACTCTGACACCGAAGGAACTCGATCTGCTGATCTATCTGGTAAAAAATAAGAACATCGCCATCGGCAGGGACAAGCTGCTTTCGGCCGTCTGGGAGATGGATTACTATGAAGATGACCGTACGATCGATACGCATATCAAGATGCTGAGGAAGGATCTCGGCAGATATGCCGATCACATCGTGACGGTGAGAGGTATGGGTTACAAATTTGAAGTTTGATTTCCGCGGTATAAGGTTTTCGACCTGGCTGTATTTTCTGGGGTTCTCAGTTTCGATCATGTTTCTGCTGGGATCGCTTTTGGTCATGCTCATAAAACCATATTACCGCAACGACCGTATCAAGACCATCGATGCGATCTCCGCAACGATGGGATCGCTCTTGCTCAACGATGACGTAAGAAAAAGCGACATCGAATCAGCAGCCCGGACCATCATCGGCAACAATGTCTGTGCGATCATCTACAACGAATCGGGCGAATCGATCTACTATCCGCCGGATTCGCTCGGCCAGCTGTGCATGCTCGACAAGCAGATCAGTGTCGGGGAAGAAGTCTTCACGATCAAGAACGAGCCGCTCAAGATGATCGAACTGATCAAACACGAGAATCCGCTTTCGCTGACCATCAATTCACCTTATGCCGACCTGGAGATGCTTCTTTACGGCAAACAGGTCAAGGCCAATCTGGCAAATTATTATCTGATCCTCAATACGCCTCTGGAGCCGGCGGAATCCTACATCGACTTCATATTGAATCAGTATCTCTATATCGCTGCGATCGTCATCATCATCGCTTTGATCGTCGCCCTGTTCCTGGCAAAGAGGATCTCTTCGCCGATCGTCAAGATGAAGAACGAAGCCAACAAACTCGCGCAAGGCGACTACGATGTCCGCTTTGAGACCAATTCGTTCTCGGAGATCAACGACCTGGCTTCGACGCTCGACGATGCGACGGAGAAGCTGTCCAAGGTCAACGAACTGCGCAAAGATCTGGTCGCCAACGTCTCTCATGATATCAAGACGCCTTTGACGATGATCCAGGCATATGCCGAAATGATCAAGGACATTTCAGGCGATGATCCGAAAAAGCGCAACGAACATCTCGATGTCATCCTGCAGGAGACCGAGTATCTCAACAAGCTGGTCACCGACATGTCGGAACTTTCCAAGCTGCAATCCGGCGTCATCGAGATCCGCCGTGACAACTTCGACTTGAAAGAATGTGCCGACAATGTGGTGCTGCTCCTTTCGAAGATCATCACCGAAAAAAACATCAATCTGGTCCTCGACTTCGATGACTGCGTCGTCTATGCCGATGAGATCAAGATCTCCCAGGTCATCTATAACTTCTTATCCAATGCTTTGAAATATTCCGATGCGGATTCCAAGATCACCATGCGCATCCGCAATTATGAAGACAAGGTCAGAGTGGAAGTGTCCGACAACGGCAACGGCATCGCTCCGGAAGTATTGCCTTACATCTGGGACCGTTATTATAAGGTCGACAAGAATTTCAACCGTTCCGTCAACTCCACCGGCTTGGGTCTGGCGATCGCCAAGGCGATCCTGGAAGCACACAAGTCCAGATACGGCGTGACTTCCAAGCCCGGTGAAGGCTCGACGTTCTGGTTCGAACTCGATAAAGACTATGACGAAGAATGATTATCTTGAAGGCATCGACTATCTGTTCGATCAGGAAGGCTGCCCGTATAAACTGAATTCCGATACCGTCGCTTTGGGGAAGTTCCTCGATCCTTTGATGGGCAAGACCGTACTGGACATCGGGACCAACAGCGGTGCGCTGCTTCTGTATGCGCATGAAAAAGAGGCGAAGTTTTTGTATGGCACGGACATCCATGAGGATGCCTTGAACAAGGCGAAAGAAAACCTCGGACGTTATACGAAGGATTTTGAACTCTTTCACTGTCCGGTACAGGAACTTTCCATCGAACCGGTCGATACCGTCATATGCAATCCGCCGTTCTTCGAGATGAACAATGTCACGGAAGACCTCTATATGAAACAAGCCATGTTCGAAGAAGGGCTTCCGTTGAATGAATTGTTTTCCTCTTTCCGCAGGCTCATGAAAGAGAACGGAGAAGTGTTTCTGATCTATCAGGCAGACCGTTTCCCCGAGATCTACGATATGTGCAAGACCTATAAGCTCAAGATCATGAAGATGGCGTTCGTCCACGATGTCTCTTCTTTACACGCCTTGCGCATCCTTCTGAAACTGAAGATCGGCAAGATGTCCAAACTCAAGGTCCTCAAGCCGGTGATACTGGATAAGGGGAAGTTCAAAGAGTGGTAAAAAATGCCTTGCAAAAAGGCATTTTCTGATTGAATTTTGCAGAACCTTCCGCTATAATACATATGTTATAGTCTCTCCATAGAGGGGATTATAACCGCTCAGAGAAGGTTTCAAGTACTTTCGGGTCACCTTAATGGCGAGTCTGAATCTAAAAAAGGAGGTGCACTATGTACGCAATTATCGAAACTGGTGGCAAACAGCTCAAGGTCGAAGAAGGCCAGACGATTTATGTCGAGAAGCTGGACGTTGAAGAAGGCAAAGAATATACCTTCGACAAAGTCGTAGCCCTGGAAAACGGTGGATTGACTTTAGGTACTCCGTATGTTGACGGAGCCAAGGTCACCTGCAAGGTCGAAAAACAAGGTAAGGAAAAGAAGATCGTCATCTTCAAGTACAAACAGAAGACCGGTTCTACAAGACGCAAGCAGGGTCATCGTCAGCCATACACCAAGTTGACTGTTGAAAAGATCGGCTAATGATCAAAGCGATTTTTCAGGCCGATGAGGATCGCTACATCAGTCTTGATGTCAGCGGTCACGCGGAATACGGCGAATATGGAAAGGATCTGATCTGTGCTTCCGTAAGTTCGATCATGTTCGGTTTCATGAATGCCATCGACGGTCTGGAAGAGGATGTGAAGATCACACAGTCAGAAAACAGGATCACGGTTGTTGATCACAGCGGTTCGAAGAAAGTCAATGACTACTTCGAGCTGGTCATTATGCAGTTAAAAACGATCGAAGCCTCATATGGAGACTTCATTAGAGTAGAAAGGAAGTAAAACAACATGAAATATGTACTGAATATTCAGTTCTTCGCTTCTAAAAAAGGTGTAGGTTCGACCAAGAACGGACGTGATTCCCATTCCAAGCGTCTGGGTGCGAAACTGGCTGACGGTCAGTTCGCTACTGCTGGTTCTATCATTTACCGCCAGAGAGGTACGAAGATTCATCCGGGAGAAAACGTTAAGAAGGGCGGAGACGATACTCTGTTCTGCTTAGTCGACGGTGTTGTCAAATACGAACACTTAGGCAAGAAGAGAACGAAAGTATCCGTTTATCCGGCTGCTTAATATTCTATTGGATCCAAGGCCCTTTACAGGGCTTTTTTAAAGGATTGGACACATGCAATTTATCGATAAAGTCAAACTGAAACTCAAAGCGGGAAACGGCGGCAACGGCATCGTCGCTTTTAAGCGTGAGAAATACAATCCGCTCGGCGGTCCTTCCGGCGGCGACGGCGGCAGCGGCGGTTCGATCATTTTCAAGGTCGACACCAACAAGTCTACACTGCTGGATCTTCGTTTTTCCAAGATGATCCGGGCACAGGACGGCGAGAACGGCAAGACGAACAACATGTACGGTGCTTCCAGAGAGGATGTCATCGTCAAAGTCCCGCTGGGAACGGTCGTCAAGGATCTCGATCTGGATGAAGTGATCGCCGACCTCAATACGCTGGATTCGGAAGAAGTCATTTGCCAGGGCGGCAAAGGCGGGAAAGGAAACTATCATTTCAAGTCATCGAGGAACAATGCACCGGACTACTGCACTTTAGGGACTCCGGGCGAAGAGAGGAACGTCTTAGTCGAACTCAAGCTTCTTGCCGATGTCGGACTGGTCGGTCTTCCTTCGGTAGGCAAGTCGACGCTTCTTTCCGTCGTCTCCAATGCCAGACCTGAGATCGCCGATTATCCGTTCACGACGCTCAAGCCGCAGCTGGGCATGGTCAAGGCGGGGGATACTTCCTTCGTCATGGCGGACCTGCCGGGTCTGATCGAAGGCGCTTCGGAAGGAAAAGGTTTAGGCCATGAATTCCTGAAACACATCGAGCGCTGCCGTCTGATCATCCATGTCCTGGATATGGGACATGAAGATCCGATCCGGGATTTCGAAGTGATCAACGAAGAACTCAAGAAATATCCGGGGAACCTCTTTGAGCGTCCGCAGATCGTCCTGGCCAACAAGATGGATCTCGACAACGCGGAAGATAATCTCAAGGCGTTCAAGGAAAAATATCCCGATCTGGAAGTCTTTGAGGCGATCACGCTGATCAATGAGGGGCTGATGCCGGTCTTATATAAAGCCGCTGAAATGCTCAAGGAACTTCCGCAGTTCCCGCTCTATGACCGAAATAAAGCGGAAAACAAAGTCGTCTATAAATATGAAGAGCCGAAGCTCTTCGAGATCTACAACGAAGGAAACGGTGTATGGAGAGTGGAAGGCGAGAAAGTCGAACGTCTGTTCAGGAGCACCAACTTCAAAGATGATGATTCCGTGCTTCGTTTCTCAAGGGCACTTTCCCGCATGAAGCTGGATGAAGCACTGAGAGAAAAGGGCTGTAAGAACGGCGATCAGGTCTTCATACAGGATTACAGTTTCGATTTCATGGATGATGACGAAGATGAACAGTGATGTTCATCTTTTTTTGGCTACCGGTCGTTGTGTAAACGTTTTCAAAAGTACTATAATAATATCAAAGGGATCACAAAAAGATCCCGGGAGGGAAAAATGAAGAAGTTTTTTAAACTGCTTATGATCGCATTGCTGGTCTGCTGCCTGACCGCATGCGGCGAAAAAGCTCCTGAAGAACCTGCAGGTGAAGAAACTGTAGGCGGCGGCGATCTGATCATCTATTCGCCGAACTCCGATCCGCTGATCGAAGTCGCTTACACGTTCGGCGAAAAGTACGGGATCAATGTCCAGGTCGTTTCTGCCGGTACCGGTGAGTGTCTCGAAAGGATCTCTGCCGAAAAAGAAAATCCGCAGGCTGACATCATGTACGGCGGCATGAACTATGCCAACTCTTTCAAGGAAGAATATGTTCCTCTGTTTGAGCCATACACTGCAGCAGGCGATGACAAGCTTCCGGAAGCTTACCGCAACTTCAACGGCATCACCACACACTATGCTCTGGATGGTTCCGCTGCATTGCTGGTCAACATCAAAGAATATGAAAAGTTAGGTCTCAACCTCGACGATTTCGATTCTTATGCCGATCTGTTGCAGCCTGAACTCGCCGGCAAGATCGCTATGGGCGATCCGGCAAACTCTTCCAGTGCCTGGGCCGAACTTACCAACATGCTTCTGGTCATGGGCGATCAGCCGTATGACGAAAAAGCCTGGGAATGGGTCGGCGAATTCATCAACAACCTGAACGGTGTCCAGCTGTCTTCTTCTTCTGCGATCTATAAAGGAACTTATGAAGGCGAATACGTCGTCGGTGTCTCTTACGAAGATCCGTGTGTCTCTCTGCTGGTCGACGGCGGCGGCGACAAAGTCAAGCTCGTCTATCCGTCAGAAGGTGCTGTCTGGCTCCCTGCCGGTGTTGCGATCATCAAGAATGCGCCGAACATGGACAACGCGAAACTGTTCTTAGACTGGCTGATCTCCGACGAAGGTCAGGGTGAGATCGCAAAGACGACTGCACGTCCGGTCAATCCTTCCATCGCCAATACGGCTAAGGAAATGACTCCGTTCTCCGAGATCAATGTGGTCTACGAAGACATGGCACTGTGCGGAACCCATAAGGGTGAATGGCAGCAGCGCTGGACAGACATGTTCACAGCTGCCCAATAAGCTATTTAGAAATATCATTTAAAACAAGTGAGGTTGGAAATATGAGTGTAAACATCAAGATCCGCGACGCCGTAAAAAAATACGGCGATAATACGATCATTTCTGACTTATCACTGGATATCAAGGAGGGTGAGTTTTTCACCCTTCTTGGTCCATCTGGATGTGGTAAGACGACTTTATTGAGAATGATCGCCGGCTTTAACTCGATCGAAGGCGGAGATTTTTATTTCGGAGACACCAGGATCAATGATATGGATCCGGCAAAACGTAACATCGGTATGGTCTTTCAGAACTATGCCATCTTCCCGAACATGACTGTCGAGAAAAACGTTGCCTTCGGTCTCAAGAACCGTAAACTTCCCAAAGAAGAGATCGCATCCAAGACGGATCAGTTTTTAAAACTGATGAAGATCGATGAATATCGCGATCGTATGCCGGAGAGACTTTCCGGCGGTCAGCAGCAGCGTGTTGCCCTGGCGAGAGCTCTAGCGATCACACCGGATGTCCTTCTGATGGATGAACCTTTGTCGAACCTGGATGCCAAGCTGCGTGTTGAGATGCGTACGGTCATCAAACAGATACAGAACGATGTCGGTATCACGACCGTATATGTGACTCATGACCAGGAAGAGGCAATGGCCGTTTCCGACCGTATCGCGGTCATGAACGCTGGCGATATTCAGCAGATCGGTACGCCGAAAGTCCTTTATCAGAGACCGGCGAACTTATTTGTCGCAACATTCATCGGCCATACCAACGTCATCGATGCCAAGCTGAAAGAAAAAGACGGCGAAGGATGGCTGGTATTGCCGGGAGGCTATGAAGTCAAAGTCGATACCCTGCGCAAAGAAGAGATCTATGACCGCAATGTCAAGGCTTCCATCCGTCCGGAAGAGCTCGTCGTTGATGCCAACAATAAGGAAGGCGTTGAAGCGACGATCGATGATGCGGTCTTCCTTGGCCTGAACACACACTATTTCGTCCATTTCGCCGACGGTGAAACGGCAGAGATCGTTCAGGAATCCAAGATCGATTCGATCATCGAAAAAGGTTCCAAGATCCGCTTGGGCATCAAGACCGAAAAGATCAACATCTTCGATGAGACGGGTTCTTACAACCTTGTTCAAGGTGTCGTCAACGACTTGGATGTCTATAAAAAGAAAGAGGCCTGAAGATGACTGACTCAAAGAAAAACTTTGATGTCTGGAAAATCGTCTCGCTCGTGATCTTAGGACTGTATGCGCTGTTCCTGATCTATCCGCTGGTCAGACTGCTGTACAATGCGTTCTTCTTTGAAGGCGTATTTACCATGGAACAGTTCCAGAAGTTCTTCTCACAGTCTTATTACATCAAGTCGATCTTCAATTCGATCAAAGTGTCGCTGTGCGCGACGGTACTGACGCTGGTGATCGGCATCCCGCTTGCGTATTTCTATCAGATGTTCGAGATCAAGGGACAGTCGGTCTTGCAGGTCATCATCATTTTATGTTCCATGTCCGCACCGTTCATCGGCGCGTATTCCTGGATCATGTTGCTGGGCAGGAGCGGCATCATCACGCAGTTCATCGAATCGGTCATTCCGGTCAGAGTGCCCAACATCTACGGTTTCAACGGCGTCCTGCTGGTCTTGGCTCTGCAGCTGTTCCCGCTTGTCTTCCTGTATGTTTCCGGTGCTTTGAAAAACATCGACAACTCTTTGCTGGAAGCTTCCGAAAACATGGGCTGCACGGGCGTGAAACGTTTCTTTACCCTGGTCATCCCGCTATGCATGCCGACGATCATCGCGGCAACGCTGATGGTCTTTATGAGAGCGTTTGCCGATTTCGGTACGCCGTTACTGATCGGTGAAGGTTATCAGACTTTCCCGGTCGTCATCTACAACTCCTATTTCGCAGAGACCGGCGGCGACCATAACTTCGGTGCTGCGATCTCGGTCATCGCCATCATCATCACGGCGATCATCTTCCTGATACAGCGTTACGTCAACAACCAGTTCCGTTTCACGATGAATGCGATGCATTCGATCGAACGTAAACCGATCCACGGGATCAAGGCGTTCTTCATCAACTTCTACTGCTGGTTCATCGTCCTTCTGGCGTTCATGCCGCAGGTCTATGTCATGTATACGTCCTTCCTGAAGACATCCGGAAAGATCTTCCTGCCGGGTTATTCGCTGGATTCCTACCGTTATGCGTTTACACATTTGAGAAATGCGATCCCGAACACCTTCCTGATCGGCGGACTTGCCTTGGTCATCGTCATCATCCTGGCGATCCTGATCGCTTATCTGGTCGTTCGCAGGAACAATGCGGTCAACCGTGTCATCGATACGCTTTCGATGGTCCCGTACATCATCCCGGGTTCGGTCGTCGGTATCGCACTGGTCATGGCTTTCAACAAGAAACCGATCGTCCTGGCCGGTACGGCGATCATCATGATCGTTGCCCTGGTCATACGGCGTATCCCGTATACGATCCGTTCTTCTACGGCGACTTTGCAGCAGATCCCGATGTCGATCGAAGAAGCGGCGATCTCTCTTGGTTCATCCAAACTGAAAGCCTTCTTCACGATCACCGTGCCGATGATGGCCAACGGTATCTTGTCCGGTGCCATCATGTCCTGGGTCACGATCATCACGGAACTTTCCACGGCGATCATCTTATACAATCTCAAGACGATCACTTTGACGCTTGCGACTTACACTTATGTCTCAAGAGGAAACTACGGAATCGCGGCAGCCTATGCCACGATCCTGACGGTAGCAACGGTCATCTCCATGCTGCTGTACATGAAAGTGACGGGAAACAAAGAGATCTCATTCTAGCCGACCTGAGGTCGGCTTTTTCATGCGCTGACATGAGCGATGATGTATAATTGAAATATGATTGGTTTTGTAACGGGAACAGTTCATGCATTCGGCGCCGATTTCGTATTGATCGACGTACACGGGGTAGGCTACCGCATCAATTTCTACCACCCTGAAGCACTTTCCAAAGGCAAAGAGATGACCATTTACACGTATCAGAACGTGAGGGAAGATGAGCTCTCTTTGTACGGTTTTCTTTCTTTGGAAGAATATGATCTGTTCATCAAACTGATCTCGGTCAAGGGTCTTGGTCCGAAGATCGCTTCCAACATCTTGTCGAGAGCGAGCGTGGATGCGATCATCACGGCTGTTGAGACCGGGGACATCGATTTTATCCGCCATATGCCGGGGATCGGCAATAAGACCGCATCCCAGATCATCCTCGATCTTAAGGGCAAGCTGGTGGAATCTTCAAACGAAACAAACAATTCCGAAGAACTCAACGATGTCAGCCTGGCACTCAAACAGTTTGGCTACAAGCCGGCGGAGATCAAACCGGTCATGAAAAAGCTGGCAAAAGAACACGGTTCGACCGACGAGCTGATCAAAAAAGCTCTGTCGATGCTCATGAAGTAAAACAACTGATCTATGGAAGAAGAAAACAAAGTATTATCAGCGGACAAGCAGGCGCTCGATGACGATGCTTCCCTGCGTCCGCAGACCTTGAAAGACTACGTCGGACAAAGTGACCTGAAGGAGAACCTTGAGGTCTTTATCGAAGCGGCCAAGATGCGCGATGAAGCGCTCGATCATGTCCTGCTTTACGGTCCGCCGGGTCTTGGCAAAACGACGATGGCTTACATCCTGGCCAATGAAATGGGCACCAACATCAAGACGACCACCGGTCCGAGCATTGAAAAGACCGGCGATCTGGCAGCCATCCTGTCTTCGCTTCAGGAAGGGGATGTCCTTTTCATCGATGAGATCCACCGTCTGCCGAAGATCGTTGAAGAAGTCTTATATTCCGCAATGGAAGACTTCTACATCGACATCGTCGTCGGCAAGGAAGAAGGAGCGAAATCGATCCGTCTGGATCTGCCTCCTTTCACTCTCGTCGGGGCGACCACCAGAGCAGGGGCGATCTCTTCGCCGCTGCGTGACCGTTTCGGTATCACTTCCAAACTCAATTACTATACGAAAGAAGAGCTTTCGGCGATCGTGCGCAGGACCTCCAAGGTCTACTCCACTTCGATCGATGAGGAGGCAGTCTCGGAGATCGCGATGCGTTCGCGCGGTACGCCGCGTATCGCCAACCGGCTTTTCAGGAGAGTGAGGGACTTTGCGCAAGTCAGGAACAACGGCATCATCGATCTTCCCATCACGAAAGAAGCTCTGGAAAAACTGAAGGTCGATTCGCTTGGTCTGGATGATGTCGATATCCGTTATCTCCGCGGCATCATCGAACGTTTCAAGGGAGGACCGGTCGGCGTGGAAGCGATCGCTTCGGCGATCGGTGAGGAGGCGATCACACTTGAAGATGTCAACGAACCATATCTGCTGCAGATCGGTTTCATCAACCGCACGGCAAGAGGCAGGATGGTCACCGAGAAAGCATATCGTCACCTGAATATCGACTTCGAACAGAAACTGTTTTAAAAACTCACTTTATGTGAGTTTTTCTTTCAGAAAGAACATATCGATCCGGCAGCCGCGAAAACTCTTTATTTGCGGTTTTTTTGATGATGATTCCGTATAAAAAAAGATTGAATTTTAAATATCGTTTATGTTATCATGATTAAGCGTAAATGGAGGTAAGTATAAATGCCAAGAGAATTCGTCACTTTCAAATGTACTGAATGCGGTGAAGAAACATACACTGGTTCCAGAAATAAGAAGAAACATCCTGAAAAAATGGAAATCAAGAAGTTTTGCCCTAAGTGCAACAAGATGACTACACATAAGGAGAAGAAATAGGCGTTTGCCTATTTTTTGTTACGATGGATATCACTACTTTCGTGATGGGTCCGATCGCGACCAATACCTATCTGCTGACCGAAGGAAAGGAAGCGATCCTGATCGATCCGGCTTCCAGGGCGGACAAGGTCATCGAAAAGCTCGGCGATCTCGATCTGAAGGCGGTCTTGCTTACGCACGGTCATTTCGATCACATCAAAGCCTGCGACGGACTCTATGACAAGTATCATTGTCCCATCTATCTGAATACGGCGGATGAACAGCTGGCAAGAGACAAGCATTCCGGAGCCGGCTTCGGGCTGGTCGCCTACATCAGCTGTCCGATCGTTCCGCTGAAAGAAGGAAAGATGGAGATCGGACCGTTTCATTTTGAAGTGATCTTCACTCCCGGTCACACTCCCGGTTCGGTGATCTTCGTCTTTGAGAATCATATCTTTACGGGGGATACGTTGTTTCGGGGGTCGGTAGGACGTACGGATCTCAAGGGCGGCGATGCCGGGACTTTGAAAGAATCGCTGCGGATCTTCAAAGGATTCGACAAAGAGTATTTCATCCTTCCGGGACACGATGATCCTTCAACGCTCTCGTTTGAATTGGCCAATAACTGGTTTCTGAGATGAAAAACAAACTCATTTTCTTCGGAAAATGAGTTTTTTATTTAGGAATCCGTCTTCTTTCCATCAAATCATGTATTGAGGTGAAAAGAATGGAAGAAAGACTAGTGGCCTTGTTGAGACTTGCACTGAAATACAACGCGACTGACATCCATTTCATGATGCGTTACCAGGAAGTGAGCATCGAGATGCGGATCGACGGCCTTTGCCGGAAGGTCAAGGGACGTTTCGAAGACTATAAGCTGATCCGCTATCTGCAATATTTGGCGAATCTCGATGTAGGCAACATCCTAACGCCGCAGACCGGGCAGTTCGAGATGGAAGTGGACGGAAACCTCCTGTCACTGCGCTTTGCGCTGATCAACAAGATCAACTACAGCAACGGTGTCTTGCGGATCCTTAATTCCAAGATCCGGGTGAACGCTGATAATCTTTCGACTTTGGAACGGCAGAACCGGTATTTTAAGGCACTGCTCAACCGCAACTGTGGTCTGATCCTGTTTTCGGGTCCGACGGGTTCGGGCAAGACAACGACGCTGTACTCACTCTTGAAAAGCGTCCGGAACAAGAAGATCTATTCGATCGAGGATCCCATCGAAGTCTATCACGACAACATGATACAGCTTTCGGTCAACGAAGCAATGGACTTCGGCTACAACGAGGGGATCAAACAGATCCTCAGACACGATCCGGACATCATCATGATCGGTGAGATCCGCGATGAAAAGGCAGCGAAAATGGCGGTCGTGGCCGCCAATACGGGACATCTGGTCCTGTCGACCATCCATACTTCCAAAGCATCCGGCTGTATCTCGCGTCTGACGGAACTCGGCGTAAACGAGGATCATCTGTATGAAAATCTCTTATGCGTGTCCAATCAGCGGATGCTGGTGAATATCAATGACCGCTCCAAGGTCGTCTTATACGAGATCATGGATAGGGAGGAGATCGAATATTTCCGGACCTATGGGAGAAACTCCGATGACTTCAATTCGGTGGAGAAACAGATCCGAAAGGGGATCGAAGATGGTATCTTTGCGAAAGATGCTGTCTGAAAAGACACTTTCGATCGAAGATCTCTCTTATCTGAGCAGACTTCTGGAGTCGGGACTGGCGATCCGGGACTGTTTTTCCTTACTGAAGAACAAGTCGAACAAAGAACTCTTCGATGCGATCATGAAGCGTCTGGACGAAGGCGACCCGATCGAGAAAGCGGCGGAAGACTATCTGCCGAAAAAAGTCAGGCCTTATGCGCTTGCGCTGATGGGATCCTTGTCTTTTGCCGCAGCCCTGTCCTTATCGCTGCAGTTTTATGAAAGGAGCGAAGAAGGAGTCCGCAACGTCCTTTCCAAGATCGCTTATCCTTTATTGCTGCTGTTTGTCAGCGTCACTTCGTTATATCTCTTCGATCTTTACGGGATCGACTCGATCTTTTCGCTGATCTCGACGTTTGAAGAGAGCGCTTCTTTCTATGCGGATTTCCGCATCCTGCTGAGGATCTTCGCCCATCTTTTTTACTATGGGACATTGCTGCTGTTTTTTATGACGGTCTTTTTCCTGCAGCCAGGCCGGATCATCT
The DNA here is from genome assembly GCA_024684175.1 of Erysipelotrichaceae bacterium. The sequence goes on from JAIKXJ010000013.1 coordinate 41,598, forward strand.
TGCTGTATGTCTTTGTTTCGAAACACTTTCCCAATTCTTTCATGAATATCTACTGCTGCGAAGAATTCATGTCGCTGTTTCTGATCTGCATTAGGAAGGGCTATTCGACAAAAGAAGCGCTGCATATCCTGAAGTCCATGAGAAGCAAGCCGATCATATCGCTTTTGGCTTTTCATATGGATGAAAGTCTCATGGAAGGAGAGACTTTGAAAGAGGCTGCGGGGAAGTATTATTACGATTCTTCGCTCTCCCGCTTCATCAAGATCGCCAACTACACCAATGATTTTTCAAAGATCATCGAGTCTTATATCGCCATGGCCAGAGAAAAGATCATCAAAAGGATGAAAAGCTACACTCTGACCATACAGTTCGTCACATACGTCTTCATCGGCTGCGTCATCATCTTCGTTTACCAGATCCTGTTCATGCCGATGAAAGCCATCAGTATTTTTTGAAAGGAAGATTATGAACAACAAAGGTTTCACATTGCTGGAAATGGTGGTCGTCGTGATCATCATATCGATCTTGTTCCTGCTGACTGTTCCCAACATCTCCAAGGTCATCTCTTCGGTGGACTCCAAGGCCTGTAAGGCGCAGACCAAAGTCGTCGATGCGGCGATCGTGCAGTTCCGCCTGGATTACGGAAGCGAGCCCGGTTCTTTGATGGATCTGGTCCACGGTGGTTATCTTGAAGAAGAACAGATCAGCTGTTCGGGCGGCCAGAGCCTGAGCATCGTGGATGGGCACTGTGTCATCAACTGAAAAAGGTTTCACTCTGCCGGAGATGCTGGCATGTATGGCGATGCTTTGCGCTTTCACGCTGTTGAGCCTTCGTTACAGACCTTATATCGTGCCGGAACACTATTATTTCCTCAATGACTATATGCTGGTACAGTCGGAAGCGATCCGGCAGAGGTCGGCGATGACCTATGGTTCGGGGATCAGTTTCAATTCGATGGGGCATATCAATATGGCAAGGACCATCGACTTCAGCAAAAAGAAGATCACGTTCAATCTCGGGAGCGGTTATGCGCTCATCAAATGAGAAAGGTTTCTTTCTGATCGATGCCTTACTGTCGGTATTCCTTTTGTCATGTCTCTGTATCCTCTGTTTTTCGATCTATGACCTGATGGAGAAATACGAAGAAGGTTATATCGCTTATCAGGAAAGGACGAACGAGTATTATGCACAGATACTCTCGGGCTTGAACCGGTGTGAGGGGTGTGCGGCCGATGAATATGATTAGAAATCTGACGGGCTTGCTGATCATACTGTTCCTGCTGCCGATCGCAATGTGCGCTTTCTCTTTTACCGCCTCATTGCCGTTCACTTATACGGAGGTCTTTGACGAACTCAGCCTTCATCAGCTGAGAGAGACCCTTTTGATCAGCTACGATATGGAGATGAGCTATGATGCACTGTCGTTTTCCCTGCGCAACAGAAACTTCATCCTGTCAAAAGTCAACGACAAGCTCATCCTGCATCCGGGAACACAGATCTTTCTGGCCGATGTCGATGAACTGCATTTTGAAGAAAGGGGGACGGTGATCTATGTCTGTTACAGAAAAGGGACGAAAGAATATGAAAGGGCGATCGCATCCGCAAGAGGGTTTTATCTCGACGGCTTTTCTGATTGTGATGTGCACGATGACATCGCTGATCGCGATGAAGGCGGATTATATCATCAAAGCGGATCAGGTCTACAAGAATCTGACTGAAGATGAGGAATGTTTCTGCTATGAAGCTGCAGTGATCGATACGTTCAAATGTATGCTGGCAAGAAGGGAAGAGGCGGAAGACTTCTATGCCGCCGGGATCCGGGTCAGCGTCTATCCGGCAAGTGAAGGCTACGAGCTCTATTATCTGGATTACAAACTGTCCTTGAGCATCTATGAAGACAGGATCGTCGATTTTCTTCTGCAGCGCTTATGAACATCCACGGGAAGTTTTCATGTATAATACAATAGAAAAGAAAAAGAAGGGGTAATGATTTATGATCAACTGTACAGAAATCAAACCGGGTCAGTGTTTTACATGGGAAAATGAATTATACCAGTGCATCGATATTCAGTTAAATAAGACGGCGATGGCTAAGATGAAAGTCAAGGTCAAGGTCAAACTGCCGAAATCCGGTGTCATCAAGGAACTGTCTTTGATCGGTTCCGATCAGGTCGGCGAAGCTTCGATCGACAGAAGACCGATGCAGTTCTTATACGATTCCGGCGATATGGAAGTCTTTATGGATATGGAGACTTATGAACAGATCGAGATCCCGAAGGAAAGACTGGAATGGGAAAGCAAGTTCCTGGTCCCGAATCTCGATGTCAACATCTCTTTCTATGAGGGAGAAGTGCTCGGCGTTATCCTGCCGGATAAAGTCGATCTGGAACTGGTAGAATGTGAAGCCGCCGTCAAAGGCAACACTGCGACAAGTGCTTTGAAAAACGCCGTCACCGAAACAGGTCTTCAGGTCAAGGTCCCGTTGTTCATTGAAAACGGCGAAAGGATCACGGTATCGACGTCGGACGGAAAGTATTCCGGACGTGCCTGATCGGGATCTCTAACAAAACGATAAAAAAAAGAAAATCGGGAATTGGTTCCCGATTTTCTAGTCTTTGAGATATTTGATGATGCTGTTTGCGGCGATGGCACCGTCGTTGCAGGCTGTGACGACCTGACGCAGGTCTTTGACGATGCAGTCTCCCGCACCGTAGATCCCTTTGATCGCTGTTGACATATCCGGACCGGCTTTGATGTAGCCTTTTTCATCCAGGATGCTTTCATCGACGAAGTCCGTGCACGGATCGGCACCGATATACGGGAAGATGCCTTTGCACGGGACGATAGTCTCTTCGTTCGTCTCGACGTTTTTGATTTTCAGGCCGGTGATCCGGTCATCTTCGATGACCAGGGCTTCCGGAACATGTTTGGTGATGATCTCGATCTTTTCGTTGGCCTTGACGCGGTCGATGACGCTGGCATCCGCTCTGAAGACATCGCGGCGGATGATGATGGTCACTTTCTTTGCCAGGGAAGCAAGATATAACGCTTCTTCCAGGGCGGAATTGCCGCCGCCGATGATCGCGATCTCTTTGTTGCGGTAAAAGAACCCGTCACAGACAGCGCAATAGGAGATGCCTCTGCCGGTGAATTCATCGGCATGTTCCAGAGCCAAAGTCCGTTCTTTGGTCCCGGTCGCAATGATGACTGCTCCGGCTTCATAAATATCACCGTTTGCCAGTACGACCTTCTTGGTCTGTCCGTCTTCGATCTTTCTGACTTCGCCGGCGATCAGTTTCGCTCCGAACTTCTGACCGTGCTCAGTGAGCTGATTGGCCAGTTCGAGTCCGGAGATGGATTTGATGCCCGGATAGTTTTCGATCTCGTATGTCTTGGACAGTTTTCCGCCGTTGACACCGGATTCGATGATCAGAACGGAAAGGTTTGCTCTGGAAGCATAGATCGCAGCTGTCAGACCGGCAGGACCGGCACCGATGATGATTACATCATATCGTTCACTCATTATTGTTTCCTCGCTTTTCATAGATTATAGCACGTGATCATTCATCTCTACATACCATTTGCCCCGGTCATAGTAGAGGTGGCGGATACGGTTGGGCTCGAACACACAGGTATAGCGCAGTCCGGAGCCTCCGACTTTTAGCGATGCCCGCGGGCAGATCTCTTTGACTTTTTTGATCGGGACTCTTTTTTCCTCGTCCCAGATCAGAAACAGCGGTCTGATGTTTCCGCCTTTGTCATTGAGACAGATGACGTCGACATATTTCCTGATCATAAATATCACCTTCCTTGATATGCTTTGTTTTTGTTTTCGATCTTCGACAGTTCGGGATCTTCCAGGACCCGCAGTGAGAAGACCGCATCCTTTCCGAAACGGCGCCGTATCTCTTCGATTGCCATCTCTTTGTTTTTCTGTTTCAGAGAATAACGCTCATCGGAAGAAAACAGGCAGACCTGGCTTCCCGTTTTGCGGGAAGAAAGGCCGGAGACCGCGACACCGACAGAACGTAAGGGGAAAGAGAGGACGGGACCGTTTTCGAACAATTCCCAGGCACGGTCGCAGATCTCCTTGGCGAGGTCGGAATTTTCTGCCAGTTTGGTCTGCATCGTCTGTGTGTTCAGATCAGTGTCCCGCAGGATCAGGTGGATCGTATCAAAATATAAGCTTTGTTCTTTCAAACGGTGGGCGACGTTCTCGCTCAGCCGGATCAGGATGATCTTCATATCATCCTTGTCCCGGATGTCTCTTGCACAGGTCGATGTATTGGAGATCGATCTGACCGGCTCGCAAGCTTCATCGAATCTGGCGACCGGAGAAGCATCTAAACCATTGGTGTAGAGATACAGACTGATCCCGAATTTTCCCAAGATGGAATGTAGGAAAGCGGCATCTTTTTGTGCAGCATCGCCGATCGTGCGGATACCGTGCTGCTGCAGGATCCGATCGATCTTTTCGCCGACGCCGAGCAGGCCTTTGACCGGAAGAGCGCGGATCTCATTTGGAGAATCGATCTTGAAGAAATCGTCTTCTTTTGCGATGTCGGAGGCAAGTTTGGCATAGACTTTGTTGTACGATACACCGATCGACAGCGTCAGCCCGATCTCTTCCCTGACCCGTTTCAGCAAGGAAGAGACGATGGACTGCCAGGAACCGAAATAGGGGATGCTTTCACTGATGTCGAGCCAGCACTCATCGATGCCGAAGGGTTCGATGCGGTCCGTATATTCGTAGTAAAGCTCCCTGACTTTCATCGAAAGATATTCATAAGTCTCATAATCCGGCTCGCGAAGGATCAGTTCGGGACACTTCTTCAGTGCTTCGCTGATCGTTTCCGCTGTCCTGACCCCTCGTTTTTTGGCAGGGACGTTCTTGGCAAGGATGATGCCGTGTCTTTCTTTCCTGTCACCGGAGACGGCCATCGGCACGTTCCGGTATTCGGGATGATAAAGCATTTCCGCCGATGCGAAAAAACAATTGAGATCGCAATGCAGTATCGTTCGTTTCATACTTTAATTATACTTGAAAAAATATCAAGTACAAGAAAAAACTTGAATGAAAATCAAGCTTTATGTATCATAAAAATGAAGAAAAGGAGTCAATATGGAATTTAAAGATAACCTTCGCTATCTTCGCCGTACCAATCACATGTCACAGGATGAGCTCGCTGCCAGACTGGGCTATAAATCATTCACGACCGTACAGAAATGGGAAGACGGGACCGCGTTCCCGCGCGTATCGACACTGAAAAAGATCTCCGACATCTTTGAAGTGGATGTCGACCATCTTCTCAACCTGAATATCCGGACTTCGCAAGTCGCCGTACCGATCGTCGGCGAAGTCAAAGCGGGATATGACATGTATGCCGATGAGAACATCTACGGATACGAGTACTGCAACAACAGCGAATACGGTCCGGGTGAGTATTTCTATCTCAAGGTAAAAGGCGATTCGATGATCGGCTTGCGGATCGGAGAAGGGGATATCGTCTATGTGCGCAAACAGGATTATCTCAATGATAAGGATATCGGTGTCTTCTTGTTGGACAACAACGAAGTCACGATCAAAAAAGCCAGTTTTTCGGGGGATAAGCTGACACTGAAGGCAGCCAATCCGGCATACGAGGACCGCAGTTTTTCTTTCGATCAGGTCCGCATCTTGGGAAAGGTGCTGCACAATAAGGTCTTGTTCTGATGGGAAAAGATACGTTTCGCTATATCGGGCTGTGCATGCTGATCTATCTGAGCATCGCCGCCGTGCAGATCTTCTTTCTCGATCCGCTCATCGATCTTGCCGTTCAGGGCTTCTTTCCGCACTTATATGTGCATATCGTCCTGCTGCTGATCGCCGATCCGCTCCTGACGGCTTATCTGCTGGGAAAATTCAAATGGAATATCGTTGAAGACAATGGTGACGACTTCATGTAGTCACCTTTATTTTTTAATGCTAAAATGATACATATGAACATTGCGATAGTCGCCGGCGGGAGCGGAGGGCATATCTATCCTGCGCTGAGCCTGGCAGAGGCATTGAGAGAAAAAGGCCACCGGATCACTTTCATCGGTTCCAACGACCGCATGGAGAAGGATGTCATCCCGGAAAGAGGCTTTGAATATATGGGACTTGATGTATATACCACCAGAGGCGGTATCTTTCAAAAGATCAAGAGCCTCGCTTCGATCGTCAAGGCATATTTTACTTGTAAGAAGCTGCTGAAAGGCTATGATATGGCGATCGGTTTCGGCAATTATATCTCCGTTCCGGTCATGGAAGCGGCGGCAAGTCTGCATCTGAAAACGGTCATTCATGAACAGAATTCCTTTGTCGGAAGAGCCAACCGGCTCCTGGATGAGAAGGTGGATCTGATCATCGGCTGCTATGAAGAGAATCGGAAACAATTCAAAAACAAGAATCTGCTCATCCTGGGGAATCCTCAGTCTTCCAAGGCATATGAAGTCAAGCAAGACAAGGAAGTCATAAGGAAACTCGGTCTGGATCCCGATAAAAAGACCGTCGTCATCTTCATGGGTTCCTTAGGGTCCTCCAGTGTCAACGAAAAACTGCTGGATTTCTTCCCGCTGTGTGACGGTTCCTACCAGATCATCTATGCGACCGGGCCGTCTCATTATAAGGAAGTGACGGAGAAAGTGAAACAGAGCGATCATCTCAAGATCTTCGAGAGGATCGACGGGATCAATGTGATGAAAAATGCTTCCTTGCTGGTATGCAGGGCAGGGGCAACGACTTTATCGGAGATCTGTGCCATCGGCATGCCGGCCGTCCTGATCCCTTCACCGTTCGTTCCGAACAACCATCAGTATTACAATGGCAAGGCACTGGTCGACGCGGGTGCGGCAGTCATGATCGAAGAGAAAGATCTCAGCGGCGGAAAGCTCAAAGAGACCATAGACAGTCTGATCGATGACGAAGAAAAACTCAAAGCACTTTCTAAGAACGCTTCCGCTCTGGGCAATCCGAACGTATTAACAGATATCGTAAAAGCAATAGAAGAACTATGATCAAAGAATTCTTACAGATGCATGGTGAATACCATGATGATAAAAGTTTCAAAGAATTAACGACATTGAAGATGGGCGGCCCGATCGCTCATTTCGTCATGCCGGAGAATAAAGAAGAGCTCAAGGTGATCGTCAACTACCTGAAACATGAGAGGATCCCGTTCAAAGTGATCGGCAACGGTTCCAACCTGATCTGCGGTGAAAGCAAGTTCCAGGGTGTCGTGATCTCTTTGAAACGTCTTTCTTCCTACAAGATCGAGGGGGACGAAGTCTATGCGGAGGCCGGTGTACTGGCTCCGGTCCTTGCGGCTGCTCTGGCAAAAGAAGGCTACAGCTGTCTTGAATTCGCCTCCGGGATCCCGGGCTGCATCGGCGGTCTGGTCTATATGAATGCCGGTGCTTACAAGGGACAGATGTCGGATGTCGTGAGCGAAGTCGAAGTCCTCAAGGACGGAGAACTGATCTGGCTCAACAGCGATGAACTGCACTTTTCATACCGCCGTTCCATCTTCCACGACCATCCGCGCTGGATCGTCGTTTCTGCCAAACTGAAGCTGGCCAAACGTCCGAAAGAAGAACTGGAAGAACTGATGGCCGACCGTCTCAGAAGAAGAAAAGAGACCCAGCCTCTCGACAAGCCTTCCGCCGGTTCCTGTTTCCGCAATCCGGAGGATACTTTCGCCTGGAAACTGATCGATGCGATCGGTTACCGCGGCTACCATATCAATGATGTCTATGTTTCGCAAAAGCATTCCAATTTCATCGTCAACGAAGGAAACGGCACAGCGGAAGACTATCTGAACATCGTCTATGAGATCCAGGATAAAGTCAAGGAAAAATACGGCATCAAACTCGTGATGGAAGTTGAGAAATTCAATTGCTAGACGATAAAGAGAAATTATTAAAGAAAAATACTTTATTCACCATACGCAGGAACCGGAAACAGAGTTCGGCTTATGAAAAAGCCAGGAACATCTGTTTTGTGCTGTCGATCTTTCTGTGTCTTTTTCTGATTGCCGGGATCTACCTGCTTACACCGTTTTCCGATATCTACCGCATCGCCGTGACCGGAAACCGCTATCTGACAAGGGAAGATATCATCGGTCTCAGCGGTCTGAGCGAGAAGTCGAAATATCTGCTTTGCATCCCGATGCAGGTGGAAAACAAGATCAAAAAAGATCCCCTGATCAAAAACGTCAAGGTGCGCCGTCTGGAAGGACGGCTCGTGCAGATCGAAGTGGAAGAGAAGAAGATCGTCGGCTATGCGCCGGAGAACGGACTCAATGTCCTGCTTCTTGAAGACGGAGAAAAAGCCGGTATCGGCAAGGACAGGATGTACCTGATCGCTTACGGTCCGTTCGTGGAAGGCTATGAAGGGGAAGACCAGGTCAAACTGATCAAACAGCTGGCAAAATGTGATGCCAAGATCATCGAACAGATCTCGGAGATCCATCATTTTCCGCAGCTGAAATACCAGGATGTCGAAGTCATCATGCGGGACGGCAATTATGTCTTTACTTCCGTATACGGCATGGAGATCCTGAATCATTATTTCGATATGGAATCCAGCTATGCTTCGGGAAAAGACCACTGTTATTACTTCGAGGACATCTCGGGCAATGCCTATACGAGTGCCTGTCCTTGGGAAGAAGTGATCGAAGCCCCTGCGGAAGAAGAGACACCGGAAAGCTCAGAAGAATAAGAAAAGAAACTAAACAAAAGGAGATCGAACGATCTCCTTTATTGTTGAATGGTGGTTCCGGCCAGAATTGAACTGGCGACACACGGATTTTCAGTCCGTTGCTCTACCTACTGAGCTACAGAACCATTGGTTGCGAGGGAAGGATTTGAACCAACGACCTCCGGGTTATGAGCCCGACGAGCTACCA
>JAIKXJ010000010.1 GCA_024684175.1 Erysipelotrichaceae bacterium
GGAGTTCCAGGTCTTTTATCAGCCGAAGTTCGATGTGACTTCCGAAGTTCCGATCTTATGCTCGGCGGAAGCACTGGTCCGCTGGTTCCATCCGAAACTGGGCATGGTCTCGCCGGGCGTCTTCATCCCGCTGTTTGAAGAAAACGGTCTGGTCGAGAAGCTGGATCTTTATGTCTGGCGCAAGACGGCGGCACAAATCGCCGAGTGGAAAGAGAAATTCGAATCTTATATCCCGATCTCCGTCAACGTGTCGAGGATCGACATGTATGATCCGATGCTGGTGGATAATCTGCAGAAGATCCTGGAAGAGAACGGCCTGACATCGCAAGATCTGATCTTAGAGGTGACGGAATCGGCATATACGGAGAATTCCATGCAGATCATCGAGACGGCGGAAAAGCTCAGGGATCTGGGTTTCAGGATCGAGATGGATGATTTCGGCACGGGCTATTCTTCTTTGAATATGATCTCTTCTTTGCCGATCGACGCAATGAAGCTCGATATGCAGTTCGTCCGGAACGCTTTCAAGGAAGGCGGCAATACCAGGATGATCGAAGTCATCGTCGATATCGCCGATTTCTTATCCGTTCCGGTCATTGCGGAAGGTGTGGAGACCGAACATCAGCTCGATGAACTGAAGAGGCTGGGCTGCGACATCATTCAGGGTTATTTCTTCTCCAAACCGGTGCCGGCCATCGAATTCGAGCCGTTCATCCTGCAAAGGAAAGAAGCGCTCAAGTCTTTGGAGGCCGACAAAGATATCGAATCGACGATCAAGAAGGCACAGATCGATATCGTGAAAAACAACTTCTCCCAGATCGATGAGGTGCAAGACGATTACGGTGAAAAGGGGAAGGGCATACACTTACGTACGGCGAACATCTCCTTTGCCGTCCTTGCCGTCCTTTCGGCGATCGTTTTGTTCGTTATGGGCGTCAGTGTTTCCAGAGGCTACGACCGGATGCGGGAAGCTTCCGACCGCTATGCCCAAGCTCAGCAGGCGGCATACGATATGGTGAGCGGTTCCGATTATCTGACCGACCGCGTGCGCAGTTTCGTCGTGACCGGTGAACTGCAGTATCTCAATGAATTCTTTGAAGAAGTCAATGTGACCAAGCGCAGAGACAACGCCGTGTCGGATCTCGAAGAGCTTCTGGGTGAAGGTGATACTTCAGCACTGGCCAGTCTGAACAATGCCCTGGAGCTGTCCAATCAGCTGGTCGAAAAGGAATACGAGGCGATGCGTCTCATTCTGGAGACCGGAGATTACGACCGCTCTCTGGTGCCGGCGGAGATCTTGAACATCGCGCTTGCGCCGGAAGACTTGTCTCTGGACGCGGAAGGGCTTAAGGACAAGGCTCAGAGGCTGGTCTTTGATTCCGAATACATGAACTACAAAGACCGCATCCGGGAAAATGTCTCCCTGTGTACGCAGACTTTGATCTCTTCTTCTTCCAAAGAGCTTGAACTGGCTTCCGACCGTCTGTCGATGCTGGTGAACTTACAAAGAATGATCACGGCGTTATTCCTGCTGATCGTGCTGGGCATCATCGCGGTCATCTCTTTGCAGATACGCAATCCTTTGACCCGGATGGTGAAGAAGATGGAGGAGCATGAGATGATCGTTCCGACCGGTGTCGAGGAGCTGCGTTTCGTCGCCAGGACTTACAACAAGATCCTGAAAGAAAACCAGTCGACGCAAGACAAACTCTCCTTCGATGCCTCGCACGATGCCTTGACGGGTCTGTTCAACCGCGGTGCCTACGAATTGTTGATCCAGAGCGTCGATACGGAACATATGGCGATGCTGATCGTGGATGTCGACCACTTCAAACAGATCAACGACACCTACGGTCACGCCATCGGTGATAAAGCTTTAAAGGCTGTCGCCGATTTATTACGGAAGTCTTTCCGTTCGGTCGATATCATCTGCCGCTTCGGCGGGGATGAGTTCGTGGTCGTCATGACCCGTGTCAATTCTTCGATGCGCCAGCTGGTGGAAAACAAGATCTCTCAGGCCAACAAGATCCTGAAAGAACCGCACGAGGATCTGCCGCCGATCTCCTTGAGCGTCGGCGTCGCGTTCTCGGACCGCGAGAATCCAAGCGGCAGCATCTTCGAAGATGCGGATGCCGCACTCTACCGGGTCAAGGAAGCCGGCGGAAACGGCGTCGGTTTCTACGAAGGCTGAATCGGGGCTGACAAAACGGCCTGAATAAATGTACAATAATTACATAAGAATAGAATAAAGAAAGGAAAATGATAATGGGCTTATTCGACAAATTATTTAAGAAAGAAGAAGAGGTAGTATTACCTGAACTGAATGTTTCCGATGAGGATATCGTAGCGATCGCCGACGGTGAGATCATCGACATCGCGACGGTCTCGGATGCGGTTTTCGCCGAGCAGATGATGGGCAAATCCACGGCCTTCAAGTACAACAAGGACAAAGTCGTCCTGTGCTCTCCGGCTAACGGTACTTTGGGTGTTCTGTTCCCGACCGGCCATGCCTATGGTATTTTGATGAATGATGGTGTCGAGCTCTTAGTCCATTGCGGTGTCGATACGGTCAATGCCAACGGCGACGGTTTCAAGCTCTTGGGCAAGAAACAGGGCGATGCCGTCAAGGCCGGCGATCCGATCGTCGAAGTCGATGTCAAGAAACTGTCCGCAAAATATGATATGTCCACGATGCTGATCATCACCAATGCCAACGGCAAGGAACTCGATTTCATCGCTCCGCAGCCGGTCACAAGAGGACAGAAGGTCACGAAATAATTTCGATCAAGGAGCTTGTGCTCCTTTTTCTTTCGTTTATAGAAAAGAAACAAACAGCAGGCGCTGTTTGTTTTAGTGTAAGTCGGAATAGAGGGAAGAATGTTTCAGCAGATGACAGAAACGTTCCAGCGCCGGATCTTTGGAGTCTTTCTTCCAGATGGCGTGGATCTCTTCCACTTCTTCCGCACCCTTCATCGGTAAGAAGACGAGACCTTCGGCATTGTTGATCTTCTTGACGCAGTAGTCCGGCATGATGGAGATGCCTTCTTCCGAGGCGACCATGATCAGGATGGATTCGACGTCGGTGGAGCGGCAGAGGATCTGCGGTTTGAAACCGGCTTTGTGGTAAAGTTCCATGAATTGCGAATCGCCGTAGTTGTCGGAGAGCTCGGAGGGGGACATGTAGATGATCGATTCGCCTTTTAAGTCAGTCCTTTCCAGATATTCTTTGCGGCTCAGCGGATGGGAGGCGTAGAGGGCGGCATAGAGCCTGGCTTTTTCGATCTCGACAGCTTCAAAGCCTTCGGAAGATTTCAGGTTGGTGGAGTCCCAGGTGAAGATGATGTCGTATTCGCCGTTCTGTAAACCGGCAGCCAGCTTGTCGGAGGTATCGCGGTAGCACATCAGCAAGACGCCCGGCACCATGCGGTGGAAGGTCCTTAACTGATCGGATAAGCCGCTTCGTTCATAGCCTTTGATGTAGCCGATCCGCAGTGTTCCGAAGATGCCGGTGGAAGCTTCGGCAGCCCGCTGCCTGGCGTCGCCGAGGCGTTTCAGGATCGATCTTGCGTCGTTCAAAAAACTGGCACCGGCCGAGGTCAGAGTGACGGGTCTGGTGGAGCGGTCGAAGAGTTTGAGCCCCAGATCTTCTTCCAATGCTTTGATCTGCTGGGTCATGGCGGTCTGGGTGATGTAGTTTTCTTCGGCAGCGGCCGAGAAGGAGCCGGTATCGGCAACGGAGATGAAGTATTTCAGCTGATTCGTATTCATAGGGACCTCTACTATAAGTTTATCTTATATTATTATGCAAAATATGGCCTTAACAGGCAAGAGTATGGGTGGTTTAATATAACTATGAATCATATTAAGCTTCAAGGGCAGACGATCCGGGACTACCTGATGCTGAGCATCGGGACTTTACTGATCGCCTTGGCGGTCAAAGAATATCTCATCCCCTGCCGTATCGTGACCGGGTCGGTCTCCGGGCTGGCTTTACTGATCGGGGAAGTCCTGCCTTTGAATGAATCGATGATCGTATTGGCGCTGAACATCAGCTGTCTGGGTATCGGTGTACGTTACCTGGGCAATAAGTTTGGTGTGCGCTGTGTCTATATCTCCGTATTGCTTCCTTTGCTGATGGCTGTCTTACCAGAAAGCGAGAGCCTGCTGACCTCTTTCAAGACGGTCAACGTGCTGATCTTCTTATGTCTGCTGACGGCGGGTCAAAGCATCATGTTACATCTGGAGACGACCTCCGGCGGGCTCGATACGATCGCGGAAGTCCTGGCGAGGAAGCTTCATGTCCCGACCGGGATGATGATCGGCGTCTTAGGCGCGCTGGTCTCCGTTCTGACGGTCGGCATCTACGGTACGGAAACGGCGGTCTTAGGCGTTCTGGCTACCTTGAGCAACGGCTTGATGATCCATGCCGCGGGCATGGTCAAGGATCTCAAGATCCGTCCGCTCAAATCCCGCATCAAGGCAAGCGCATAAAGAGCCCGGTGCTCTTTTTTCTTTTCTTGAGGTAAAATGAACTTGTTCGGGAGGGAAGAAGAATGAAACTGTTGATCGCATCGGATATCCACGGAAGCAGCTTTTATTGTGAGAAGCTGATGGAACGCTATGAGGAAGAAAAGCCGGACAAGGTCTTACTGCTGGGAGACATCCTGTATCACGGACCGCGCAACGATCTGCCCGATCTCTATGCGCCGAAGGGCGTCATCGAAATGCTCAACCCGATCGCCGGCGAGATCTTATGCATCTGCGGCAACTGCGACTGCGATGTCGATCAGATGGTCCTGGATTTCCCGATCCTTGCGGATTATTCCTTTCTGTACATCGACGGCGTCACGATCTATGCGACCCACGGCCACATCTATAATCAGAACAAGCCGATGAAGGGAGTGAAGGGGATCTTGCTTTGCGGACATACCCATGTGCCTGCCATCGAAGAATATGAGGATTTCACTTATCTCAATCCGGGTTCCGTTTCCATACCAAAGAAGGGTTCGAGGCATTCCTACATGATCTTTGAAGACGGTGTCTTCGTATGGAAGGATGTTTTGAGCGGCGAAGTCTATCAGGAATATAAGGCAAGATAGGTCTTTCGATATTTCTGTATTTTCGAAGGCTTTTATGCTATAATCTAATGGCGGTATTGAAAAATATCGCAAACTGAGATTAAATAGATATTGTCAATAAGCTGACTTGAGAGAGCGGTTTATCCTACCATCTTGGAAAGGTGGCGTACTGAAAGGTACCACAGGTTCGAATCCTGTAGTCAGCGCCATTGAAAAAATACCTTTATCTTCGCGATAAAGGTTTTTTATTTGTTCTGATGCAAGACGTAACAGTCGTGGAAGAACAGGTCGAAAAAGAAGGTCAGACCGTAGTTGTTGTAGACGTTGCGGTCGGTGACGATCTTGCGGGAGGAGATCCGGTTTTCCTCGCCGAGATAATAGATGAAGGAATAGGTGTTTTCAAAAGCGGTCGTATGGTTGAGCGTGATCAGGACTTTTCTGGCTTTGAAGTCTCTGATCTGATCGTTGATCGCCAAAGCGAAGTTACCGGTCACGGAACAGACCAGAAGAAGATCGTCTTTTTTGAGTGTCGCCAACAAGTCGGTGTTTTCGTTGGCGGAGGTGATGATGCGGATCAGCTTGCCGGTCGTCAGGATCTGCTGCTGGAAGAGTTTGCAGGCATGAGAAGAATCTTCCGCTGTCAGGATGACGGTCTGACCGGCATCGTGAAAGATGTTCAGCAGTTTCTTATAGGAAGCGGAGAGCGTGGCTTTTTTGATGTCGTTGCCCATCGCATCCAGGCTTTTCTGTAAAAAATCGCGGTAGCCGGTATGATCTGTGTAGTCTTTGAAGCTGTCTTCGTGACGGATGACTTCGTCCAAAGAAGCTTTCAGCTGCGTATAGGTATCATAGCCGATGTTTTTGATGAAACGTTGTATGGAGGATCTGGAGACGAAGCACTCTTCGGCGATCTTGTAGATGCTGGTGTCTTTGAGCTGACGCAGGTGCGTGAGAAAATAGCGGGCGATCACAAAGTCCGTGTCGTTTTCGTCATTGCGGTTGAGGTGCGACAGCAATGAGGTCAGCAGATTGAAGCGGGAGATCGTGTAATCGGAATTGTATTTTTCTTTCATCTAATGAAATGGTATCATCCGGGACTATTGGTGTCAAAACCTGATACCAAAGTCGATGTTTAGTATCAAAAACTGGAACCATAGGAATGTTAGCGTTTTCATATAATGAAATTACATAAAAGGGGGAAGATCATGAAACACAACAACAATCCTGTTTTTCCTGAAGGTTTTCTGTGGGGTGCCTCTTCTGCTGCCTGGCAGGTCGAAGGTGCCACGGCGGAAGACGGAAGGACTCCGGCCATCATTGACCTGAACTCCCAGACCAAGAAACCTTTCGCGGACAACTCGATCGCTTCCGATCACTATCATCATTACAAAGAAGATGTTGCCCTGATGAAAGAGTGCGGCTTCACGAGCTACCGTTTCGGTATCTCCTGGTCGAGGATCATCCCGGCGGCCGACCGCAAGGTCAATCCGAAGGGCATTGAATTCTACAACAATCTGATCAACGAACTCAAGGCAGCCGGCATCGAGCCGATCGTCACGATCTATCACTATGACATGCCTTGCTGGGTCGATGAGAAATACGGCGGCTGGCACGACCGCGCCATCATCGACGAGTTCGATTACTACTGCCGTGTCCTCTTCGAGAACTTCGGCGACCGCGTCAAATACTGGCTGTCGATCAACGAACAGAACATGCAGATCGTCTACGGCAAGTGGCTGGGCGTTGCCAAAGGCCTGACGGATGAGGAATGGGAAGTTCAGAAGTGGCAGATCAACCACATCATGAACATGTGCCACGCCAAAGCGGTCATCGCCTGCCATGAGATGGTCGAGGGCGGCAAGATCGGTCCGGTCCCGGGCTATGTCCCGATCTATCCGAAATCCTGCAAGCCGGAAGACCAGATCGCGGCCATGAACGCCGAAGAGCTGACCGAAAAGATCTGGAACGATACCTACGCCTACAGAGAGTATTCCGGTTTCGTCAAGAATTACTGGAAAGAACACGGTATCGATCCGCAGATACAGCCGGGCGATATGGAATTACTGGCACAGGCGAAGATCGACTTCATCGCCGTCAACTGCTACCGTTCCGACTGCGGCAAGTGGCCTGATCCTTCCTATGTTCAGGAGATCGGTCTCAACAAGTACGGCCGCAAGGGCGAATTCATTTACACCAACTGGCCGGGCGAATACGCTCTGGATCGAAACCCGTTCGTCGAGACGACGGACTGGGACTGGCATATCGACGGTGTCTGCATGCGCTATGCATTGAGATACATGTGGGATCACTACCATCTGCCGATGGTCATCACGGAAGCTGGTTTCGGTGCCCATGAAGATATCGACGAAAACGGTGAGATCCACGATCAGTACCGTATCGATTATCTCAGAGACTACATCTACAATGTCGGACTGGCGATCGCCGACGGCGTCGAAGTCTTCGGTTTCAACCCGTGGTCCTTCACCGACCTCTTATCCACCGGCAACGGCATGGCCAAGAGATACGGTCTGGTCTTCGTCAACCGTACCGACGATGATCTCAGAGATATGAAGAGATATAAGAAAGATTCCTTCTACTGGTATTCCAAGCTCATTAAGTCCAATGGTCAGGAATGGGGCTATGACATGTCGGAATGGAGGGATTTCACCAAGACCAGTGAGATCGCTTCCGATCTGAAAGACAAGATCAAAGATCCTGACTGGAACAGATAATGTCATTATCAATTTAAAGAAAGGGGTAAATAATGGCAAAAAAAGACTACAAGAAATTATCGGATGATATCATCCAGGCCTGCGGTGGTGTGGAAAACATCCTCTCCGCTTCTCACTGCATGACCCGCTTAAGAATGAACCTGAAGGATGCTTCCAAGCTCGATCTTGAAGAAGCCAAGAAGATCCCGGGCGTCATCAACATCGTCGTCCAGAACGGCGAACAGCAGTTCGTCATCGGCCAGGATGTCGCTACGCTTTACGAAGAGATCACAAAGAACGACATCAAGGGTGCCGGTTCCGTCGACGATCCGGATGCGCTGAAGAGCGACACGCAGACAAAGGGCAACATCGTTGAAACGATCCTGTCCTATGTCGGCGGCACCTTCTCGCCGATCATCCCGGTCTTCATCGCCGGCGGTCTGACCGGTGCGGTCATCTCTCTGCTGCAGACGTTTGCCGGCCTGGATGCTTCCAGCGGTACGGTCTTCGTACTGACCGCGATCCAGCAGGCAATGCTGTATTTCCTTCCGATCTACATCGGCTTCTCCAGTGCTACAAGATTAAAATCCAATCCGTATCTCGGCGCCTTCTTAGGTGCGATCCTGGTCTATGTGACACAGAACCGTCCGGAAGTCCTCAACTTCTTGGGCATCCCGGTTGCCAACATCGGCTACAACGGCCAGATCTTCCCGGTCGTCTTAGGTACGCTGTTCATGTCCGTCGTCTACCGATTCCTGCAGAAGACGCTCCCGGTCGTATTGCGGACGGTCCTGCTGCCGGTCCTGACGATGTTGATCGTCGTTCCGGTCACCCTGATCGTCTTAGGTCCGATCGGTTACTGGGTAGGTACGGCTCTGGCGAATGCCGTCTTGGGCATCTACCGTGCATTCCCGGCATTGGCTGTCGCGATCATCGGTGCAACGACCGTATGGCTCGTCTTCTTCGGTATGAACAATGCGACCTATCCGGTCCTCTTCCTCTTGCTGGCGGAAGTCGGATCTGACCCGCTGATCTGTACCGGTATGGCTCCGGCCAACGTTGCCGTCGGCGGCGCTTGCCTGGCTTATGCTTTGCTGCAGAAAGACGCTGACAAGAGAGGCGTCGGTATCTCTTCCGGTATCACTGCCTTATCCGGTATCACGGAACCGGGTGTCTACGGTGTCCTGTTCCCGAACCGTTATCCGCTCATCGGCGCGATGGTCGGCGGCGGTATCGGCGGCTTCATCGCAGGTCTGTTCGGTCTGACACAGTTCGTTGTCGCCAACCCGGGCTTCATCTCCTTCGCGGCTTATTTCAATCCGGACGGAACATGGGGCAACTTCTGGGGCATGATGGGTGTCATGGTCCTCGCCGTTGCCGTCGGCTTCGCGGTCACATACATCCTGGGCAAGAGAGCCGAAGCGAAAAAGGCTTAAATTTCCCAAACACAGAAGATCAAAGAAAGCGGGGCCATCCCGCTTTCTTTCACTGAGAAAGGAAGACATGAAAGAAAAAGGATTCCCGAAGGACTTTTTATGGGGCGCTTCCACTTCCGCTTACCAGGTGGAAGGGGCTGCCTATGAAGACGGCAAGAAAGCTTCCCAGCAGGACATCATCAACAAAGATTCCTATGAACGCTTCGGTTTCGCGACGGCGGACGTCGCTTCCGACCAATACCATCATTACAAGGAAGATGTCGCTTTGATGAAGGAGATGGGCTTTACCGCTTACCGTTTTTCGATCGCCTGGTCGAGAGTCTTCCCCGACGGTGTCGGCGAAGTCAACGAAAAAGGCATTCAGTATTACAGAAACCTCATACAAGAACTGAAAGAGAACGGGATCGATCCGATCGTCACGCTCTATCACTACGACTGTCCATGGGCGCTGGTCGAGAAATACGGCGGATGGCTGGACCGGCAGATCGTTGAAGATTTCGAGTATTACGCAAGATACATCATCAACGAATTCAAAGATGAGGTGAAGATCTGGACGACGGTCAACGAACAGTCCATCATCGTGCAATACTGGACGCAGAAGTGCTACATCCCGGAGAAACTCCTGGATGGCAAGCACGAGCAGCTGCGCTACCAGATCAATCATTATATGAACCTTGCCCAGGCCATCGCCAACAAGCTGGTCCATGAACTGGTCCCAAATGGGATCGTTGGCGCACCGCTTGGTTATTCGTGCATCTATCCGCTGACGTCGAAGCCCGAAGATGTCATGGCCATGCAGAATGCGCAGGCACTCCGCAACGACTACTATACCGACATCTATTTCAAAGGCGAATACAACAAGGCGGCACAGATCTATCTGGAGGAACACGGCCTGGCGCCGGTCATTGAAGAGGGAGATATGGAGCTGATCAAAGAAAACACCTGCGACTTCCTGGCGATCAACTACTACGCATCGGAATGTGCGAAGTGGTGTGAAGATGACGGAAAGACCGCGATCCGCTGGTCCGGTGTCAACCGTTCCGGAAAGAAGGGGGACATCGACGGTTTCGAGACCCATCCCGGTTTCTATCAGATGTGCAAGAATCCCCTCCTGGATACGACGGACTGGGACTGGGCTATCGATCCACGAGGTATGGAGTATCTGCTCAGAGATCTTTACAACCGCTACAACAAGCCGCTGATGATTACGGAGAACGGGCTTGGTGCCTACGATACTTTGACGCAAGACGGTCAGATCCACGATGACTATCGCATCGCCTATCTGCGTGATCATATCGCCGCCTGCAAGCGGGCGATCGATAAAGGCGTGGAATTGCTGGCTTATTGTCCGTGGTCCTGTGTCGATCTTTTATCCACATCCAACGGTGTAAAAAAGAGATACGGCTTCATCTACATTGACAGGACCGACGATGATCCGAAAGAATGTAGGAGGATAAGAAAGGATTCCTTCTACTGGTATAAGAAGGTTATCGCAGGCAATGGAGAAGAACTTGACTAAAACGGTATATTTTCATTACGTAAGACACGGCAAGACGCTGTTCAACGAGCTCGGACGGATGCAGGGACACTGCGATTCGCCGCTGCTCGAAGAAGGGATCGAACAGGCTTATGCGGCCAAAGAAGCTTTGAAGGACATCGATCTGGCAAGAGCTTATACTTCGACGAGCGAACGCTGCATCGATACGGCACATATCATCCTGGAAGGAAGGGACGTGCCGCTCATCTACACAAAAAAGCTCAAGGAGATGTCCTGGGGGACCTATGAAGGGGCACTGATCTCCGCGTATCAGGAAGAGATCGACAAGCGAAGGTTCGGGACCAGGGACTGGACCGATGTGGGCGGAGAAAATCAGCCGATGCTGAAGGAGAGGATCCTGAATGTTTTTTCTGAGATCTATGCACAAGCAAAAGACGGCGACCACATCCTGATCGTCTCCCACGGGGCGGTGTTCATGAATATGATCAGTCAGATCTTCGGCTATGATCTTGACGGCATGCTCAATCTGATGAAGGAACACGGCGAATCCATGCATCCGGTGGTCAACGGTTATGCGGCCGACTTCAAGATACAAGACGGAAAGTATATCCTGTCAGACATCAAGGGACATTACGAAGGAATACTCGAGGATATGAAAAGGCAGGCTGCATAGCCTGCCTTGTTTCTTTGTTGAGGAAATATCCGATTATTTCATCAAAGAAAGGAACATTTCCTTGATGTCTTCCACGGTGACCGGACGCGGATTGCCCGGTGTGCAGGCATCCTTGAGGGCATCGGCGGAAAGGGCATCGACATCTTCCATCGGGATGACGTCTTTCAGAGACATCTTGATGCCGACATCTTCGCCGAGCTTCTTTACGGCTTGCACAGCAGCGTTTCTCGCTTCTTCCAGCGGCATCGTGTAGGCACCCTCGACACCGAAGGCATCGGCGATGTCACGGTATTTTTCACCGGTCACCGGCGCATTGTAAGTCATGACGGTCGGAAGTAAAGTTGCGCAGGCTTTGCCATGCGGCATATTGTAGTAAGCGGAGAGCGTGTGTGCCATGGAGTGATCGACACCCAGACCGACATTGGAGAAGCCCATGCCGGCGATGTATTGCGCCAGAGCCATCGCTTCTCTTCCTTCCGCTTCATTTTTGACCGCACCTCTCAAGTTTTTGGCGATCATGCGGATGGCTTTGATGTGGAACATATCGGAGAGTTCCCAGGCACCGGCGGTGATGTAGCCTTCGATGGCGTGGGTCAGGGCATCCATACCGGTCGCAGCGGTCAGGCCGGCCGGCATCGAGGACATCATCTCCGGATCGACGAAGGCGACGACCGGGATATCATGAACGTCGACACAGACGAATTTTCTCTTGTTTTCCGGATCGGTGATGACATAGTTGATGGTGACTTCGGCAGCCGTGCCGGCCGTTGTCGGAACGGCGAGGATCGGTGTGCAGGGGTTCTTGGTCGCTGCGACGCCTTCCAGGGACCTTACATCGGCGAATTCCGGGTTGGTGTTGATGATGCCGATCGCTTTGGCCGTATCCATCGAGGAACCGCCGCCGATCGCGACGATGCAGTCGGCACCTGCCTCGGCAAAGGCCTTGACACCGGTCTGTACGTTTTCGATGGTCGGGTTGGGCTGGATGTTGGAATAAAGGGTATAGGCGATGCCTGCCTCATCGAGCAGGTCCGTGACTTTTGCGGTCACGCCGAACTTGACGAGGTCCGGGTCGGAAGCGACGAAAGCCTTTTTGAAACCGCGGGCTTTGATCTCGGTGACGACTTCTTTGACGGCACCGGCGCCATGATAGGATGTTTCATTCAGTACAAAACGATTTGCCATAAATTATCCTCCGTTTTCAATGTATTTTTTGTACAATATCAGTATACCGATTTGTGATTAAATTCACAAATACAAAAGCATCATAATACTATATAATATCTATACAAAAAGAAAGAAGATGAAAACCAATGAAGATAAAGTATATGAAATTCGGTAACGGTCCCAAGACGATGGTCTTTCTGCCCGGTCTGTCTTTACAGCCAGTCAGTGAGACGCCTAATGGTCTGGTCTCTGAATATAAGATCTTCGCCGAAGAGTTTACGACATACATTTTTGATTACCGCGAAAATCCCGAAAAAGGAACGAAGCTGGAAGATATGGCAGACGATGCCGCGGAAGCGATCGAAGAGCTCGGTCTGAAAGACATCTGCCTCTTAGCCTGTTCTTTGGGCGGCATGGTCGCGCAATGGCTGGTCTTAAAGTATCCGCAGTATTTCAAGAAGCTGGTCCTTTGTTCGACCGTTTCGAAGATCAACGAAGACAACCGCGCTTTTCTCTGGGAAGACTTCGCCGCCGAAAAAGACATCCTCGCGCTGATCGACCGCTACATGAAGGACGTCTATACGGAGGGATTCTACGAAAAAGGCATCGATCTGATGTTTTCGATGTACAAGGATCTTTCCGATGACAATCTGAAGGATCTGATCGTGCGTCTTGAAGCGGTCCGCGGTTTTGACGTGACTGCAAGACTTCATGAGGTCACGATCCCGGTCAAAGTCTTCGGTTCCCTGAACGACGGTCTGTTCACTTACGAACAGATGAAGGAAACGGCGGATCTGTTGAATTGCGAATCGTATTTTTACGAGGGTTATTCCCACAAGGTATATGAAGAAGCCCCCGATTTCAAGGAAATGGTCTATAATTTCTTTATAAAATAGAAAGAAGGTCAACATTATGCCTTGTACGACGATACTGGTAGGTAAGAAGGCTTCCTACGACGGTTCCACGATGATCGCCAGAAACGATGACGGGTTCTATGATGTCAAAAAGCTCATCGTCGTCGACCCGAAGAAACAGCCCCGCAAATACAAGTCCAAGATCGCTCATCTGAGCATCGAACTGCCGGATGATCCTTTGTCTTATACTTCGACGCCGAGCGTCGATCCCAAGAACGGCATCTGGGCGGCCAACGGCATCAACGAAGCCAATGTCGCCATGACGGCGACCGAGACGATCACGTCCAATCCGTTGGTCTTGGGCGCCGATCCGTATGTGGTCTATGAAGAACGGAAGGGTTCCAAAAAAGAAAAGGCCGGTGGCATCGGGGAAGAGGATCTGGTCGTTCTGGTCCTGCCGTACATCCGTTCCGCCCGAGAGGGTGTCGAGCGTCTGGGCATGCTGTTGGAGAAATACGGTACCTATGAGGCCAACGGCATCGCTTTTTCCGATAAGGACGAGTGCTGGTGGCTGGAGACGATCGGCGGTCACCACTGGATCGCCAAGCGGGTCAAAGATGAGGAATATGTCATCATGCCCAACCAGTTCGGCATCGATTCGTTCGATCTGAAGGATGCCTTCGGTGAAAAGAAGTATCACATGTGTTCTGCCGATCTGAAGGATTTCATCAAAGACAATCACCTCGATCTCAATAAGGGAAAGGTCTTCAATCCGCGTTATATCTTCGGTTCGCATTCCGATGCCGACCATGTCTACAATACGCCGCGTGCCTGGTTCATGGGACGCTACTTCAATCCCAAGACCTACAAGTGGGACGGCGAGAATGCCGACTACACGCCGCAGAGCGACGATATCCCATGGTCGATGGTCGCCGAGAAGAAGATCACGGTGGAGGATATCAAGTATGTGCTGTCTTCCTACTATCAGGGAACGCCGTACAATCCTTACCAGCATGCCGAAGATCCGCGCAAGGGCATCTACCGTCCGATCGGCATCTCCCGGACCGGTGTCATGGCTGTCTTGCAGATAAGGGGCTATATGCCGGAAAAACTGCAGGGTGTCGAATGGGTCTGCTTCGGTGCCAATCCGTTCAATACGGTCGTTCCGGTCTACACTTCGACCAAAAAGATCCCGAAGTATCTGTCCAATACGACGATGGAAGTCTCCACGGATTCTTTCTACTGGAACTCCCGTCTGATCGGCGCTCTGGTCGATCCGCATTTTGGCACGGCCGTACAGCTGATCGAACGTTATCAGATGGCGGTGCCTTCCAAAGGACATGCCCTGATCAACGAATATGACGCGATGATGATCAAGGAGAAAGATTTCTCGAAGATCGATGAGGCCAACGAAAAGATCTGTGAAATGGCCAAGGCGGAAACGGCCAAGACTCTGGGCAAGGTCTTGCACGATGCCAGCGTCCATATGCGCTGCACCTACAACCGTTCCGACAATTAATCAACGAAGATCCCTTTTTCGAGGGGTCTTTTTGTAAGAAAGGAAGTCCGTATGAGACAGAAAGACTACTGGGACGGTGTCGCAGCGACCAAACAGTTCACGACGCCGTTTCAGAAAGACATGTTTTGCGCCTATGTCGGGAAGGGATCGAAGGTCGCGGACATCGGCTGCGGTTACGGCCGGACGCTGGATGAGCTTCATGAACTGGGTTATGAGGATCTGCTCGGCTTTGATTTTTCCAAAGAGATGATCAAACGGGGCAAAGCGCAGTTTCCTTGCCTCGACTTACGGGTCATGGAAGAGGGGAAGATCCCGCTTGAAGATGAGAGCGCCGATGCGCTGATCTTGTTTGCGGTGCTGACCTGCATCGCCCGCAATGAAGACCAGAAGATCCTGATCCGCGAGATCGAAAGAGTATTGAAACCCGGCGGCATCTTGTATATCAATGATTTTTTATTGAATGAGGATGAACGCAACGTCGCCCGCTATGAAAAGTTCAAAGACGTCTTTGAAAGCTACGGGACGTTCGAACTGCCGGAAGGGGCGGTCGTCCGTCATCACAGCGAGGATCATATCTTCGATCTGCTGCAGCATTTTGAGAAAAAAGAGTATGAACGGCTCAGCTTCACGACGATGAACGGCAATACGTCGAACGGGTTCTTTTTTATCGGAGAGAAAAAGGAGGTCTCATGTTCGTAAAATATATTCCCGACGGTTTCTACAGTTCCAAAGGAAACGGCCTGTATCCGTCCCACGAGGCGGTCTGTGTCATCAATCCCTATGAGGAGAAGATCACGGTGTTTCTGACCTTGTATTTCGAAGACCGGGAAAAGATCGGCGGTTTCAAGGTCGATGTGGAAGCGGAGCGAACACTGCATATCCGCATGGACAAGATCCGAAACCAGGACGGCATCGGCGTGCCGATGGATGTCCCGTATGCGATGAAGATCGAGTGTGAAAGAGCGATCCCGATCCAGTATTCGCGTATGGATACCAGCCAGGCGGAGATGGCGCTTTGTACGACCGTTCTTTAGAAAAAGATAGTCTTTCAAACATTGGGAAGGGAATCGTATTATAATCAGTTTATACAAAGACGGCGAAAGGAGACGGGATGTATAGGAACGAAATGAGAAATTGTTGTTGTATCTGTAACAGCGCCCGGATCAGTCGTCGGGGATCTTTTCAGATATAACGGTCCTTTCCATTTGCACGATATGACATGATCCGGGTGAGATGATCCCGGATTTTTTATTGCCGTCATGAAAAAAGAAAGAAGGAAAAACAAATGACCAAGATCAAAACATCCGTCAGTGAACTGATCGGAAACACACCGCTCTTAGAATTGAAACACATCGAAGAAAAATACGGACTCAAGGCAAGGCTCTACGGAAAGATGGAATACCTCAATGCCACCGGTTCGATCAAAGACCGCATCGCCCGCAAAATGATCGAAGATGCGCAAGAAAAAGGCATCCTGAAAAAGGGATCGGTCATCATCGAACCGACTTCCGGCAACACCGGCATCGGTCTGGCGGCCGTCGGTACGTCGCTGGGTTATGAAGTGATCATCGTCATGCCGGAGACTTTCTCAGTCGAACGGCGGAAACTGATCCGGGCTTATGGGGCCAAGATCGTCCTCTCGGACGGCAGCAAGGGCATGAAGGGAGCGATCGAAAAGGCAAACGAGCTCGCTGCGCAATATGAGGGTGCCTTCATCCCCTCGCAGTTCGACAATCCGGCCAATGCGAAAGCCCACTATGAGACGACAGGCCCGGAGATCTGGAACGACCTTGACGGGAAGGTCGACATCTTCGTCTCGGCCGTCGGTACCGGCGGCACCATCACCGGTACGGGCAGCTATCTGAAAGAGAAAAACAAGGACCTTAAAGTCATCGCCGTCGAGCCGGCGGCTTCTCCCGTGCTGTCGGGCGGCAAAGCCGGTCCGCATAAGATCCAGGGCATCGGCGCCGGTTTCGTGCCGAAGGTATTGGACACTTCCGTCTATGATGAAGTCGTCACAGTTTCCAATGAAGACGCGCTGAAGACCGGGGCGATGTTCGGAAAGACGGAAGGCTTGCTGGTGGGGATCTCCTCCGGCGCAGCCTTATGGGCAGCCATCCAAGAGGGAAAGAAAGAAGAGAACGCCGGGAAAAACATCGCGGTGATCCTGCCGGATTCCGGTGACCGTTATCTTTCAACGGAACTGTTCGGAAATGACGATGAATGAGCTCTTACATCAGATTCAGACCGGGCGAAGTACGATCTTCGATGTAGACCGTTTCTACATCGAACCGCAGAAGATCATCTCTTTATGTTACAAGATCCGTTCGCTCTTCTTTCCGGAACATTTTCCTTTGAAGACTTCGGAAGAGGAAGCGCTGAAGTTCATCCATGACGAACTCAATAAACAGGTCTTGAGAGTCGATATGGACCATGAGCGGGTCGCCGATCTGTTCATGGAACGTCTGCCTGTGATCCAGCAGATCTTATACAAGGATCTGCAAGCCATCTACAACGGCGATCCGTCGGCCAAGACCTGCACGGAGATCATCTTGAGTTTTCCCGGCTTTCTGGCGGTCTTATTTCACCGCATCGCCCATGAGCTCTATGATCTCGGCGTACCGATCCTGCCCAGGCTGATCAGCGAACACGTCCATGAGAAGACCGGCATCGACATCCATCCGGGTGCGCAGATCGGTGAATACTTCTGCATCGACCACGGTACGGGGATCGTCATCGGAGAGACGGCGGTCATCGGCGACCATGTCCGCATCTACCACGGTGTGACTTTGGGCGTAAGGAATTTCCGCAAGGATGAAGACGGCAATCTGCTGAAGGGCGGCAAACGCCACCCGGATATCGGCAACCGTGTCATCATCTATGCCAATGCGACGATCCTGGGCGGGGATACCCGCATCAAGGATGATTCGGTCATTCCGGCCGGAGCACTGATCTTACATACGCCGGAGACCTTCGTATGAATCAAAAACAGTCTGAGTTCAAACTCAGACTGTTTTCATAGCAGTTGATCGATGGCGTTTTTCAGTGCATCGAGATATTCATCCAGTTTGTCGGCCGGGATACCGCCGTAACCGATCAGGATGCAGCCTTCCGGGACCTTGTCTTTCCGAAAATAATAGGGTTCGATCGGCCAGACGCCGATGCCTTCATTGCGGAAGAAAGAAAGGAGTTCTTCCTGTTTCAGATGAACAGGCAGGGACAGGACGAAGTGCGTCCCGCCGCCGATGCCGAAGATTTTGATGCGTTCACCGTAGTTTTCGTGAAAGAAGGAGACGATCTTGTTGTGCTTCTTGCGCAGGAGATTGCGGATCTTGGCGATCCGGGTCTTATAGAAACCCAGAGAGATGTAGCGCTCGATGCTGAGCTGTATCAGCGCCGACGCCGGCGAGGAGATCAGATCCTTGCCCTGGGAAGGGTCAAGACTCACCGGAAGGACGATGTAGGAGATGCGCAGATCCGGCGACAGTGATTTGGAAAAGGAACCCAGATAGATGACACAGCCGTTGCGGTCCAGAGAATACAGGGAAGGGATCGGCTGTTCCTTATAGCGCAGGTGGGCGTCGTAGTCATCTTCGATGATGAAGCCGGAACACCCGCTTGCCCATTTCAGCAGCTGCAGACGCCTCGCGATCGGTAAGATCGCTCCTAAAGGAAACTGATGGGACGGTGTGACATAGGCGATGCCGGTCTTTCCCAAAGGGAGTTTGCCGGTCATCATCCCGTTGTCATCGACCCGGATCGGCACGATCTCATAGCCCGCTTGTTGGAACGTGGCGACACTGTCATCGTGTCCGGGTTCTTCCATGAACAGCGTATGGATGGAAGAAGGTAGGATCTTCTGCAAGAGCGAGATCGAATAATGATGGCCACCGGTGATCAATATCTGGGAAGGGGATACGTGCATGTCTCTTGTTTCCAGAAGCGAAGCGGCGATCGCCTGACGCAGCGACAGCAGGCCGGAAGGCTCTTCGTTGTAGAGGCTGTCTTTCTCCTGCAGCTGATTTATCGCTTCCCTGAGCGCTTTGCGGTAGCCGGCGGATCTGTACAGGTTAGGCTCCAGTGCGCCATAGCGGAAATCATAGCGATATGCTGATCCGCTCTCCTCAGGAGAAAAGAAAGGAGCTTCTTGCGTTTCCGGGCGGGAATACTCAGGTATGGCTTCCACATAGTAGCCCGAGCCGATCTTCGAGCGGATGAAACCTTCCGATTCCAGCTGCTGGTAGGCGTTGAGGACCGTATTGCGGCTCAGGTGGTATTCCTGGCAAAGGGCTCTGGTCGCCGGAAGACGTTCATCGGTGGACAGTTCGCCGGCGATGATCTGTTCCTTCAGCTGAGAGTAGATCTGCAGATAGATGGGTTCTTTGTCGTTTTTATTGAGTTTCAACATGATTGGTACCATTAAATTATATAAAATTGGTACTTTTAAGTAAAACGATTTACTGCTAAGGTGGAATTGATAAAGGAGGTCTTTCCTCATGACGAACTATAAAACGAGACGTTTGGTCTATACGGCGATGTTTGCGGTCATCAACTATGTCGCCTTCACCTATGGCAAGATCACGATCCCGGTCACGGCCGGGACCTCGACAGCCATCCACATCGCCAATGCGGTCGTGGTGCTTTCCGCCTGGTTCTTAGGCCCTGTCTACGGCGGCTTGTCGGGAGCGATCGGTCTGTCCATCGCCGATGTCTTCGATCCGCGTTACATCACTTCGGCGCCGAAGACTTTTCTTTTGAAGTTCATGATCGGTCTGATCGCCGGGCTCACGGCAAAGCATTTTCATCTGAAAGAGAAGACGGAGCGCAAGGAGATCATCCTGATCACGACGACGTCGGCGATCGCCGCACTGGGTTTCAATGTCTTTGCCGATCCGGTCGTCGGTTATTTCTACCGGAAGTATCTTTTAGGTATCCCGCAGGAAGCGGCCAGGATCATCGCCGGATGGGTCGCCGGTTCGACGGCGATCAATGCCGTGGCATGCGTCTTTATTTCTGTTATCCTATATTTGGCGCTGTATAAGTCTTTCCTGCCGCGCCTTCCGAAGGAGTAAAGAGCTATGAAGATCATCGTTATCGACGGCCAGGGCGGCAATATCGGCAAGCAGCTGGTCAAGTCCATCAAAGACGCGTTCAAGGATGTCCAGGTCCGGGCGATCGGCACCAATTCGACCGCTACGGCCAACATGTTGAAGGGCGGCGCGGATGAAGCGGCGACCGGTGAGAATGCCTTCATCGTGGGCTGCCGCGAGGCGGATGTGATCGTCGGTCCGATCGGCATCGCCGTTGCGGACGCGTTATTGGGCGAAGTGTCACCGAAGATGGCGAAAGCCCTGGGACGATCTTCGGCCGTGAAGATCCTGATCCCGCTCAACAAGTGTGATGTGCTCGTTCCGGGCGTGTCGGACAAGAGCACCTCCGAGCTTCTGAACGATACAGTGAAGATGATCCGTGATATAATGTGAATGTTCCGCTGAAGCGGGACAGGCAGACAGAAGTCTTTAAAGATAAAAACTTTTATATCGATATCATGAAGGTATCGCTTTCTCGGCAAGAGAAGGGGTACCTTTATTTTTTGGAGAAAAACTATGAAAAACACAAGAGATCTGATCCTGACGGCCATGTTCATTGCGATCGGCGTCGTCCTTCCTCAGGCGTTCCACATGATCCCGAATGCGGGATCGGTCGTCTTACCGATGCATATCCCCGTACTGGTCGCCGGTTTTGCGGTCGGTCCGCTGCTCGGCGCGGTCTGCGGTTTCCTGACACCGTTACTTTCCCACCTGATCTTCTCGATGCCGCCGGCACCGATCCTTCCTTCGATGTTGTGCGAGCTGACGGTCTACGGACTGATGACCGGCCTGCTGAACAGAGTCGTGAAGAGCGAAAACGGTATCGTGAAGAATTACATCGTGCTGATCGGTGCGATGCTCTGTGGGAGAGTGACCTACGGCATCTTAAATGCCCTGATCTTCAGAGCGGGTTCCTATTCGCTCAATGCCTGGCTGTCCGCCGCATTCATCACGGCCTTGCCGGGTATCATCATTCAATTGGTCCTGATCCCGATCCTGGTCGACCGTCTGCGCAAGGCTCACCTGATCGGATAAAAGAAAAGGAAAAGACAAAAGAAAAAGGGTATGGCAGCTGCCATACCCTTTGTCATACAAGCTTATTCGATCGTGACGGTTTGTTTGGTCTCGATGGATTTCTGTTCCTTGGAAGGAAGGACGATATTCAGGATACCGTTTTCGAATCTTGCCTTGACGTCTTCCGCCTTGATGTTCTCACCGACGTAGAAGCTTCTAGAGCAGGAACCGAATCTTCTTTCGGAACGGATCAGGTTGCCCCTGGCATCCTTTTCTTCATTGGTCACATTGTGGGTCGCCTTGATATTGAGGTATCCGTCGACCAGGTCCATCTGGACATCTTCCTTCTTATAGCCCGGAAGTTCGATATCCAGGTTGTAGTAACCGTCTTTTTCATAGACATCGGTCCGCATCACGCTGTTGTTATAAGTCGTTTCTTTCGGGAAGAAACCGTCGAACATATCATCAAATACATCTAAACTTCTTGGAAAATATTTCATACTCATTTGCCTCCTGTTCAGGGATCTTTATTTTCCCTACACCTATATGGTAGCACAATGATTAGCACTGTCAAGTGTAAAGTGCTAGCATAAGTGATAAACAAGTGCTAAATATATCCGTAAAGAAAAAGACCCGAAGGTCTTCAATCGAATAAAGGTGTGGAATAATAGCGTTCCCCGGTATCAGGAAGGACGGTGACGACGGTCTTGCCTTTACCGAGCTTCTTCGCCAGCTGCAAGGCAGCGGCGACGTTGGTCCCGGAGGAGATGCCGCATAGGAGTCCTTCTTTTTTGGCCAGCAGTTTGGCCATGCCGATGGCGAGCTCGTCGGAGACGATGCAGATGTCATCGTAGATCTCCTGATCCAAGATCGCCGGAATGACGCCGTCGCCGATCCCCATCTGCAAGTGGGTGCCGATCTTCTTTCCGGAAAGGATGGCCGCATTCTCCGGTTCGACTGCCCAGATGGTCATATCGGGATTGTGTTTTTTCAAGACCCGGCCGATGCCGGTCAGCGTACCGCCGGTGCCGATGCCCGAACAGAAACCGTCGATGTGCGGAAGATCTCTCAGGATCTCTTCACCGGTCTTTTCCTGGGCTTTCACGTTGGCCGGGTTTTCGAACTGTCCCGGAACGAAGACATAGGGATCTTCTCTGGCGCTGTTGGAAACGATGCGCTGGCATTTTTCGATGCACTCGCCGATATTCCCTTCGTCATGGACCAGACGGATCTGGGCGCCGTACTGCCGGATGAGTTTCCTACGTTCGACGGAGACCGAATCGGGCATGACGATGATGACGCGGTAGCCTTTGATGGCGCCGATCATTGCCAGGGCGATGCCTTGATTTCCCGAGGTGCATTCGACGATGACCGAGTTCTCATTGAGCAGGCCTCTTTGTTCGGCGTCTTCGATCATGTTGTAAGCCGTCCTGGTCTTGATGGAGCCGCCCAGGTTGACGGCTTCGAATTTGACGTAGATGTCGGCGAAATCTTCGTCGACGATCTTGTTGAGTTTTAAAAGCGGCGTATTGCCGATCGCTTCCAGTGTGTTCGTATAGATCATATCTTCTTACCTTTTCCAATATACCATAAGATGATCCAAGACAGACGGATCATTATGAGAGTCATCGTTTCCTGTGCACATAAAGTATAATGAAGGAAACAAAAGGAAGGTCTACCTATGAAACATTTCGGCAAGCTCTTTCTCATCATCCTCATCTGCATGTCTTTGGCTTCCTGCAAGAAGAAGGAACTCAAAGACGACATCTATGTCTTTTTCACTTCTGACGTACACTGCGGCGTGGACGAAGGGATGGGGCTCGACGGGCTCAAGGCGCTGGTCGATGAGACAAAAAGCGGACACGACTATGTCACACTGGCCGACTGCGGCGACTTTGTCCAAGGTGCCGCGATCGGTACCTTATCGAAAGGCGAACTGATCGTCGACCTGATGAATGCGGCAGGTTATGACATCGTGACCTTCGGCAACCATGAATTCGACTACGGCATGTCACAGCTTTCCGTTTTGATGGACAAGATGGAATTTGAGACCGTCTTATGCAATGCGGAGTATACGGGAAAGAAAGAAAACATCTTCGCCGATGTGAAGCCGTATACGATCAAAGACTATGACGGACACAAAGTGGCCTTCATCGGCGTGCTGACGCCTTTGACGATCACCGGTTCGACGCCGGGATATTTCATGGAAGACGGAGGATTCGTCTACGGGTTCTGCGCCGGGGAAGACGGGGATGTCCTGGCAGCCAGGCTGCAGGAAACGGTCGATGCGGCAAGAAAGGAAGGGGCGGATCAGGTCGTCGTCCTGTCACATCTGGGGACCTATGGAGATACTTATGATGCGGTCTCATTGATCGCCAAGACCAACGGCATCGATGTCGTCCTGGACGGCCACTCGCATTCCGTGATCGTCGAGGACAGGTATCCCAATAAAGACGGGCAGGATGTCGTCTTGTCTTCGGTCGGAACGAAGTTACAGACTGTCGGTGAGCTGATCCTCGGCAAAGACGGCAGCATCACGGCGCTTCATATCGATGTCTACGACAAGAAAGACGAAGTCATGACCGCAAAGATCGCAGAGAGCTTCGCTCAGCTTGAGACGATCCTGAATGAGACGGTCACGGTCTTAGACCACAGTCTGCCGATCGCCGATGAAGAAGGCATACGCATGGTGCGCAGCCGTGAGACTCCGATGTCGAATTTTGTGGCGGATGCCTACCGTCAGGCGATGGGCACGCAGATCGGACTGATCAACGGCGGTGCGGTGCGTGCCGGCTTATCTGCCGGCGAAGTGAAGTATGCCGACCTGCTGAAGGTCGCTCCGTTCCAGAACGAACTGGCTTCCTGTCGGGCCAGCGGGCAGCAGATCATCGATGCTCTGGAATTCTCCGTAAGGATGACGGAAGGCCTGAATGTCTTCGACGGCAACGCCGTAGGGGAAAACGGCGCCTTCCTGCACCCTTCGGGATTGAGATATACGGTCGATACTTCCATACCGTCCGCGGTCGTTGTGAATAACGACGGCATGTTTACGGGCTATGACGGGGAGCAGCGCAGGGTGAAGGATGTAATGGTGGAAGAAGAGGGCGGATATGTGCCGATCGATCCGGAAAAACAGTATTCCGTGGCATCCATCAATTATGTCCTCTTTGAAAGAGGCGACGGCAATACGGTCTTCGCAGACTGTGAACCGATCGTCGAACACGGTCTCATCGATGTCAATGCCCTGATCGACTACGCCGTATCCCTGGGTACATTGGAAGGAAAATATACCGGTATCGAAGGCAGGATCATCGTTGAGTAATTTAAAAAGATAAAAATATAGGAGATAAACAGTATATAACAGTTGACAACAGTTATATACTGTTTTATTATGTGATTGAGGTTTAAGATATGCGCATCATCATAAACAACTCTTCCATGGTCCCGATCTATGAACAGGTCGTCAATCAGATCAAAGCTCTGATCATTCAAGGCGAATTGAAAGACGGAGACATCCTTCCTTCCGTCCGCAATATGGCGGCGGAACTCAGGATCTCTTCACTGACGGTCAAAAAAGCCTATGATTTTTTGGAGGAAGAAGGTCTGGTGACAACGGTCCACGGCAAGGGGACATTCGTGAATGCGGCGGATCAGCAGCTGGCAGCCGAGGCAAGAAGGAAGGCGGTCGAAGACGAACTTTCCCTTGTTTTGGGCAAGGCTTTTTCCGCCGGTCTGAACAAAGAGGAGGTCTCTCAGATCGTCGAGATCCTCCTGGAGGACCAATATGATCAAAGTTGAAAACCTGAAAAAACGATATGATGATTTCTGTCTCGACCTGTCGTTTGAGCTTCCCAAGGGAAGGGTCAGCGGCCTGGTCGGACGCAACGGCGCGGGAAAATCGACGACTTTGAAGTCGATCCTGGGCTTGATCAAGACCGATGAAGGAAAGGTCACGATCTTCGGTAAAGACGTGAAAGATCTGAACATTGAAGACCGGCAGAGACTGGGGATCGCCATGTCGGAATCTTCCTTTTCGGTCTATCTGAACATCGCGGCGATAAGTAAGATCCTGAAACAGATGTATCCGTCTTTTGAAGAAAAGCGTTTCTTTGAGCTGTGCGAAAGGATGTCACTTCCTTTGCATAAGCAGATCAAGGAGTTTTCCACCGGCATGAAAGCCAGACTCAAGGTGATCATCGCCCTGTCCCATCGGGCGGACCTGCTGCTGCTGGATGAGCCGACGGCGGGTCTGGATGTGGAAGCCCGCAACGAGATCCTGGATATCTTACGCGATTATCTGGCGGAAAATGAGGAGGCTTCCTTACTGATCTCATCCCACATCTCTTCCGATTTGGAAGGCTTATGCGATGACATCTATCTGATCAATGACGGCAAGATCCTTTTACATGAAGCGACGGATGAACTGCTGGACAAATACGGCGTCATCAAGGCCGATGAGGCTTTGTTCGAACGTCTCGACAAGGAACATATCCTGGCGTATAAGAAAGAAAAATTCGGTTATTCTTTATTCACCGACGAGAAAAACTACTACAAAGAGAATTATCCTGAGGCCGTGATCGAAAACGGCAGCATCGATGATCTGATCCTGATCATGGGAAAAAGGAGGGAAGGATGAAGGGATTGTTCGTAAAAGACCTGTATCTGAACTTCATGAACCGGAAGAACCTGGTGACGTATCTGTTCATCTCGGTCTTCATGGCCTTTGCGATGGACGGATACTTTATCATCAGCTATACGACGATGCTGCTGGGGATCCTGGCGGTCGGGACGATCAGTTACGATGAATTTGACGGCGGCATGAGTTTTCTGATGTGCCTTCCGCTCACGCGGAAAGACTATGTCAAAGAGAAGTTCCTCTATTGTCTTGTCATGGAGAGCCTCGGGGCACTGTCCGGCATCGTCATCTATGCCGTGGTCTCTTTGATCCGGAAGGTTCCGTTTTCTTTATCGGAAAGTCTGCTGTATGCGCTCTTCAGCATCTTCGCACTGTCGCTGATGTTGTATCTCATGATCACGGTACAGCTGAAGTACGGCAGCGAAAGAAGCCGGCTGACGATGGTGGTCATCTGCGGTGTCATCTTTGCCCAGGCGCTGCTGGCGAGACAGTTCAAAGGATTGCAGGAGGCATTCTTCAAACTGGCTGACTTTCTCAGCAAATGCCCGCCGGTCTTGCTGAGCGGTCTTGCCTTGCTCTTTTATCTGACCGCCTCCTTCGTCTTATACCGGCTGTCGGTGAAGATCATGGAAAACAAAGAATTCTGAGATCCGCTGCAAGGCGGATCTTTCTTTGTTTCGGCATTTTTCAAGAATTTTACAGTTGAGCGCTTTTATGCATCAAATCCGCTGTTTTTGAATGCGGGTAGGCCTTGCCGGGAGTGCAAAGGCTTTCTTTTTGACCCCGTTTTGGTATATTGTGTATAAAAGGAGTCAGAACTTGGACAATACGAACTTTCTGTTTGAATTCTTGCATCTTCTCGCCGGTATCGGTATTTTTCTGACCGGCTGCGATATCATGTCCAGCAATCTGGAAGCGGTCTGTTCGGACCGTCTGCGTGAGCTGCTGGCCAAAGTCTCCAATAATAAGATCGTCGGTGTCCTGATCGGCACGGCGGCAACGATCGCGATCTCCTCTTCCGGTGCGATGACGGTCATGGCGATCGGTTTCGTCAATGCCCACATCATCACGATGAAGCAGGCAGCCACGATCATTTTCGGCGGTGAGATCGGTACGACGCTGACCGGTCAGCTGGTCGCCTTAGGTATGATGGGCGGCAGCGACATCGACCTCAACTTCCTGTTCTCTTCGCTGGCAGGCATCGGTGTCTTCTTATCCATGTTTGCCAAAAAAGACAAGGTCCGTCTCTTCGGTGCGGTCCTGACCGGTTTCGGTCTTTTGTTTGCCGGCCTCGATGTGATGTCCGGAGCCATGACGGAATTCTCCCGTTCGCCGGCTCTGAAGGCGGCGATCGCCAGAGTGGATTCTTCTTTATTGCTGATCATCTTCGGTGCCGTTCTGACGGCCCTCATCCAGTCCTCGACCGCCATCACGTCCATCTCCATTTCAATGGTCGCCGTCGGACTGATCACGATCTCGCAAGGTATCTATCTGACTTTAGGCGCCAATGTCGGTACCTGTCTGACCGGCATGCTGGCGGGAATGAAGTCGGAGAGCGTCAACGCCAAGAGGACTTCGCTGATGCAGCTGATCTTCAATATCGGCGGTGTTGTCCTGGTCTACATCATCGATCTGATCATGAAGATCGTCACCGGCGGCAGCCTGTCTTTCGGCATCCTTTTTGAAAATATGTTCCCGGGTCTTCCGCATACGCAGCTGGCCATGTTCCATACGATCTTCAATATCGCTTCCGTCATCATCGTCCTTCCGCTGGTCGACAGTCTCGTTGCTTTGACGGAAAAGCTGATCAAGGACGAGGAGCCCAAGGAGAAGAAGGAACACTTCTATTTCGTCGATGAGAACATCCTGACGACGCCTTCGATCGCCGTTGAACAGATCAAGCAGGAGATCGTCAATATGGCCAACATCTCCATGCAGAACTTCAATATCGCGATGGACATGCTGAAGACGGAAGATTTCTCGAGACAGGGCGAACTGGAAGACAACGAACAGGAACTCAACTTCCTGAATAAAGAGCTGGTCGAACTGATCGTGAAGCTCGGTCAGAGCCAGAAGCTGAATAAGAGCGACAACCGCTATCTGTCTTCCACCTACAAGACGATCGCCGACCTGGAAAGGATCGGTGACTATGCATCGAACCTGTCGGTCTGTGCCAAAAACCTGAAGGATGACAAACTGTCCGATGCGATCATCAACGAACTCGATGTCATGCGTCATCTGATCAACCGCTTATATATGCTGGTGATCGATTCTTACAAGAGCGGCAAGCGCAAAGTCACCAAACAGATCATAGATCTGCGTGACAACGTCCAGGGCTTGTCGAACCTGATGGTCAAGATCTATATCAAGAGGCTCAACGAAAAAGAACTGACGGCAGCCAGCGGCGGTGAGTATCTCAAGATCTGCAACGACACCAGACGTGTCTCGGAACATCTGATCAACCTGATCGATACCGACTACATCCTCAATCACTAGAAACAAGACGGCCTGTGCAAACAGGCTTTTTTGTTGTGTTGGTCCCTGATCAGCCGGATATCTTATAATGAAAACGGAAGATGTAAGGAGCGTCGGATATGAAGAAAAAAGGGAGGGTGTTTATGTCGTTTCTGCTTGGCAGTGTGCTGCTGCTTTCGGTTTTCGGATGTGAAAAAAATGAAGAGATCGAAGAAGGACCGGTCGACGGCGGGAATACCCATCATGTCGATCCGGATGCGCCGAAGCATATCGATTCCTCAAAGATCGCTTCTTTAGACATTTATGCCTTTATCGCGAACCGTTACTATGGCGACGAAGATCACGATTTTCATTTTTCGATCGTCGGGGAAGACGGCGGATCGGTCTTTGCGGAAGAGTACAGCGGGGCGAGAGAAAAGGCCGATGAGGCACTGCTCGGGCAGGTACAGGAAGTCATTGAGCGGAATGAACTCACTTCTTTCAACGGCGTCTATGATGTGACGGCCGGCATCGCTCCGGAGTATCAAGCCAGAAGTTTTCTGGTGACTTATGATTCAGGGGAGAAGATCGCATTCACGATGGACAACGATCCTTATGCCCTGTGGGCTGAGGAGCTCTATGACGTTTTCGCCGATTGGCTGCATGAAAAAGGAAATGATGTATTGTATCCGGCAGAAGACGACTCGCTTATGACGAGATTCCGCCTGTCGTATACCGACGGCGACGGTCTGCAGACGGAATATTCCGATATCTACATCCGCGATGAAAACGATGAAAAGAAACTCGTCTTGATGCGCTCGGTCTATGATCAAAAAGAGGAACGGGAGATCAAAGAGGACTACATCGGCTTCCCGGAAGCTTATTTTGAAGGCTTGAGCAAGATCATCGCCGACAGCCATGTGCTGAGGAACTATCGGTTTTCCGAGTACGATCATAAAGAAGGCAATTACGGCAATCATGAAGCCGGTTATTACGGAATGGGTGACAAATCCACTTTCGATGAGGAAGAAGACAGTGAGATGATGGATCTGGATATCTATCTGGAGTACGGATCCGGCAGCCGCTACAACATCGAGACGAAGAAGGAAAGCGAGATCGAAGCCTTCCTGCCGCTGATCGAAGAACTGCTGACGTATCACGAAAAACTGTTTGAATAAGCTGAAAACATGAGGAGGCTCTGTCCTGACGGACAGAGCCTTTTTTGACTCATCTTGAAAAAAGAGAGCTTCTGCGATATAACAGTAAGCAGAGGCTAACTGCAGGAGATGTCGGACAAATCCTCAGGGCATGAGAAAGGAAGTTACAGCTATGGCAAAACGGATATTTACAGCGGAGAACGACGGTTTTGTCGGTGCCTATTACGGCGGGCCTTCCGGCAGCAGAAAAGGAATGATCCTGATGCTGGGAGACTCTTCGGAAGACTATATGGCAAGATGCGGTGCCGCCTGGCTCAAAGAACGAGGCTGTCACGTCTTGTGCATGTCGGCAGACAAGAAAGATTACGGTCATCACAACTATCCGCTGGAGCGTTTTTCCAAAGCGATCGCCTTTCTGAAAAACGAAGGAATGGAAAAGATCGGCATCGCCGGTGCTTCGACGACCGGCATGCTGGCACTGGTAACGGCGTCCTATTATCCTGAGATCTCACTGACGATCGCCATGTCACCGAGCGATTTCGTCATGGAAGGTTTTTACCGGGACGGCAAAGACGGGGCAAAAGAGCGTCCGGGAGATAAAGAATCGACACTGAGCTGGCAAGGGAAGCCTCTGCCTTATCTGCCGTATGCCTACCGTCATCCGGAGTATTGGCAGAAACTGAAACAAGAGGCAAAGCGGGGCGGCGATCTCGCGGCAGCCAGAGAGATGTTCGACGAATCCGAGCGGCTGCATCCGCTGAAAGAAGAAGAAAAGATCAAAGTGGAGAAGATCCGCGGGAAGATCGTCTTCATCGGCGCACAAGACGATGTGCTCTGGGATACCTGCAAGTATATCCGGCGGATGGAAAAAAGACTGGCGGAAAAGGAACACGAATGCAGCTATGAAGCACTGCTGTATGAACACGGGACGCATTTCGTCTTTCCGGAATCGATGCTGAAAAAGATGCTGCCGGTCGGTTCGAAGTTCTTCGTCGGTCTGATGTTCAAGGCAGGCAGGCTGTATCCGAAGCAGTGCAGGGAAACGCGCATCGATATCGATAAGAAGCTCACAAGGATCTTATCTGTCTGGTAGAAAGAGATGATATGAAAAAAGAATATAGGGCGGAAAAACTGATCGCGGTCAGCCGCTATCGGAACTACTTCCCGACCTTGGAGGAAGATCTGAAACAAGACATCCTCGCAAGGATGAGGGAACTGCTGCAGGAAGAAAAAGAGTATTGCGATGAAGGCAACTACAGGCATATGGCACAGATCCTGACGTCGATCGCCTTGTACGAGGTCCTGCAAAGACACGGCAGGAGCGAAGAAGAAGCTTATGCGATCGTTTCGCAAAAGATGTGGGATTTTCTGGATCCGGGTCCGATGAAAAAGATGGCAAAGCTGCCGTTTTTCCTGCCGCTGATGAAAAAGATCGTTCCCTTCGGTTTCAAGAAAGGTTCCGGCAAAGGCTGGCGCTATACCTGGCACGAAAAGGATCCCGAAGACGAATTTCATTTCGAATGTAACGAATGTATCTATGAAAAGATCCTGCGGCCAAGAGAGATGCTGAAGCTGGGAGCGATGTGCTGCCATGCGGACATCATCAACTACGGTGACCTGCCCTATACCGATTTCAGGCGGACCCAAACGCTGTGTCAGGGCGGTGATCTCTGCGATTTTTGTTTCATTCGTCATAAAACGGATGCGGGAAAAGGCTGGACACGCTTTAAAAGCATATGAGAGGGACAGGATATGAAAGATTATGAAGCATTATCGAAGAAACATTTTGACGCACAAGCGGCGCAGTACGATGAGAGAAACACGGTCTATTATTCCAGGGAAGGAAAGATCAGCTGCTACGATATACAGAAGTTTTTGAAAGACAGGGAGTATCAAGATCTGCTGGATGTGGGCTGCGGGACCGGTTTTCTGATCGATCTGCTGGCGAAAGAACACAAGGCGGACTATGTCGGTCTGGATCTTTCCGATGAGATGATCAAGATGGCAAAGAAAAAAGACATCCGCGGTGCAAGATTTCTTACCGGTACGGCGGACAGGCTGCCGTTTGAAGATGAGACATTTGACATCGTGACCTGTTCGCAAAGCTTCCACCATTATCCGTATCCGGAAAAAGCGATGGCGGAAGCATTACGCGTTCTGAAGAAAGGCGGGCTCTATATCCTTTCCGATACCGGTGTCGGCGGAATCGGTGCCTGGATCGACAACAACATCCTGTTCAAGCTTTCCGGAAGCGGGGATTGCCGCACGACCGACCGTAAAGGCATCGCCGCGATGATGGAGAAGACCGGCTTCAAAGTGAAAGAAGCCTATCAGATACGAACGTTTATTTATACGGTAGTGGGGGAAAAGAAATGAAACGACCGGATTATAAAAACTGGATGCCGAAAGGCATGATCCTGGCATTTTTTGCCGGAGCTGTGATCTGTCTGCTTGTCCGGATAATGATCGGAATACAGATGGCCGAAGGCAGATGGAAAAGCATCTTGAGCATCCTCTTTTTGATCGCCGCCGTCATCTTATGTCTTGTCACTTTGTGGTGCTATGCTCTGTATCGGGCATTCGACTACAACGGCAAACGGCAGATGT
The DNA here is from genome assembly GCA_024684175.1 of Erysipelotrichaceae bacterium. The sequence goes on from JAIKXJ010000010.1 coordinate 31,895, forward strand.
CGAAGCAGATCATCGAAGGGATCGCCGATAAGATCGATCTGAAAAAGGGCGGGAAAGTCCTGGATGTGGGCTGCGGCAGCGGCGCTTTGGCGATCGCCGTGGCCAAACGCCATCCGGAAGCGGAGGTCATCGGGATCGACCGTTGGGGCAAGGAGTACGCTTCGTTCTCCTTGAAGCTCTGTCAGGACAATGCGGAAGCGGAAGGCGTTTCCAACGTCACTTTCCGGCAAGGTGATGCCTTGCATCTGGATTTTGCGGACGAGACCTTCGATGCCGTCACCAGCAACTATGTTTATCACAATATCCCGTCCAAAGACCGCCAGGCGATCGTATTGGAAACATTGAGGACATTGAAAAAGGGCGGTCAGTTTGCCTTGCACGACATCTTTTCCGTTTCCAAATACGGCGATATGGATGCGTTCGTGAAGAAACTTAAGGATATGGGTTATGAAAAAGTCGAACTGATCGATACGGCCAATGGCATGTGGATCTCGAAGACGGAAGGCCTGTTCATGGAACTGGCCGGTTCGGCTTTGTTGAAGGGAATAAAATAAAAGCATCATGATTGAACGGATCTTTGGATGAGATCGGAAAGGAGCGGGATGAAGCGGAGTCAGCAGATACTGGATGCCTATAAAGTCACCGGCGGTGTCTCGGATTTCTATGACGGGATGATGACGTATTCGACGTTTTTGGGAAAAGCGATCTGCCGTATCGTCTGGGACATGGACGAAGAGGACAATGCGGCCTATCTGCAGAAAGCGCTTTCGGGGATCCCGGAGGATTTTGCCGGAAGACTTCTGGAAGTTCCGGTCGGTACCGGCGTTTTGACTATGCCGGTCTACAAAGATCTGCCGAAGGCACAGATCACCTGCCTGGATTATTCTCCGGATATGATGGCTGCGGCGAAAAAGAGAGCGGAGGCGCTGAAGATCGGAAACATCACGTTCAACAGAGGCGATGTCGGTGCTCTTCCGTATGCGGATGAGACCTTCGATATCGTGCTGTCGATGAACGGTTTCCATGCCTTTCCCGATAAAGAGGCGGCATACAGGGAAACGTATCGGGTCTTGAAGAAAGGCGGGACGTTCTGTGGCTGCTTCTATATCAAAGATGTCTGCAGAAGGACCGACCGGTTCATCCGGTATCTTTATCAGCCGAAAGGTTTCTTCACGGCACCGTACGAGACCTTGGAAAGTCTGAGTTCAAGACTTGAAACGATGTATGCGAAGGCGGAAGTCTCGCATGTCAAGGGGATCGGCTGTTTCCGCTGCGTGAAATGATAAGAAGATCTCAAAAAAAAGACAGACGGTCTCCGTTCTGTTTTATTATGGTCTATGCCGCTGCATATGGCTTAGTTTCCTGCATCCGCGTAAACAAGTGGGTGTATTGCAGGGTGCGTTATGCTAGAATGACTCTATGAGTCAAAAAGAAACCAAAACGATCGGCAAGGATTATTCGCTGCTCGGCTTGATACGTTTCGCCCTGCCGGCGATCCTGAATGAATTCATTTTCAATCTTTTGTATACGATCGATGACGGCTTGTTCATCACCCGCTATGTGGGCACGACGGCGGAAAGCGCCTTCTCGATCATCTTCCCGGTCTTCATGCTGCACAATGCGGTGTCTTCGCTTTTGAGCGGTACGGCTGTTTCCGTCGCAAGAAAGATGGGGGAAAAGAAAGACGAGGAAGCGAAAAGCGATTTCACGCTCATCGTGATGTTTGCCCTGGGTGTCGGTCTGATGTTCTCGCTGGTCGAATTCCTGTTCAAGGAACAGATCCTGAGACTGCTGGGCTGCAACGAGGCGATCTATCCCTATGCGAAAAGCTTCCTGAGCGTCAACTGCTACTATGCCTTCCTGGGCATCTGGGGTTCGGTGATGGTCCGTTTTTATGTCTCGGCAGGTTCACCGAAAATGGAACTATTCTCCACGGTCATGAATGTCGGAAGCAATCTCTTATTCGACTGGTATTTCGTCGTCTATAAAGGTGTCGGCATGGTCGGTGCGGCTTATGCCAACCTGATCGCCAATATGATACAGGCGCTGATCGCTTTGATCTTCTATTCCGGAAAGAAATGTGAAGTCGGTTTCGTCAAGCCGTTCACGAAACTGAAGGACGTATTGAAAGAAGGCTGCCGCTACGGTCTGCCGGCGTTCTTCTCCAGTCTTTCCGTCGGTGTCGGCGGTCTGATCGCCAACTATGCGATCTTGTATTTCGGGGATGAGAATTATCTTGCCGCCTACACGATCGTCAACAACATCTCCTTCACGTTCATGGCCGGTTACTTCGGTCTGTTTTCCGCGACCGGTCCGATGCTGAGTTATGCGATGGGAGAGAAGAATGTCGATAAGCTGAAGCGGCTTTATAAGCAGATCGTCATCGCCACGACGCTTCTGGTCGCCGTATCGATCGGCTTGTTTTTCCTGCTTGCCGATCCGATCGCTATATTGTTTACCGGAAAGGCGGCGGCCGACATCAAGGACCTGATCGTCTATGGTTTGAGGATCTCTCCTTACGGCTTCCTGTTCTTCGGCTACAATATCGCCGCCAGGATGTCGTTCTCCGCACTGGGCAATTTCCGTTCTTCCAGCTTCATCACGATCATGCAGGAGATCGTCTTCTCCAATCTGACGGTCATCGTCCTGCCGCTCTTGTTCGGAGTGAAGGGGATCTGGTTTGCTTTCCTTTGCGGCAATGTGCTGACGCTCTTCGTCTCGCTTCTGGTGATCTATGTCAACCGGGACAACTACGGCTACGGAAGAAGCGGTCTGGCACTGCTGGTGGAGAAGTGATCGTATTTCATGAGCGTAAGCTGAAACAGACTTACGCTTTTCTTTTTCCTGCAGAAAGCAGTTCTTTGAATAAAAAATGCAGCCGAAGCTGCATTTGTGAGGATATCTTATTTCAGATCGGAAGGAAGCACGCCTTCCTTGATCTCCATGCTGTAGGTGATGTCGAGTTCTTCCGCCCACTTGATGTACTGTTCGATCTGCCGATCATCCAGCATGTCGGAGGAGATCAGACCTTTCTGACCGATCATGTCGTTGACGAAGAGTTTGGTATACAGGAAGGCTCCCTGGCCGGTGAGATACATTTCGCCGGTCATTTTTGCTTTCTGATAGGATTCGACCAGTCCCGGAGCGTTGAGATGCAGTTCAACCATGACGTCTTTGCCGTCTTTTTTGCCATAGGCTTCGATGACGAAAGCGCCGCCGTCGGAGATAAGTCCTTCATCGATGATCTCCTTTATCTCTTTAGGGTCTTTCGGAGCGAGCGGGACATGTTTCAGCACGAGATCATGCGGTACGATGCTTTGGCCGTCGATCTCTTCTTTTTTCCAGCTGAGCAGGCCGGAGCGGTAGAGCGGTTCGGCGAATTCGATGCCGACGCCGCCGTATTTGAAATAGGCATTCTTGCAGCCTTTGAAGTATTTTTCGGCATTGAACGCTACATAGACCGGTTCATCATGAGCGTGTTCGCATAACATGACCGGACGCATGTCGTATTCCGGCCAGCTGCGGTAGATCTTGCGGCTGAACGGCTTGGTGCGGATCACCTTTCCGTCCTCATAGGCATAGGCATCTTCCTGCATGTCGGCCAGAGCGACATCGGTGGACCACCAGAAGGGCAGGAAGTGTTTGGCTTCCACGCCTTCGTAGACCATCATGTTGATCGTGTCGCATTCGTCAAGCTCATTCACGCATTTGCGGGCCATGACGCACATGATGCCCGGGGCTGAGCCCGTACCGATGATGGCCGTCGTGCCGTTCTTCGCGAAGACTTTGCCGTATTCCTCATACATATAGCGGATCCCGGCGAGCCAGCGGTCATACGGGTCGACATCCATACATTCCGGGAGGTTCTCACAGGCAGCCAGATCCTGGTAGCAGCAACCGAGCTCCATCGCGGCTTTCAAGACATTGGAACCGTAATCCAAAGGCATGACGTCGATCAGCAGTTCGCAGCCTTTGCCTGCTTCCTTGATCTGTTCAAGGTCGGAAGCATCGACTCTGACCGGCTTTCCTTTTTTCATCATCGAGCAGACCGCCTGCGCAGCGGAAAGATCGTAATCGGCACAGATGATTTCTTCGATGTTGGGTTCCAGATCCAGTTTTCTGCAGATCGTTGAACCCTGTACCCCACATCCGCAGACCATGACTTTTTTCATAAACGATATACCTCTGATATTATCGTTTTTTATTATATTTCAAAGAAGGATACTCAGAGATATGAATTTTATTATTTTACGGGACTGTTCAGATCAAGATCGAAGGGACATCTTCTTTAGATGTTTATATAATGAATTATGTAGTATCCGAAACCGGAGTATTTGAATGAGTTAAGGAGTCTTTTCTATGGAACAGCTCGATCGTTTTACCGAAGAATTACATGAATGGTCCCTGAACGGTAAGGAACCTTCTTTGGCATCACGCGATCTGCGTTATTTTCTCGATCTGCAGGAACAGCGTCTGAAGAAAGGGGAGATCGCAAGAGAAGAAAACTTCACACATGTGAAGGAAGAGATCAGCGGCACATCCTATCGGAAAGAGAACGGCTATTCCTCGAAGATCTTGTATCGGGAAGCGATGCAGGAGATCCTTTTTCATAAGGACGGAAAGCAGATCAAAAAGATCCGCCGTCCGGTCAATCTCTATGTGACTTTCGTCGATAAGGAAGGCCATGAGGACAGAGAATACACCTGCCCCAACTGCGGAAACAAGATGAGTGCTTTACAAGCCAGAGACGGCTGTCCGTACTGCGGCACCTTCTTCGAGACCGATGATATCTACCCCTGTGTCTCTTCCTATTACACGGTCCCCGGGGTCGTCGAACGGGCCGGACTCATGGACCGCATCAAAAAAGAATTGATCATCGCCGCTTCGGTCTCCGGCGTCCTGATCGCGGCACTGACCTTCTATGCCTGGAACGATATGGATCTGATCTTCCGTATCCCGGCATCCTTGTTCATGGGAGCGCTCTACGGCGGTGTCCTGGCCTTCGTCTGGTATATGCTTCGCAGCTTCCTTCTTCTGTTCAAATTGTTCAAAGAAGCCGGCCGGGCTGTGCCGTTACTCAAGACGTTGAACAGCCGCAAGAAGATGCTGGAATTCATGAAACGATATGATCCGGATTTCTCTTATGAAGCCTTCGAAGGCCGGGTCTTGTCTCTATTGCGGATGATCGCCTTTTCCGATGAGCGTGACAGCCTGTCGGTCTATGAAGGGGAGGATGACCTTTCCAATCTTGATGAGATCGTCGATATGCAATACCGCGGAGCTCTGCATATCAAAAAGTATGAACAGGACGGGACTTTGCTGAGAGTGAAAGGGACGGCATATCTGACGGATACTTATGTTCACCGTGCTGTCCAGGAGAGGGATGAAAAGATCGATTTCGTTCTGGAAAAGAAAAGCGATGCCCATGCCGATCCGGGTTTCTCGATCCACCGCGTTTCCTGTCCTTCCTGCGGCGGCAGTTTCGATGCGGTACATCGGAAGGACTGCCCATATTGCGGCAATGCTTATGACCTGAAAAAGAAAGACTGGATCGTAAAGAAGATCGATCTGCGATGAAGGCCTGAAAAAACGAATGAAAACCCCGAAGAGGGAAGACGCCTTTGATGATCCGGGTGTATCTTCTTCGGGGTTTTTGTTTGTTTTGTTATCTATCCTTTGTACTGCAGTGCCAGCATCGTCAGGTCATCGAACTGTTCCGCATTGCCGGTGAATTCCTTGACCCGCAGATCGATGTGCCGCAGGATCGCTTCGCAAGACCCGTCTTTGATCTCGTTGAGAGCTTCCAGAGTCCGCTCGATGCCGAAGAGCCCGTCATCCTCATTGGCAGCTTCGGGCAAGCCGTCGGTATATAAGAAGAGCTTGGCACCTTTGCGCATCGTAAACTCATAGTCCTGATATTTCATGCCATCCATACCGCCGACGACGAAGCCGTGTTTGTCTTTGAAGACTTCGAAATCTTTGTTCGGCTCCTTCAGGATCGGATACTCGTGTCCGGCATTGGCAGCGATGACCTTGCCGGTCTTAAGATCCAGGATGCCCAGCCACAGGGTGATGAACATCTCTTCCTCGTTATGCCGGCAAATGGTCTCATTGGCCCGCTGCAGGACTTCGCTGGGCCGGATGCCGCTTAGGGCGAGGTTCTGGATCAGCAGTTTGGAGACCATCATGAACAAGGCGGCCGGGATGCCTTTCCCCGAGACATCGGCAATGACCAGAGCCAGATGATCGTCATCGATCCGGTAGAAGTCATAGAAGTCGCCGCCGACGGCCTTAGCCGGTTTCATGGATGCATACAGATCGATGGACTTGATGTCCGGAAACGGCGGGAAGATATTGGGCAGGGTGCCGGCCTGTATCCTGGTGGCCAGGTCGAGCTCCGTTTTGATGGCTTGGGCGGAGACGTCTTTTTCGTGCTGTCTGATGACCATCTCCCGGCCGGTCCGGGCGATATTGGCCGAGATCACGGCAGCGATCATGAAGATCATCCATTTCGGCAAGAAGTTATACAAAAGGGTATTCCTTCTAAGCATCTCCGGACTGACACCGGCATTCTTCACCGTATCCCCGAGGAAGCCGCCGGTCGCGGTCATCTGCGTGCCTTTTTCCATCGTGACGATGTTAAGGTCGATCATGCCGGCTGTGGCGCCAAGATAGGCGGAGATCAGGAAAGCGATGATGCTCAAGACCGCGGTATAGACCGTCAGCTTTCTCGAGAAATAGCGGCTGGAAAAGACCACCGGCAGGACCATCAGGATCCAGGCTTTGTGCGTCAGCATCATGTCGAGTCTTGCGTAGATGGCGATGATCCCCGTCAGCATCAGATACTTGAGCCACCAGGCATCGCCTTTCACGGCTCTGGAGATGATTAAGACGATGGCGATCTCAATGATCCCCTGGACGGCCGGAACACTGACGGTCTCGATCGTCAAAGGAAAGACGCCGAACATCGTCAGGATCAGGATGGCCAGCAGAAGCAAGCCGGTATTGAACAGAATGATCTCGCCCAGCTTGTTGGCGGCCACTTCCGTATCGTGAAACAGCTCGTCGGAGGCGAAGCGTTCTTTCAAATTTTCATTGATCTTTTTTAATGTATCTTTCATATCCTCAGTTCCCAAGTTCTATCATATCAGTTTTCTTCTTGAAAGAAGAAAAAGGTCCGTACACATTCTATAATAGTAGTAAGGACCGGAAAAAAACGATGAAACGTACGTTATTGATCTTCTTATCTCTCTTCCTTCTCTGCAGCTGTTCTTCCAAAAAGCTGACCGACGAAGAGATCTATGCGATGGTGAAGGAAAACAATTCTGCGGCGAAACTGAAAGAACGTTTCAAGAACATCTCTTATAAGACGGAAGAGGAAGGAAAGAAGTGTTCCTATTACGATGACAAAGAAAAGACGTTTAGATTCTCATACGACGAGAAAGGCAATGTCGGAAAGACAGAGAAGTATGAGAAGGACTTCTTATATGCGATGAATGAAGATGCTTCGTTCTCTCAGCTCGTCGTCTTAAAAGAAAAGAAGGATGTCTGGGCAAAGGCCGAAGAGTTGCTGGAGGCACTGGAATTCGAATCGGTCGAAAGGACCGATGCTTTCTACATCCTTTCCGCCCGGGTCGATCAAAAGAAGCTGGCAGATCTTTACGGAGCGGACAAAGATGTCGTATCGGCAACGATGAACCTTCTCTGCGACAAAGAGGGGATCCTCATCAGCGTACAGAACGAGACGTTGACACGTGCGGGCGGCGACAAGGAAGTCTTGGAGGAATTCGAGGTCTTCTATGACAAGGGGATGACCGAGACCGATGCAGCCAAGTTTTTGGAGGATCATTTTGCGCAGCGGAAGGATTTCCGCAGCTGTACGCTCATCCTCGATGAAGAGGGAAAAGAGAAAACGACAGTCCAGTACAATATCGCCAAAGGCGATCACTCGGGCGTCTTATTGGATGAAGGTTTCAAAGTCATCAGCCGCCTGTCGGTCAACGACGAACCGGATATGGAAAACGATGTGACATACTACATCACGGATAAGGACAGTAAAGAAATGGAAAAGGAACATGAAGGGACTCTGAGTCCGGACAACGTCTACAGCGACGATGCCTCGGGTTTCGTCTCGCTTTCCGATGCCGTACCGGAAGTCCTGCTGGAGATCCGCTACGCGACTTCTTACAATTTCGTCGGGGAAGCGATCGACGGTTATGAGCAGCCTCTGGCGCTTTTGAGCAGGCCGGCAGCGTCGGCGTTGAAGAAGGCAGCCCAGGATCTTTACAAGAAAGGCTATCTGCTCAAGGTCTACGATGCCTACCGTCCGCAAAGAGCGGTCGAACATTTCAAGCGCTGGGCGGCGGAGATCAACGATACCCGGATGAAGGCGGTCTTCTATCCGGAGGTCGACAAGAAGGATCTCTTCGATCTGGGTTATGTTGCGCCAGAATCTTCTCATTCGAGAGGCAGCACAGTCGATCTGACGCTGGTCGATATGAAGACCGGAAAGGAAGTCGATATGGGTTCGTCCTTCGACCTGTTTGCGGAGATCTCACATTCCGACTATGAAGGGGAGCTCAGCGAAGAACAGCTGAACAACCGGAGGATCCTGAAAGAGGCGATGGAAGCCCAGGGCTTCGAAGTGCTCAAGGAAGAATGGTGGCACTTCACTTTGAAGGATGAACCGTATCCGCAGACCTATTTCGACTTTGCGGTGACGATGGACAGTTTTCAATGAATGCGTATGAGATATTCATAGACGATCCTTCCGGCGATCTGCCTTTGATCGATCGGGGACGGGATCTCAACGTCTGGGGCCGGCTGAAGGGACGGATCGATGAAGACATGTGCCTGCGCGTCGGACTCTTCGATGTACAAGGGCATCTTTTGCGTCAGGCCTCTTCTCACAAAAAGAAGGACAAGTCGCTGTTCACTGACTTTGCGGGGCTAACTTCCTATGAGGAGAGTCTCGATCCGCATAAGGAGAAGCTGAAGGACTTCGGTTTTCCCGAACTGCTCGTCAAAGATCTGAAAGACCCTTATGCATCGTTGGGCGATGCGACGATCAAATGTTTCTATGGTGATGCTTCCTTCAAAGCGATCATCGTCTCCGGAACGGACCGCAGCCACGGGCGGATCTTCGATACCGGCATGGATCTTGCGGATGAAAACGGACATCCCTATACCTGTCTGGAAAAGGGAGATTATGTCCTGCGGGCGAGTCTGTATGACGGACAGGGAAAGCTTTGTGCGGAATGCGAAAAGCCGATCCGCATCGATGTGCGCAAGGAAGCCGTCATCGTCCGTTTCAATCCCGTCAAACACAAGGAACGCATGATCGACTGGTGCAAACAAAACAGTCTGACCATCGTCAACGACACGCTGCCCGGCTACCTGGAAGCCTATCTGGGGACCTGGTACTATCACATGGGCGTATTGCCGTACTACCGTTCCAACGATATCGCCGTCTATCAGGACGCGAAAGTCTCGATGTTCGTCTATCTTTGCGATCCGACATCGACCTCGTATGCCACGGAACTGGCGTACCTGCAGACCAAAGGACAGGTCGGAAACAAAGACCTGTTCAAGGCCTACCGCTACGACATCGGCGAGGCGTACCTGGGACAGGGCAAGTCTTATGCAAGGACGGGAAAGATCGAAGAGTTTCATGAAGATCTGCATCTTTACCGCATCGACCGGGTCAATGAAGATGCCAAAGAAAATGTCTTTGACCTGAGTGAGAAATGCATCAGAGATGTCTTCTATGATACGGAGCACATCAAAGTAAGGGCAGGCGACAGAGTCGCTTTCTGCGGCGTCGTGCGGCCTTTGCAGCTGAAGAGCGAAGATATCGTATTGAACGATGACAACACTTACACCGTCAATCACGAGGTGAAGTATATCCGTTATCTCATCGATGACGGGGAAAGTGTCAGGGAAATAAAAAAAGAAATGCTGATGGAGAGGATCGACGGATCATCGATCGGGACCTCCGTCTATGAGTTCTATCATATCTTTGAGTTCAAAGAAGAGGATCGGGGAAAGAAGATAGTATTTTCCCTGGAAATATGGAACGATCGGGAACGGATGTCCGCTCAGATCGTAAGAACGGAAACGGAGGTACTTTAAGATGGAGTACATGAAAAGAAAAGACTATGAGAAGATGATCGCCGACAGCCGCGATGAGCGAATGGACTGGTGGCGGCAAGCCCGTTTCGGGATGTTCGTCCATTACGGCCTGTATTCAATCATCGGCCGGCATGAATGGGTCATGTCGATGGAGGGCATCGACAAGGAAGACTATGAAAAGTATGCCGATCAGTTCCTCCCGGAAGAAGGGTGCTGCGAAAAGTGGGCGAAGCTGGCCAAAGAAGCCGGTATGAAGTATATGGTCCTGACGACCAGACACCACGAAGGCTTCTCGCTCTGGGATTCCAAGGTCAACCCTTACAACAGCGTCAACTACGGCTGTCACCGCGACATCGTGAGAGAATTCGTCGATGCCTGCCGCAAATATGATCTCAAGATCGGTTTTTATTCTTCCGTCATGGACTGGCATCATCCGGACGG
>JAIKXJ010000030.1 GCA_024684175.1 Erysipelotrichaceae bacterium
GACCTCGGCAGGAGACATGCCCTGCTTGACCAGGTTGAAGAGGATGATCGTAGAAGCCATCATGAACAGAGCGGCCGGTATGCCCTTGCCGGAAACATCGGCGATCAGCAGACAGAGGTGGTCCTCATCGATCAGGAAGAAGTTGTAGAAGTCACCGCCGACCTTCTTGGCCGGATCCATCATGGCATAAAGGTCGAACTCGCTTCGATCCGGGAATGCCGGGAAAGTGCCCGGAAGCATGTTCATCTGGATCCTGGTCGCCAGATCCAGTTCGGTCGAAATGCGCTCGTTCTCGGCCGTGATCCTGGTCAGGTTCCTTTCATAGGCGCTGAGCCCGCTTTTCATCTGCGCCATGACACTGTTAAGGTTTTCGATCTCGTTGCTGGCGTCGATCTTCAGCTCCGGGAAGTGCTTCTTCTTGAGGTTGCCGCTCTTCTTGTCCTCGATGTACTCCTGGGCGGATCTGGCGATCTGATTGATCGGTCCGACCAGATGTTTCTGCATGTGTCTTGAGATCAGATAGCCGATCAGGACCGTCACGACGATCTGGGCCAGGGTAAAATGGACCAGGAAGTTGACCATGCCGTTGAGCAGGTCTGCCAGAAGCAGGTCTGCCAGAACGAAACAGATGAGTTTGCCATCTGCGCTGTAGAGCGGTATTCCGCTGGTACACATCCATCCGTATGCTTTGGTTCTGCTGATATCATACAATCTGCCGTTCCCATCCCAGTTCAGGAACTTGTCGGCTTCTCTCTTCTCAATCCTCTCCCATTCACCCGCGTAAAACCTGGTCTCTTCGTTCTCATCCGGATCGACGAAATACAGAAGACGTTCACCGTCTTCCACATACATCGCCAGATACAGATCGTTGGCATCGGAAGCGTTCTTCATCTGCAGCAGGATGTTGTTGATCCTCTGATAATCGTCGGTATTCACCAGCTTTTTGAAATGGTCCCGATATTCCTGTGTCCCGCTCTTCAGCTGTTCATCGGCCGACAGAGAATCATAGATCGTCCTGATCTGATCGACCACCTCCCCGACATCGGTACCTTTGCTCAATAAAGAGGTCGTCGACCGGGCAAGGTTGAAAGTCTCGTCGATGTACTGCTCAGCCAGCGAGACTCCATAAAGCCATATCGCAACGATCAGCGTCACGACACCAAGGACCAGGGAACCCATCGCGGTCGCGCGATAGACCTTGGCCTTCAGTGAATTGCGGGCATACCGGATCTCGCTGATGCTTCTTTTTTCTTCTTTATCTGTCATCGTCTTTCCTGTAATTCCATGATATCATTTTTTGCATGGTCTCCAGGAATGATATACTTGTGGCGTGAGGTAAAATCTATGCAAAATTACGCTCTGAAGATCGCCGGCATCGAAAGGACACTTCCCTTCGTCCCCATCAGCGAAGAACTGGCCTACGCCAGCTTCGTCGTCATCTCCGACAGCGAACTGGTCAGTGCCGTTGCGCCGCTGATCGCCGAAAGGATACACGATTGTGACCTGATCATGACCGCCGAAGCCAAAGGCATCGCCCTGGCTCACGAAGTATCGAAACAATTGGGACTGAAACGCTTCGCCGTCGCCCGCAAATCCGTCAAAAGCTACATGAAAGATCCGATCAGCGTGTCTGTCAGATCCATCACCACGACCTCTCTGCAGCAGCTCTATCTGGACGGAAACGATCTCAAAGACCTCAGAGGCAAGAGAGTCTGCCTTCTGGACGACGTCGTCTCAACGGGCGGATCGCTCACTGCCCTGGAAGCCCTGGCTGAAAAAGCCGGTGCCATCGTCTGCGCGAGAGCCTGCATCCTCGCCGAAGGAGAGGCTGCCGACAGAGACGATCTGATCTTCCTGCAGAAACTGCCGCTGTTTAAAAGAAACGCCGAAGGCGGATACGAGGAGATAGGATGAAAGAGATCTGCACTTATCTGAAGGGGAACGATTATCCCGGCAGAGGGATACTCGTCGGAAAGAAAGACGGCGAGATGCTCATCGCCTACTTCATCATGGGGCGCTCCGTCAACTCCCGCAACCGCGTCTTCCGCAAGAAAGACGGCATCCTGTTCACGAAAGCCTTCGATGAATCCAAAGTCGCCGACCCTTCCCTGATCATCTACAACGCCATCAGGACTTATGAAGGCAAGACCATCGTCACCAACGGCGATCAGACCGATACCATCCATGAATTCCTGAAAGAGGGCAGGACTTTTGAAGAAGCGCTGCAGACGAGGGAATACGAACCGGACGCACCGAACTTCACACCCCGCATCTCCGCCATCGTTGAAGCAGACCGTTACAAGATCGCCATCCTGAAAAAGAAGGGTGAGGGCTGTGAAAGGCTCTTCTATAAATACGAAGGAAAGGACGACACCGCCCATTTCATATCGACCTATGACCATGATGGCGATCCGCTTCCTTCCTTCTCCAAAGATCCGATCAGTTTTGAGATAAATGACGATATCGACAGCTTCGCCTCAAGACTCTGGGAAAGCCTCAGCAGTGAAAACAAAGTCAGCCTCTACGTGGGG
>JAIKXJ010000040.1 GCA_024684175.1 Erysipelotrichaceae bacterium
AACGACTTTTTCCGTGACAACGAGAAGTATGTGAAAGACGGAAAGATCGATCTGCGGCCGTTTTTGAAGGATCTGCCGCAGATTACGGTCAACGGCATCAAGAGAAGATTCCTGAACGGCATCGGATACGGCCTTGACGGCGAGACCTGCAAGGCGGGAGACATCCAGAAACTTCACTCGGACAAGCCGGTTAACTATACCAACATCGCCATCAAACTCCTGCTGGGCGGTTATGAACTGAAAAAGGCTACGGTTACGGTCGATGGCGAGACCAACAGATACGAGAACGTATGGCTGGCTTCCACGATGAAGGGCAGATTCTACGGCGGAGGTCTGATGGTGGCGCCGGATCAGGACCGTTTCAATGAAGACGGAAGCGTTTCGGTCGTGACTCTGTACAAGAAATCGCGGCTGCTGACCCTAATGCGTTTCCCTTCGTTGAACAAGGGCGAACACGTGCTGAAAAAAGACTGGGTAACCGTCAAGAGAGGACACAGGGTGGAAGTGTCTTTCGATAAACCATGTGCACTGCAGATCGACGGCGACGTGGTAGACAACGTGACATCCTATATCGTTGAAACAGAGGTTTGAGATGGAACGCTACGATGTTGTCGTGATCGGTGCCGGTAACGGCGGTCTGGCTGCGGCATGCAAGATCCTGGACGCAGGCAGAAGCTGTCTGGTCTGTGAGAAACACAATATTCCGGGAGGCTTTGCAACAAGCTTTGTCAGAGGAAGGTTTGAATTCGAGGCGTCCCTGCATGAGTTCAACGGCATCGGCACACCGGAAGACCCGGGAAGCAGCAGGATCCTGTTTGAAGAACTGGGCGTTGCCGACAAGATAGAATGGATCCACCTGAAGGACGCCTATCATCTGATCAGCGAGAAGGAAGGCTATGATTTCATCATGCCTTTCGGTGAAGAGGCCTTTATTGAAGCAAACAAAAAGCTTCATCCCGAAGGAGACAGGTACGCAAAGGATTTTCTTGCCCTGGCAAAGCAGATCAGAGAAGCGATGGCATATCTGAGCGAATCGAAAGGAAGGCCGGATCCGCAGGTGATGATGGAAAAGTATCCGGACTATCTTACCTGCAGCTCCTACAGCGTGAACGAAGCCTTTGAAGCGTTGAAATATCCCAAGATCATCGTCGACAATCTGAATACCTACTGGTGTTATCTTGGTGCGGATGGAAACAATCTGAGTTTCCTGCACTATGCCAACATGATCTATTCCTATTTTGTGAAAGGTGCGGTGATTCCGAAATACCGTTCACATGAACTGTCTCTGGCGTTTGAACAGCGCATCCATGAACTGGGCGGCGACATCTGGTTCAACAGCGAAGTCACGAAGATCCTGACCGATGAGAAGGGAAGCGTCTGCGGAATCGAATTGAAAGACGGCAGACAGATCGAAACAAGACACGTCATTGCGGACATCTCTCCGCATGTGGTCTATGGAAAATTGCTGGATGAGGTTCCGGCCAAGGCCAGAAAGCTGACCAACTTCCGTAAGCTGGGAGGCAGAGGATATACGGTCTATCTTGGTTTGAACAAGTCGGCGCAGGAGCTGGGGATCCGCGATCACAACTATTTCATTTATGACACCTGTGACAACGTGGCTCAATACGAATCGATGAAGAAGATCGGGAACACCGCCGCGCAGGCGACGGTCTGTCTGAACAACGCCGATCCCGACTGTTCCCCGGAAGACACCTGCATCATGTATATGACGACGCTGTTCATGGATGATGTCTGGAGCGATGTCAGGGAAGAGGATTATTTCAAAGTGAAGAATCGGGTCGCTGAAAGGATGATCGAACGCTTCGAGAAGGCTACCGGGTCAAGAATCAGAGACGCCATCGAAGAGATCGCAATCGCAACACCCGTTACGTATGCCAGATACTGCGGTCAACCTCAGGGTACGGTCTACGGTTATGAATCCCAGTACTACGACGGTCTGATGAACCGCATTCAGATGGTGGAAGAAGACCGCTGCGTCGAGGGGCTGCGGATCGGTGGCGGATACGGTGAGAGGCTGCTGGGCTATCCTAGCAGCTACAAGTCCGGAGTCAACGAAGCCAAAAGGACACTGGCGGATCTCGCAAAGGAGGTGGCATGATGCCGTTTTCAAGAAACGGAAATCCGATGGAGGACATCAAAAGAGGAATGGAGATGGTCAGAAAACGCCGGGAGCTGATTGAAGCTTCTTCGGAGGAACCGATCGTCTACGATTCGGGAGTGAACCGCCTGGCCAGAAGCCTTCATTCGGGAATCATGAAAGCCTCGGTACTGGAAAAGGAACTGATCGCTCCTGATCACATGAAGATTACGCTGGTCTCAAAAAGAGAAGACGGAAGGTTTCCGTATTTCCGGGCAGGTCAATATGTGACCCTGGCATCCGTGATCAACGGATCGTATCTAAGCAGACCGTATTCGATCGTCTCTTCACCGAAACAGGCGCTCGAGGGCATACTTCAGGTCATCGTTCAGAAAAAAGGTTTCTTTTCGAAACATCTTATCGAAGACCTTTCGGTCGGGGACGAGATCGATGTACTGGAACCTCACGGCGATTTTGTCTTTGATGATTTGCGTGATGGGAAAAAGATCCTCTGCATTGCCGGAGGAAGCGGAGTCACGCCTTTCCTTTCAATGATGAAAGCGATTCAAGAGAAGAGCGAAGATTTCCGAATGGTACTGCTGTATGGCGTGAGAACAAAGAAGCAGCTGCTGCTCGATCCAAAGGATTATGATGACGAAAAGATCAGGATCGAAGTAATCCTCTCGGATGAGGAATGTGAGGGTTACCGTCACGGGCTGATCGATGAAGATCTCCTGAAGCAGTATTCCGACTGCGATTCCGTCTTCATGTGCGGTCCGGATGCCATGTACGAATATGTAGAAGAGAAACTGAAAAACCTGAATCTGAATCGGATGAAGGTCAGGAGGGAAAGAAACTCGATCGGTGATCGTGCAGTCGACAGGATCGTGAAATACAGGCTGACCGTACACATCCGCGATGCGGTCTATGAGATCGATGCATACAATAACGAAACTATCCTCACAGCCATTGAACGGTCCAATATCAGGATGATTGCCCGCTGCCGGAACGGCGTATGCGGATACTGTCACAGCAGGCTGATCAGAGGCAAGTATTATCTGGATCCGGAAAACGATTTCCGAAGGGCTGCAGATAAGAAATTCGGCTATATCCATCTCTGCTGCACATATCCGGAATCGGATATGGAAATAGATGTACCTGTAAGTGAGGCGAAATAATCATGACACTGTTTGTTGCTGTATATCTGATCGCGCTGTTCTGTTACTTCTTTACCAGAGTCTCAAAAAACATCATGCATCGCGCCATAAACAAATACATCATGGCGACGATGTATCTGGTCCTGGCAATTGTGACTTTCTTCAGAAAATATGAATTTGTTTCCTATCAGGCCCTGTATATGGTGGCTTTGCTGTTTGCCTATTTTGGAGACCTCTTTCTGGTGTTCGACTTTGGCAGGGGCGGAGATTTCTTCCTGGCGGGAAATATCTGCTTTATCGTCTATGAACAGATCGTCATGATCGATCACGGACTGTCGTTCAAGGATTTCTGGTGGGTGTTTCTGACGGTCGCAGTGATCCTCGGCACGTTCATCATCGCCTGTACCAGGTACCCGGAAAAGATCAAAATGGGAAAGATGCGATGGCCGATGACCTGGTATCTTTCCACGATCCTGACTCACGGGATCACGGGACTGGCTCTGATCATTCTTCTGCCCGGCACAAATTTCGTGACACTGGGCATGGGTTCTTTCCTGTTCATGATCTCCGACATGATTCTGACGGCCTACCGTTTCATCTTTAACGACAACAAATGGCTGATTCGGGCCAACAGCCTGACGTATTTCGTGGGTCTGCTGCTGATTGTGCTGTCCATGGTATAAGAAACGGTACATAGATGAAGCAGACCTCGGGTTTGTCTGTGAAGTATGCCGATAACAATCGTCCCTTGATGTGTTTTGCTTCGTAAAAGAGGAAAAAAATAAGTCGGTACAATCGAGTGGGAATAAAGGGTATTTAGCGAGGTAAAATATAGTAATAAATACAAAATTATCCCCTTAACTTGTGAGTTAAAGACAACTTAGACGAGACTGCAGGAAGCAGATCAAAACATAAAAAGATTTGAGGATGAAAACGTTGAAAGAAACTATTCGACATAAGAAACGGATCGGAAGCACGAGCCGTTTCCGGCTGCCGGAAAAGGAGTGAGCGATGGATATCGAGATCCTGGTGCCGCTGATCAGGACACTGATCATAGGACCTGCGGGCACGGTGATCTCCTGTTTCCTTCAGACGTTCTATGTCTCGTTCCTGTTTCCGCTGATGATGAAACGTTTGGAAAACAAGAAAGTCAAAACAAATAAAAAAATGTCTGCTGCATGATCGCACAGACATTTTTTCAATTGGTCTTACTGTTTTTTCTTCGGATCGACGTAAGTGCCGTGCTGGACTTCCCAGATGCTGATCATATCATCGATGATCTGTTCCGCACTGACAAACTGTAAGAATGCGTGGTCGCCGTCCTGGAAGTAGATATCGAAACCGTCTTCGTATTCCTCTTCGCCGATGGAGTACGGCAGGGAAGAATCGCCTTCGACATCGTAGATGATCATGTGATCGTCTTCCTCTTCGATCTCACCGAATTCGTAAAGAAGAAGTTCACCGGATTCACCGTCGACGATCATGACGGCAGCCAGAGACGATTCTTCATCGCTGTTGTATGCGAAGTAGATCTCGCTGCCCATATCGCTCGTGCCTTCGGCACCGGTATCAAAGAGTTCCGCCCAGTCTTTTCTTAAGCCGGTCGGATCATCTTCGGACGTCTCGGTCGTCGTCGATGTGCTGACACCGTTTTCGATCTTGGTCTCGGTGGTCGTCGTTTTGCCGTCTGCCGTCACACTGGTCGAGAAGGATGCGGATGAAGATGTCGTGACCGTGCAGGCGCACAGGCACAGCATCAGGAATACTGTAAATACGATAATGATCTTTTTCATAAACTTAAACTCCGTTTCTCTTCAGTTAGCTCTGCGCTGATTATAACACGGGAAAAAGGTCTTTCTTCAGGAAAATCGTTTTTCCGTTACTGAAGAATAAACGCTAATATAAAATGGAGATATGAAGAAGATACTGTATAAGACAATGGTCATCGTTTTATGTCTGTTCATAATGCCGCTGATGAGTCCTTCCGTCTTTGCGGAAGAGGAGAGCGGCGTTTTTGAAACGGAACAAAGAAGCGACGAGTATCCGGCCGAAACGATCCGTTCCGCGTTCTATGTGCTGACCGTGAAAGAGGACCGTTCTCTGGAAGTTCCTTTTGACCGGGACTGGTTCAAAGAGGATGCCCGGAACTATTCCAATGATCTGGCAAAGGCCTCTCTGGGTCTGGCGACGGCCGCTTTCCGTCCGAAGATCGGAAAGGACGGCATCGATACGCCGACCGATATCAATCTGTCCGAGTTTCTGAAAGAGGCGCATTTCGAAGATCTGCGCAGCGATGACTACGACAAGAATCCCAGCATCTACACCGTTTCGACCGTCATGGGCCACCAGCGGATCGGACAGGGAGAAGACAGTTTCGAACTGATCGCCGTCGGCGTCTGCGGACAGGGTTATCTTGATGAGTGGGAGTCCAACTTCTCCATCGGTACCGGCGAGGTCCACGAAGGCTTCGACCGCTCGGCCGGACTGGTCTATGACCGTATCTTCGGCTACATCGCCAGCCATGACTTGAAGGGTCCTCTGAAGATCTGGATGTCCGGATTCTCAAGGGCTGCCGCGGTCTCCAACATCACGGCCGCAAGGCTGAGTGAATCGCCTGTCTTTTCGCAGGAGAGCGTCTTTGCCTATACGTTTGCGACGCCGCGTACCGTGAGAGATGAAGACGCGGGCAGGTATCAGAACATCTTCAACATCGTCGGCAAGACCGATCCGGTCCCGAACGTTCCGTTCGCCGACTGGGGCTTCCGCCGCTACGGCAGATCGCTGTATCTGCCGGCACCGGAGACCGACTCCGATTATTATGAGAAACGGAAGAAAGCCAACGAAGTCTATAAGAAACTGACCGGCATCGATTACTGGTACAACCTCGAATCCGATTATGCGCTCAAGACCATCCTGGCCTACTGTCTGGAATTAAGTCCGACCGTCGAAGTTTATGCCGCAACGCTGCAGGACAAGCTCATCGGCATGTGGGCGGACCGTTCACCGGTCAACATCACCAAAAACATGCTGGAACTGGCCAATGATCCGATATTGATCAATGACGAGAACCGTTTTCAGGCCAACCATCTTCTGGATTACATCTCGGGTTTTGCGATGGCCTATATCAACGACAGCAGTATCTTCCGCAGCTGGAACCCGACGGCGTCCCTGGGCGCCAACATGTTACAGGCACACACGCCGGAACTCTATGTTTCCTGGGTCTTCTCGATACAGAAGGATGAAGAGTTTTTCGACGAAGACAACGATTATTCGGAGCTCTACATCAACAGCACGGATACCGTCTCTTTGATCAGAGACGGCAAGGTCATTGAGACCTTTGAAGCGCCGTTCGGACCGGATGCCACACAGCAGGAAATAGCGAGAGCCGAACGGCAGGCGAAGACACCGGAAGGAAACGTCTATCTGCGCTATGTGGAACATTCGCTCATGTGTGTCCTGCCCCGCGACAGCGAGTATAGTATCCGCGTGCCGGCGTC
Organism: Erysipelotrichaceae bacterium; assembly: GCA_024684175.1. Next base: position 6,753 of record JAIKXJ010000040.1, read on the forward strand.
CAACGGTGACAACTATTTCAGTGTCCTGCAGCTGGATTACAACGTAGAGAGCCAGGTGCCGACAAAAACGGTCTGGTATGATTATACGATCGACGAGGGTGACGCGATGACGGTCGTCCTGGATCCGGCCGGAGAGACGAAATTCGTCACCGACAAGCCTTTGGTCAAGGAAAAGCTCAACTATAGAGATGATCTGCAATTCGATGTCTCGCTCATCGTTTCCATGACCAGGACAGAGAATCTTTTCTCTCTGCCGTGGCGAACCGCCGCGATCGGCGTGATCTCGGTCACGATGTTCGTCTTCACGCTGCTTCTGTTCCTGCTGACGTACCTCGTCAGTAAGACCCGCTACTCCCGACAGCGGAAGAAAGGACACCTGTCGAAAGACAGCACCTACAGCGTCTTACCGATCGCAAGTGCGTATACCGTCTTCTTCGTCTTTATCATCAAGGAGTTCTTCAATGCCTTGCATCCGGAAGACAAGGGACCGACGCTCCTGTTCAAGCTTGCCGTTGCGGCGGTCGCGCTGTTAAGCGCTTATGTCGGTTATCACAGAAGAAAGCAGAAACTGTTCCGCCGCCTGTTCAATGCGTTGATCATCCTGACCTTTGCCGATGTCATCATGACGCTCGACATGCTGCTGGGCGGGATCTTGCATATCGCGGCTTACATCTATCTGACGTACAGCTATTGGTCGGAAGAAAAACCGGACCGGAAGCAGATCGTCGCCTGGGCGATCCTGTCTTTGTTCGGGATCGTCGCCGTGCTGCTGGTCGAAGGACGCTTCGGTGTCATGCGCTTTCTGGCAGCCGCCTATCTTGTGGTGGCTTCCGCCATGGTGTGCAGCTGTTTCTCGCTGCCGCGGCGCGTCTTCACCGGTTCTCTGCTGTTGTTCGCCGGAGGCATCCTGCTGATGAACAACGAAGTCAAAGGAACGACTTTCTTATCCCACATCCTGTCGCTGGGCACTTACTATGCGGCCGTCCTTGTCCTGGCTTGTTCGGGTATCCGGATATCGCGGCACAGGAAAGAAGAGGAGACCGTATCATAAACAAACACAAAGCCTTCGTTGAAGGCTTTTCATTTATGTTTTGTGATCGATGTAGAGTTTTCCTTCGCGGAGGAAGGCTTTGACCTTGTTTTGATAAAGAGCTTCGATATCTTCGATCAGTAGGCCGGTCTCTTCCTTTTTCACGATGTCGCGGAGCGTTCCGTCCTGAAAGAAGAGGAAGCTGTCGGCATATTCGTAGGCCAGGCAGGGATCGTGGACGGAGAGGATCAGCCTGCGGCCTTCCGTTTGGATCTGCCTGCTGAGGAAGGTCAAAAGGTCATGCTGGCGGAGAAGGTCGAGGGAGGACACCGGTTCATCCATGACGAGGATCCTGCTGTCCTGGAAGATCGCCCGGGCAAGGTAGATGAGCCTGCGCTGGCCGGAAGACAGGGAAGAAAGATCCTTATGGAAGAGCTCTTCGCTTTCCATCCGTTTCAGCAAGAGAAGAGCTTCTTTTTTATCGGTCTCACGCGGTCCGGAAAAGAACGGCCGTTGATTGATCCTGGCCATGCACAGGAAATCGGCGACCGACATCTTCAGAGAATCATCGGTCTGCTGCGGCACGTAGGAGAACAAGAAAGAACGTTTCCGTTCATCAAGTTCACGGACATCGATCCCGTCAGCCAGGATCTTTCCTTTGTCCGGTCTCAGAAGTCCCAGCAGCAATTTTATGAGCGTCGTCTTTCCTTCGCCGTTGAGTCCCAAAACGGCAGCGATTGAAAAGTCCTTTAAGACAAAGGAAAGATCTTCAAAGACTGTTTGGTCCGGATAGGAAAATGTGACATGTTGAAATTGGATCATGGTCTTCCTTTCTTCGTCTTCAGAAAGAAGAAGAGGATCGCAGCTCCGATGAAGGAGGTGATGATGCTGACGGGGATCTCGGACATCGTTGCCGATCTTGCCAGCGTATCGGAGACCAGCAGCAGGACGGCACCGACCGGCATGCAGAACAAGAGGGTATCTTCAAAAGAAGAGGCAAAAAAGACATTGACGATGTGCGGAGCCAGCAGTCCGATCCAGGAGACGATGCCGGAGACCGACACACAAGCGGCCGTCAGCAAGGTCGACAGACCGATGCACAAAAGTTGTAAGAGCTTCGTATCGACACCGAGCGTCTTTGCCTCGTCTTCCTGAAGAAGCAGTGCCTTGAGACGGTGACGGAACAAGACCGTCAGGATCAGACAGGGCACAGCGATCAGCGCCGTGGACAGGAGCCTGGAGCGGTCGGTCAGGGAGAAGGAGCCCATCAGCCAGTAATCGATGGCGGCGAGCTGGGTCGTCGGATCGGCGAGATATTTGAAGGCCATGATCATTGAATTGGTCAAAGCCGAACAGATGACGCCGGACAGCAGCAGGGAGACCCGCCTGTCGGAGTTGATGAAGCGGGACAGCAGCAGGGAAAACAAGACAGCCAGAATGCCTCCGGCAAAAGAAAAGACCTGTCTGAAAAAGACGGAGTCCCGAAGATACAGGATGGTGACGATCGCCCCGACCGATGCGCCGCCGCTGACACCCAAGGTGTCCGGAGAGACCAGGGCGTTATGAAAGCCGCTCTGGTAGAGATGCCCGGCAACCGCCAGGGCCATACCGCAAAGGGCGGCTTCCAGACAGCGGACCAGGCGGATATTGTAAAAGATGTTGGCAGCCATGCCGCCGTCTTTATGAAACAGGACATCGATGATCCCGCTTAAGGGCAGGGAATAGCGTCCGACACTCAGGGAGACGAGAAGACAAAGGAATGCCGCTCCCCAGGCAAGGCAGAGTTTTTCAGAGGTCTTCATCGCTGATGCTGATGCCGTAATACTTCTGATAGAAGGAGACGGCTTCTTTGAGATAGCGGTCCGCTTCGATCAGATCCGGATGCAAGATTCCTGCCATCCAGTAAAGTCCCAGGACGGAAGAAGGCTGCGGATAATCCCAGGCTTCGATCCGGGAAGGGATCATGAAGACATTACCGGACGATACGGCTTTGAGACCTTTCAATGCTTCATCGTTCATGATTTCATCGACCGTATATTCGGCGTAACTGACGACGAAGATATAGTCGGGATCCCATTCCAGCAACTGTTCCTTGGAGATGTCAGTCCAGCTGCTGCCTTCCAGAGAGGAAGAGACGCAGTTTCCTCCGGCAGCTTCGATCATTTCTTTCTGGTACATGCCGCCGGAACAGCTGCGCAGATAAGAGGAATCACCGGCGATATAGACGTCCGGCCGTTGTACATCCGCAGTCGCCGAAGCGACTTCGCTGACGATCTTGTCGTAATAGGCAATCAGTTCCCCGGCTTGTGCGGAGACACCGCAGACTTTGCCGATGATCGCGATGAGTTCGTTGAATCTGTCGTAGGTTTCCGGATCGACGACGATCGACGGGATCCCGAGATCGCTCAAAACATCAGCTGCGTCTTTTTGTTTCTTCGGCAGGAAGACGACGTCCGGCTGCAGAGCAGCAATGGCTTCGATATTGATCTCTTTGCCTGATCCCACGCCCGGCAGATCGATCAGTTCCGGTGCCGCCAGCTTGTACAGGCCGCGGCTCTTGGCTTTCATCTCCACACCGACGATCCTGTTTTTGAGTCCCAGCGTCAGCATCGAAGCTGTTACCAGATAATAAGTCGAGACGACCTTTTCGGCTTCTTTTTCCAAAGTGACCGTACGACCGATCTGGTCGATGATCTCGATGGCGGCGGAAGTTTCTTCCGCCTGTTCCCCGGCAGGCGTTTCTTCCTTTCCCGGTGCACAGCCAAACAGGCTGAAACACAGGAATATGTTCAATAATACGATGATCGTTTTCTTCATTTCCAAGTCTCCCTAAGCGTTATGTTTTTGAAAATATAACCGTCGTTTTCACAATAGCACAGTTTAATCCGATATACTATAGGTGCATGTTCACACTCAAGTTGAATTCCATACTTGTCGATGAAGATAATGAGAGATTTTTCGGAAACGGACCGATGCGCTTACTGGAAGGCGTGAAGCTTTTCGGCTCTCTGTCGGCCTCAGCGCAGGCCATGGGGATGTCGTACTCCAAAGCCCTCAAGCTGATCCGCCGCAGCGAACAGGCACTCGGTTTCAGACTGCTGGAATCTCACTCCGGAGGAAACGGCGGCGGTTCGTCGGTCTTGAGTGAGAAAGGAGAATTTTTCCTTTCTCTGTATAAGGAGTTCTCTTTGAACAACCAAGCCTTTGGTGACCGGCATCTGAAAGATCTGTTCATAAACGAAGACAGTGACGTGAAGATCGTCATCCTGGCTTCCGGCACGGGACGGCGTTTTGAAGGGAACAAGCTTTTATATGAGGTCAAAGGGAAGCCGCTGATCGCTTACATATTGGATACTTTGCATCCTCTGCGGCCGCGATGTATCGTTTCGACCGTTCATCAGGAGATCGCAAAGATCTGTGAAACGGCGGGCTATGAAACGGTCCTGCATGCAGGAGAAAACAAGAGTGCGTCCATCCGTCACGGGATATCGGGGATCGAAGAGCCTTGTGCGACGCTCTTCGTGCAGGGCGATCAGCCGCTCTTGACTCTGACGTCGGTCTGTGCCCTGCTGAAGGAACATAAAAACGATCCGTCTTGTTTCTGCAGGCTGTCCTTTGAGGGAAGATCTGCCGCGCCGGTCCTGTTTCCGGCAGATCTGTTTGAGGAAATGAAAAAGCTGGAAGGGGAAGACGGCGGATCGGTGCTGATCAAAAAACATCCGGAGAAAGAGATCCGTGCGGTCGAGGCGCTCTTTCCCTGGGAGCTCTGGGATGTGGATGAAAGAAAAGACCTGGGACCGATCGAAGATCTGATCGCGTATCTGCATAAGGAGGGACGATGATCCATTTTGAAAACTATGTGAGACCGAAGTCGTTTCAAGAAGCGTATGCGCTCGCTCAGGATTACAAGAACGTCGTCTGCGGCGGCATGATGTGGCTGCATCTTTCCGATGCCCGTTATGATACCTGCATCGATCTTTGTGATCTGCAGCTCGATAAGATCGAAGAAGAAGACGGATACTTCAAGATCGGGGCGATGGTGTCTCTGTCGGAGCTGGAAAATCATGTGCCGATCAAAGACTGTTTCGGTACGGCTTTTGAAGATTGCCTGAAGCATATCGTCGGTGTGCAGTTCCGTAACGGTGCCACGCTCGGCGGCAGCATCTGCGCGAAGCTGGGCTTTTCCGATGTCCTCACGCTGCTGCTTCCTTTGAAGACCAGGGTCGTCTTTCATCGTCAGGGGGAAATGACGCTGGAGGAATTCCTCGGGAAAAAGAACGAACGGGACATCCTGAAATACGTCCTGATCCCGAAAAAGAAAGTGAAGGTCCGTTTCCAGTCCGTCCGCAGGACCTATACCGATCTTCCGGTGATCAACGTCTGCGGTGTGAAGGATGACGGCGGGATGATCTTCGCGGTCGGCGCAAGACCCAACGTCGCCGTTTTGGTCAAAGAAGGGCAGCGGCCGGAATTCGGATCCAACCGGCGGGGATCGAAGGAATACAGGGAACATCTGTATGACGTCCTTGTGAAACGCATCAAGGATGCATTGGAGGAGGACTGATGGAAGCGACATTCATCATCAACGACGAAACGGTCGTGAAGACGATCGATCCGGATATGACATTGCAGAAGTTTCTGCGCAGGGAACACTATTATTCCGTGAAATGCGGCTGTGAGACATCCAATTGCGGTGCCTGTACGGTGCTTCTTGACGGCAAGCCGGTCTTGTCCTGCAGCATCCTGGCAGCCAGAGCGGCCGGTCATAAGATCGAGACTCTGGAAGGTCTTCAGAAAGAGGCGGAAGAGATCGGTGCTTTTATCGCCGACGAGGGTGCGGATCAGTGCGGTTTCTGCAATCCCGGCTACATCATCACGATGATCGCCCTGTTCCGGCAGGACAGCGATCCGTCCGATGAAAAGATCAAGACATGGCTGGCAGGCAATTTCTGCCGCTGCACGGGCTATGAAGGGCAGATGCGCGGTTTCCTCAGGTACCGCGATCAAAGGAGGGCTGGATGAAAGATCTCAAGATCGTCAACAAGCCCGTCCGCAAGAAGGACGCGATGCAGCTTCTGACCGGGCAGCCGGTCTATACCGATGACCTCATCAAGGAGCCCAGTCTCATCGTCAAACTTTACCGTTCCGTCCATGCCAACGCGATCGTCAAGGACATCGATATTTCCGAAGCGATGAAGGTCGAGGGCATGGAAGCCGTCTTCACTTACAAAGACATCGACCAGGATCAGGACCGCTATACGATCGCCGGTGCTTCGTATCCGGAATTTGCCCCGTATGACCGTCTGATCATCGACCGCCATGTCCGCTATGTCGGCGATGTCGTGGCGATCTGTGTCGGCAGGGATGAAAAAGCCGTCGATCAGGCGATGACGAAGATCAGGGTCGACTACGAGGTCCTGGACGCCGTTCTGGATTTTAAGACGGCTTTGGACAACGCCACGGTCGTCCATCCGGAAGCCAACTGGAAGATCCTTGTGGACACCGGAAGTGACGTAAAACTCAATCTCGTCGCCCGGGAATGCAGTTCCATGGGCGATATCGACAAGGTCCTGGCTTCCTGTAAGTATGTGGTCGACCGCACCTATCACACCAAGGCGACCCAGCAGTGCTATATGGAGCCATTCGCAGTCTATTGCGAGCTCGACCCTTACGGAAGGCTGCATCTGACGTCTTCGACGCAGATCGTCTTCCATATCCGGCGTATCGTCTCCAATGCCTTGCATATACCCAAATCAATGATCCGGGTCACCAAGCCGCGGGTCGGCGGCGGTTTCGGTGCCAAGCAGACGGCAGTCGCGGAAGTCTACGCGGCGTTTGTCACTTACAGACTGCGCAAAGCCTGCAAGATCGTCTTCAGCCGCAAGGAGTGCTTCACTGCCTCCTCACCGAGACACGAGATGCAGATGCATGTGCGCATCGGCGCGGACGGCAACGGCATCATCAAAGGCATCGACTTGCGGACTTTATCCAATACCGGTGCCTATGGCGAACACGGTCCGACGACGGTCGGGCTTTCCGGTCACAAGTCGATCCCGCTCTACGGAAAGCAGGAGGCCTACCGTTTCGAAGGCACCGTCGTCTACACCAACCATATGTCATCCGGCGCTTACCGCGGTTTCGGTGCGACACAGGGACTGTTTGCGGTGGAATCGGCCGTCAATGAACTGGCTGCACTGATGAAGGAAGACCCGATAAAATTGCGTCTGAAAAACATCGTGAAGCAAGGCGACATCATGCCGGCTTACTTCAATGAACCGCTGACTTCCTGTACCCTGGATAAGTGTCTGCTGCGGGCAAAGGAACTGATCGGGTGGGAAGAGAAGGGACAAAGAAGAGTCCTGGCCAACGGCAGGGTCCGCACGCTCGGTGTCGCACTGGCGATGCAGGGATCGGGCATCTCGTCGGTCGATGTCGGATCGGCGTCACTGAGCCTGAATGACGGCGGTTTCTACACGCTGAACATCGGCGCTGCCGATATCGGTACGGGCTGTGATACGACATTGAGTCAGGTGGCTGCCGAAGTTCTCGACTGCAGCATAGATCAGATTCAGGTCTTCGGTGCGGATACCGATATCTCACCTTATGACTCGGGATCTTATGCGTCTTCGACGGCGTATGTGACCGGCAAAGCGGTCGAACGCTGTGCGCTGAAGCTCCGTGAGAAGATCCTGGAATTCGGCGCCGGGATGCTTGGGGAAAATGCCGGGCATTGTGAATTCGACGGAGAAAAAGTCTATTTCGAAGACAAGTCGGTCTCGCTGGCACAGATCGCCGATGCGTCGATGGTCTATAACAACGAAGCTCTCAAGGAGAGCGTCTCACATTCTTCCAGGACGTCACCGCCGCCGTTCATGGCCGGGACGGTCGAACTGGAGACCGATCTTGAGACCGGGGAGGTCAAGGTCGTCGAATATGTCGGCGTCGTCGACTGCGGTACGCCGCTCAATCCGAATCTGACCAGGATACAGACGGAAGGAGGTATCCTGCAGGGCATCGGCATGGCTTTGTATGAAGATGTCAATTATTCTTCCAAGGGAAGCGTGCTGGAGAACTCCTTCATGGAATACAAGGCGTCGTGCCGGATGGATGTGGAAAAGATCACGGTCGACTTCGAGCCGTCTTACGAAGATCTGGGACCGTTCGGTGCCAAATCGATCGGTGAGGTCGTCATCAATACGCCTTCTCCCGCCATACAGGAAGCTGTCTATCAGGCTTGCGGAAAACGTTTCTACGAATTGCCGATCAAGGCGGAAGACATCATCATGAAATAAGAAAAAAGCTTTACCGCGAACGGTAAAGCTTTTCTTACGTCGTATCTTATTCTTCCTCTTCTTTCCGGCGCAGGATCGCAAACAGCAGAAGCAGGAGGAGCCCGATGATGAGAAGCGCCGGCAGGACGATCAGCCGCGGGAAGGCGGTCCTTGTTTCCTGACCCTGCACTGCCTCCGGTTTGGCAGTCTGCGGCTGTGCTGCTTCACCGGTATGGTTATCGGCCGGTGTCTGAGGTCTGACTTCTTCTTTCCGGTCCTCTTCTTTTGCCGGTCTTGGTTCCGGTGCCGTGTGCGGCGTATCGGTCACGTACGTCACCGGGATCTTGTAGTCGCCGTCGATCGGTTCGTGATCGTAAGCCGGAGTTTCCGGTTCCGGTGTCGGATCGGGTCTCGGTGTCGTGCTGCCGTTATTGAAGATCTTGGAGAAATCCTGGATATAGATCTCTTCCAGGGAACGGAAGCTGACGAAACGGGTCGAGCCGAGGTCTTCGATGGACTCGCCGTCCAGAAAGATATAGGCCTTGAGGTTCTTGTGTCCGTGCTGGCACCAGACGCCTTGCGTATCGCTGTATTCCGAGTTCTTCGTGTGACCGCCCGGGATGGTCATCGATCCTTCGCTGATCTTTTCGCCGGTGTCGGCATCCACGATGACCGTATGGACAGTCTTCTCGGCGAAGCCTTCGTTTTTGACCGACCAGTGTAAGATCTCGTTCATGTAGACCAGCTCGTGATCGTAGGTGACGGCGATATCGCCGGTATCCAGCGTCAGATCGTAAGAACCGACCGGTTCTCTGCCGAAACAGGAAGCGGCCATCTCATAAGTCTGTGTCTCGTCGGAGCAGTTTTCATCCAGATATAAGGAAGCCTTCACTTCGCCGCTCTTGCCCGGCTGCAGGTCGGCAGAAAGAGTCGTAAAGTATTCTCCGTCCTTATACAGGTCGACGGAAGCGACCGGATATAAGCCCTTATTGAGGATCTGCAGAGTGAACGGGATCTGCTTGCCTTTTCTTGCCTCGTCTTCTTCATCGAAGCTGCCGTCGATGATCTCCAGGCGGCTGTTCGACCTTCTGGCTTTGACATAGAGATCGGCGGTCGTATCGATGAAACGCGGATCATCTTCGCTCAGCGCAAAACTCTTGAGTCCCGCAAAACATTCCGAACCGCTATCGGCGGACAGGAAATTCGATGCGTCGGTATCTTCCGGATCGTAAGCTGTCTGATAGTTCTGTACGGCATAGAAGAGGACCGGTTCATCTTCTTCGGTGAAGGCCAGCGCCGTATCGCTGACTGAGGCATTTTCTTTGATGTCGGTCAGATCGGACTTGGCCCAGTTAGTCCCGCCGTCGGTGGAGAAGATCGCATAGGCGTTCTCGCTGCTGTCTTTTGAAACGGTACCCATCAGTACGACGTAGGAAGAACCGTAACATCCGTAGAGCTTGTAGTCGCTGCTCGGGATCTTCAGGTCATCCGGTGTGATCTGCATGATTGAAAAGTCTTCGCTCAGGCCGTAGAGTTTCCAGTCCTCCATCCAGGTCAGGATGGCACCGGAAGAACCGCAGTCGAGGAAGCGGGCATTGTATGCGTTGTCGCGTTCGAAGACTTTTTCGCCGTCTTGGAACATCGCGATCTTGTCGGTCTTGTTTCCGCTTTCATCGGCAGCCGAATACGACAGGGCGAAAGAATCGGTACCGCCGAAGGATTTTCCGTCCAGTTCCCGGATGGCACCGGTCAAAGAGAACTGCAGTTCATTTTCCCACTGTCCGTCTTCCTGCATTACGGCTTTACAGACATCGTGACTGACATACGGATCCAAAGAAAGCGGATCGTTGACATCGCCCAGATAATAGGTGACCGTCGGTGTTCCGGACTCTCCGTCAAAGACCTTCGCCCCGGCAGCGAACACGTCTTCTTCGTTCCCGGCGTATTCGGTGATGCGGGAAAGATCGTTCCATTCCAGGCTGACATAGTGTTTCGCAAACCAGAGATCGGTATTGGCGGCGATCTGCGCAATGCTGGTAGACTCGTCGAGATCTTTCACGGCGTTGCGCCAGATCAGATAGGTGTTGCCGTCATGGCTGCGGTAGGAATACGGATCGAAGTCCGCAGTCGTATCGTTTTGAACGATCCAGTCCGGATCGGAGAGGAAGTTTTTGTTTTCATCGAAATAGAAGTTCATCAGCCTTGAGCGGTTGCCGTTGTTTCTTGACGGATCGGAAGCCAGGAAGATGATGTTGTTCTGTGGGATGTTGGCGGAAGAGGTATCGACGATCTGCAGACGGCTGTCGGGATAGATCTGTGAGGCGACCAGATGTTCGAAGTCCGGATCGTCTTCATAGGAAGTCAGAAGATCGGGATCGCTTCCATGCGTGTACCAGTGGCCGACTGTGTCGGGTTCGTCGATCTTGCCGGAAGAAGAGGCGTAGTTGCTTGCCAGAAGCATCTCGTCGATATTGGCCTGCTGATAGAAATTGAGCAGGCCGCCTTTTCTGTCGCGGACGAAGTCGTGGCTTCCGGAGACGATGGCGTAGGAGAACAGTGTCCTGGAGAAGAGCTTGACTTTGAATCCAGCCTCCCCGGCAAGGACCAGAGAATCCATCTCGGTCTTGGGATAGAAGATCGTATAGCCGCCCATCGATCCGGCACCGTAGATGCCGATGCTGGCAAGAGAGGACAGGCCAAGTCCGCCGTAGAGTTCCAGCGATGTTTTGAAGCCGATGCCGAAGCGGTCGACGAGGAAGTCGGAATACTTGCTTTTGGACTCGTCGTATTTGAGTTCAAACTGCAATACGCCGTTGGCGCCGCCCATGACGGTGACCGACCAGGTCAGGATCGCGTACTGTCCTTCGGCCGCGAAGCCGGTACCGATGAAGACGTTGAGCTCGCCTTTTAAAGGGTCTTTGGTATAAGAGTTGCCCTGCACCCAGCCGGCGGCATCGAAGATCAGGCCCATGTCGGAGCCTTCGACCGCACTGCGCTTCTTGCTGTCGCCGTAGAAGGCTTTCTCCAGGTCACTGCCGGTCGCGCCGGTACCGATCTTTCCTTGTGCCGCATCCTTCCAGAAAGAAGTGTTGGTGGAATTGATGCCGATGCCAAGGACGAAGCGCCCGTCGGTATAAGCTTTGGCGCTGATCGGTAAAAAATACGGCGGCAGGTTGAAGTTCATACCCGGAAGCAGTTCATCCATCGGCAGCGTGATCGCGGAATCATATTCGGAAGCGATCTTCTCCGGAAAGCTCTGCGAGAGTTTGCCCTGATTGACGCGGACCGTCAGCAGCCGGTTGGAGACGTTGCTTCCGGCTTTGTCGAAGACGCACAGATAGAGCGGGATGCCGGTACGCAGATCCACGGAACTGATGTCAAAAGATGCGGAAGGCGAGGAGATGATCTCGCTGTGCCGTTTGGCAGAGGCATCGTATTGGACCAGGCGGTAGGAGAATTCTCCCGTTTCGGTCATCTCGATGTCGAAATGCAGATCCTGCATCACGTCGCCGTCAAGTTCCGCGACCTGGTATAAGACGTTTTTCGTGATCTCATCTTCGCCTTCCCGATAGGTCATGAAAACATTTGCCGCGGTCAGAGAAACGTTGTCTTCGGCAAGGACGGTGTTGGCGGACAGCAGCAGAAGGCAAAGGACAGAAAGAAGGGTTTTTGTGAAGGTTCTTTTCATACCGGTCAGCTCCGTTGATGTTTATTGTTTATAAATATAACTGATTTTATTTTAACCTCTGTTGTAAAAAAGCATGTAAGAGAATATGAAAAAAGATAATTTATAATGAAAGTAAAGAGGTGTTCCTATGTCCAAGATCCTGATCATTCATACGGGCGGTACCATCGGTATGACGAAGACCCCCGAAGGTTATAAACCCGACGGCACGTATTTCAAGGATGCAGTCTTTCACATGGATTCTTTGAAAGCGGAGAAGATGCCGGACTGGGACTTCATGGAGCTCGATCCTCTGCTGGACTCTTCTCGGATGGGCCTGAAGGAGTGGAACCGGATCGGCAGACTGATCGCCGATCATTATGCATCTTATGACGGTTTCGTCATCCTGCACGGAACGGACACGATGGCTTACAGCGCTTCCGCTTTGTCGTTCATGTTGAAGGGGCTGAAAAAGCCGGTCATCCTGACCGGTTCGCAGATCCCTTTATGCGAAGTGCGCAGTGACGGCCGGGACAACCTGATCACATCGATGTTGATCGCGGGGGAAGGAAGAGTGAAGGAAGTCTGCATCTACTTCGGGGGACTGCTGCTGCGTGGCAACCGCGCCAGCAAGTATTCGGCCACGGGCATGCAGGCCTTCGAAAGCCCGAACTATCCCATCCTGGCCAAGGCCGGGATCTTTGTGCAGTATAATGAATCCGCATTTCTGAACGAAAGCGGCGGAGAGTTCGAATTCGTTCCGTTCAAAGACGTGCCGATCGGCATGATCAAGATCTTTCCGGGTTTCCGTTTTGAGCTCTTTGAATCTCTGCTGACGGAGAAACTGAAAGGCATCGTCGTCGAGACCTTCGGTTCGGGCAACATCCCGGATGACAACGGCGTCCTGATCCCGATGCTTCGCAAGGCCAAAGAAAAAGGCGTCGTCTTCGTAGTCTGTTCCCAGTGTCCGCAGGCAAGCGTCGATATGGATGCCTATGAAGCCGGTAGCGCCTTGAAAAAAGCCGGTGCTTTATCCGGAAGAGACATGACTTCGGAAGCCGCGGTCGCCAAGCTGTATTATCTGTTCAGCGTCTGCGACGATGTCGATAAGATCAAAGAGGCGATGGAGCAGGATCTGCGCGGCGAGATGAGTACAAACGGTCTTTGACCGGCAACAAAGAAAACAAAAAGCCCGTCTCAAGTGAGGCGGGCTGTTTTCATAAATATGTATTATAAGAACATGGCGATGATCCAGACGTAACAGATCGTCTTCGGGATCATCAACATCCCCATCTTGGGATTTTTCCTGGCCAGGATGACCGTGCCCATGTAGCAGGCAAAGGAGAGAAAGACCAGGACCGCCATCAGGAAAGTTTTGTAATAGCGGATCAGGTAGATGATGGTGAGAAGACCCATGAGACAGAAAGGGATGTTGCGGTAGATGTACCACTTGGTCTCCGTCTTGTTACGCTTGAACCAGTCGTTCTGCGGCATGCCCAGCATGTAGATGCGGATCGCTGCCAGCACCAGGAGGGCATGGAAGAAGAATGAGGGGACTTCGATCTCTTCGTTGTTCTGTTTCATGACCAGAAACAGGATCACATAAAACAAAGTCACAGTCAGCGAGGAGATGATGTTTCCCAGCTGCAGACGGTGAGCGTCGTTTTTGCCTTCGCCTTTGAGATCGATCTTGATGCGCGGGAACAGATGGAAGCTGTCACCGATCGCCAGGACTCCTGCAAGTAAGCAGCGCAGATACTGTCCGCGTTTGAAGAAGATGAGCGTGGCGATGAAGACGAAGAGGAGATAGAGGATGCAGAAGACGGCTTCGACCATCTTCATTTCAAGTGAACGTTTCTGAGTCATAGTGATTTCTCTTTTCCTTTTTATTGTAGCGCAGCCTTCTTTGAAGTACTAGTTCAGACGGTAGGTCCGCGGCCGCATGCCGTAGGTCTTTTCGAAGAGACGGTAGAAGTGGGAGAGGTTCTCGTAGCCGATGCTCAAGGCGATCTCTTCGACCGTCAGTTTCGTGTTCTTCAGTAAGAAAGAGGCCTGGGCCATCCGTTTGTTTTCCAACAGCTTTTTGAAGGTGGAACCGGTCTGTTTCTTGATGATGCGGGAGAGCGTGTAGATATCGAAGTTCTTTGTTTCCGCAAACTCGGTCAGCGAGGCATCGGGGTATTTGTTTTCGATGTAGGAGAGGACTTCCATGGTGATCTTGGAATCGAAGGAGTTTTCGGAGACCTGAATGGAGGAGGAGTGGGAGATCATCGACAGGAACAAGAGGCCCATCGTGATCTGGTTCATCGAACGTTTGTTGGGTTCGTCTTCCATGAGGTTGTAGATCAGGTTCTCTAGGAGGTTCTGCACCGGCAGGATGCCGCTGGCGGAGAAGTAGAGATAATTGGATGAGGTCGTCTTGGAGGTCAGACAGGAGATGATAAAGTCTTTCAAGGCGCTCTGTTCCTCGTAGATCATCGCAAAGGCTTCATCGAAGAACTGCGGCAGGATCATGAAGTTGACGGCGATGTCGTCTTTTCCGGCGGGCAGGATCTCCTGGACGGCTTTCTGGTTGAGGAAGAGGAGGTCGCCTTGCCGCAGGACGATCTTTTCCTCATCGATGAGATGGGTCGTTGAGCCTTGGACCATGTAGACGAATTCGATGTAATTGTGGGTGTGTTTGGGAAAATGGACGAAACGGGTGTGAGGACGGATGTCGATGAGCTTGCCGTTCTGTAAGACGAGGTCGGCGTCGATCTCATCTTTCTTTTCGTCGGAGTAGTAGAGTTTGCGGTTGACGTAGGTCTTTCCCTGTAAGATGTCTTCCTCCTCTTTGGTAATGGCGGAGAGTTTTGACAGCAATTTGTCGTTCATACCCCCATTATAGTGCAAGAAAGGACAGTTTTTTATTTAATTACCGATATAAAAACAGAAAGGATTTCTTTATAAAATGAAAATGTAAAACAAGGAGAACACTTCATATGAACGAAAGGTATGCTTACGCAAAAGAAAGATATGCCGCACACGGCATCGATACGGAAAAAGCGATCGAAACGCTGAAGAACATTTCCGTCTCTCTGCACTGCTGGCAAGGCGACGATGTCCGCGGTTTCGATACCGACCCGAACAAACCGCTGACCGGCGGCATCCAGACCACCGGCAACTATCCGGGACGGGCGAGGGATCCGAAAGAACTGATGGAAGACCTCGATGAAGTATTGAAGCTCATTCCGGGCAGACCGAAGATGAACTTACATGCCTCTTATGCCATCTTTGAAGACGGCGAATGGGCGGACAGGGACAAACTGGAGCCGAAGCATTTCCAAAAATGGGTCGACTTCTGCAAGGAAAGAGGACTGGGCTGCGACTTCAACCCGACGTTCTTCTCCCATGAGAAATGCGATCCGCTGACTTTGTCTTCGGCCAATGAAGAGACCAGGAAGTTCTGGATCGAACACGGCAAAGCGTGCATCCGCATCTCGAACTATCTGGCGGAGCAGCTGGGCGAGAAGTGTGTCATGAACATCTGGACCGGTGACGGTCTCAAAGATATCCCGGGCGACCGTCTGGGTCCGAGAAGAAGATACAGGGAAGCCATCGACGAGATCCTGAAGGAGCCGTATGATTTCAACAAGGTCAAACCGTGCGTGGAGTCCAAGGTCTTCGGCATCGGTGTGGAATCCTATACGGTCGGTTCTGCCGAATTCTGCCTGTCCTATGCCGCGATGAACAAGGATAAATGCATCCCTTTGATGGACAACGGTCACTATCATCCGACTGAGGTCGTCTCCGACAAGATCCCGGCTCTGCTGGCATTCTTCGATGAGATCGCTCTGCATGTGACAAGACCTGTCCGCTGGGATTCCGACCATGTCGTCTTGTTCGACGATGAGACCAAAGAGATCGCCAGAGAGATCGTCCGCTGCGGTGTAGAAAAAGTGGATATCGCTCTGGATTACTTCGATGCTTCGATCAACCGGATCTCTGCCTGGGTGACCGGTTACCGGAACACGCAGAAGGCGCTGCTGTATGCGCTGTTACAGCCGAAGGAAGAAGAGAAGAGATTGCAGGATGCGCAGAACTTCTCCAAGCTGATGGTCGTACAGGAAGAACTCAAGACGATGCCGTTCGAGGATGTCTGGAACGAGTACTGCACGAGATGTGAAAAGCCGCTGGACGGTCAGTGGTATGACGAAGTTGAAAGATATGAAAGGGAAGTCCTTTCCAAGAGGAACTAGAAAATGGAACTGAGAGATTCAAAACTGGCAAAAGCATTCATCAGGATCTGCACGGACGGTTATGAGGCCGGCTGGCATGAGAGGAACGGCGGGAACCTTTCCTACCGCATGAAGAAGGAAGAAGCGGAAGAGCTGAAGGGTTTCTTCAATGAGGAGACGGAATGGAAAGAGATCGGAACGGCCGTACCTGATCTGGCAAACGAGTATTTCATGGTCACCGGTTCGGGAAAATACATGCACAATGTCGCTTCCGATTTTGAAGACAGCGTATGCATCGTCAAAGTCAATGAAGACGGCACGAAATACAAGATCGTCTACGGTCTTGTCAACGGCGGAAGACCGACATCGGAACTGCCGACGCATCTGATGAACCTGGAAGTGCTCAAACACAGAGACGAGGGGCTCAGAGTCGTCTATCATTCCCATCCGCAGAACATCATCGCTTTGACTTTCGTCCTTCCTTTGGACGAAGAGATCTTCACCAGAGAGATCTGGGAGATGATGACGGAATGTCCGATCATCTTCCCGAAAGGTATCGGTGTCGTGGAATGGATGGTCCCGGGCGGCAGAGAGATCGCCGTCAAGACCTGCGAGATCATGAAGACCAAGGATGTGGCCGTCTGGTTCCACCACGGAATGTTCGTCTGCGGACACGACTTCGATGAAGCCTTCGGTCTCATGCATACAGTCGAAAAGGCGGCAGAGATCCTGCTGAAGGTCATGTCGGTATCGGACAGAAAGATCAACACGATCACTCCGGCAGGATTCCGTCAGATCGAACCGGCGTTCAATATCGAGCTGGAAGAACGCTTCCTGTACGAAAAACCGTCAGACAAGATCGGATCAAAATGATGAAGTACGCACTGGCTGTTGATATCGGCGCTTCTTCCGGCAGACACATCGTCGGCTGGCTGGAAGACGGCGTCTTACAGACCAAGGAAGTCTACCGTTTCGATAACGGCGTCAAAGAAAGCGGCGGCCATCTGATCTGGGATATCGATCATCTCGAGTCCAAGGTCAGAAAAGGGATCGATATCGCTTTGTCCGAGTTCGATCTGCAATCGCTGTCCATCGATACCTGGGGCGTGGATTATGTCCTGCTGGATCATGAAGATCCGATCCTTCCGGTCTATGCCTACCGCGATCATCGGACCGAAGAAGTCATCGATGAGGTCCATTCTCTGGTCCCGTTCGAGGAACTTTATGAACATACCGGCTGTCAGTTTCAGCCGTTCAATTCGATCTATCAGCTCTATGACGACAAGAAAAAAGGAAGACTGGATCATGCGACCGACTTTCTGATGATCCCGGAGTATCTGATGTACCGGCTGACCGGCGTCAAAAGAAACGAATTCACCAATGCGACGACCATGGGTCTGATCGATCATGAGACACTGGATTACGACAAAGCCATCATCGGACGGCTCGGCTTGCCTGAACATCTGTTCAAGAAGCTGTATCAGCCAGGCGAAGTGCTCGGCGAATACAAGGGGGTCAAAGTGATCCTGTGCGCGACACACGACACCGCTTCGGCAGTGGAAGGCATCCCGATGGAAGGGAATGAGCTCTACATCTCTTCCGGGACCTGGTCCCTTCTGGGCGTCAAGACGCCAAGACCGGTCACCGATGAAGGATCCCGGAAGGCTAACTATTCCAATGAGGGCGGCATCGGCTACAACCGTTATCAGAAGAACATCATGGGCATGTGGATCGTCAATGAACTGCAGAAAACGCTCTGTCCGCAGACCGACATCCGGCAGATCGTCGTGAACGCGGAAGAAAGCACTTATGAGGAAGTCCTCGATGCCAACGACCCGTCGCTGCTGTCACCGGACGACATGAAAGAGGCCTTCGATGCCTTGTTGGAAAACAAGCCGGAAGATACGTATGATTATTTCCGCTGTGCCTACAGGTCCCTGGCTTTGTCTTATAAAAAGGCCATCGAGGAGCTGGAAGGCAATGTCGGAACGAAGTACTCCAAACTGTATATCGTCGGCGGCGGGGCAAAGAACAAGTTCCTCAACAAGCTCACGGAAGAAGCCACCGGCAAGAAGGTCATCGCCTTGCCGATCGAGGCAACGGCCTTGGGCAATCTGAAAGTACAGTTGAATGTTTAATACAGACACCGCTCCCGATCGGGCGGTGTTTTTGTTTTTGTTATCTGAAAATGGTTGGATCATTGACAATATAATTTTATCTGGAATTAATAATAAAAGCCGCTGGCATCTTTTTTGGACAGAGAATAGCGTAATATAATAAAAAAGAATAGTGTCTATATAGAAGCAAAATGAATATAAAAGAGTATATTGCCCACAAGAACAAAGACCAAGAACAAACCATAAAATCACATCTTGAAAGTACTGCAGAAATTGCAAGAAACTACGCAGTTGCTTTTAATTCGGGTGACCATGCCGAAATGATAGGACTATACCACGACATTGGGAAGTATTCGAATGAGTTTCAAAACAGGATCCGCAATCAAACAGGCAGAGTTGATCATTCTACCGCTGGAGCTTATGAACTGTTTCGCAATAATGATTTGGACGGGGCTTTGTGCATAGCAGGACATCATAGCGGATTGCAAAATCTCGGAGATAGGTTTTCTGTTGAAAATGATGGATCATTTGCCGGAAGGATGAAATCTGCTTTGAAAAACGAGATTCCCGATTATTCCTTTTTTAGGAATGAAATCAGTCAAAACAAACCGATAACAGAACCCTTTAAACCAAAAGGTTTTGAAGAATACGTGTATATCAAATTTCTCTATTCATGTCTTGTTGACGCAGATTATTTAGACACAGAACATTTCATGAAAGGATCGAGAAGGAAACAAGAGTTTGATTCGTTTACGGCAATGCTGGATTCGCTCGAGAAGTACAGAGAGCAATTCAAATACCCAAAAACAAAGCTTGATAAGATAAGAAATCAAATATACGAAGATTCGATTTCGGCCGGAGAGGAGAAAGAATGCTTTTATTCTTTGTCGGCACCGACAGGCGCCGGGAAAACACTCGCATCACTTGGATTCTCTTTAAAAAAAGCGATTTGTAATAAGAAAAACAGAATAATCTATGTGATCCCATATACAAGCATTATTGATCAAACGGTATCGATCTTTGATTCTATCATCGGGAAGAGGAATGTATTGCCACATTATTCGGAATATGATTTCGATGATCAAGACGAAAATGAATATATAAAAAAGCTGGCAACGGAAAACTGGGATTTCCCGATAGTAGTTACTACCGCTGTTCAGTTTTTTGAGTCTTTGTTCAGTAATCGATCTTCTAAAAGCAGAAAAATACATAATATTGCAAACAGCGTGATAGTCTTTGATGAGTACCAGATGATCCCGACTGATTGTCTTCTGCCATGTGTAAGAATGATCAACGAACTAATGAAACATTATAACTGCACAGTTTTGTTATCGACCGCAACACAACCCGGTACGGATCAATATGAAGAAAAGTGCAAGGAAATCGTTTCTGATGTTGAAGACATTCATAAAGAACTGAGAAGAGTGAGTTATGAGCAGATAGATCTGAATGAGGATTCTCTTGCAGAACAGATAGTTTCAAGAAGACAGTGTCTAGTGATCGTCAATACAAGAAGAACAGCACAAGAAGTATACAAGAAAATTGCCGGGAAAGATTCGTTCCATTTATCGACTTTAATGCCGCCTAAGCTGAGAAGAAAAAAGCTCAAAGAAATACGTCAAAGATTAGAAGAAGGGCAAAATTGCAGAGTCGTTGCGACCAGTTTAATTGAAGCAGGAGTTGATGTTGATTTTCCTATCGTCTATAGGGAAATAAACGGTCTCGACTCGATAATACAAGCCGGAGGCAGATGTAACAGAGAATTCAGATATAAACCAGAAGAAAGTAAAGTTTATATCGTAAACATGAATAATACGATTCCTTTGTCACAAAGAAAAAATAAAGAAGCAATGGAAGAGGCTGTAAAGTTGGCGGACACAGATTCACAAGAAGCGATCAAAGCATATTATCACATCCTTTATGATCTGAAAGGAGAAGAGAATCTGGATAAGAACGATATCGTTTCATCTGCGGGAAAGTTAAAGTTTGAGGACGTAAATGAGGAATTCCGATTCATAAAAGACAGATCAAAAACAATATATATCCCTTACGATTCTATCTCACAAGATCTGATCAAATGTTTGAAAAACGGCGAACGGTCGAGATCCATCTTCAGAAAGCTTGGAGAATATGGAGTGAATGTTGATCAGAGTACATATTCTATATTATTGAAAGATCTTTCAATAGCAGAATTTGATGAAATAGCAATCCTTAATGATTTAGGTTTGTTTAGTTATGATACAGGCTTGCTGATTCCAAATGGAAGTACCGGAATTGGAATATTTATTTGAAGAAAGGAGGGCTTAATGAGTATCAAGATAGAAATATGGGGCGATTACGCTTGCTTCACAAGACCGGAAATGAAAGTCGAAAGAGTAAGCTATGACATATTGACCCCTTCTGCAGCAAGAGGAATTTTAGAAGCGATCTATTGGCATCCGGGAATGAAATGGGTCATTGACGAGATCAGGGTGATCAGCCCGATAAAATTCATGACGATCAAACGAAATGAAGTCAAATCCAAGATCAATGCAAGAAAGGCGACGGCTACAAACGGGAGATTTATTGCTGCTTCTGCCGATATTGACCAAAGAACAAGCAGAATCTTGAAAGATGTGCATTATATCGTAGAGGCTCATTTTGAGATGACAGACAAAGCGAGCGAAGAGGATAATCCGGGGAAATTTCAAAGCATAATCAAGAGGAGGATCCAAAAAGGGCAAAACTATCACCAGCCTTATTTTGGAACAAGGGAATTTCCGGTTTCATATTCGCTATTCGACAATAGGGCGATTGAAGTCGATGAAGAACTAAAAGGAGAAAAGGATCTTGGCTATATGCTGTATGATCTCGATTACTCAGATATCGAATCCATACAACCAATATTTTTTAAAGCGGTGATGATAGACGGGGTCGTTGACCTTCGAGAAAGTGAGATCCTGAAATGATTATAAAAGCCTTAGAAGAATTATATGAATCACTTGTAGATAATAGAAAACTTCCCGCAGAAGGATGGACGAACACCTCGGTTTCTTTTTGCATCGAAATAGATGACGGAGGCAATATAGTTGATCCTGTCGTTAGAGATCTTCGAGAAAGCAGAGAAGATGCAAACGGAAAAGAGACAATCGTTTCAAGAGAAATGATATTGCCTAGTCCAGTCAAGAGAACCGGTAAAAATTACAAATCTAATTTTCTTTGGGACAACAGTTCATATCTGCTTGGAATAACAAAAAACAATAAAGATGATCAAAAACAAAACGAGGAACTGAAAAAGAAATTTGAAGCATGTAAGGAGAAGCACTTAAGATTATGCGGAAACGATGATTCTGGAGCTGCAAAAGCGATCTGCGCTTATTTTGATAAAGGAATACAGATAAAAGCAGAAGATATCCCGGATTCTTATAGAAATGATTTCTTTTCAAAAAACATATGTATCCGGTACAAAGGAAAGTTTATACAAGATTATCCGGAAATCATTGAATTATGGAACAAGGCGGTTTCTCTAAAAGGAGATCCCGACGGATTGGATATCATAACGGGAAAAAGAGATAAGATTGCGAGCACACACCCAAGCATAAAAGGTGCCGGAGGGCAGGCGGCAGGAACTGCGATCGTTTCGGTGAATATGTCTTCTGGTGAATCGTATGGAAAGAGTCAAGGTTATAATTCGCCTATCGGAGAGGAAACGGCAAGAGCATATGTTGAAGCGCTGAATTATCTTCTGAAAGATAATATGCATCACCAAAAGCTCAATGACGGAAATCTCAACATTGTATATTGGGCAAAAGGAGGAGAGGAAGCATATCAGGATTTGTTTATGATGCTGCTTGATCCTTCTCGGAATACAGTCATCACAGACAATGATCTTGATGGGCTGATAAGAAAAATATGCAAAGGACAAGCACTGGACTTTGAAGGGGTAAAGATTCATCCGGATAATGAGTTTTATGTTCTCGGATTATCTCCGAACAACGCCAGACAGTCAATCAGATTCTTTTATTCATCAACATTGAACGAAATGGTCAAAGCGATCGAAGCCCATTATAAAGATATTGAAGTGATCCGACCAAAAGATGAAAAAAGGTATCTGTCTCCTTGGGATCTTCTGAAACAAACTGTTAGGAAAAATAGCGAAGGCAAGCTCCTTCAAGAGATAAAACCCTCTTTAGCTGAAGATCTCTTGTCGTCGATCTTGACAAATCGCGCATATCCGTTTGCTCTGTTTGTTCAGACCATCAACAGAATCAGAGCAGGCGAAAACATCAACTATAAAAAAGCATCCATCATTAAAGGATATCTGCTGAGGCGAAATATCAGCGAAGAAATAAAGGAGGTATTAACGGTGGGTCTAAACACAAATTCGGAATATGTTCCATATATTCTTGGCAGACTGTTCTTTGTGCTTGAAGATATTCAACAAAAAGCCAATCCAGGGATCAATACAACGATCAGAGACAGATATTTCAATGCTGCATCAGCCACTCCACAAGTCGTTTTTCCTAAATTGATCAGACTATCACAAAGTCATTTAAAGAAACTGAACGATTCACAAAAACGATGGTATGAGAAACAAATTGAAGATCTGATGTCTAAGATCAAAGAATCCTATCCTGCAAGATTGACTTTGGAGGAACAAGGAACTTTTCAGCTCGGATACTACCATCAAAAACAATATACATTTACAAAGAAGGAGGAAAGGTAAAATGTCTGAAGTTATTAAAAACAAGTATGATTTCGTAGTCCTATTTGACGTAAAAAACGGAAATCCAAATGGAGACCCGGATTCTGGAAACATGCCGAGAACCGATGTAGAAACGGGACACGGTTTGGTAACGGATGTATGCATTAAGAGAAAAATAAGAAATTACATTGAGACAGTTAAAGAAGACGAAGAGGGATTTGGTATTTATATCAAGGAGAGAGTGCCTCTCAATTTGGCGGAAAGAAACAGTTGCAATAAGCTGGATTGTCTTCCGAAATCAGAAACACAGGAAGAACTCGTTGAGAACTTGAAAAAGGCAAAGAAAAACAACGATCCAAATATCGATCTTAAAGCGAAAGATATACTTTGTAAAGATTTTTACGATATCAGAGCTTTTGGAGCAGTGTTGACAACGTTCACAAAGGCCGGATTAAATTACGGACAAGTAAGAGGTCCTGTTCAGTTTTCTTTTGCGAGAAGCATCGATCCGGTGGTTCCTCAGGAAGTAACTATTACTAGAGTTGCGATTACGACAGAGAAGGATGCGGAGAATAAAAAAACAGAGATGGGAAGCAAGTATATTATTCCGTACGGTTTGTATAGGATGGAAGGACACGTTTCCGCTAATCTAGCAAAAAAAGTAACTCACTTCACTGAAGAAGACTTATCGATCCTTTGGACCGCGATCGAGAACATGTTTGAAAACGACCGTTCGGCAGCAAGAGGTGATATGGCTGTGAGAAGACTTTATATTTTTAAGCATGACTCGGAATACGGGAATGCACCTTCTCATAAACTTATGGATCTGATTGACATTTCAAAGAAGGAGGGTGTTACCGTCCCAAGACAGTTTACTGATTATCAAGTCACAGTTGATAAAAACGATATTCCAGAAGGCGTTATCTTAATCGAACGGTAAAGATGACAGAAGACGATTTTCTGTCTCTCTCAGGAATACAACATTTCATTTATTGTCGAAGACAATGGGCACTGATCCATATAGAAAAGCAGTGGCAAGAAAGCGGAGACACTGTACAGGGGAAGTTATTTCATCATGTTGTCGAAGATGAAGATAAAAAAGAAAAAAGAAAAGAGGTGATTATTACTCGAGCAGTAAGAGTAAAATCTTCCGAATTAAAAATTTCCGGCATATGTGACGTTATTGAATTTCATAGAAATAATAACGGGATCAAGATAGGATCTTGGGAAGGAAAATGGATTCCATATCCTGTGGAGTATAAAAAAGGATCTCCAAAAGAAGATGATTCTGATATATTACAGCTCTGTGCAGAAGCAATGTGTCTGGAAGAAATGCTTTGTTGCGATATTTCTGAAGGCGCGTTGTTTTATGGAGAAATAAAAAGACGACAAATAATAAACTTCGATCAGGAGTTAAAAGAAAGAACAAAAAACGTCTTTATAGAAATGTGGAAATACTATAATGCCGGATGGACTCCAAAGCAAAAGTATGGAAAAAAGTGCAGACGTTGCTCCATGTATGATTTGTGTATTCCGAAACTGACTAATAGCGGAACGGTGGAGATGTATATAGAAAAAACTATTAATGAAGAATGAGACAATTGCTTAATACGTTGTATGTTACTTCAGAAGATGCATATTTGAAATTAAATGGCGAAACGATAGAGGTAATGGACGGAGAAATAACGATTGGGAAATTTCCTTTGCTTTTATTTGAGTCCATTATTTGTTTCAGTAACCGAGGAGCAAGCCCATATTTAATGGGAAAGTGTGGTGAGATGGGGATAAATCTGTCTTTCTTCTCTCCTAGAGGAAGATTTCTTTCAAGAGCGATGGGAAAACAATGCGGGAATATTTTGCTCAGGAAAGAACAGTACCGATTAAGCGAAGATAAAGACAGAAGTTTCACAGTAGCAAAGAATTTCATAATCGGAAAAGTGTTCAATTGCAGATGGATAATTGAAAGAATGACAAGAGATCATCCAGCAAGAGTAGATGTGAAACGTTTAAAAGGAATTTCCCATTCATTAAATGAAAGACTTCATTGCATACAGAAATGCGAGTCTTTTGAAAGCCTACGGGGATATGAAGGGAAAGCATCGGTCGAATACTTTTCTGTTTTTGATGATCAAATCTTGAATCAGAAAGAGGATTTTAAGTTTACAGACAGGAACAAAAGACCACCAACAGATAATGTCAATGCGCTTCTATCGTTTGGATATGCGCTGTTAGCAAATGATTGTATATCAGCATTGGAAGGAGTTGGCTTGGATCCATATACAGGGTTTATGCATACGGATCGTCCGGGAAGAGAATCATTAGCGTTAGATTTGATGGAAGAACTTCGTCCGGTAGTGATTGATAGATTGGTGTTATCTCTAATCAACAAGAAGATTATTAATAAATCGCATTTTCAAAAACAAGAAAGTGGTGCAGTATTATTAAACGATGATGGTAGGAAATGTTTCTTGTCACAATATCAGGAAAGAAAGCAAACAGAAATCGTTCATCCATACTTAAAAGAAAAAATCAAATGGGGATTAATCCCTCATGTGCAAGCTATGCTGTTATCCAGATGCATAAGAGGCGATCTGGATAGTTATCCTTGTTTTTTATGGAAATGATATGTTGATTTTGATTACTTATGATGTGTCTACAGAAACCAAATCTGGTAAAAACAGATTAAGAAAAGTTGCGAAGAGCTGTGAGAATTATGGACAGCGTGTTCAAAACTCGGTTTTTGAGTGTGAGATTAATATGGCTCAATACAAAATTCTGAAAAGCGAATTGAAATCAATCATCAACGAAGATGAAGATAATTTACGATTTTATCAACTCAACGATAAAGAGAAGGGTAGGGTTGAAGAATGTGGTCGTAGAAGAAGATATGACCCTAAAGGGATCATCATGATTTAGATGCATTATGTAATGGTGCGAAAAACAAGCTAGCACAATCATTTTGATTCTTCGCACCAAAAAAAGAGCATCAAAACAGTTATCTGTGGGCTTTTGTATACTACGCTTCTGAGTTTTTTGTATTAATAAACTGGAAGTAAATGATGTTTTTAGGAAAACAGCCAATATAATGGCCAGTTTTGCGGTCGCTCCTCGCATGAGGAGCGTGGATTGAAATACATGGAACAGCTCGTCAATCGTCACGTTGACTAGTCGCTCCTCGCATGAGGAGCGTGGATTGAAATTCAATAAGGAACAGGAAAACCATAAGAACGAGATGGTCGCTCCTCGCATGAGGAGCGTGGATTGAAATTGATCGTGCTGGAACTCGTTTATATCGGCTTTCCTGTCGCTCCTCGCATGAGGAGCGTGGATTGAAATGTCAAAAGCATGAGGATCGATCTCTTCGGTAAACCGTCGCTCCTCGCATGAGGAGCGTGGATTGAAATTATAGATCCTGTTGTTATCGAAGCCATCTGGACGGTCGCTCCTCGCATGAGGAGCGTGGATTGAAATTTGTTTTCATAGAGCTTGAGAATCTGCGCCGGGGTCGCTCCTCGCATGAGGAGCGTGGATTGAAATATCTAAACATGAATGCAGATGATGACGGCTTCGGTCGCTCCTCGCATGAGGAGCGTGGATTGAAATAATTCGACAGGCTTCGGAGTCCATGCGAGTATTGTCGCTCCTCGCATGAGGAGCGTGGATTGAAATATGAAGCAGACGGCACACTTCGACGCACTCTTTGGTCGCTCCTCGCATGAGGAGCGTGGATTGAAATCTTACGGATCCACGAATCAAGGAAGAACTAATTTGTCGCTCCTCGCATGAGGGGCGTGGATTGAAATTACGAGATGTCGATGTTTCTGGCTTCATTGCTGTCGTCGTTGCTCATATGATAAAAAAACAAACGTCAGCCAAAAAAGAAAAGGTTAATTCTTGTTTTCACATGTAATGTAAGTTGAAAATACTTACATTTTTTATGTAAAAACTTTGCTAAATCGTTGCTAAGTTTCTTTGAAAGAATTGACATAAGTGAATGTTCATTCAATAATGAAAGCGAGGTATTTTTATGAGGACCAGAGACTACGATAAACAGGAACGGATCAAGGAAGCAATGATCGATCTGATCCTGAAAGAAGGGATCAACGGAGCATCGGTCGCCAAGATCGCCAGGAAGGCAAATGTTTCGCCGGCAACGATCTATGTCTATTACGAAAACAAGGAAGAGATGCTTTCGGAAGTCTTCAACGAGTGTGCACACCGTTCTTATTCCTATATACAGGAGTGCATCGACCCGAAGATGAGCGGGAAGATGTTCATCGAAGCTTTGATCCGCAGTGCCTATGAATTTGCGCTGAAGAACGAGGAGATCTTCTCGTTCGTCGAACAGTGTTCCTCCTGTCCGACGCTGGCGGAAAGCGTGAGTCATTCGGACTATTCCAAATATGTCTTCGATCTCATTCACGAGTATCAGAACAAGAAGATCCTGAAGACGTATTCCGACACCAATGTCGCTGCCGTACTGTTTGCACCGGTGAAGTTCATGGCGATGAACCGTTCGGCCTACAAGGATACGGAGGAAGGCCTTGCTGAACTTATTTCTATGATGCAGGATCTCCTGCTTTATTGACCGTTATTCATTTATTTCGGAGGTGCTTATATGATCGTGATCTACACATCGGAAGGCTGTTCATCCTGCCGCAAGGCGAAACAGTACATGAAGGACAACAACCTGGAATTCATTGAGAAAAACATAAACAAAGGCTGCCTTAACGAAGAGGAAGTCGCTTATCTGCTGAAACGGACCGAGAATGGTTCGGAGGATCTGATCTCATCGAGATCGAGGATCATCAAAGAAGGCGGCGTCGACATCGAGGACATGAGCACATCGGATCTCGTGAAGTTCATCACGGACAATCCGACGGTCCTGAAGCGGCCGATCATCATCGACGGTTATGAGATGCAGACCGGTTACGATGAGGAACAGATCTCCGTCTTCAAGAGGAACGGTCTGAAAAAGCTCAGTTTTGCATTATAAGGAGTTTTAAACACATAAGAAATGTTAGTCATACCGGTTTATAATATGCTTCTGCTTCCCGAAGCAAATCTTTATTTTCAGCTCGAAGAGCTGCGGAAGATCTCCGGAAGCAAGACCATCGCCTTGAATGAGAAGACGATCGTCATCCTGGCCAAGGAGAAGCTCGATCTCAAATCTTTGACGGAAGACAGTTTTTATCCGATCGGCGTCGTGGGTTATATCTCCGACATCCGTGAGGGCTTCGTCACCGTCTCTTTACAATACCGCATCAACCTGGAGAACGTCTTCATCAATCCGGATCATACGATCAAACTCTCCATTTCCAGAAGAAGTGAGATCGAAGATCTTGATGAGAGCGGGAAACGGGAAAAACTCAAGGACCTGATCGCCGAGATGAAGAAGTACGCTTCCGGTTTTGACTGGGGCAAGGCGGCCGATGTCTACATCGATCAGGTGGATTCGATCAATATGGCCATCTGCATGATGGCACCCTGGCTCAAGCTCAACAACGAGGAACGTTATGAGCTTCTGAAGGAAGACTCCGTTGCGAAGCGGACGCAGATGATCGAAAAGATCATGTATGAATTCTTGGAGGTCGGCAGGATCACCAACGAAGCTACCTCTTCCCAGCAGAAAGAGTACCAGCAGATGTACCGCGAACAGGCGATCAAACGCCAGATGGAACACCTGCAGAAGGAACTCGATGATATGCATCCGGAGAACGTTTCGGATGTGCAGAAATTCGAAAAGAAGATCGCCGAGTCCGGCATGAACGACACGGCGCGCAAAGAAGCGGAAAAAGTCCTCAACCGTCTGCGTCAGGAAGGGCAGCAGTCGGTGGAATCCGGCATCCTTTATGATTATCTGGATTTCGTGACCTCACTGTCCTGGAAGAAAGAAGAGCCGAGGAACATCGATCTCAACAAAGCCAGGGCGATCCTGGACGAAGACCACTACGGTCTGAGTAAGGTCAAAGACCGAGTCATACAGCAGATCGCCGTGATGAATCTCAAGAAGCAGCAGTCCGGTTCGATCTTGCTGTTCGTCGGTGCCCCGGGTACCGGCAAGACCTCGATCGGCAGATCCATCGCCAGAGCCCTGGGCAGGGAATATGTCCGCGTGTCTTTGGGCGGTGTCCACGACGAGTCGGATATCCGCGGCCACAGGCGGACGTACATCGGCGCGATGCCCGGACGCATCATGGACGGCATCCAGAAGTCCGGTGTTTCCAATCCGGTCATGGTGCTCGATGAAGTGGACAAACTTTCCGCTTCCTATAACGGATCGCCGGCTTCCGCCTTACTGGAAGTCCTGGATCCCGAACAGAACAACACGTTCACCGATCATTACATGAACGTTCCGTACGACCTGTCGGATGTCTTGTTCATCTGTACGGCCAATTCCGTCGATACGATCCCCGAGCCGCTGCTGAACCGTATGGAAGTCATACAGTTCAATGGCTATACGCCGATCGAAAAGAAACAGATCGCATTGAAGCACCTGGTCCCGAAGTCCATGGAAGCCATGGGCATCCGGGAAGAGCAGCTGATCTTTACCGAAGAAGGCATCGAGACGCTGATCGACGAGTATACCGGAGAAGCCGGTGTGCGCGGTCTGCGCAAACAGATCGATACCTTATGCAGGATGATGGCGGTCGATGTCGCCAAAGATCCGGATACCGTCTATACGGTCGATAAGGAAAAGGTCCGTGAACTTCTCTCCGGCCATCCGATCTTACGCAGTCAGGTCCTGGACGATGCCCGCCCGGGCGTCGTGACCGGTCTGGCCTGGACACCGGCCGGCGGGGAGATCTTGTATATCGAGACCCTGCTGACCAAGGGAAAGGGCGAACTGATCATCACCGGACAGCTGGGCGATGTCATGAAGGAATCGGCTTTGATCGCGCTGTCTCTGGTCAAGGAGCTTTTCCCGGAAGAATGCGAGAAGCTCAAGGATCATGACTTACATATCCACGTGCCTTCCGGTGCCGTGCCGAAAGACGGTCCTTCCGCCGGCATCACGCTGACGACTGCTCTGGCATCGCTGTTCAGCGGAAAGAAAGTCGATCCGCAGATCGCGATGACCGGCGAAGTGGCCTTAAGAGGTACGGTCGAACCGATCGGCGGTCTCAATGAGAAACTGATGGCTGCCCAAAGAGCCGGTGTGAAGAAGGTCTTCATTCCCAAAGACAACGTCACCGATCTCAAGGATGTGGCCGAAGAAGTGAAAGAAAAACTGCAGATCACAGCCGTACAAAACGTCACGGACGTACTGAAGGAAACAGGGATCCTTCCAACAGCGGATTAAGTTCCGCTGTTTTTGTTTTGGGGTGCTTCAGAAACAGCGGTTTTGTGAAATAATAATAGTGATTGCGGGAGGTTGTATCATGGCGTCTTTTCAAGCGGAATGGTTATTGAGGGTCTTATGTTCGGTCCTGATCGGTTCTATGATCGGTCACGAGCGTCACAGGCAGTCAAAGAGTGCCGGTATCCGTACGCACGCGATCGTGGCGATGGCCTCGTGTCTGGTGATGCTGGTATCGAAATATGCGTTTGCCGATTCGCTGAAAAACGATCCTGCCAGGCTCGCGGCATCGGTCGTATCCGGTGTCGGTTTCCTGGGCGCCGGGATCATCTTCATGCAGAACGGTTCGACCCACGGACTGACGACGGCCGCCGGTGTTTGGGCGACATCCGCCATCGGTCTGACCTTCGGTGCCGGGATGTATGAACTCGGCTTTTTCTGCGGGATCCTGATGTATCTGATCGCGACGCAGTTCCAGAGGGCGTTCAGCTATACTCCGCCGTATTCCACGATATCCATCGTGATCCGGATGAACAAAAACGGTTCGCCCCGTCAGGTCAATGACATCCTGCTGAAGATGGGCTTCAATCACTCGGAAAACAAAGTCCTTCAAAGCGAAGAAGGCTGGGATATCGCGACGACGGTCAGCACCAACAAAGACCTGGTCCCTTCGACATTCATCGAAGACCTGAAGAAAGAAGAGAACGTCATCGACGTAATCTGTAAATGAGAGGAAAGATTATGGAGAAATCGATTTTCAGAGAGAAAAAGATCGAAGAGCTCAATTCTCCCGATGAGCTGAACGAATATCTGAAGGTGACCTCGCCTTCGGTCGGGCTGGTCATGGCGGCGGTCATCGTACTGCTGGCCGGGATGATCGTCTGGGCTTGCGTCGGCGAGATCCGGACAGAGACCGGCGCCAAGGCACAGGTGCAGGGCAATGAAGTGACGGTCTATGTGACCGGTGAGCGGGCTGCTCTTCTGGACAAAGGCGATCTCATCGAGATCGAAGGCGAAAGTGTGAAAGTTACGAAAACGGAATTCGATGAATACGGCCGTGCCGTCGGCAAGGCCGTTGTCAATAATATAAAAGAAGGAAGTTATGAAGTGAAGGTGATCGTCGAATCGATCCGGCCGATCAGTTTCCTGTTCCGGTGATCATGAGCGAGAAGATAAAACGGCCGATCAACAAAGGATTTGCCAAAGTGCCCGTCTTCATACAGATGGAGGCTTTGGAATGCGGCGCGACCTGTCTGACGATGATCCTGGCCTACTATGACAAGTGGATGCCGCCGGAACAGGTGCGGGTCGACTGTGGCGTTTCCAGAGACGGTTCCAATGCGAAAAATCTGCTCAAGGCCGCCAGGAACTACGGCCTGAACGCCAACGGTTACCGCTTCGAACCGGAAAGCCTGAAAAACGAGGGGAGCTTCCCGTGCATCGTCCACTGGGATTTCAATCACTTCGTCGTCTGTGACGGTTTCAAAGGCAACAAGGTGATGATCAACGATCCGGCCAGAGGCCGCATCAAGATCTCAATGGAAGAGTTCGACCGTGCTTTTACCGGCGTCGCACTGCTGATGGAGCCGTCGGAAGCTTTCCAGAGAGAAGGCAAGCGCAAGTCCGTCTTATCATTTGCGATGAAACGTCTGCAGGGTTCCAAGGCGGCCGTCATTTTCGTCATGGCCACCAGCATCATCTCTTATCTGTTCTCGATCATCAACCCGATGATGTCGCAGATCTTCATCGACCGTCTGCTTTCGGGAAGGAACAGGGAATGGCTGCTGCCGTTCATCGCGATCATGTCGTTTTTGGCGGTACTGCAGATCCTGGTGCGTCTGATCTCGGCCTTATATTCCCTCAAGATCGACGGCAAGATGTCGGTCGTGGGATCTTCTTCTTATATGTGGGGCCTTCTGAAGAAGCCGATGGAATTCTTCTCACAGAGGATGACCGGCGACCTTTTACGAAGGAAGGACACCAACGAGACCATCTCCCAGACTTTGGTCAATGTATTGGCACCGCTGCTCTTGAACGGAGTGATGCTGGTATTCTACCTGGGTGTCATGATCAAAAAATCGCTGCTTCTGACAGCCATCGGTGTGGCGACGCTGCTGGTCAACCTGCTGGCGTCCAATTATATCTCGATGAAGCGCGTCGATCTGATGCGCATACAGCTGCGCGATGCGGGCAATCTTTCTTCCACCTTGATCAACGGCATCTCGATGATCGAAACGATCAAGGCTTCCGGTGCCGAGAGCGGCTACTTCCGCAAGTGGGCCGGCTATCAGGCTTCGGTCAACAGCCAGAGCGTCTCTTACGGCAAACAGGACGCTTATCTCAATCTGATCCCGTCGATCCTGTCGATGCTGGCGGAATATGCCGTCTTGTTTTTAGGCGTTTTGTATACGATGCGCGGCGAATTCTCTCTGGGTTCCATCATGATGTTCCAGGGCGTCTTAAGTTCCTTCATGGCACCGGCGATGTCGCTGGTCAACGCTTCCCAGACCATTCAGGAGATGCGCACTGACATGGAGAGGATCGAAGATGTCATGAATTATCCCGACGATCCTTACGTCAAGGAAAAGCGGGTCATTGAAATGGAAAGCTACCGGAAGCTTTCCGGCAACATCGAGCTGAAGAACGTCACGTTCGGTTACTCGAGACTGGCCGAACCTTTGATCCGCGATTTTTCGATGACCATCAAACAGGGCTCGCGCGTCGCTTTCGTCGGCGCTTCCGGATGCGGAAAATCCACATTGGCCAAGCTGATCTCCGGCCTGCAGAAACCGTGGAGCGGCGAGATCCTTTTTGACGGGAAACACATCGATGAGATCGACCGCAGCGTCTTTACCGGTTCGCTGGCAGCCGTCGATCAGGACATCATCCTGTTTGAAGACAGCATTTCCGAAAACATCAAGCTGTGGGATGAGACCATCGAAGATTTCGAAATGATCCTGGCAGCCAACGATGCGCAGATCCACGAAGACATCATGAAGCGCGAAGGCGGCTACCGCCGCAGACTTGCCGAAGGCGGCAAGGACTTTTCCGGCGGCCAGCGGCAGCGGATCGAGATCGCTCGGGCACTGGCACAGGATCCGACGATCATCATCCTGGATGAAGCCACATCGGCTCTGGATGCCAAGACCGAATACGAAGTGGTCAAGGCGATCAAAGACCGCGGCATCACCTGCATCGTCATCGCCCACCGTCTTTCGACGATCCGCGACTGCGATGAGATCGTCGTCCTGGATCACGGCGTGGCGGCGGAACGCGGCACACACGATGAACTATACGCTAAGAACGGCTTATATGCCGAACTGATCTCGAGTGAATAGAAAGGAGTCTCATGGGCTGGTTTGATGAACAGATAAAGACCCGCAAACTGTCGGATCAGGAGATCCTGGAAGACTCCTTCATGAAACTGGCGTCGTCCGTTTTAGGCACGCGCCTTTCCCAGAGATCCCAGTCTCAGCGTTATCCGACCAAGGAAGCGATCGATGATATCTTGAAGTTCTATCATCTCAAGCCGGCAGAGATCGACGAAGAGATGAAACAGATCGTCGATCAGCTGGACACCTTCTTAAGACCGCACGGCATCATGTACCGTTCCGTCCGTCTCAAGAAAGGTTTCTATAAGGATTCCGTCGGTCCGATCCTGGCACTGGACAAGGAAACGCAGAAAGCGGTCGCTTTACTTCCGGGTGCTTTCTCCGGCTATGCTTTCAGCGATCCGGCGAGCGGAAGAAAAGAAAAAGTCAAGGCAGGAAACGAAGGCCGTTTTGAAGAAGACGCCTATTGTTTCTACCGGCTTTTGCCGCTGAAAAAACTGAATGTTGCCGATCTGCTTCTGTATATGAAAGACTGCATCGCGGTCAACGATCTGGTCTATATCGGTCTGATGTCTCTGGCCGTGACCTTTTCGGGCATGTTGATCACGCGTCTGACCAATCTGCTGACCGGACCGGTCTTGCGCAGCGGTGATCTGTCCGCTTTGTATGCGGCCATGTTTTTCATGATCTGTGCGGGGGTCTCTTCCAAGTTGATCTCGATCCTGAATGCGCAGATCAATTCGCGCTTAAGCATGAAGGCTTCCCTCAGCGTGCAGGCGGCCGTCATGATGCGGATCCTGTCTTTACCGGCTTCCTTCTTCCGCAAGTATTCGTCCGGCGAACTGTTCAAACGTTCTTCGAGCATCAGTCAGCTTTGCGATATGCTGCTGAGTTCGGTCTTTACCGGCGGCGTGGCTTCTTTGATGTCCC
This sequence comes from Erysipelotrichaceae bacterium, assembly GCA_024684175.1. Next base: position 41,298 of record JAIKXJ010000040.1, read on the forward strand.
TGCTGTACGTCGGCCAGATCTTCAAATATGCGCCGAAGCTCGTCGGTCCTTCGCTGCTCATTGTCTTTCTGACGGTCGGCCTCTCGGTGATCACCGGCCTCGTGCAGGTCTCCGTCAGCAAGCGCCGCATGGAGCTTTCGGCCAAGGAATCCGGCATGTCCTTCTCCCTTCTTTCCGGCATTCAGAAGATCCGGGTATCGGGCAGTGAGAAACGGGCATTCGCCAAATGGGCAGATGTCTACGCCAAACAGGCAGCCTATTCCTACGATCCGCCGTTCCTCATCCGCTTCAAGAACGTTATCACATTGGCGGTCTCCCTGTTCGGAACGATCCGTCTGTATCATCTTGCGGTGACTTCGGGCATGGATGCGTCGTCGTATTTTGCCTTCAATTCCGCCTATGCGATGGTCATGGGCACCTTCTCTTCGCTGGCTCAGCTCCTGATGAGCTTCGCACAGATCTCACCGGTCCTGGAGATGGCCAAGCCGATCCTGAACGAAGTGCCGGAAGCGGCGGAAGACAAGGAAGTGATCAAGTCGCTTTCGGGCAACATCGAGATGAGCCACGTCTCTTTCCGTTATGAAGACAGTCAGGACTACGTGATCGACGACCTCTCGCTCAACATCAAGGCCGGCGACTATGTCGCGATCGTCGGCAAGACCGGCTGCGGCAAGTCGACGCTGATCCGCCTGCTGCTGGGCTTTGAGACCCCGGAAAAAGGAGCGATCTATTACGACAAGAAAGATCTGCGCAAGATCGATCCGGTCTCCCTCAGAAAGAAGATCGGTACCGTCACGCAGAACGGCGATCTGTTCAGCGGCGACATCTATTCCAATATCGCCATCTGTGCACCCGGACTGCCGATGGATGAAGCGTGGAAGGCAGCGGAGACGGCCGGGATCGCCGAAGACATCAAGGCGATGCCGATGGGCATGTTCACGATGATCTCGGAAGGAGCCAGGGACATCTCCGGCGGTCAGAAGCAGCGCCTGATGATCGCAAGAGCGATCGCACCGAGACCGCGGATCCTGATCTTCGATGAGGCAACTTCCGCTTTGGACAACAAGACGCAGAAACAGGTCTCCGAGGCACTCGATCAGCTCAAGTGCACCCGCATCGTCATCGCTCACCGTCTTTCCACGATCCGTCACTGCAACAGGATCTTATTGCTGGAAGGCGGGAAGATCATCGATGAAGGCACCTATGAGGAACTGATCGAAAGAAGCCCGTTCTTCGCCGAACTCGTGAAACGCCAAAGACTCGACCTTCCGGCAGATGATAAAAACAAGGACAGTTCCCAAGTATAGACAAGAAAGCTCCCGACGGAGCTTTTTGTGTGAGCCTGTTACAAATCCGTAACAATTGTCATCATCGTATCCACACAAAATATGAGAAGATAAAAGAAAGAAGAGGCAGATCAATGAACGATCCTCCCGGTCCGAAAAGACGGGAAGATTTTTGTCGTTTCTGTATAAGGGGGAAGATGTATGAAAAAGACCTTGATCAGATTCTTTATCCTGCTTGTCACTTTCACATGTTTTTCTTATGCGGTCTACTTTGAAAAGGATGAAGAAGAACACATCTTCCACGTCCATGTCCACGAGATCCACGCGATCGCTCCCGGTCAAGAGATGGGGACCTGTCCGACAGCGGGTTGCGGCGGAACACTTATCGTTGTGGAAGCGATACAGCCGACGAATTGCACGACACCGGGATTTTATTATGTACAATGTAATAATTCCTGCGGATATATGACAGAGGGGGAGATCCCGGCTCCCGGTCATGACTACAGAGAAACAGTCGTATCGGCTGCGACTTGTACAAGCAGCGGACTTCTATCTTACGAATGTAGCCGTTGCGGCGATTCCTATACCAGTGAACCTGCCGCTTTAGGTCACGATTATCGGTACAAAGTGACGAAGGAAGCGACTTGCACAGAGGAAGGTCTGCGCACATATACCTGCACCAGATGCAACGACAAGTATACCCGCAAGATCGAAGCTCTCGGTCATGACATCGAATACGATGAAAAGGAAGCGACCTGCACGGAAGCCGGCTACAAGAAGGGTGTCTGCAAGCGCTGTAAGGAAGAGACCAATGAGGTCTATCCGGCTCTCGGTCATGACGTCAAAGAATACAAGAGAGTAAAAGAGCCGACCTGCACGGAGGACGGAAAGCTCGAAGGCGTCTGCGAGCGCTGCGGTGAGACGATAAGCAATGCATTGACGAAGCTCGGTCACAAGTATCCGGAAGAGTGGACCGTGGAGAAGGAGCCGACGTATTTTGCGGACGGTCTTGAGTATAAGCTCTGTTCGGTCTGCGGCGACCGCATCGAACAGATCATACCGCGCAAAGATCCCACGCCGATCATCGTGGGCGGCGGCGGAGCAGCCGTTTTGGCGGCAGCCGGCATCTTCTTATATATGAGGAAGTTCTCCAAGCTCGCAAGGAAAGGCGAGAAAGCGCTCAAGGAGAAGATCGAACCGGAATTCGAAGACAAGAGCGTCCTGTACTGCGGAAGCGATGAGAGCTTATTGAAGACGCTCAAGTCGAAGAAGTTTTTGGAAGTCTCGACCTGCGAGAAAGAAGAGCTGGAAGAGACGGCGGCGGAAACGGAAGCGGATCTGCTGATCGTCGATGTCCATGATGACGAAAGCTTCGATGCACTGATCAGGCTGAAAGATGAGACGCTGCCGAAACAGAAGATCGGCATCGTTGCCGGCGAGGAATACTACAAGGAAAACAAGGCGAAGCTCGATTCCTTCAAGGAAGACAAGACGATCCTCGATTATGTGAAGTTCGATGCGAGCGCCTACGAGATCCTGGTCAAACTGGTCCTGCCGGTCCTGAAACCGGATCTGAAGTCGGATGAGGCTCTCACCAATATCGGTGCCGTGGCGGATGCCTTGGGTATCCCGGGCATCTCGACTCTGATCGATGTCTACGTCAACGGCAGAGACATCAAGGCGACGGTCGAAGAGGGAGAGCTTTCCGTGAGTTCGACGGCGACGGTCATCGCCGACATCGCTTCGATCCTGGGTCTGGATACGGTGGCCAGCGTGGCAGGTCTGGTGGATGATGTGGATTCCATCAAGGCGGCGGCGGACAAGGAGGCCGGTGCCAATGAACGCAAGTACGGCGTGGAAGGTGCAAAGGACATCGTCGATGTCGTGTCCGGCATCATAAACAAAGATGAATGAAGGCGGTGAGCGGAAAGCTCACCGTTTTTGTTATACAATGGTCATATATGGAAAAACTGTTCAAATACCTTTATGACAAGAAGTACATCAAGATCTCCGTTTACTGCATCGGCAGCGTCCTGATCGCTTTTGCCTTAGGTATCCTCATATTCAATATCTTCACGTCTCTTGGTCCGGCTTTCTCCTTCCTGGAAGCGATCCTGTCACCGCTGATCCTGGGTGTCGTACTGGCGTATATCCTGGATCCTCTGGTCGTCTGGATCTCGAAGAAGATCTTCTTCAAGGTCAAGAGCCGGAAGAAGCGCCGGGCTTACAGTGTGGCGGTGACGTTCATGATCGTCGCGGCCGCTGTCGCTTTGATCCTGAGCATCCTGATCCTGACGGTGACCAGGTCCGTTTCTTCGATTGATCTCAATTATCTGTGGACTTACGTGCAGTCACTGGAAACGGATTTTTCCAAGTTCTGGAAGACCGTTGAAAGCAAGCTGGCTGACTTCAATATCAGTCTCGGCAGTTTCGGCAAGACGGCATCGAAGGTCTTCAACGATGTCTCTTCCGCTTTGTCGACCTTGTTGTTCGCCAATATTTTTGCGGTCTACTTCCTGCTGGATTCCAAGATCAAAAAATACATGCAGATGCTGCTGGAACTGTTCGTATCGGAAGAAAGAAGAGAGAAACTTTCGGAGTTTGCGAAAGACGCCGACAAGGTCTTCTCCGGCTATATCCGCGGACAGTCGATCGATGCGCTGCTGATCGGGATCATGGTCGCGGTCTCCCTGCTGATCGCGGGGATCCCTTATGCGGTGGTCATCGGTCTTTTGACAGGTATAGGCAATCTGATCCCTTATGTCGGGCCGTTCGTCGGTTTCGGCTCTTTGATCATCATCTGCATCTCGGAAGGATCATTGAGCCATCTTTTGATCGGTGTGGCCATCCTGGCGGTCGTCATGGCGATCGACGGCAACATCATCAATCCGCGCCTTCTGTCCGATAACGTCGAGATCCATCCGGTCTTAGTCATCGTGGCGCTGATCGCCGGCAGCCAGATCGGCGGGATCGTGGGCATGTTGGTGGCGGTACCGGTCGCGGCACTGATCAAACTGCAGTTCGACACTTACGTCGAAAAACGAAAACTGGAAACAGAAGAAGAAAACAAGCCGGATCAGAAATGACCCGGCTTGTTTTGTTATTGATCGATGCTGACGAAGCCGCATTGCTTCAGGATGAATTCTTTGAGTTTGTTGAAGAAACCGTCGCCGTCACTGGTGTCGATGCGTCCGCTGAACAGGGTGACCGGCAAGAAGATCATGTCTTTGCGTTCTTCCCTGCTCAGGTCACCGATCGTGAACAGGACCTTCAGCGGGATGGCACCGGGATCGGCATAGGATCCGCCGTATTCCTTGACCTTGGCGACCTTGGGCGTCTTCACGATGTCTAAGACCCTCGATCCGACCAGGACCCGGAAGGAGAAGGCGATGTCTCGCGAAGCGATCTTGTCCGGTGTTCCTTCGAAACATTTCAAGAACCTCTGCAGCAAGAGCTCGATCTCGTTGAAGTCGACTTTCCACAGATTGGAACGGCGTTTGATCAGTTCAAGCAGTTCGACATATTCATACCAGGTCTCTTTGTTTCGCAGATCGGTGATCTTGGAAAGATCCCAGTTTTCCAGATAGAGATGGGAACCGATGGTTTCGATCTCGTCGAGGATCTCGCAGTTGTCGAAGAATTCGGAGAAGGCGTACTGCAGTTCTTCGATCGAGACTTCTTTTTCACCGGTATCAAGATATAAGGAATGCAGGTAGTAGTTTTTCGGCCGGATATCGTCCGGCAGCAGGCCGCCGCATTGCAGGGTGTTGGAGAAGACCGAATTGTAGAAGATGTCAATGAGTCTCTTCAGTTCGTGATTGAACGGCTTGTTCTGATCGAAGAGGCAGGAATGGACCGGATCCAGACCGCCGGTATCGCGGTCTTTGACGATGTAGTTGCGGTAGAAGAGGGAACGGCTGTAGTCGTCGACCTTGTCCTGGGCCTGGGTGCCGTTCATGTGGGTCTGGCAGAAGGACTGCATCGAGATGGTCTTCAGGGTCACCAGGAAGGAGTTGATGCGTTCCTGCGGGATGCCCATGGCTTTGGCCAGCAGGACGTTGGCGTCGTGATCCATCGCCAGGTTGGAACAGAAGCGCAGGAAATAACGTCCGTGCAGATCGATCGGCGAGGACCAGTTTTCTCTTATGCAGTAAACGGAGGTCTCCTCGCAGATGCCGTTCCATGCGTCGATGACTTCCTGGGTGGAGGAGCTCCGGCTCTTCTGGTGGATGAAGGGGGTCATCTGGTCGTTGTTTAACAAGACGGAAAGAGATCCGTTCTGCAGCAGTTTGATGAAAGCTTCCTTATCCTCACTTTCCGATAAAAGAAGTTCGGAAAAATAAGGATCGTAGAGGATCGTATTGAGTCTGACGATGACTTGTTTGTTGTGGAAGAAGGACAAAGAGAAGTTGCGTTTCTTGAACTGTTTCAGGTATTCTCTGACCTGCAGGGAATGAAAACCTTCTTTCTCGAATTCTTTATAATAGATGTCTTCCTCATCGTAAAAGATCTCCGGCAGCCATTGGTTGTCCAGGGCAAAAGGATAGACGGTGGACGGGGCCAGATCGGCCGGGTAGACTTTGTAGTAGATGTTGTTGCCCGCATTGTCGAAGGCTTTTTCCGGCAGGGAGTTCTGGTTGATGAAGCTGTTGTCTTCGTCGTTATGGACAGGATAGGATCGGCTTTCTTCGATGCCTTTTTTGTTGATGGCGGAATAAAGCTTCTTCATCGCGTCGATCGTCACTTCGCCATAGGCACTGAGCTGTATGTACTGGTACTGCAGCAGGTGTTTCTTGATCGCTTCACCGGTCTCGTCTTTGCGGAACCAGGACGGGTGGATCTGACCGATGACGACGAAGAAGAGGCGGAAATGATCGACTCCTTCTTCTTCCATCCGTTTTAAGGAAATGCTCAGTTCTCTCAGGACCTCATCCCGGCGGAGCGAGGATGAGGAAAGGATACCGAGCGTGACGTCGGCTTCGTTCAAAGCAGTATCAATGTCGGCGGCCCACTTGTCTCCTAAAGAGAGGTTATTGGAGTCGATCCAGACATCGATGCCGTGACGTTTCAGATAGCGGGCGATGCCGTGCGCGCAGGCATGGTCCTGGTGGGAATAACTGATAAATACTTTTTCAGCCATAGGTCCTCCGTGAATGATCTTTATATGTATCTTATACGTTCATTATAAGCGATAAGTCTCATAAATTTGCAGGGCATATCCTTTAGAGAAAGGGGCTTCATGTATAATGAAGTCAAAGAAGCTAACAGATTCGGAAAGGAGATCATCGATGTCACTTGTCATGTTTGCGGCTTTACTGGTGTGTGTTGGAGGCATCATCAAGGCATACAGAGACCGCTCCGATATTCAGAAGGCATCTCTGACCATGACGGCCGCCATCTCCCTGGCGATCTCCATCCTGGTCTTTCCTTATTATCTGAAAAGCAGCGACTTGCTCATAGCGGTCATCGAAGCTTTTCATGCGGGCGTTTCGGGCATCGCTTTGAGCGTCAACGGCGATATCCCTTATGAACTGGAACTGAATGAGACGCAGCTGAAGATCTACCGTTTCTTTTTATACAATCTCTATATCTTCGGGCCCATCGCCGGTTCGATGTTTCTGATCACGTTTTCCGCCAACGTGAAGAATGCCTTGTCGTTCTTCGGTCAGAAGAAGTATTATGTTTTTTCGACATTGAACGAGCAGAGCATCGCGATCGCCGAAAGCATCTTCAACAAGAAAAAAGGCGGCAAGTTCATCTTCTGCAATGTCGACGAGCCCGAACTCGATCTGGCCAACCGCGTCCGCGGTGTCCATGGGATCATGCTGAAGATCGCTGAAGACGAATTGAAATTGAGAAAAAACAGGAAATACGAATTCTTTGAGATCTACGAGGAAGACAAGAAGCGGATCACCTCTACGGCAAAGCTTTGCGAAGAACTGCCCAAAAAGAAAAACTATGACGATGAGAACATCATCGTGCGCATCTTTGCGGACAGTTCGCAAAGAGAGCTGATCCTCAATCTGGACGAACAGTATTCCGAGGAACTCTACCTGCGTCATATCGATGAGGACCGCAGTCTGGCTCTGGAAGCCCTGTCGCTGGCAAAGGAAGACCTCTGCAAGAAGAAGGGGAACCACACGGCGATCCTCTGCGATTCTGCTTTGGGCATCACCCTGTTAAAAGACCTCTTGTGTCTGAGCGTCAGCGAAGAAGACTATTCGATCACCCTGATCTCGCCCGATGCGGAAAACTTCCGGGACGATCTTATGAAACAGGTACCGGAATTTGAACGTTATGCCGTCGACTTCATCGAACGGTCCTGCGGAAGCGAGGCTTCGGCATTTGAAAAAGAGAAGAACTATGACTGCATCTTCGTCTTATATGAAGACGATGAGCTTGCCTATAAGACAGCCGTACAGATCCGCCGGGTCTTAAGCTCCTTCAACGCACAGCTGAAGTGTCCGAAGATCTTGTGCCGTGTGAGCGATCCGAGTCTGCATAAGATCATCAGAGAAGAGGAGATCGTGCTCTTCGGCGATCTGGAAAAAATGTGCAGTTACGATGCCCTGGTCAATCCGGATCTGGAGAAGGCAGCGGAGAAAGTCCATCTTTCGTATCTCGGTCTGGAAAAGGCGGATGAGGGCGTTCTGGAGAACAGCGGTTTCTACGAATACCAGAATCAGGAGTCTTCTTTTGCGGAGGCACTGGCTCTTGATTACAAGAAGTCTTATATCCTCTCATTCAAGAAAAATGCTCAGATCTCCGATAAGGACTTCATCGACGCCTGGCTGTCGGAACATCTGGAGGAAGCGGCAGCCTGGGAACATGAACGCTGGAACGCCTATCAGAGGATCCACGGCTGGCGGAAGGCGGAGGGACCGATGATCGAATCGATCATCGAAAAATACAAAGGCGAACGGGCTAACGATCCCAAGCTGCGTCTGCATCCGGCGATCGTCGATTATCGGGATCTGGAGAAGGTACAAAACGAAGTCAACGAGTGCTTCGAGCGATACGGTTCCGACAAACGCGTGGATTATCTCGGCGCGGACAAGGACATCCTGAAGAAGATGACCTGGATCCTGGATGTGAAATAGACAGAGCGATCTGTCTTTTCTTTAGGTCAAACAGCGGAACTGTTCAAGAAAAGATCGAGTTCCTATAATATAGGCGGAGAAGAACGCAAGAGATCATACTATAGAAAGAGCTCGTTATGGATCATGAGGATAGGAAAAGATCCGGACTTTTTCATGATGTCCGGGAACTGAACCATGAGATGCGCACACCGCTCAACACCATCCTTCTGCTGTCCAAAGACCTGAAGAAAGAAAGCTCGCTTCCTTCGAAACGAAGGACGCAGGTCGTTCAGATCGAGCGTTCCGCTTATCATCTGCTCGATCTGGTCAACAACGTACTGGATCTCAGCAGGATCGAAGAAGGCAGATGTGATCTTCACGAAGAGCGTTTCGATCTGCGGGAACTGACGGACGATCTGAAGCTTCTGATCCTTCCTTTGGCGCAAGAGAAGAAGATCCGTTTCACTATCCGGGAAGAGTTCAAGGATCCCTGTTATGAAGGCGATGCCCTGAAGCTGAAGCAGATCCTGATCAATGTCTTAAGCAATGCGGTCAAGTATACGCCAAAGAAAGGAAGCGTTCATTTCATTGCCAGGGCAATGAAAAGAGAAGAAGAAAGCGACCTGCTTCATTTTGAGATCAAAGACAGCGGGGAAGGGATCGCGGAGGATCTTCTTCCGCGGATCTTTGAAGCTTATGCGACCGAGAAAGAGAGGATCGGTTCTTCGGGACTGGGCTTGTATATCGCCAAACGCTATATTGATCTGCTGAAGGGAAGGATCACTGTCTTCAGCAGGAAAAATAAGGGAACAAGAGTCATCATCGAGATCCCTTTGAGAAGAGGGAAAGAAGAAAAGATACAGGATAAGGAAGATCTTTCCTGCAGCCTCAAGGGAAGAAAGATCCTGATCGCGGAAGATGTGGTGATCAATGCGCGGATCCTGGAGAATCTGTTACGGTCCTATGGCGCAAAGACGGTGAGCGCGGAAAACGGAAACGTGGCTCTTGAGATCTTTCTTCAAAGCAGGACTGGTGAATTTGATGCACTGCTGTTGGACGTGCATATGCCTTTGCTGGACGGAAGGAGAGTTACAGAGAAGATACGGCAGAGCGGACGTACAGACAAGGATGTAAAGATCATCGCTTTGAGCGGGGACAATTCTAAAGAGGATATCGAAGAAAGTCTCAATGCGGGAATGGATGTTCATTTATGCAAGCCGATCGATCCGGACCTGCTGATCGGGACATTACAAGATCTGTTAAAAAACGAAGACTGAGCGATCAGTCTTTTTCAATATCGGTGCCTTCTCCTGTTAAAATAAGATTGATATAGAACCGATCCATAGAAATAATGACAAAGGGGTGAAGACATGAAAATTTTGTTTGTGACCAGTGAATGTGCGCCTTATTCCAAATCCGGCGGTCTGGCCGACGTGGCGTTCTCGCTTCCGCCGGCTTTGAAAGCGGCAGGAAATGAAGTGGAGATCATCACGCCGTATTACAAGTGTGTCAAAGACCGTTTTGCGGACGAGCTGAAGCATGTCAAGGATCTCAAGGTCGCTTTGGGCAACATGGCGGTCGACTGCGATCTTTTGAAAGGGGAGCTTAACGGGGTACCGATCTGGTTCATCGACTACCCGGCACTGTTTGACCGGGACAAGCTCTACGGCTACGATGACGACAAGTACCGCTTTGCTTGGTTCTCCAAGGCGGTCGTCGATGTGATGGACCGGCTGGATTTCATCCCGGACATCTTACATTGCAACGACTGGGAGAGTGCCTTATCGATCATCTATCTGAAAGACGATCAGGCAAGGCGTCCGACCTACCGGAACGTCCGTACCGTCTTCACGATCCACAACATCGCTTACCAGGGACAGTTCGGCAGGAACGAACTTTCGACCACTTTTGCCCTGGATCCGGGCTGGTACGAAGGCGGTCTGGCTTATGTCTATGAGGGAAGAGAAGATGTCAACCTGATGAAAGGTGCGATGTTGATGGCGGATGCGGTATCGACCGTGTCACCGACCTATGCGCTGGAGCTGCATACCCGCAAGTTCGGCAAAGGCCTGGAAGGTGTTGTCGACATCGTCGAATCCAAGATGTACGGCATCCTCAACGGCATCGACCCGATGCACTATGATCCGGCCAGGGATCCGCGCATCCCGTGCAATTTCTCGGCGGACGACAAGTCCGGCAAGGAAGCCTGCAAGGCTTACATACAGGAGATCTTCGGCATCAAGAAGGAAAGGAATTGGCCGTTATTTGCTGTCGTGGCCAGACTGGTCGAACAGAAGGGTGTCGATCTGATCAAAGAACTGCTGGATTCTCTGATGAAGAAGGGCGTGCAGCTGATCATCTTCGGTCAGGGCGAAAAGAAATATACCGATTACTTCCGTGAGTGCATCGACAGATATCCGGGACAGTTCGGTTTCTCGGATGCCTATACGGAAGAGATGGCTGCCAAAGTCTTTGCGGGTGCCGACTTCTATCTGATGCCTTCGTCCTTTGAACCGTGCGGTCTGTCGCAGATGATGGCGATGCGCTACGGTACAGTGCCGATCGTTCATGAGACCGGCGGCCTCAAGGACACGGTCCGTTCTTATTCGGACTTTGACGGCATCGGCGACGGATTCAGCTTCTCGCAATATTCCGCCAAAGCACTGATGCTGGCGATCGACCAGGCGATCAAGGTCTTCTTCGCCGAACACGATGTCTTTGAGATCATCAAAGACCGCTGCATGCGCAAGGACTTCTCCTGGGACAAATCGGCACAGACGTATCTCAAGATGTATTCGGACATCTGCGGCAACGGCTACGACCCGAACGTCACCTTCCCGGATGCCTATGACGTCCTCAAGGTCATCTATGAAGATCTGGAAGAGAGCCGCAGCGAATATCTGGCAAAACAGGCGGACGATTATTCGATCGCTGCCCAGATCCGCATCGAAGGACCGGGGGAAGGCACCTACTATGTCAGGTTCACCAAGGCCGGCATGGAGATGGCGCCGTACAGTTACGAAGGCGCCGATGTCTATCTGGCGACCAACTTCGACAATCTTTACAATATGGCGACCGGTGTCGTTTCCGCCGACCGTCTCTTCGTCAACGGTCAGCTGAAAGTCGAGGGCAACATCTCCAAAGGTGCGGAGCTCAGGTATCTGATCGGAAAATACAAAGCATAACTTATGCAAAACATCGAAGAGGCACTGGATAAACTCGGCCATTCAAAGTTCCGCTCTTCATTCTCTCTGACGAAGAAGGAAAGAGAGTATCTGAAGGAAAAGGGCTATGACGTCATTGAGGCGCATGCCCGGGATCTTGTGAAAAAGAAGCTTTCCGCTGCCGATCCGGTCAATGACGGAAAGCAGACGCCGATGAAAGGCCATCCTGTCTTCAAGGCGATGCATGCGACGGCCTGCTGCTGCAGAGGCTGTCTGAACAAATGGTATAAAGTCCCTCTGTATCAGGAATTGAATGATGTTCAGGAAGAAAAGATCGTAAGGCTCCTGATGGCCTGGATCAGAAAAGAAGAAGACCGGTGAGACCGGTCACAGATCGGAAGGAATAAAAATGAAAAAAAAGATCCTCTTGACCCTGATCTGCCTGCTGGCAGTATCCCTGTTTGGCTGTTCCTCGGGAAACGACAAGAAAGAAGTGCAGTACACTTCGACGCTTTTCGATAACGTGAAGATCACGTATCCGGAAGGAAGCGACTACGAAGGGATCCCGGACGGAGACACATATTATTCCTTTCTCAGCAAGGAAAAAGGAACGGAGATCTCGTTCTCCCGGGAAGTCCTCGATGCCCAGACGCCGGATGCCGATGATCTTCTGAAGGGATCGGTCGGTTCCGCTGTCAGGGAGACGGAAGACGGCATCTTGTACGGAGAAGTCAACGGCGGTCTGGTCCGCATCCTCGACAGTTCCTACTACCGTTATGTGATCTACCGCATCCCGCCGAAAGAGAGTGTAAGCGAAGAGGCTCTCGCCGAGATGGATGAGATCTTCTTCAAGATCGCCCTCGATCCGCAAGTCGTAGTGCAGATGCCGGTCTTGCCGGATGACACGTTCCGTTATCTGAATATGACCGTTTCCACACCGGGACGGCAGGCTTTTGCGGAAACGGCCGGGGATTTCGATTTCGGTGTCATGAGCGAAGACGGAAAGATCATGATCTATACCAATTCGATCGCAAAAGCGGATACGGGCTACAGCGAGGAGGCGATGAGAGATCTTGTCTATGCGGACAAAGAGGTCAGGAAACTGGACAACGGTTTTGAATACTACACTGCGGATTTCACTTCCGAAGCCGGTACGGAATTCACGCATTATTATTCTTTGATGCAGGATGACGGGAATTTCTACGATGTCTACGGGCTCATTTATACCAGAGACAAGTCATTGTACGAGGATACCGTCATCGGGATCTTGTCGAAGATCCGCTTTGAATGAAAAACGAGGCTGAGCGATCAGCCTTTTCTTATGAAAAAAGACAGCAGCTTATTCGCCGCTGTCTTCGAGATATTGCGTCGTGATGACTCTTTGATAGTCTTTATCGCCGACTTTGAACTTGCCGTAGCCGACCGTGTTGCTGAAGCAGGTGACGGCTTTTTGGCCGTCGGCTTCGATCAGGGATGCTTTGAATAAGAAGTCTTCCCATTTGGCAAAACCGAAGCGCGGTGCTTTCAAGTGGATCGGGCAGTCATAGTCATAGCCGTAGATCGTCTTTCCTTCTTTGGTCTTGAGCGCCCAGTCACAGAGGGCGACGCCGTTGCCCCAGTGGTCGGAGCCGCGGATGACGCCGTCTTTGTAATACCAGTAGCGGGATCCGCTGCCGGAAGTGAAGTCGGGTTCTCTTCCCGGATCCTCAGTTTCGGTGAAGGTGACCATCGTTTCGGTGAAGAAGGTGTTTTCATCGGCGATGCCGTCCTGCAGCTGTGAATAGAACTTTTTTGCGGCAAGGAAATGGCGGTAAGGTCTGAAATAACAGATCGTCTTCTGATCGGCGATCTCTTCGTATTTTCTGATCAATTCTTCCTGTGTCATGGATATACCTCTCTCAATCACATCTTAACACTTAGGGAGGGGAAAGTCCCTGTTATAATGAAGAAGAAATGAGATCTGTCGTATGGAAAAGGTCCATGTTGATGTTCATCATTGCGATGATGCTTGTTTTGAGTGCGTGTACTTCCAATGCGCAGGCCGATCTTCTGGGCGTCTACCGTCCTTTGAGCATCAGTGATGCTTCCGGTGAATACGAGATCGAAGACGAGGAACTGCACATCGAAGAGGGCGGCAAGGGTTATTTCATCCTGCACGACACCAGGTATGAGATCCGCTGGAAGCTGGAGAACGGGAAGTTCTTTTTCGAGGATTCTTCCGGAGATGAGTTTACCGGTTCCTTCAAAGACAAGATCATCGACGGGATCTATTTCAATGACATCCGTTACGTGTTTTCAAAGGACAAGTAGTTTATGAAATATCTGAAACAATTCACGCTCATCCTGGCTATCTGTTTTGCCGGTGAGCTCCTGCATCATGTCCTTCCTTTACCGGTGCCCGCCAGCATCTACGGCATCGTGATCCTTTTTCTGCTGCTGCAGTTCAAGGCTTTGAAGGTGAGTGATCTCAAGGAGACTTCTTCTTTCCTGATCGAGATCATGCCGGCGATGTTCATTCCGGCAGCGGTCGGGCTGATCGATGTCTACGATGTGCTCAAGGCCAATCTTTTGGCGTATCTGGCGATCACGGTCCTTTCCACGGTCATCGTCATGGGCGTCAGCGGTCTGGTGACCCAGGCTCTGATCAAAGGAGGACATAAGAGATGAATGCATTCTTAAGTGTGTCTTCCTATTTCGGGATCTTACTGTCGCTGATCGCCTACATCATTGCCGTTTGGATCAAAAAGAAGTTCGGCTACGCTTTTCTGAATCCGCTGCTGGTGGCGATCATCATCACGGTGGCAGGCGTCCTGCTGATGAATGTGGACTATGAAGTCTATAACTCTTCGGCAAAGTATCTGAGTTTCCTTCTGACGCCGGCGACGGTCTGTCTGGCCGTTCCTTTGTATGAACAGTTCGACAAGCTCAAGGAGAACGCGGCAGCCATCCTGATCGGCATCTTTTCCGGCGTTCTGACCAGCATCGCTTCGATCTTTGCGATGTCCAAGCTCTTCGGTCTGAGCAAGAGCGAATTCGTGACCTTCTTGCCGAAATCGATCACCACGGCCATCGGCCTTTCCGTCAGTGAAGAACTGGGCGGTTATGTCTCGATCACGGTGGCGGCGATCATCGTGACCGGTGTTTTGGGCAACATCATCTGCGAAGGGATACTGAAGCTTTTCAGGGTCAGCGATCCGATCGCCAAGGGGGCAGCCATCGGAACCTCGAGCCACGCGATCGGCACGTCCAAGGCGATCGAGATCGGCGAGGTGGAAGGGGCGATCTCTTCCTTGTCGATCGTTGTTGCCGGCATCATGACGGTCCTGCTTTCCAGTCTGTTTGCCGGACTGTACTGAAGAGGACATTAAAAGAACGATACATGCAAAAAGCCCGTCGTCAGGACGGGCTTTATCGTATACGGATAGGACTTATGCCGGATTGAATTTCTCTTTCGGCTGTCTGCATCTCGGACATTTGTAGTCTTCCGGCAGATCTTCGAAGGCAACGGCGTCGTGTTCGGCAGGATCGTAGACATAGCCGCAGATCGAGCAGACGTATTTGCCGGACTTGGTCTTATAGATGACTTCGCCGACCGGGACAGTTTCCGGCGGATCGTTGAGGTCGATGACTTTCTTTCCTTCGAGATTTTCATAGCCCAGCGGGGTGTGCGTGGAGATATAGACCGTCGGGTTGTGAGAGATGAAGTCCCGGATACGATCCATCGTTTCTCTGGCAGCGGCGACGTTTTCAAAAACGACGGATAATTTGTTGGCATAGAGGGCTTCATCGGTATAGGTGATGTCGCCATGGAACATGTAATAGAGTCCGTCTTCTTCGGCGATGATGATGGAGTTGCCGTTGGTGTGGCCTTCGGCTCTGATCATATAGACGCCGTCCGTGATCTTCTCCGATTCCGGGAAGTTGTGATAGGCGCCGTCTTTGAATTCCACGGGAACGATGTTGTCAAGGCCTTGCAGTTCCGCAGCCGAGAGCTCGTTTTTGTTGATGTAGATCTTCGCGTTCGGGAAACATTTCAGGCAGCCGCTGTGGTCGGCGTGCTTGTGAGTGAGCAGGATCTTGGTGACTTGTTCCTCCTTATAGCCCAGGCCACGGAAGGCACTGATGTAGTCAGTGATGTCCTGACCGGTGTAGATCAGCGTCTGATCGGTCACGACTTCTTCCGGTGTGCCGACCGGCAGTCCCGTATCGACCAGGATGAGGTCGTTTTCCGTTTCGATGACGTAGTTCTGAAGTCCGGAACGGTAGCGGATGTTCTTGTCGAACTTGTCCGGTCCTTCTTCGCCGCCGAAGGCGAAAGGCTGTGTAGAGAAACCGTTGTTCCTGAATTTGACAGTTTTGAAGATCATGGTCTTTCCTTTCTTTTACAGTACGATCTGTCCGTCTTTCATGATGATCTCATTGCCGGCCGTGATGGTCGGATCGTTGGTGACGATGTCGAAGTGGCCGGCCGCTTCCTGTTTGCCGCCAAGGCCTTTGTTTCTGCCCATGCCGATATGGAAGGTATGGAAGGCAGACTCGTCTTCGATGTAGGAGATGCCTCTTGTCCTGGAGATGCGGTTGAGGCCGATGCCCAGTTCACCCGGCTTATACATGTTTTCCGAGTTGAAGGAGGCGATGTAGTTGAGCAGTTTGGCTGCATCGTTGCCTTTGGATTCGGCGGAGACGAGTTTGCCTTTTTCGAAGACGATCTTTACGGTGTTCTCCACCAGGCCGATGTAGCCGAAGGAGGCATCCAGGTATAAGACGCCATGGGTCTTGTCTTCGTTGGGTGCGACGAAGACTTCGAAGGATGAGGAACCGATCAGGCCTTTCCGGGCAGCTTTGCCGTTGAAGTAGCCGGGATTCCTTCCTTCGATGTCGAAGTATAAGTCGGTGCCTTTCTTCGTCGTGATGTGGACGGTCTTTTTTTCTTTCATGGCAGCGATGATCTTTCGGGCATCGCGGTAGGTGACGGACGGGTCCATCTGAATAAAGTCGTTTTCCAGCAAGGAAGATCCGTCGGAACAGGAAAGGGGCAGTGACAGGAAGCGCGCGCCTTTCTTTACGGCGGTCTTGATGGCATTGGTGGTGATGAAGGAGAAGTCGGTAGCACCGATGATGACGTCTTCCTTGCAGAAGATGTCGGTCATGGCTTCGATGACGTCGCCTTTTTGGACGAGCTGGGAATTCAAGATCGTCGTTTTTAAGGCAGCATCTGCCCCGTAAGCCCAGCGTTCGATGGCTTCCGCTTCCCGTAAATGGGTCTCATCGGTGATGAAATGGATCATCTCGTCCTTGTGAACGTTGAGCCAGTCATGCAGGATGATGGAGACGCCTTTGTCGATATTGATCATATGCTTTTCTATCCTCTTCGAGTAAATGATACAATA
The DNA here is from genome assembly GCA_024684175.1 of Erysipelotrichaceae bacterium. Next base: position 58,217 of record JAIKXJ010000040.1, read on the forward strand.
GATTCAAATATTATGAAAACGAAACGGACTTTAGTGAAATTCGATTATTCCAAGCCGATCAAACTGCTGCAGTTCAAGTCGCCGCGCTTCGATATCCTGTTCTATTCGGCACTGCTGAGTGCGATGATGCTGGCGGTGATCTGGCTGATTTTCATCCATGACGGCAAGTTCAAGATCGACTTCGTTTTATGGCGGGTACTTGTCTGTATACCGCTGATCATGCTGTCGTACTGGCTCAAGGAGATGCTCGATGAGCTGCGGGTCTATCCGGCCAAGCTGATGAAGAAGCACGTCTGGTCACTGAAGGAACTGATGGAACTGACGGGAAAAGACGAGAAGGAGACGCAGAAGATCATGGACCGGGTCCTGGATGCGTGTTTCATCGTCGACCCGAAGAATGTGAAAGAATAGTGAAATAATTTTCAATGCTTGTGTAAAATTTGCAAGCATTTTTTATTTGAGTATAATTAAAAGTACTAAGGGGGAAAAACAATTATGCTTATCAGATTAATTGGCGTAGCTATCGTTGTGCTCGGCCTCATTTTGAAGTTTGACACGATCGCAACCGTAGTCCTCGCCGGAATCGTCACCGGACTGGTGGGCGGTATGAGCATCATGGATATCCTTACAACATTAGGTAATTCATTTGTATCTCAGAGAACCGCTACATTGTTCGTTTTGACGTTACCTGCCATCGGTATCTGCGAAAGATATGGTCTGAAGGAAAAAGCCATCGACTTCATCCGTTCGATCAAATCCGCAACTGCCGGCAGAGTCATCATCGTTTATGAGCTCATCAGAACTCTGGCTTCCGCATTCTCTATCCGTCTCGGCGGCCATCCGCAGTTCGTCCGTCCTGTCGTCGTTCCGATGGCAGAAGGTGCTGCTGTTGCCAAATACGGCGAGATCAACGAAGAGATGCAGGATATCATCCGCGGCGGTTCCGCAGGTGCAGAGAACTATGGTAACTTCTTTGCGCAGAACTGCTTCATGGGATCTTCAGGCACACTTCTGATCGTTTCGACTCTGGTCGGTTTAGGCTACGAAGTCGACGCACTGCAGATCGCGCGCTGGTCCATCCCGGTCGCTGTCGTTTCCATCGTGCTGGGCACGGTCAGGAACCTCTGGCTCGACAAACAGCTTGATGCTGCAAGCAAAGGAGGTAAGAAATAATGACATTCGCTCAGATCTTAGGTGAATTCTTCTATTGCATTATCGGTTTAGTCTTCATCCTCGTCGGTGTCAAAGCTTTAAAGGATGACGGCTGCTCCAAGAAAGTTACTACAGCTGCTTTCTGGTTCTTACTTGCCTTCACGTTCATCTGCGGTCCGTGGGTACCGAAATGGTTAGTCGGTGCGGCGATCGTCATCATGGCCTGTCTGACTGCCATCGGCGGTGTCGTACAGTCCAAGAACGATGTACCTGATCCAAAGGCCGTCAGAGCCAATGCCGACAAGTTCGGTTACAAGATCTTCATCCCGGCTGCCTGCATCGCTTTGGTTGCAGTCGTCGGTGCGACATTAGGTTCCAAGGTCCCGGCTATGAGCTGGCTGACCGCCAACAACGCGATCGGTCTCTCCGGTATCGTTGCCTTATGTGCTGCGATCTTATTGACGAAGTGTGATCCGAAGTATGCGGCGATCGACGGCGCAAGACTGATGGATAACGTTTCCACGACAGGTATCTTACCGCAGCTGCTGTCTGCCTTAGGTGCTCTGTTCACAGCTGCCGGTGTCGGCGATGCGATCTCTCACTATGTTTCGATGGTCGTTCCTGAGAACAACATCCTGATCGCCTGCTTCATCTACTGCTTAGGCATGGCTTTATTCACGATGATCATGGGCAACGGCTTCGCCGCTTTCTCAGTCATCATGGTCGGTGTCGGTATCCCGTTCCTGATCTCCAAGGGTGCGGATCCGGTCGTTGTCGGTGCTTTAGGTCTGACAGCTGCATATTGCGGCACGCTGTGCACTCCGATGGCTGCCAACTTCAACATCGTTCCTGCAGCTTTGCTTGAGACCAAGAACAAATACTCGGTCATCAAGTCCCAGATCCCGTTTGCGATCTGCATGCTGCTGATCCATGTCGTCTTACTTTACGTCTTCGCATTCTGATCGAATTAAGGAGGAAGTATGAAGATCTTACTTACAGGCTTTGAACCTTTCGGCGGTGAAACGATCAATCCGGCAAAGGAAGCGGTGAAACTGGTCAAGAAAGAGATCAAAGGTGCACAGATCGTCAAATGTTATGTGCCTGTCGTATTCGGCAAGGCGATCGAAACGGTACACGAGGCTATGAAGAAGGAAAATCCGGACGTCGTGCTCTGCATCGGTCAGGCCGGCGGCAGATATGAGATCACGCCTGAAAGAGTTGCGATCAACTGCGACGACGGCAGGATCCCTGATAACGAAGGCAACCAGCCTGTCGATCAGCCGGTCTTCGCTGACGGCGCTCCTGCATACTTCTCGACGTTACCGATCAAGAAGATGGTCGGATACATGAAAGCTGCCAATATCCCGGCTGCGATCTCCAATACGGCCGGTACCTATGTCTGCAACCATCTGATGTACGGCGTACGCTATTACATCGAAAAAGAATTCCCGAACACGATCGGCGGATTCATGCACGTACCGTTCTTACATGAACAGGTCGTCAACAAAAAAGAGACTCCGTCTCTTTCCAAAGATGATGTCGTCAAAGGTATAGAAGCTTCCATCGAAGCCATCATCGATTCATTGAGTTAAGATGATCGAATGAAAAGTTCACCGCATTGCGGTGAACTTTTTTATACTGTCTTGCCCAATTCGTAAGCCTGCTTCAGCAGGTCTTTTTTGTCGGGATCGTCTTCGATCTTGCGGATGTCGATGCCCCCGCCCGACAGGATACCGGCGAAACGGCTCTGCGGGAAGCAGTCGATCCAGCCTTCCAGGCACTCCACTGCTCTCTCGTAGACTTCGTCATCGTCTTCCGCCGATGTGGTGATCAGATAGACGTCTTCAAAGGAAGGTTCCAGGACATAGAGAGGGTTGCAGCGGTCCAAGAAGGTCTTGAGCTGACCGGTGATCCCGTAGTAGTAGACCGGTGAAGCGAAGATGAGCACGTCGGCATTCCTGACTTTTTCGATGATCGGAGCCATGTCGTCCTTGATGACGCAGGACTTCATCTTCTGGCAGGCCAGACAGCCCTTGCAGAAACGAAGATCCATGCCTTTTAAGGTGATGAATTCCGTCTTGTTGCCGGCGTCGTTGGCACCTTTGGCTGCCTGCCGGGCCAGTTTTTCCGAGTTGGAATCGTTACGTAAGCTCGATGAGATGACAAGTACGTTTTTCATGATCTACTCCTTTGCCAGAGAGAAGGTGACGGTCACATCGCCTTGTCCCAGTATTTCCAATAAACTCTCTTTTGTGGCATCAGGGATCCGAGCCAGATAGGTGAAGTTCCAGCTGTTTTGACTGTAGTAGATGGTGATCATCCTTCCCTGATAGAGGATGACATCACCCGGGACCGTGGTGATCTGCGTGTCGTTGGTCTGTAAAGACCAGGGCAGGTCGCCGACTTTTTCAAAATTCCCGTAGTCTTGCAATCCGAGAGTCAAAGGTCCTTCTTCCAGTTTCTTTCGGAACGCTTCCGCGGAAGAGTTCTCAAAAAAGTCCGCATACAGCACGTTTCCGTTGGCTTCGATCCTGAGTTTCATCTGCGTTTCCTTTGTTGTTTCTGCTGTTTCCGTTTCCTCGGCTGCAGTGACCGGTTCTTCGTCTGTTTCGCTCTTGCAGGCGGCAAGAAGAAAGAAGAGGCACAGCAGCAGGAACATCTTTCCGATCTTTTTGTTCATAAGCGTTCTCCGCTTTCATTATAGCGGATGGAAACATAAGTTTTTTCAGACGCGTTTTTCAAACGTGGCGATCAGCGCTTCGATGAGGGCGGAACGGAAACCGAGTTTCTCGAGTGTCCTGACGCCTTCGATCGTCAGACCGGCCGGGGAACAGACGGAGTCTTTGATGGCGCCCGGATGATCCTTGGTCTTGAGATAGAGTTCGGCCGTTCCTTTCATCATTTCCGCCGCATAGACATAGGCGTCTTTTCTGGAGACACCGCATTGCACGGCACCGTCGCCCAGGGCTTCGATGAACATCGCCGCAAAAGCAGGACCGCAGCCGGTGACACCGCCGATGGCCGGCATGTATTTTTCTTCGCTTTCCAGCAAGGTACCGGAAGCCGCCATGAGTTTCAGGAAGAAGGTGCGGTCTTCTTCCTTCACGTCGTCGCTGAAGGCATAGAGGGAAAGCCCGCTGCCGACACTGACCGGCATGTTGGGCATGATGCGGATGACCGGATGATCGAAGAACATCTCTTTGAGCGTTTTGATATCCTTGCCGGCGACCATCGAGACGATGATATAGTCATTCGTTCTTTCTTTCAGGATGTCTTTGATGCCTTCGTACATCTCCGGCAGGATCTGGGGCTTGACGCCTAAGAAGATATAATCGGCCGTCTTGGCGATCGTCTTGTTGTCGCTGACTTCGCCGCCGATCTTTTCCTGCAGGTCCTGTGCTTTTTTGACACTGCGGTTGGCTAAGAGGATCTTTGTTTCCGGTCCGCTTTTGGCGGCGGCAGTCGCCAGGGCACCGCCCATATATCCCGTTCCGATGAATCCGATCGTTTTCATAGTTTTCTCCTTTTTCTTTCTTTCATTGTACATGGAAGAAGGACCGTCGGAAGGTACGAAAAAAGATCCTTTGCGGATCTTACTGATAGAATACGACAGCCAGGATGCTCGGACCGGTATGGGAACCGATGACCGGACCGATGGTCATGACACTGACATCGGCTTCCGGATGACGGGCGAGGATCTTCTCTTTCATCTCCTGCGCTTCTTCCGGACAGTTGCCGTGGCCGACGATGACCTTGGTATCGACATCTTTCTTCCAGTCGGTATCGACCTTCTTCAGAAGCGTGGCGATCGAAGACTTTCTGCCCCGCGTCTTGGCAGGGACATAAAGTTTTCCGTCCTCGTCGACGGACAGTAACGGTTTGATCTGCAAGGCCGCCCCGATGGCTGCCGCTGCCGGTGAGATCCTGCCGCCTTTGATCAGATAGTCGAAGTCATCCAGTGTGAACCAGTGGGCGACACGGCGGCGGTTGTAGCTGCACCATTCGTAGAGTTCATCGATGCTGTAACCTTCTTTCTGTCTCTTGAGCGCTTGATAGACGAAGAAGGCTTCGCCGATCGAGGCACACAGAGAATCCACGCAGTAGATCTTGCGGTCGGGATATCTTTCCTTGAGATCGCGGCAGATGAAGGCTGCGGTGTTGTAGGTACCGGAAAGACCGGAAGTGAAGCACATATACAGGACATCTTTCCCTTGTTTCAGGACATCTTCGAAAGCGTTCAGATACTCTTCCGGATTGATGGAAGAAGTCTTGACGTCGATGCTCGGAGACAGCAGGGAGTAGAAGAGATCGTGATCGATGTTTCCTTGCGGACCGTAGGAATAAGACTTTCCGTCCAAAAGGATCTCCATCTGCAGGACTTTTGCCTCGGGGAGGCCTTCGATCAGTTCTAGCGTCAGATCCGCTGTCGCATCTGTAAAAATCTGATAATCATTCATAGCGTAACAATAAAAATATAATATGGATCAGACTTAAAATCAATGGAAGAAAGGCAATGTTACTATATTTTTACAAATAAACTTTATAATATTGATTAAATGAAAAAGTCATTCAGGGAAGCATTGAAAGATTCACTGATGATCATGCCCGGCTATATCGTCTTAGGCATCGGTTTCGGCGTGCTCATGAAAAGCAGGGGCTTTTCTCTTTTGCACAGTTTTCTGATGGCGGTCTTCATCTATGCCGGTTCGATGCAATATGTCGGCGTGGAATTGCTTGCGCTGCCGGCAAGCTATCTCAATGTCTTTCTGATGACGCTGATGGTCAATATCCGTCATCTGTTCTACGGCATCGGGATGCTGAGCCGTTATAAAGTTTTGAAGAAACACAAGATCTATGACATCTTCGCTCTGACCGATGAGACGTTTTCCATCGTCTGCAGCAAGAACATGAAAGGTCTTAACAGGGAAGACTTTTATTTCTTTCTTTCCCTCTTCGATCATCTGTACTGGATCGCGGGCTGTGTCCTGGGAAGTGTTTTAGGCAATATCCTGCCGATCGATTTCACCGGGATCGAATTTTCGATGACTGTCTTGTTCCTGGTCATCGTCATCGATCAGTGGGAGAAGAATAAGGATCATCTTCCGGTCATCCTGTCGTTTGCGATCTCGATCGCCTGTCTCTGGTATTTCGGCAGAGACGGATTCCTTTTGCCGTGCATGGTCCTGATCATCACGATGCTGTTCCTGCTCAGAAAGATACGGGGTGTCCTCCATGAATAGCTATATCCTGATCGCCATCATGGCAGCGACTACCATCGCGATCCGTTTCGCGCCGTTTCTCCTGTTTTCCAAAAAGACGCCGCCGTTCATCCTGTATCTGGGAAGCGTGCTTCCGTACTGCACGATGGCGATGCTGGTGGTGTTCTGTTTCCGCGATACCGACTCCTCTTCTCTCTATAGCTGCATGCCGGAGATCCTGGCAGGCACCTATGCTATCCTGCTTCAGAAGTGGCGTCATTCCTCGTCGCTGACGATCGTATCGGCCACGATCCTGTATATGCTGCTGGTGCAGAGAGTTTACCGATAAAAAAACGATGTTACGACATCGTTTTTAAATGAGCGAGAAGATCATTTCTGTGAATTTCTCAAACGTGGAACAGTCTTTTAGTTTCTGCGGATCGGCGCCTTCCGAGAATAAGGAGATCAGGGATTCGTACAGCTCGCGGAACTTCTGGCGGTCGGAGCGGTTGATGGCGATCAGGAAGACGAGATCGACACTATTGCCATTCCACTCGCAGCCTTTACTGCAGACGGCGACGGCAACACTGGTCTTGATCGCGTCCATGTTGACGGAATGCGGGATGGCGATGTTGCCGAAGGCGGTACTGGCAGCATGTTCACGCTCGTAGACGTGTTCTTCAAAGTCATCAGGGACGTAATTCTTTTCCCGCATCTTCCTGCATAATGTTTTCAGGACGGGATCTTTGTTTTCTTCGTTTTCTTCATAGATGAAGAGATCTTTTTCAAAATAACTGTGGAAGGATCTCTTGAGCTCTTCGTTTCTTTTCACCTGGGAAAGTTCATCGATGACATCCTGTATGGATTCGTACTGCCTTCGGATGTTCAAAGGTGAGAGTTCGATGACTTTGCATCCCGGATTGAGGGTCAGCGGGATGGTCGTAAACAGCAGGGAAACGTTTTCTTTTGCATTAAGTTTTGAAAGATCGTCTTGCGAAGAGACGGTATGGATGATGTCGATCTGGTTGCCGAACTGTATGAGCAGTTCGTTGAGGATGCGGCTGCGGATGTCGAGATAGTCCGGACAAAGCAGGATACAGGGCAGTTTACCGCGGTTGATGGACTGGCGCTCGATCTCCGATCCGATATGGATGGCTAAGAATGCCGTTTCTTCTTCGTTGATGGTCAAGGCATAGCGTTCCATCAGGTCCATGGCAACATAGATCGCCATATCAAAGACCAACGGAGAGCCGATCTTGATGCTGGCAAGCATCGGATTGACTGTCGATTTGCCTAAAGATGCCCGGAAGATCAGATTCTTCAGATGCAGGGCAAAGGCAGTCTTGAACGAATCGGAAGAAAGATCGATCAGGTACAGTTCGTTGATCTGTTTTACATAATGATTGGTCAGTTTGATGATGTCGGATCCGACGACGCCCTTGAGGTCGTCTTCCAGGGTAACCAGCGTATAGTTGGCGTTGGCTTTGAACAACATGTAGATCTCGTATTGTTCGTAAGGGTTTAAGGAGAATCCGAAGGTCTCTTCCAGTTTGGCGAAGAGCACTTCGATGAATTGTTTTTCGTGTTCGTCTGTGATCTCAAGATCGCGGTTTCCCTGATTCAGATCGCTTCCGGAAAGGGAACGGTCGATGATGATCGCCAGATGAAGCAGGAGATTGAGGGCGGCGAAGTCATTGAGATAATAACCGTATTCCTTGAAGGTCGATGTGATGATCGAAGTCAGGACATTGATGTCGATATTGGAGAAGTAGGCCTCCAGCGTCTCTTTGGAAACGATGGTAGAGGAGGCGTTCTCATTGATGATGAAGGTGAAGAATTTCCGTTTGTCGCTCTCTTTGCCTTGGATCATCAGCTTGTCGTTCGATGAAGCGAATCGGACATTGTAGGATGCATAGATCTTGTTCATGCGGGCGATCAAAGAGCGCAGCGTGGAATAAGAGATGTATAACTCATCGGCCAGATCAAACAGATCGAGTTCGGTATTGGGTGATGAGATGATCTGTTTGACGATATAGGCGATACGCTCTTCCGAGGTCTCCGGTACTTCTTCTTCGTTCTGATCGGAAGACAGAAGCGGGATCATCTGGGGATTGAGAAAATAGCCTTCGCGAGAAGAAAGGACGACTTTCTGCTTATAGGTGTCGTTGATCTGCCGGACATAGTTTTTAACGGATCTGGCAGTGATCTGCATCTTTTCACCGATCGACGCACCGGACATTCCGTTGTGGGAAGCAAGCAGGATGCGGATCAGTTCTTTTTCTTTTTTGCGTATCATATTCCAATCCAATTATAAATAAAACAGGGAAACAAAAGCATCCGATCTTTTCCCCTTTGGGGGCAAATCGCCATCACAGTCTTCTTCCCCGTTCCGGGAAAAAATCAAATTGTGAATGAGGAAAAGAAAATGAATAATGAAGGTGTAAAACAAACGAAAGGAGAAACAAGATGGCAACACTGAAAGTCATGTTATGCTGCGGAGCAGGTATGAGTTCGGGTTTCCTGGCATCAAACGCAAGAAAATATGCCAAGAAAAACAAACTGGATGTTTCCGTTGAAGCCAGAAGCCACGCGGAAGTCAACGAGTATATGAATTCGATCGACGTCCTGCTGCTGGGTCCCCACTATGCGGGGGAACTGGAAAACTTCAAAAACAAAGCCGCAGCTTACAACGTTGTTGTCGACATCATCCCGGAAAAGATGTATGCATCTCTGGATGGCGCCGGTATCATCGATCTGGCAAACAGTTTGGTCAAAGACCGTTAAAAAAACCGGGACGAAGCCCGGTCCGGAAATCCTACGCTCAAATAAGATTCCACCACTATTGTAAACAAAAAAGAAAGGAAAATATATATGAACAAATTCATGAATTGGCTGAGTGAAAGCTTCGCTCCGGCCGCTAAAAAATTATTCGCAAAGCCATGGATCGCTGCAGTTTCCGCATCGATGCAGAAGATCATTCCTTATATCCTCACCGGTTCCGTCATCTTCTTCTATGGTGTCTTCCGTTCCTTCATTCCTTCGCTTCCGGATCTCGGAGCGATCTCCAATTACTCGTTCGGTATCATCAACCTGATCGTCGCCTTCGTTGTCGGCAATCAGTGCATGGAAAAACTCGGACATCCGGAATACCTGATCAACGCCGGTCTGACTTCCGTAGGTGTCTTGCTGATGGTCGCGATGCCGTTCGGCGAGAGCGCGGATTCCCTGTCTGCCTTCATGGGCAATCTGGGTCCTTCCGGCATGATCGTCGGTATCCTGGTCGGTGTCTTCGTTTCCGCCGTCTTCCATCTCTGGGGCAAGATGAATTTCTTAAAAGATTCCAGCGTTCCCGACTTCGTCGTTTCCTGGATCAACACCATCTTACCGAACCTCATCGTCTTCGGTATCTCCATGATCCTTACGCAGATTCTGAAGATCAACGTCTACGATCTGATCATCGGTATCTTCATGCCTGTCGTCAAGATCGGCCAGACGCTCCCGGGTTTCATCATCATCTCCCTGCTTCATGCGTTCTTCTATACCTTGGGCGTATCCACCTGGTTCTGGGGTGCCATCACCAACCCGATCTTCATGATCGCCATTGAAGAAAACATCGCCAATGCAGCTGCAGGTCTTCCTGCGACCAACATTGTCACGTCCGAAGCGTTCTTCACTTTGGCCTTCATTACGATGGGCGGTGTCTGTGCAACGCTGGGTCTCAATATCCTGATGTGCTTCTCGAAGTCGAAACAGGTCAAGATGCTCGGCCGTGTCTTCCTGGCTCCTTCGATCTTCAACATCAACGAACCGATCATGTTCGGTGCACCGGTCGTCTTCAATCCGACCCTGATGCTTCCGGCATGGCTCAACGGCATCATCGGTCCGGTCTATGTCTGGATCCTCATGTCGACAGGTCTCTTAAAGATCCCTTCAACCATGATCCAGGTCGGCCAGATCCCGGCACCGTTCTGCTCCGTGATGGTCACACAGGATATCAGAGCTATCCTTTGGTGGATCATCCTGCTGGCGATCTATACGGCCGTATGGTTCCCGTTCTTCAAACAGTACGAAAAAGAAAAATTAGCTGAAGAAACTGAATAAATCAAATAACAGAGAGGTCATAAATATGTCAGAAGAAAATATTTTGATACAAGTTGCCATGCAGATCATTTTGAACGCCGGCAACGCCAGGCTGAAAGCAAGCGATGCCTTGTCTTTCGCAAAAAAAGGTGAATTTGCGAAAGCGGAAGAACTGATGGCTCAGGCAGAAGAAGATATCGTCACAGCACACAAAGCGCAGACGGAAGTCATACAGAATGAGATGAGCGGCCAGGGATATGATTACTCTCTGTTATTCACTCATGCACAGGATACATTGATGACGATCAAGTCGGAACTCACATTCTCCAAGGAATTGATCGATGTTCTGAAGATCGTCTTCAGAAAGGACGAAACGAATGAATAAAGCTTTTCCGAAAGATTTCCTCTGGGGTGCCGCGACTTCCGCCTATCAGGTGGAAGGTGCTGCCTATGAAGACGGCAAGAAACCGTCCCAGCAGGATGTGATCAACAAAGACAATTACCGGATCTACGGTTTCGCCACGGCGGATGTCGCATCCGATCAGTATCACCACTACAAGGAAGATGTCGCCATGATGAAAGAGATGGGCTTTACCTGTTACCGTTTCTCCATCGCCTGGTCGAGAGTCTTTCCCGACGGCGTCGGCGAAGTCAATGAAAAGGGCATTCAGTATTACCGGGATCTCATTCACGAGCTGAAAGAAAACGGGATCGAGCCGATCGTCACGCTCTATCACTATGACTGCCCATGGGCACTGGTAGAAAAGTACGGCGGCTGGCTGGACCGTCAGATCGTGAAGGACTTCGAATACTATGCCCGCTATGTCATCAACGAATTCAAAAACGATGTCAAATACTGGACGACGATCAACGAACAGTCCATCATCGTACAGTTCTGGACGCAGAAGTGCTATATCCCGGAAGATCTTCAGGACAACGATCAGCTGCGCTACCAGATCAATCACCATATGAATCTGGCGCATGCGATCGCCTGCAATCTGGTCCATGAACTGGTCCCGGGCGGTCTTGCGGGTGCAGCTCTAGGTTATGCACCGATCTACCCGCTGACTTCCAAGCCGGCAGATGCCATGGCTGCGCAGAATGCGCAGGCTTTGCAGAACGACTACTATACGGATATTTATTTCAAAGGTATCTACAATAAGGCGGCGCAGCATTATCTGCAAGAGCACGGTCTGGCACCGAAGATCGAAGAAGGCGACATGGAACTGATCGCCTCCGGTACTTCCGATTTCCTGGCTTTGAATTACTATTATTCGGGCTGTGCCTGTTCCATGGAAGACGACGGTTCGGTGAAACTGCACTGGGCAGGCGTCAACCGGGAAGGCAAGAAAGGCGCGACTTCGACATTGGAACAGCAGCCGGGCTTCTATCAGATGTGCAAGAATCCGAATCTGGATACGACGGACTGGGACTGGGCGATCGATCCGACCGGCATGGAATACATGCTGAGAGATCTGTACAATCGCTATAACAAGCCGCTGATGATCACTGAGAACGGATTGGGTGCTTACGACACGCTGACGGAAGACGGGAAGATCCATGACGATTACCGCATCGATTATCTGAAGAAACATATCGCCGCCATGAAAAAGGCGATGGACTACGGCGTCGAGATGATCGCCTACTGTCCATGGTCGAGCATCGATCTGCTTTCCACCTCTAACGGCATCAAAAAGAGATACGGATTCGTCTATGTCGACCGTACCGATGACGATCCGAAAGAGTGTAAGAGGATCCGGAAAGATTCCTTCTACTGGTATAAGAACGTCATCGCAAGCAACGGCGAAGAACTGTAAAGACGCGCAGGATCCAACGATCCTGTGCGTTTTCTTTTTTTGTGATGCAAACAAAAAGAAAGCACCGACGATCCTGCAGATGCATTTCCATGTACAATGATGTATATGAAGATCATCATCATAAGACATGCAGACCCCGATTATTCGACCGATACGTTGACGCCGGTCGGTGTGAAAGAAGCGGAAGCTCTGATCCCGCGCATGGAAAAGATCGCTGCCGATGAATACTATGTCTCTCCTTTGGGAAGGGCGAGGGAAACGGCACAGATCGCTTTGTCGAAGACGAACGTCGAACCGATCGTTTTAGACTGGTTAAGGGAGTTTCCGGCACAGATCGAACACCTGCGCGACCCCTGGACCGGTACCCATTGCTGGGACTGGCTGCCTCTGGACTGGGCAAACGATCCTTCGTTCTATGATCCCGAGACTTGTTTCGATCACCCGGTGATGAGAAAAGGCGATGTCAAAGCTCATTACCTACATGCGATCGAAGAGTTCGATGCGTTTTTGCAAGAACACGGCTATAAGAAAAAAGGAAAGATCTTCGAGGTGACCAGATCCAACCACGATACCGTCTGTCTGTTCAGTCATTTCGGGATCGAATGTGTCTTTCTGTCTTACTTGTTGAACATCTCGCCGATGCCTTTGTGGCACGGTTTCGTGGCGCCGCCTTCCTCGGTAACGGTCATCCACTCCGAAGAGCGGGAAGAGGGGATCGCTTCTTTCCGGGTACAGAGTTTCGGTGACGTCTCCCATCTCTATGTGAAAGATCTGAAACCTTCTTTTGCGGCAAGATTCTGTGAATGTTTTGAAGATGAGAGCAGGCACTAGAAGATGAAGATCACGGTCTATCTCGGTGCCAACAAGGGAAACGATCCGAGACTCGAAGAAGAGGCGGAAAGATTGGGGAACTGGATCGGTGCCAACGGCCACGATCTGGTCTACGGCGGTTCTTTGAACGGTCTGATGGGCGTTCTGGCCAAGGCGGTCAAAGATGCCGGCGGGAAGGTCACGGGCGTCGAACCGCAGTTTTTCATCGATGCCGGTTTTTTATATGAAGAGATCGACGAGCTCATCGTCACTGAGGACATGTCTGAGCGCAAGAAAAAGATGATCGAACTCGGGGATGCGTTCATCGCTTTTCCGGGCGGTACCGGGACTCTGGAAGAGATCAGCGAGGTCATGGCGAAAGTCTCTTTGCGGCATCTTCATTCCCCTTGCATACTTTACGATCTGAACGGCTATTACGAGGGTCTGCGGATGCAGCTGGACACGATGTTGAAACTGGGTCTTTCCAGCAAAGAAAGACTGAGCGGGATCTGTTTCGTCAAAGATCTTGACGGGATCTGCGAGATCCTAACTCGTCATTCCAAGCAAGGTCAAATATATTAAAATAGATTCAACAAATAAGGAGACCGAAAATGGGAATCGTTGTATTTGGTGCAGTGTTCGTCGATATCAAGGGTTATCCGATCGACCAGTATATCCCTTCGGGCCGCAATGTCGGCCGTGTCATTCAGGTACATGGCGGCGTCAGCCGCAACGTGGCGGAAGATATCGCCAACCTGGAACTGAGGCCTACCTATGTGAGCGTCGTCGATGATACCGGCATCGGCCAGGATGTCATCGATAAGCTCAGACGTCATAAAGTCAATACCGACTACATCGTCAAGACACCGGACGGTCTGGGGACCTGGCTGGCCATCTTTGACAACAACGGCGATGTCGTCGCTTCCATATCCAAACGTCCCGATCTTTCCCGGATCGAAGAAGTCCTGAATGCATACGGTGAAAAGATCATCTCCGAGTCGGATTCCGTGGTCGTCGAGATCGACATGGAGCCCGATCTTTTAAAGCGGATCTTCGATCTGGCGGAAAAGTATCACAAACAGATCTTTGCGGTGGTCTCCAACATGTCGATCGCGATGGAAAGAAGAGATCTCTTATCTAAAGTCTCCTGCATCGTCTGCAACGAACAGGAAGCGGGGCTTCTGTTCTCGGATGAATACGAGGGTTTACCGGTCGAAGCGATCGAAGACAAGCTCGTTGAGAACATCGCCAATGCGTCGATCGACAAGATGGTCGTCACCCTGGGCGACCGCGGTGCCGTCTATGCGGAAAAGCACGGCGAACACGGTTTCTGCCCGCCGCAGAAAGTCGATGTCATCGACACGACCGGTGCCGGCGATTCGTTCTTTGCCGGGATCGCCGTCGGTCTGACTTACGGCAAGAGCCTGCGGGAATCCTGCAGCATCGGCACGCGTCTGGCTTCGGCCGTCATCGCCACCAAGGAATCGGTCTCTCCGCGTTTTCAGCCGGCGGAATTCGGCCTGCCGCAGATGGACCAATGATGAAACAGAAAACGAAACAGGCCAAGATCTACGTCGGCCTCAACGATTCGGAAAAACACGAACAGCTGTTTGAGAAGGACCGTTATGTCCACGTCCTCAAGAACGTCTGCCGTTCCTACCATACGGCATTCTCCTTCGATGTGATCAACGGCGGTTACTTCCATGAAGACGGGACTTATGTCGAAGAGACTTCGCTGGAGCTCACGCTTCTGGAGGTCTCGGATGAACTGGTACGGGAGATCGCCAAGGATCTTTGTGCCTTTTTCCATCAGGAGTCGGTGATGGTCGTTTACTCGGAACCGGAAGTCGAGTTCATTCAGGAGGTCCTGGGATGATCGATATTTATATTCAGTCAAAAGAAGATATCAAGGATGCGATCGATAAGTATGGCATCCTTCCTTTCTTTTCCAATGAGATCAAAGGTTTTTCGATCGAGGAGCACTGTTCTCCGAAGGTCTATTTCGGCGAGGAGCCGGGCGTCTGGGAATGGAAGGGTCCGATCATCCAGGAGACCAAATGTGCCTACGGCAAGTTCTTTCTGAAGAAGGCCGCGTTCGTCAAAAAAGAATGGTACTACGATCTGGCCAACTACCGCCGGGACGGTTACGATTTCGATGCAAGGATCTCCGACGGTCTGGTCAACTACAACGAAGAGTTCCTCTACAACATCATTTCCTCGAGACACTCCATCCTGTCGAAGACGGCGAAGGCCATCGGCGGCTACGTCAAACCGAAGGAAAAGGGAAAAGATGCCTGGGTGCCCAGGAAGGGTTTCGATACGACGGTCACGGCGCTGCAGATGAAGGGCTACGTGCTGATCACCGATTTCGATTATGAGACCGATAAGAACGGAGAGTTCTACGGCTGGGGCATCGCCCGTTATGCGACGAGCGAGGAGTGGTTCGGAAAGAATTTTGCGAAAAGGTGTTATAAAAGGACTCCCGAGGAGTCCTATCAGAGACTGTACAAACAGATCAAAAAGATCACCGGAGCGGATGAACATCAGATCCGGAGGTTCCTGGGTTAGTTCTTCTTATAGTTCTTTGCCCGTTCGAACATCTTCGGATCGACGTGGCAGTAACCGGTCGGATTCTTATAGAGATAATCCTGGTGGTATTCTTCCGCTTTGGTGAAATTGTCTAAGGGAAGCAGTTCCGTCAGGACCGGTGCGTCATACTTTTCGGAAAGTTTGGCCAATGCGTCCCGGATGACTGACACATCGTTGACATCGGTATAGTAGATGCCGGTGCGGTACTGGTGGCCGATGTCGTGTCCCTGCTGATCCAGAAGGGTCGGATCGATGATCTCAAAGAAGAGGTCGAGGATCTCTCTTAAAGAGATGACGTCTTCATCGTAAAGGACTTCGACGGTCTCGGATGCCAGGGAACGGTGGGCTTTGAGGTCTTCGTAGGAAGGCGAGGCGATATCGGAGTTGGCATAACCGACGGTCGTCTCTTTGATCCCGTTGATGAAAGAGAGATAGTGCTCCACGCCCCAGAAGCAGCCGCCGGCCAGATAGATCGTTTTCATGTCTTCATTATACAATGCGGTCGGGAGAGAGGGAACAATTGCATCCGCAGGCAGTTTTACGGAGCTTTGTTATAATGAAGAGGGAAAGATAAGGAGGGTGTATCCGTGGATAAAAACAAAGCCTATGTGATCTTCGTGGCGGCGTTCCTGGTCGTCCGCAGTCTGCTGAGTTTTCTTTTCACGCTTCTGATCGACAGGACGGCGTATCATTTCGATATGCTCAACGATCTGATGATCCCGATGCTGCTGGCGGCGGTCATCGGTTACATCTTCATCTATAAACGAAAATAGTATCCGGGTCCTCATCATGAACGGAACAAGCTACGATATCTTAAGGAGGTAATGCCAATGAATGATTTTACGATCTACTACGGACTGACGCTTTTGGCGTTTGCCGTGACCTTCGGTGCACAGCTGTATATCCAGTCGGTCTTTTCGAAATATTCGCAGATCGCCAACAAGTCGGGTTTTACCGGCGCCAGGACGGCCAACGAGATCTTATACAGGAACGGTCTGGAGAATCTGATCGTCGCACAAACCAATAACGGAGCTCTCAGCGACCACTACGATCCGCGCAACCTGAACATCACATTGTCACAGCACAGTTACGGCTCATCTTCGATCGCCGCCATGGCGGTGGCTGCCCATGAATGCGGCCATGCCGTACAGGACAAGGAACGTTACACGTTCTTAAGACTGCGCAATTCCCTGATCCCGGCGGTGAATTTCGCTTCCTACGGCGGCTATCTTGCGATCATGATCGGCCTGTTCTCCGGCATCTCCAACATCATCTGGATCGGTATCGCCATGGAATGCGTGATCCTGCTGTTCCAGATCGTGACGCTGCCGGTGGAATTCGACGCCTCTTCCAGAGCCCTGACGATGATCAGAGACTACGGCCTGGCGGATGGCGAAGAACTGGAAGGCTGCAGGACCGTGCTGAATGCCGCGGCTCTGACTTATGTGGCCGGTGTGGCATCTTCCTTCCTGCAGATCCTGCGTCTGGTCCTGCTTTACGGCGGCAGAAGGAACAGGAGGGATTAGATGACCGATTACAAGCTCATGACGGCGCAGCTGGAAGCACTGAGCGAGTCTTCCGGAAACTATATCCCTTTATTGTCGAATGCTTCGGCTTTGATCAATGCGTCGATGGCCGATCTCAACTGGGCAGGCTTCTATCTGGTGAAGAACGAAGCACTGCTGCTGGGACCGTTCCAGGGCAAGACGGCCTGCGTCAATATCGCCAAAGGAAAAGGCGTCTGCGGCACGGCTTTTGAAAAAGACGAGACGCAATTAGTCAGGAACGTCCATGAATTTCCGGGGCACATCGCCTGCGATTCCGCCTCGAATTCCGAGATCGTCGTGCCGATCCACAAAGACGGCAAGGTCATTGCGGTCTTGGACATCGATTCTCCGTTGCTGGAACGTTTCGACGAAGATGACAAAGCAGGCCTGGAAGCTTTCGTGAAAAAACTCGAAGAGCTCATCGAGTGGGACTGAGCACAGAATAAACCGAAAGGAAAGAAGACTTCTGCAATTTCAGAAGTCTTTTTATATAATGAAGTCATATAATCATTGTTTTATCAGTAAAAAATAAAAAAGTTATACGGGAGAACTTATGGACCTTGCATCATTGATCCGTCTGATCATTTATACGCATGCGGCACAGTTTTTTCCGATCCGGATCATCTACAAGCTTATCGGTCTGAACACCTGCGGTGAATACCATATCGGCGAGACGCTCTTATATATCACGCCGGGGATCTCCGGCTGGGGACTTCCGTTAAAAAGCGAAGGACACAGCTGTTACGAGATCTTCGATCTGCGCAAAGAGTAGATTTATGAACTGAAAAAATGGAACGGTCATTGTCCGTTCCATTTTTCTTTGACTGCGAGTTTGCTTAAGTAGTTGAGATAGGCCGGATGGTCTTGCGAAGCTCCTTCCGGGATCAGCCTTTGCGCATCGGCGGCCATGGAAGAAAGAAGCGAAGAGAGCTGTTCTCTGATATCGGTGTTTTGATCTTTGCCGGTCATGAAGATCTGCGGAACAAAACCCAGGGTCGAAGCCGTGTAATATAAGCCGTTGAAGTCGTTGGCGTTGACTTCCGGATCCAGGACCTTCGTATTGCGTTCGTTGGTCAGATAGGCCATGACCAGATCGTTTTGCGGATCGATCATGACGAGCGTTCCGGTCCAGCCCTGATGGCCGACCGTGAAGGAAGAGGCATCCGAGCCGTAGTACCAGGACCTCTGATCGTCGCCCTGTCTTGCCCAGCCCAGGCCGGAATTGGCGGAGTCGATACCGATCGGGGAGATGAAAGCGTCGATGACGTTTCTTGAGAAGAAGCGGTGACCTTCGTAGCCTCCGTTCAACATGAGCGTTGCCAGTCTGGCCAGATCGGCTGCGTTGGCGAAGAGTCCCGCATGACCGGAGACGCCGTTCATCGAGTAATAGGCCATCTCGTCGTGGACTTCGCCTTGTAAAGTATAGTCACGGACACCGGGGAAATCCACGGCACCGTCGCGGGTGTTGCCGTTCAGTTCGGTGGCGGCACAGTCGTTTTTGCTGAAGCCGTGTTTCAGCGGTTCGAAGCTGATCCTGTCCAGCCCCATCGGACGGAAAAAGTTTTCTTTCATATAGGTATCCAGATCCTGTCCGGAGACCTTTTCGACGATGAGTCCCAGGATCATGTAGTCGACATCGGAATACAGGTATTGACTGCCCGGTTCATAGACCAGCGGCGTCTGACAGATCGCTTCGATCGTCTTTTCTTTGGTCTCTGCGCTGTGTTCGTGACCCGAATACAGGAGGTTGTGCCCTTCTTCCGGCAGGTATTCCTGGGTTGGGGCGTCGACGTAGATGTTGAAATAGCGGGGACTCGGCGGGAAGCCGGCTTCGTGTTTCATGAGGTCGCGGACGGAGATCGATGCCTTATAGTCTTTCATCGTCTCCCATGGCACCTGCATGCCGAAGTCATAACAAAAGTCCAGGGTATCTTCATAGAAGCGTTCCCCCAGATAGGTGAAGACTTTTTCGTCGATGTTTATCTTGTTTTCGCTGAGCAGTTTCTGTATCGCATAGTTGGCGGAGAACATCTTGGTGACGGAGGCCAGGTCGTACATCGTATCGTTGTCTGCCGGGACGGGATCGGCGATCTTGCTGCTGTCTTGTTCATAGGAATTCAAAGCTCCCCAGGTCCTGGCGTAGATGAGTTTTCCGTGGGAGATGACGGCCAGCTGGGCGGAAGGGAAGCCATAGTCGATGTCGCTTTGGATGAGGTCAAAGATCAGCTCGAAGGCTTCCGGACGGAACCCTTCTTCTTCAAGACTGCCTTGAATGATGCCCGGATAGGGAATGAAGACCGATACGGCATTTTCCTTATCTTCCGGCTTTATGTTTGAGATCTGCAGGCTGTTTGAGCCGTTCACGGCGATCTTTGCGATGTCGAGCTTGTAGCTGCCCGCTTGCG
Organism: Erysipelotrichaceae bacterium; assembly: GCA_024684175.1. The sequence continues at coordinate 77,815 of JAIKXJ010000040.1, forward strand.
AAAGGTCTTCCTCACATTTGACGGAATTGACGTAGAGATCGAAGGATTCTACGCCTTCTTCCACGGACAGGTAGATCGTCCCCTGGTCCTTGTAGGACTTGAAGGAGAGGATGGAATTCATCGCCAGGGTGTCGTCGACTCTGCCCAGGCGGTCGGGAAAGGAAGCCTCTTTCTGGAATTCGTATGCGGGAAGGGCACTCAGTTTTTCTGTCGTGATCATAGGTCCTTGTTTCATCGTTTCTTCCTCTTCCGCCGTATTTTCCTCTTTCTTCGTTTCGCAGCCGAACAGGCTCGCAGAAAGAAGGAGGACGCAAAGGAAGAGACATGTTTTTCTTAAGTTCATATCTTCACTTTAACATAAATGAATTATGTTATATTTATTGTCATGAACGATGTTTTGATCGCCAACATCCTGACCGTGATCGGTCAGGGCTTCACATTCTTTTCTTCGACGAGAAAACAGAAGGATTCCATACTGCGCTTTCAGATCATCGCAATGTTGTTCATGTCAGCGGGGAGCCTGATCCTAAAGGGTTACGGTGCCATCGTCATGGACGGGATCGCGATCACCCGCAACGTGATGTCGATCCATTCGTTCTCGTTCCCCGGACAGACCTATGTTTTCATTGCGATCGCCGTCATTCTCGGTTCGCTGTTCAACAATTTCGGCGTCCCGGGTTATCTGCCGATCGTGGCCAACGTCACCCAGTCGATCTTCGTCCTGAACAAAAAGACGACGGCAAGAGGCTTACAGTTCATGTTCGCTTTCGTGTCCTTCTGCTGGGCGGTCTACAACTATGTGATCAGGGCGTATGCCGGTGCGGTCTTCGATGCCGTCAATATGATCTCTTTCCTGTTCAATGGTATTTTGAACAAGAAAAAAAATAATTAAAAAAAAATAGCACTCTCCTATTGACATTGCTAAAAAGAAGAACTATAACATAATTGTACAAGGAAATCAGAGAAGATCCTAGGTAAAGATATAGAATCCAAACCCTCCATTCCCTTGCTTAAAGACATAGTTCATTTCAATGAACGATGAATTAAGTAAAGGAGGTAAATGTACTATGTTAACACCTAAAGTATTTGAAGACGATCTGTTTGATGACTGGATGGATCCGTTCAGGATGATGAAGGGATTCCGTTCCCTTGACAGGAAGCTGTATGGCAAACATGCCGACCGCGAGATGTTGATGGATGTCAATGAGAAAGACGGAAATTACGAAGTCGAGATCGATCTGCCGGGCTTCAAGAAAGAGGACATCAATGTTGAGTTGAACGACGGTTATATGACCGTGACGGCAGCGAAAGGCGTTGAAGAAGAAGGCAAGGATGACAAAGGCAAGGTCATCCGTCAGGAACGTTATTCCGGTACTTTGTCCAGGACGTTCTATGTCGGTGAGAACATCACTAACGAAGATGTCACCGGCAAGTTCGAGAACGGCGTATTGAAGCTGTGCATCCCGAAGAGGGAAGAAGAGAAGCCCGTCAATAAGAACCGGATCATGATCGAGTAAGATGTACGGAAACGGGAACGTGTCGAAGGATGCGCTCCCGTTTTTTTTCATTAAGCGATAAAGGATGAACGATACGGAGAGTAAAGCTCCGCCGCGGAAAACCCGGAAAGGGAAGATGTGTTAAGATGAATGTATGGCAAGTATTTCCGCAAGTATCGGTGTGATCACTCTGATGTTCGCGCTTCTGATCTATGAGCTCGATCTTTTGTGGCTCGTTCTGGATCTGATCGGCATGGTCATCGCTTATCTGGGACTGCGCAAAGGGGACAAGAACTGCAGGCTCGGTCTCATCCTTTGTTGTGTTGCGGCGTTCTTCTGTTTCTCGATGATCTGCATCATTTACTTCGCTTCAAAATAAGTATTTTAAGGAAGAGATTCTTTTTATCGCAGGAGGAAAGATATGTCACTCGCAAGTCTTTACATCCGTTATCAGTTCGGAAAGGGCGACCGCAAAAGAGATGCGGGACTGTCGACACCGGACGATGTGAAACGCTATGACGACATCCGCTACGGAAAGGAGCGGAAATACAACCTTTTGGATGTCTACCGTCCCAAAGACAAAGAAGGAAAGCTGCCGGTCATCGTCTCAGTCCATGGCGGCGGCTGGGTCTACGGCACCAAGGAGACCTACCAGCATTACTGCATGTCCCTTGCCCAGAGAGGCTTCGCGGTCGTCAACTTCAGCTACCGTCTGGCACCGAAATACCGCTATCCGGCACAGATCGAAGATACCAATGCGGTCATCAAATGGATATTGGAGAACGCAGAGGACTACGGTCTTGATACTGACAATGTCTTTGCCGTAGGGGATTCGGCCGGCGGCCATCTGCTTTCCATCTACACGGCGATGCTGAACGAAAAGGCCTATGCCAACTATTACGGCATCGATCTGCCGAAGGGCTTCATGTTCAATGCGATCGCCTTGAACTGCGGCGTCTACAAACAGGAGAAGCCGGAAAAGAAGGGCTTGGGCACTTTGATGTATGATCTGCTGCCGGCAAACTTCTCCGATGAAGACTTTGCGATGCTCAACAGCTATGACAAGATCAAGGAAGGCTATCCGCCGACCTTCGTTATGTCGGCCAACGGCGACTTCCTGAGGGAGCAGGTGGATGTGATCGTTCCCGAGCTGGAGAAATATCAGATCGAACATCAGGTGAAGATCTACGGCAGTGAAGACAATGTGTTGGGACATGTCTTCCATTGCAATGTCAAGACAAAAGATGCGGCACTATGTAACGATGAAGAATGCGGATTCTTTAAGGCACATATGAAGGAGAGAAAATGATCTATAACGAATTCAAAGGAATGAAACTTTCGAGGCTCGGCTTCGGCTGCATGCGTTTTGCGATGAAGGAAGACGGGACAATCGATCAGGACAAGGTCGACCGGATGTTCGACCTGGCGATCAAAGGCGGCGTCAATTACTTCGATACGGCCTATCCGTATCTGGGCGGCTTATCGGAAGGGGCGATGGCCCATGCCTTGAAGAAGTACCCGCGGGATTCCTACTATCTCGCCGACAAGTTCCCGGGACATTCCTTACCCGGACCGGTCGACAACATCGCTCTGTTCAATATCTCTTTGAACCGCTGCAATACCGACTATTTTGATTTCTATCTTCTGCACAACGTCAACGAGTGGTCGATACAGATCTATGAATCGGAAGAGTATCACATCATCCCGGACGTCCTGAAGCTCAAAGAAGAAGGAAAGATCCGTCACCTGGGCTTTTCGTTCCACGGCGGCTGCGATCTTCTGGAAGAAGTATTGACCAAATATGAAGGCGTGTTCGAATTCGTGCAGATCCAGTGCAACTATCTCGACTGGACTTTGCAGGATGCCAGACGCAAATACGACATCATCACGAGCCACGGCTTGGGCGTCTGGATCATGGAACCGCTCAGAGGCGGCAAGCTCGCCGTTCTTTCGGAAGAGAATTCGGCAAAGCTGAAGCAGTTCGATACGGATGCTTCCGACGCTTCCTATTCCTTCCGCTTCCTGCAGGATCTTGAAGGCATCAAAGTCATCCTTTCCGGCATGAACGAGGTCTTCCAGGTCGAAGACAACCTCAAGAGTTTTGAAAGTCATCAGCCGCTCAGCGAAGAAGAGCGCAAGGTCTTGTTTGAGATCGCCGATTCAATGAAGAACGGTGTTCCTTGTACGGCATGCCGCTACTGCTGCAAAGGCTGCCCGATGGAGCTCGACATCCCGATGCTGCTGGACTGCTACAACAACATGAAGTTCGCCTCATCGCTCAACATGTCGATGCGTCTGGACGGACTTTCCGACGACAAGAAACCGTCGGCCTGCATCGGCTGCGGTCAGTGTACGCATGCCTGCCCGCAGGGGATCGACGTCCCTGCCGTATTGAGGGAGCTTGACGACATCTACACCAACGGTCCGACCTGGGCGGAAGCTGCCAGATCACGGCACGATGCGATCCTGAAGGACTTAGGCAAGTGACTTTTGATGAGCTGTTTGCGAAACGGATGAGTTTTGCGTCGAGCAGGCTCATTTCGATCGAGAAGGGGAAGGTCCTTTTTGAAGCGGAAGTGGAAGAAAGCGACACCAATCTTTACGGCATCGCCCACGGCGGTTATCTCTATACGCTTTGCGATACGGCAGCCGGCATCCTGGCTTATACTCTGGGTTCTTTTGCGGTGACCCAGCAGGCCGACATCCGTTTCATCGCTCCGGCGAAGGAAAAGGAGAAGCTGATCGTCGAAGCCGCTGCCTTGCATGACGGCCGTTCTTCCAAGGTCGCGGAAGTGAAGATCAGCGACGAAAAAGGAAAGCTTTTCTGTAAAGCTTCCTTTACTTTGTTCCCGGTGAAAAAAGTAGAAGAGATGCAGGCATGATGATAAAATGGTAACGAGGTAAAGAAAAATGAAGATAGTAAAAAAGATCGTAGGATTTATTTCACTGATATTAGTCGTCGGAGGCGCACTGGCCTTGTTCTGGCAGTACTTCCGCAACAAACAGATGTTTGCCATCCTGGCAGCCAATTCCGTCGTACGCGGCTCTCTGCCGGTCATTCAGCGGATGTTGCTGTGTGTCGTTGCCATCATCGCCGGCTTACTGATGTTCGTGCTTTACATGAAGGTCGCCTCGATCGTCCGCAGAGATGAGAGAGAAAAACGTGCGGCACTGAAGGAAGCGCAGAGAGAGAACGAAGAACTCAACCGCCAGCTGCGTCAGGAAGCGGAAGAAGCCAAGGCGGAAGCCGAAAAGGCCAAGAAGGAAAACGAACTCATGAAGATGACATTCATGAGGAAGGAAGAAGAGCCGGAAGAAGCTCCGGTCGAAGCTCCGGCCGAAGAAGTTCAGAAAAACGAGGAACAGGCATAAGCCTGTTTTCTTTATGCAATGAAGATCTGCGATCCTCCAGATATGGACAAAAATATCCGCAAGATCGTATAATGGATCTACAAAAGGAGAACATATCATATGTTGAGAACCAAATCAGTCAAGCTGACGGTGATACCGGCTGTGGCTTTTCGTATCAAGTCTGCTGAGGGACCGAGCATCACGATCCAGAGGGCAGATTACGAAGCGGCAGGCATCGCTTCCATCAGCAGAACCTCCGGCGGACCGATCCCGTCGGCGAACACGAATATGAAAATGTATCCTATCGAGGCTTTCGAGGAAGCGATCGAAAAGACCAACGGCCTGCCTTTCAAGAGAGGCAAAGGGGCTAAGGCGGACAAGAAGATGTTCAAGGAGAAGAAGGAAAAGCCTGTGGAAGAGGTGATCATCGATTCCGAAGAATATCAGAGAGTCGTGGATCACTATACCGACAAGAACGGCAAGCTTTCTTATGATCTGCTGAACAAAGATTTCATCCGTTTCGCTCATTCTTCCAGCATCGTACGCAAAATGATCGAAGAAGGTACGACCGTCGCCAAGCTGCGCAATTACATCAGCTGCAACAAGATCCGCAACATCACCGGTAACGACAAGCTGACGGACAAGGAAGTGAAGAAGATGGTGGAGCTGCTCGACGAGGCTTATGCCAAGGGCATTTTCAAGGAGCTCAACGAAGAGCTCAAGAAGATGCTGGGGAAAAACAAGAGAAAATAAGACGAAGGCTGCGATGCAGCCTTTTCCGTTTTATATTCAGACCATGTATAAAAAATACCGGGGTTTCCGGTATCTTTTATTCTTGTTCCTGTTTTTCAAACAAGTCTTTGCCGACGGCACAAAGCGGGCAGACCCAGTCTTCCGGAAGATCTTCGAAAGCGACGCCGTCGTTTTCTTCCGGATCGTAGACATAACCGCAGACCGTACATACATATTTCATGATCATATCCTCCTGATCCTTATTCTATTACATCAGCGGAGCGAAGAGGCGAAGGACGCTTAAGAGGAATTCGCTGACCGGTCCGTTCTCGCATTCGGCAAGGGTGAGTTCGTGGCCTTCCTCCATCATGGAGATCAGGTCGTTTTTGACCGTTTCGATCTTTTTCGATCCGTAGAGGTAGGCACCGTTTTCAAAGTGCAGATACAGCGAACGGTAATCGAGGTTGACCGTACCGACGCTGGCGACTTCATCATCGGCGACCATGACTTTCGCATGGACGAATCCCGGGTCGTACTGGAAGATCTTCACGCCGCCTTTGATGAGTTCCTCATAGTAGGAACGGGTGATGGCGAAGACCATCTTCTTGTCGGGGATGCCCGGCGTGATGATGCGGATGTCGACACCGCGTCTTGCGCAAAGGATCAGCGCGTTGATCATCTCGGTATCGATGATCAGATACGGTGTGCAGATGTAGCAGTATGCATTGGCTTCGTTGATGATGTTGGTGTAGATGTTCTGTGCGCAGTTCTCGTTGTCCAGCGGTGTATCGCCGTACGGAGCGATGAAGCCGTCATCTTCGCCCGGGTCCGTTTCACAGCGGTAAGACAGGAAGGTGCGGTCTTCTTTCCGGAGGGCGTTCCAGTGTGTCAGGAACATGACAGTGTAGGACCATACGGCTTCCCCGGTGACTTTTATGACGTTGTCTTTCCACTTGCCGAAGCGGGTGATGCGGTTGATGTATTCATCGGCGAGGTTGATGCCGCCGGAGAAGGCGACTTTGCCGTCGATCACCATGATCTTGCGGTGGTCGCGGTGATTGAGGATGATGTTGAGCACCAGAGAGATGCGGTTGAAGGGGATACACTTGATGCCTTTGGCTTCCAGGTCACGGTAATAGGTCCCCGGAAGCAGGAAGAAGGATCCGAAGTCGTCGTACATGACGCGGACTTCCACGCCTTCCTTCACTTTCTGTTCCAGGACGGCGAGGATGCTGTCCCACATGTAGCCTTCTTCGATGATGAAGTATTCCAGGAAGATGAACTTCTTTGCTTTCCTGAGTTCTTCGATCATGACCGGGAAACCGGCCTGACCCAGATCGTAGTATTCGAAACCGGTGTTTTTATAGACCGGGTAACCGGCATAGGAGGAGATGTAGCGGAACTGGCCGATCTTGTCGGGCGTCACTTCTTCCGCCTGTCTCATGACTTCCTCATCCTGGGTGTAATAGCGGGCGGCTTCCTGAGTCATCTCGCGGATGCTGCGGTAGGTCCTGGAGATGAATAAGTCGGCACCTAAGAAAAGATATAAAGCCGTACCGACCAGCGGGATGACGTTGATCAGGATGATCCAGGAGATGTCCATGGACAGGTGCCGGGAGTTTTTGATGATGCCCAGGGTGATGATGACAGCCAGCAGATGCAGGAATGCTTCGATCCAGGTCAGCTTGTCTCTGAGCCAGGTCACGACGGAGTACTGGATGAAGATCTGTATGGCTGCCGCGATCAGGATGACCAGGATACGGCTGACCGCCGTTTTCATAAAACTCTTAAGTTTGTTCATGCTTTCATTATATCGGATTGTTTGGGTTAAAATAGAAGTATGACAAAACGGCGGAAGGAACAGAACGGTCCTCTTCTTTTACCGGTCTTCATCATCGTGATCTTATGTGCGCTGTTTTTATCCAGCGGCGAAACGGTCGAACAAGGCGGTTCGCTTTTCATGCTGCCGCAGATGGTCTCGGCGATGGTCTATGAACCGTTTGAAATCGTCAAGGACGAGTCGCTGAATCTGACGATCCGGGCAAAAGACGAAGGCGATGTGATCTTCCGGACTTCGGAGGGCTATTACCGTTACGGGCCTTCGATCATCGAGAATGAAGACGGGTCCTACGATGCCTGGTTCTCCGCCCCGGGCAACAACTCCACGGAGTGGGACTACATCACTTACCGTCATTCCGATGACGGAGTGAACTGGTCCAAGGAGAAGACGGTCCTCAAGCCGACGAAGAATTCCGCCGACCGCTGTTCGGTCTGCGATCCCGGAGTCTTCTATTATGACGGTTATTATTACCTGGGATATACATCGACCGACGATTACCGGCATGGCGGCATGAATAACAATGCCTTCGTTGCCCGGGCAAAGAGACCGGAAGGTCCTTATGAGAAATGGAACGGCAGGGGATGGGGCGGCAAGCCGCAGCCCATCCTGACCTATGAAGACGATCCGCGGGGCTGGGGGATCGGCGAAGTCAGTTTCGTCCTGCTGGAAAAGGATATCTACATCTACTACACCTATTTCGATACGACCGGCGGTTATACCGCTCTGGCCAAGGCGAAGGCCGGTGAGGACTGGCCGGCAGCCATCGAAGAAAAAGGGGCCGTCATCGGCCGGACCACCCAGGATTCCATCGATGTCTTTTATGCGGATGACTTAAAGATGTTCCTGGCTTTTGCGATCGAAGACCGCATGGCGGAGAGCTCGAAAGTCGCCGTCTATGTCTCTTCCAACGGTCAGTCGTTCGATCAGATCGATTCGACCAAGCAGTATATCGAAGACTATGCCCACAACCTCGGTGTCGCCAAATCGGCCAGCGGTCATCAGATGACCGACAAGGATATCCTGATCGGCTATGCCTACGGAAGACGCTGGGGCAGGTGGAACACGAAGTTTCAGTATTTCTCCATCACCAATCCCGTACAGTACAAACTGCTGAAGGGCGAATGATCTTTCCGATATTCAAAACGGTTCTTATATAATAGTTTTGTGAACTCACAAAGACGCGGCTTATTCTATGTGCTTCTCGGTGCGATCGCCTTCTCTTTAGGCGGTCTTTTCGTGAAACTGATTCCCTGGAGCGCGATGTCGGTCTCCGGCGGACGCTGCATCTTTTCTTCGCTGGTGATCTATCTTTACATGCGACTTTCGGGACATAAGCCCGTTTTCAACCGGACGGTGTTTTCAGGCGCGTTCTTCGTTTCGGCGATGCTGGTATGCTACGTGACGTCGATGAAATACACTACGGCCGCCAATGCGATCGTCCTGGAATATACGGCACCGATCTTCATCATCTTCTTTGAAGCGGTCTTGTTTCGCAAGAAGCCGGGGAAGCTCGATCTGGCGGTCTGTGCTGCGGTCTTTGCGGGCATCCTGATCGTGGTGTCGGACGGTCTTGGCAGGGGGAACTTCAAGGGTGATGTGATCGCTCTGCTGTCCGGGATCTTCTATGCGTTCACGATCATGCTGAATGACTTCAAAGGTTCGGATCCTCTGACGTCGGTCTGGCTGGGCCATGTGCTGACGATCTTCATCGGCCTTCCTTCGGTATGGACGGAAAGCGACTTTAGTTTGCCGACCTTGGGCTTGCTGGCGGCGTTAGGCATCTTTCAGGCAGGCCTCGGTTACAGTCTGCTGACAGCCGGGCTCAGACTTTGCGAGCCGCTGTCCGGTTCTCTTGTCGCCAGCATCGAGCCGGTCCTCAATCCGATCCTGGTGGCGGTCTTCTATAAAGAGTATGTGACGAGAAAGACGGTCTTCGGGGCTATGATCGTCATCGTTTCGATCGCCGTTTATAATATCCTTTCCATGAAAATGAAGAAGGATGAAGTAAAATAAAGGTAGAAAAGATATGGACATCAATTGGAACGATATCGCTGAAAAGCTGAAACTGGATCTCAGCAACCTGATCGTCAATGTGATCGGCATCCTTTTCATCCTGCTGCTGGCCAGGATCTTTCTGAACATGCTGACGAAGTTCACCACCAAGGTGATCGCCCGTTCGAAAAAGATCGATGATGAGAGCCGGTCCAAAGAACTGGTCACATCGATGACATTGTTGAGGAGCTTCGGCCGTTATTCGATCTATTTTGCGGCAATGGCACTGATCATCAACCAGCTCGGTTTCGGAAGCGCTTTTTCAAGCATCGTGACGGCAGCCGGCGTCGGTGCCCTGATCATTTCTTTGGGAGCTCAGAGCATCATCAAAGACATGATCGCCGGTGCTTTCATCATGTTCGAACGTCAGTACGCCGTCGGTGACTTCGTCAAGATCAATGACTACGAAGGAACGGTGACGTCCCTGGCGATGCGCTGCACTTATCTGAAGAACTGGAAAGGCCAGCAGATCATCATCCCCAACGGGCAGATCGGTACGGTCGTCAATTATTCCGGCGATTTCAATATGGCGGTCGTCGAAGTTCCGGTACCTTACGATGAGGATCCGGACCGCATCTTCGCCGTTTTGAAGGACGTGGCACAGACGTATTACGAAAACAACCGGGAGATCTGTTACGAAGAGCCGAGCGTCAACGGCATCAACTCGTTCGACGATTCTTCGATTGGCTTCTCGATCTTTCTCAAAGCTGTCAAACGCAATCACTACAAGATACAGAGAGACCTGCGTTATGCGATCAAGAAGAAGTTTGATGAAGTCGGCATCGACATCCCGTTCACCCAGATCGTGGTCCATAGCGAAGGGGAAAACAAATGAACATCGTCCATTTCATCGAAAAGATACCGCTGTTCGAACTGGAGCTTCTGGAGACGGTGGGCTTGCCTTACATGGCTCTTTTATATCTCATCGACGTGTACTGCACCTACCGCATGTGCAAGTCGTTCGATGAACCGGTCTGGACGTCTTTCATCCCGTTCTATAACTGGATCGTCGTCTTCAAGTACTGCTGGAACCTCAAGGCTTTTCAGGAGCACATGCTGATCGAGATCACGGGCTTGCTGATCCCGTTTCTTTCCGAAGCTTTCATCACGCACGAGGGGATCGAGCTCATACTGGCGCTCATCGACCTGTTTATCGCCTGTCTCGGCCTGAAACACGGCATCGAGATCGGTATTTTCGTTTTGAAAGCGTACGGCTATGATGCGAAGAAGCTGTTCCCTCTCATTTTTTTCTTCGATCTCCCTTTGATCCTGAGTCTCAGGGCAAAATACCTGGGCAATCCATCACCGGAACATCACGGAGCGTAAGCTCTTTTTTATGCGTGATATCTGCCGGAGACGGATCGTATATAAATGATATATGGTCAGGAAGATGAAACCGGACCAGATCGGCGCCGGGGATCTTTTTGTCTGTCTTGTACAAGACGGTGAAGGATGATATAAAGGAATCATCAAGGCAGCATTTCAAAAACAATCGAAATCGGTGCAGCAAGGAGGTTTTTATGTTTTTTGAAAATGAGGATATCCGGAAAGAATATAAACGCTGTGTGCGCAGCGTCTTTATCGGAGCGCTGGTCCTGGCGCTTGCCGCTCTGCTGTTTTTGACCGGCGTGCTTCATGCCGCGAAGGCAAGAAGGCAGATCGTCCATCTCAACGACGTGATCATCCAGGAGGGTTCCGATAAGTATGAGCGGATCGCTTACCTCGATATGATCGGATTTTTCCAGTTTGCGACTTACGGGGATGACTACGGCTACTATATCGCCTATGACGATGATTTCTTCTATCTGATCGGTTTCAAAGACAGGGACTTCGATTATATCGAAAAGAAATTCGACACGGCCGACTATGTCACGGTGTACGGCTATACCAAGCCGATCCCGGAAGAAGCCAAGTCTTATGCGATCGCATCGCTGAATGAAGAGATGGGTGAGAAGACCGTCACATATAATAACTTTTACGACGTCTTCGGCGACACGCTGCTGGAAGTCCGCCGGGATCCCGGTGTCCTGGGGATCGGCTCGCTGTTCGAGCTTTCCGGTGTCTGGCTCATCTTCGGCTTGTTTACTGCTCTGTTCGGTTCGATCCTTTTGATCATCGGCTTGTCGCAGAAAAAGAGCTTTGAACGCTATTCGGCACAGACCGGCCTGCTCAATGCAGAACTGAATGATGAAACGGCATCGCAGCGCAGGGACATGAAGCTGATCCTGGGCAAGGACCATCTTTTCTCTTACAACGGCTCCTTGGAAGTCATCGGTCACAATGATATCGCCTGGGTCTATCCAACAAGACATTCGACCAACGGCATCTCCGACTATAACTACCTGAACATCTGTCTCAAGGACGGCAAGGCGATCAGCTGCGGCAGCAGAGGAACGTTCGGAAAGAAAAGGAGGACACAGACGGAGGAAAGTCATACGGAAGTCATGAACTATCTGTATGAGAAGAATCCGCAGATCCTGTTCGGCTATACACCGGAGAATCTGGAAGCGTATAAGGCGATCCGGGCGCAGGCAAAAAACGGGATCTGAAAAAATCTGTTCAGCAAAAAAGACCGGTACACCGGTCTTTTAGAATGGTTTATGACGGTGTCCGATCCTGCGTTTCACCGTGGTCTTTGTACGCTAGAGAAGGGATCAAAGATCGATAAAACCGTCTTTTGTACTGAAAGTAAAAAGATTTTATAATAGTAAAGGATATACAGGAGGTTTATTTTATGAAAATCTTACTCGCCGGCGCATTCGGGAATCTCGGTTTTGAGATCCTCAAAGCACTGGCAAACGAAAAATATGAGGTCATTGCAGCTGACCTGAAAGAAAAAGAGGGCAACGGTCTGGAAGGCAAATATGTCTTCAAAGCTATCGATGCGACCGATCCCAAGACGCTGTCGGGGATCTGCGACGGTGTCGATACGGTCATCACGACGATGGGTCTGACGACTTCTTCCAAGAAGTTCACGGCCTATGACATCGACTATCAGGGCAATCTGAACCTCTACAACGAGGCAAAGAAAGCCGGTGTCCGCAAGTTCAATTACGTCTCGGTCATTTCCTGTGATGAACCGGGTGCGGAAAAGGTCCCGATGCTGAATGCGAAATATATGCTCGAACAGGAGATCAAAAAGGGTGACATGAAGTATGTCATCTACCGTCCGACCGGTTATTTCTACGATATCGCCAAGGTCTTCAAGCCTTATATCGACAAGGGCGAGATGCAGCTGCTGAAGGGCTACCACGGCGTCAGAGCGAACGTCGTCGACTGTCCGGATTTCGCGAAGTTCATCGTCGATCATATGGATGACGAAAACGTCACCTACAACGTCGGCGGCAAAGAGACCTATACCTATGAAGAGATGGCCAAGATGTGCTTCCGCGCTGCCGGCAAGCCGGTCATCATCAAGGATTCTCCGGTCTGGATGTTCTCGGTCCTGGCGAATCTGCCGAAGATCAAGAAAGAAGGCAAACACGACATCATCATGTTCTCAAAGTGGACGCTGTCCCATGACCTGGTCGGCGATACCAAAGTCGGTGAAGCTTCCTTCGCGGAGTATATCAAGGATTATTTCGGAGGCAAGAACTGATGTTTCATCTCGATCCTTCTTATGTAGGAAAAGTCTGGCCTCCGTTCATGTGGGGCGTGACCCTTGTCGCGGCTTTGGGCTGCTGCATGGGCTTCAAGGAATTCGTCTGGTTCATGTCCGTCGGTTACGGCTTTGCGGTCATGTGCATCGGTATCTTCCACCTCGTCTTCGGTCTGTTCAATCATTCTTTGACTCTGGCGACGGGGATCATGTCGGTCCTGTTCATCATCTACGGTTACCGTCTGGGCGGCTATATCTTGAAAAGAGAGCTGACCAACAAGGACTACCGCAAGACACTGGAATCGACCGGTTCGACCAAGGCGATGCCGATCCCGGTCTCTTTGTTCATGTGGGCGTATTCCATGTGGATGTATACGGCGCAGACTTCCGCTTTGTCTTACCGCGTCATGAACGGGGCAAAGGACAATCTCTTCGTCTGGATCGGCATCCTGATCATGGTCCTGGCGATCTGCGGCGAGGCGACGGCCGACAGGCAGAAATCCGCCGCCAAGAAGATCAATCCGAAACGCTTCTGCGATACCGGCCTGTACAGATACTGCCGCTGCCCGAACTACTTCTCGGAAGTCCTGTTCTGGTTCGGCGTGACCGTTTCCGGTATCGGCGCTTTACAAGGATATCAGTGGTCGATGGCGCTCGCCGCCTTCATCCTGATCACTTATGTCATGTACAATTCCGCTTCGCGTCTGGAACTGCGCCATGAGAAGAACTACGGACTGGATCCGGAATACCAGAAGTATTCCGACACCGTCCCATTGCTGTTCCCGTTCACGAAACAGTATCATTCGATGAAAGTCTACAGAGATTAGTATGAAGCAGTTTTCCCTTACGATGGCGCTCGTCGACTATATTCCGGTCGTCTTCTTCTGCCTGGCTTCTTTGATCCTGATCAAAGACCTGCACAAGAAAATGTCGAAGGCTTCCTTGTATGTCTACGTTGCCGGTGCCTTCTTAGTCACGGCGGCCGGTTTCTTAAAAGCGAGCTACAAACTGCTCTATGCGCTGCAGATCGGTGACTTCCTGTGGATGTCCGGGCAGTTCTTCTCCAACCAGTCCTTAGGTTTCTTACTGGCAGGGGTCGGACTGATGATGTATGTGATGTCGAAAAATGAGCGTGCCTATGGCTTCTTACCGACGATGGCGCTGGTCGGCATCATGGTCGTCGGTCTGGGTGCGATGGATGCGGCTTTGTGTTCCATTGCCAACAAGATGAAAAAGAGGAACGCACTGATCTGTTTCATCGTTTCTTTCTTCTTTTGTCTGATGATGGGCTATCTTTCCTCGAAGGATTTCGACAAAGTCTTCATGAACTGGGCGGCACAGTTCATCAATATCGGCGGTCAGGGCTTGTTTTACCTGGGTGTCCGGATCCTTCATGAAGCCGGTCTGTAAAAATGTAACAGGAAAACAAGTCTGTTTTTCCTCAGTCTTGAAAAAGGCCTTACGGGATGATATATTTGAATTGGCAAAAGGCTTGTTATCGAAAGAGCAATACCTGTCCGCAAGTTTTACTGTGGACAGGTTTTTATTTCATCAGGGGAGCGATATGGAAATAAAACAGATCATAAACAACAATGTGGTGATCTCGGATGACGGAAGCGGCGAAGTGATCGTCTTCGGAAAGGGCATCGGTTTCAACGGAAAAGTCGGTCAGAGGATCGATCCGTCCGCAATCGAAAAGACCTTCGTCTTACAAAGCGAAGGTTTCGATCCGTCTTTACGTTCTTTTCTCGATGATATCCCGTATGATGTCGTGAAGTTCGGCGTCAAGGCGACGGATTATATCGTCCGCTGCAGCAATAAGAAGATCTCAAGAAGGATCCTGATCCCCTTGACCGATCATATCTATTCCTGCATCGAGCGCAATAACAGCGGTGTCCGTTTCGATACGATGCTTTCTTATAATGTCCGCTATCTCTATAAAGATGAATACAAGATCGCGGAAGACGTCATCGATATGATGGTCTCGGATTTCGGCATCGAAGCCGATAAGCAGGAAGCGGCATTCATCACCATGCATATCGTCAATGCGGAGCTCGACACCGACATCAAGGATATCTATACGGCGACGGACATCATTTCGATGAGCGTAGAGACGGTGGAGGAGTTCTTCAACATCAAGCTCAACAACGACGACATCAATTTCGCCAGATTCATCACCCACTTGCAGTTCTTCGCCAAACGGATGGTCAAGAACACCTTCTTAGAGGAAGATACGGATATCGAGATCAACAAGCACATCAATCTGCGTTATCCCAACGAATACAAGTGTGCGAAGCTGATCGGCGAGAAGATCAAAGAAAGATACGGTTTCCAGATCGAGGACAACGAATACACTTATCTTACGATCCATATAGCGAGGTTATTACGGTGACCCGCTTCAAATAAACGAAAGGAGACAAATATGGATTACAAAAAAACAGCTGCTGCCATCGTTGAGCTCGTCGGCGGCAAAGAAAACATCAGTGCGCATACGCACTGCATGACCCGTCTGCGTCTGACCTTGAACGATAAGGCCAAGGCAAAGGAAGAAGAGCTCAAGAAACTGGAAGGCATCCAGGGCGTCGTCTACAAAGGCGGTCAGTATCAGATCGTCATCGGACCGGATGTCGAACAGCTTTACAATGAACTGGCTCCGCTGGTCCCTGCCGCTCAGGCACAGGAAGTCGTCAAGGAGAATTTGGACGGCGAAAAAGAAAGCATCTGGAATACGGTCTTGTCTTACATCTCCGGTTCCGTCACGCCTTCTTTGACCGTTTTGATCGGTTCCGGTATGATCTCCGCCGTGCTGGCGCTTTGTGCCAACGTGTTCAAAGTCGATACAGCCGGCATGACTTACCAGCTTTTCAATGCTTTGGCAAACGCTGCTTATTCCTATCTGCCTGTATTCGTCGCATTTGCGGCTGCCAGAAGGCTTAAGACCAACGAATACGTTGCAGCCTTCATCATGCTGGCGTTGTGCTCATCTGCGATCTCCGGCGTTGCCGATCTGAAGATCTTCGGCATCCCTCTTACGACCGTGAAATACACGTCCAACATCGTTCCGGCTCTGCTGATGGTCCCGGTCATGGCCTTCATCGACCGTTACATCGTCAAGTATTCACCGAAGTCCATCGTATCCATCACCCGTCCGACGATCCTGGCGATCGTTATGTTCCCGCTGACTCTGCTGGTCCTGGGTCCGATCGGTACCTGGATCGGTCAGGCGCTGGCCAACTTCTGTGTTGCGATCACGAGCTTAGGCGGCATCTCCATGGTCATCCTTTCCGCTCTGCATCCACTCTTAGTCATGGTCGGCATGCATACCGTCATTACGCCGCTGATCGTCAACGAGATCACGACCTACGGTTCTTCCCTGCTGTTCTCTAAGGCTCTGGCAGGCAACCTGGCTATCGCCGGTGCTGCTCTGGCTGTCGGTCTCAAGGCAAAGAAGACGGAAAACAAGACTGCCGGTATCTCCACAGGTATCACGGCACTGCTGTCCGTTACCGAACCTGCGCTTTACGGTGTCCTGATCCGTTTGAAGAGGCCTTTGATCGGCGCTTTGATCGGCGCTGCCATCACCGGTCTGTTCATCGGCATCTTCGATATCCGTGCTTATGCGACGGCATCCTGCTCATTCCTGACGCTGCCGATCTTCATGGCTCCGGATTCGATGACCAACTTCTATCTGGCAGTCGCTGCGGCCATCATCGCAACGGTCTTAGGCTTTGTTGCGACTTGGCTCATCGGCTTCAAAGAGGACTGATATGAGAAAGGGACGTTACGTCCCTTTTTGTGAGGAATTATGGAAACTAAAAAGATCAACGATTTTCCGAAGGATTTTTTATGGGGCGCTTCTTCCGCTTCGTTTCAGTGTGAAGGTGCGGCTCACGAAGACGGCAAGGGTCTCTCGGTCATGGATGTCAGAAAGATCGATCCTTCGATCTGTGATTTCAGCGTAGCGAGCGATCATTATCACCGTTATAAAGAAGACATCGCTTTGATGAAGGAGATGGGCCTCAAGGCCTACCGTTTTTCGATTGCCTGGACCAGGATCTTCCCTGAAGGCAACGGCGCAGTCAATGAAAAAGGCGTCGCCTTCTACAATGATCTGATCGACGAACTGGTCAAGGCACAGATCACGCCGATCGTGACGATCTATCATTTCGATTATCCGCTCGGCCTGGTGAAACAGTACGGCGGCTGGCTGGACAGAAGAAGCATCGATGACTACGTCAATTACGCGGAATTCCTGTTCAGGACCTACGGCGACCGGGTAAAATACTGGCTGACCATCAATGAACAGGACCATGTCGTACACATGCCGTTCCGTCTGGGCTTTGAGTGTGAAGACCGCAAGGAAGCGGAAAAGCTTGGTTATCTGGCCAATCATCATATGTGTGTCGCGGCTGCTAAGGCGATCGAAAAATGTCATGAGATCGTCAAAGACGGCAAGATCGGTCCGGCGACCTGTTTCACGATGTTCTATCCCGAGACCAATTCTCCGGGGGACATGCTGGCGTGCATGGATGCCAACGTGATCCGCAACTTCTATCTTCTCGACCTCAACATCAAAGGCGAATACGATCCGCTGTTCAGGCGTTATCTGTGCGACCGCGATATGATGCCGCAGATCGAAGAAGGAGATATGGACATCATGAAGAAGAACCGTCCGGACTTCCTGGCTTTCAACTATTATTATTCCGAGTCAGTGAAAGCTTATCCCTGCGATGAGGAACATCCGATCGGCGAGATCGGCTTCAAGCTGCTTCCGAGCAGGGAAGCCGGCATCTATCAGGTCGTGAAAAACAAGAATCTGAAAGCGACCTTATGGGGATGGGAGATCGATGATATCGGCTTGCAGTGTTCTGCCCGACAGCTCTATGACCGCTATCATCTGCCGCTGCTGATCACGGAGAACGGTTTCGGCAACAAGGAGACCTGGCCGGAAGAAGGCATACTGGAAGACGACGATCGGATCGACTATCTGTCAAGACACCTGCATCAGGTCAAGGAAGCGATGAATCTCGGCGTGGAGTTCCTCGGTTTCTGCAGCTGGTCCTTCATGGATCTGATCTCCGGTCATTCCGGTTTCTCGAAACGTTACGGTTTCGTCTATGTCAACCGCGACGAACACGACCTGAAGGATCTTGCCAGAAGAAAAAAGAAGAGTTTCTACTGGTATAAAGACACGATCGCCAACAACGGAAAAGATATCTGAAAAAATGATCTGCACAGCTGTGCAGATCATTTATTTTTTCATCATTGCTTCAAGGAAGGCTTTTTCAAAATGAATGCGGAAACCTTTGGGGATCAGTTTCAGTTCGAAGCGTTCGGCAAAGAGCGGTTCCCCGTCGATGTTGGCACCGATCTTCGTATCGAAGGATATGACAAGCTCATTCGTCTCAAAGACTCTGACGGCCGGGTTCTTCAGATGCGAAGCATCTTTCATCGACAGGATGGTCTTGGCCATCGATATCTTATTCAGCTCATCGACCAGAAGGACTTCCATCTTGCCGTCATCGATGAAGGAATGGGGAGACGGCCGGTAGCCGCCGCCGTAATATCTGGCGTTGGCAGCGATGAGCGTCGTGAAGCTTCCTTTGATCTTTTCGCCGTTGATGCAGACTTCCATCGTCTTGGGAGAGTAGGTCAGAAAATAGTAGACCACCCCGGCATTGTAGCGCATGGACTTCGGGATGAGCGGGTTGTGGATGAAACGGTCGTCGTTGGCGATGTCCGCATCGATGCCGAAACATGCGACATTGATGAAGTAACGTTCGTTGATCCTGATGAGGTCGACCTCGTGTGTGCCGTCGCTCACTTCTTCCATGCAGTAGCGGCAGAAATCGTTGCCGGTACCGTGCGGAATGAATGAGAGGATGTTATTCGTGCCGATCAGATCGTTGAGCAGCAGATTGATTGATCCATCGCCGCCGACTGTGGTGATGATGTGTTCCGTATCCTTGAAGCGTTTCATCGTCTCCTGAAGTTCTTCGACGGTGTCGCTGATACAGATCTCATAGCGGCGCTTGAAAAGATCGGAGACCGTGCGAAGTTTCTTTTCGATCGAAGAGGTCTCTTCCTTCAGGTTGAAGCGGTTGAGCAGGTAGATGTACTTCATGTCTTTTCTTATTATAACTCCGCCTTGAATCGGTAAGAAAATGTGTTAGTATATGGGCATACGTTAAAGGAGCTTTTTATGAAACTGTTAGAAGATCGTATCAGAAAAGACGGAAAGATCCTTCCGGGAGACATCCTTAAGATCGACTGTTTCCTCAATCATCAGATCGACACGAAGCTGATGGATCAGATCGGCGAAGAATTCTATGAACTGTTCAAAGATTCCGGGCCGACGAAGATCCTGACCATCGAATCCAGCGGGATCGCGATCGCGTACGGCGCTTCAAGGTTCTTCGGTTTCATCCCGGTCGTTTTCGCCAAAAAGACGGTCGCCGCCAACATGGCAGCCAACACGTATGAGGCCAAGGAACATTCCTACACCCGCAACATCGAATATACGGTGCAGGTCGCCAAGGAATATCTGAACGAGAACGATGATGTACTCATACTCGATGACTTTTTAGCCAACGGTGAGGCGATGCATGCCCTCATCAGCATCTGCCAGCAGGCCGGTGCGAAGATCGTCGGCTGCGGTGCCGTCGTCTGCAAGACCTACCAGCCCGGTGAACAGAGGATCAGAGATCTCGGATATCAGGTCGAGGTCCTGGCGAGAGTCAAACACATGTCCGATGACGGACAGATCGAATTCGAATGAGCTGCGAAAGCGGCTTTTCTTTTTGACAGGTCAAAATCCGGAACTGTTCAAGGCGTTTTTCTTCTTTTACCATGAAACTGTAAGTATAAAAAGGAGAAAAAAATCATGTCTCTAAACGAAAAAGATTCAGCACAGCTCGAGAAAAGATACGCATCTTTTCAAAAGAAGAGAGAACGTCTCAAAGAAGACAGTTTCGAGAAACGCCGCCTGAAGGATTTCTTCTTAAGCAGGAAGCAGATCGAAGAGCGCTTCGTTCTGGAAAAGCTCAATAAGGAATACTTCAGCGAACTGCCGGAAAACAAGAAAGGTCATGATCTGATCAAGATCTTCGAGCGGGAAAGAAAGATCGATTTCTCGCTGATCAGTTTCAAAAAGATCTTCCTGGACGGCAATCTTGAAAGGTTCACGAAGCTTCTTCTCAAGGAAGACAAGGAACTGCAGAAGTTCATGAAAGAGACTTCCTATTCCGATCTCAAGGTCTGCTATCTTGAGGCGGATGAAGAAAACGGAAGGATCAGCTACAAGATCGGGATCTACGCCTGACCATGAAAAAAAGAACTCATTGTTGAGTTCTTTTCTTTATTTGTCGTTGAGTTTCTTGAGTTCTTCGCAGATGGAAGTGAGCAGCTTGACTTCGTCGCTCGGTTCCGGTTCGACTTCCCCTGCCGGTTCTTCTTCCTTCTTGCCCAAATCCATCATCTTGTTGACGGCTTTTAAGATCAGGAACAGGACGAAGGCCAGGATCAGGAAGTTGATGATGGCAGTGATGAAAGCGCCCCAGTTGATGACCTGTCCGGTGTTTCCTAAAGGTGTGACCAGACCGACTTCCGTTCCGCCCAGGCAGGCGATGATCGGATTGAGGATGTTTTCCGTCAGCGCACCGACGATCGAAGAGAAGGCACCGCCGACGATGACACCGATGGCCATATCCATGACATTGCCTTTTAACGCAAAGGCTTTGAATTCTTCCAGAAATTTTTTCATAAGTTGGATCCCCCCTTTCCTAATATTATATTACATTTCGGCCATGGTATAATTCAGACAGACACAAAACAGATCCAATGGATAAGAAAGGCGGTTTATGTTTAAAAAGATCAGAAGCATATTGATGATCGAACTGGGGACCTTGCTTTTTGCGTTCTCCGTAGGCATGTTCATCCTGCCGGGCAAGATCCTGACGGGCGGCGTCGCCGGCATCACATCACTGTTATCGCCTTATCTTCCGTTTTCGGAAGATCTCATGACGATCTTTTTAAATACTTCGCTCTTCCTGCTGGGAAGCGTCTTTCTGGGCAAGGAATTCTTTTCCAATACCCTGATCTATTCGATCTCTTATCCCTTTCTGCTTCTGTTTGTCACCAGGATGTTACCGGACATCTCGCATATCGATCCGCTGCTGGCGAGCGTCTACGGCGGCATGATCGGCGGCGTGGCCATCGGCATCATGTTCCGTAACGGAGGATCTTCCGGCGGGACCGATGCGATCGCTCTGATCGCCGAGAAGTATTTTCATATCAAGGTCTCCTCCGTCATCATGTTCACGGACGCTCTGACGGTCCTGGCCGGTCTGTATATCTACGGCCTCAATGCGGTCCTGGTGGGGCTCATCTCGGTCTTTCTGATGACGCTGACGCTCAACTGGACGATGAACATCTACGGCGGCGTCCAGGCCAAGAAATTCGAGATCATCTCCGATCGCTACGAACAGATCGCGGAAGACATCCACAACGATCTGGAAAGGGGAACGACCTTGCTGGATATCTCCGGCGGATATACCGGAGCTCCGCGCAAGATGTTGATATCGATCGTTTCGGAAGACCAGTACAACAAGGTCAAACAGATCATCGACAAACACGACCCCAAGGCGTTCGTCATCATTTCCGAAGCCAAGGATGTCAACGGCGAAGGTTTCACCTTCGAACCGCGGATGTAGGCAGTATGTTTTAAATAAACAATGAAAAAGCGCAGATCTTTAAGACCTGCGCTTTTCGTTGGAATTACTTCACGTTTTCGATGCCGGTCACATTGATGTTTTTGTTGACTTTGGCATCGTAGGTGTTGGCTTTCATGATCTCTCTGAGATCGACGCCGGTCGCTTCGGACATCGTGTCGAAGACTTGTTTCATGATGACCGGCATGTTGGCGGAGACTTGCGAGACACCGCTTTGGCCGTTGCCGCTGTCGTAGATCGTTACTTTGTCGATCGCGGAGATCGGTTTTGCGATCTGAGCAGCGAGTTCCGGCATGATGCGGATCATCATTTCCGCCATGGCGGCGCCGTTGTATTTCTGATAGGCTTCCGCCTTCTTTTCCATGGCCTGTGCTTCCGCAAGACCTTTTTCGCGGATGGCTTGCGCTTCGGCTTTGCCTTTGGCCTCGATGGCTTCGGCTTCCATCTGCGCAAGATATTTTTTGGCTTCCGCTTCTTTCTTCATGCGGATCAGATTGGCTTCCGCCTCTTGTTCCGATGCGTATTTTTTGGCATCGGCTTCTTTTTCGATGGCCGCAGCCAGTTCGTGCTGACGGACTTCCACTTCTTTCAGTTTCAGTTCGCTTTCTCTTTCTGCTTTGGCGATCTGCGCATTGATGGTCGCCGTCTGTATCGATTTCTCCTGTTCCTGCGTCTCGATCTCGTAGGCCGCATCGGCCATGGCGAGCTTTTTATCGGACTGCAGTTTCAGTTCGGCCTGTTTGATCGCCAGTTCGTTGTTCCGCTGGGCGATCTGGGTCTCGGCTTCGACGCGGGCGTCGTTGGCCGCCTTGTCGGCTTTGGCTTTGGCGATGGCGACATCGCGGTCGGCTTCCGCCTTGGCGATCTGCGCATCTTTCTTGATCTTGGACGTATTGTCCATGCCCAGGTCGTTGATCAGACCGTTTTCATCGATGACGTTCTGGATGTTGCAGGACAGGATCTCGATACCGAGTTTTTCCATGTCCTTGGATGCTTTGGCCATGACCTGATCCGAGAAGGAATCGCGGTCGGTGTTGATCGTCTTGAGGTCGAGCGTGCCGATGATCTCACGCATGTTGCCTTGCAGGGAATCCTGCAGTTCCAGGGCGATCTCTTCCGGCGTTTTATTCAGGAAGTTGCGTTCCGCTTTCAACATGCCTTCATCGCTGGTGTCGACCCGGACTTTGGCGATCGCGTCGACTTTGACATTGATGAAGTCGTTGGTCGGGATGTAGGTATCGGTCTTGATATCGACCGAGATCTGTCCCAGATGCAGATGGTCGACCTTCTCTAAGAAGGGGATCTTGATGCCGGCCCGGCCGATCAATACCCGCGGCGTTTTCCTTAAGCCGGAGATGATGACGGCAACATCGGGTGAAGCTTTGACATAGCCTGTTAAGATCAGCGTCAGCAGAGCTAAGACGATCAAAACAGAAACGATGATCTGAAATAACATGTTCTTTTCCTCCTTTATAAGAAAACCCGTGCATCCGGCACGGGTATATGTATTTTTGATCTTGTACAAGACCCGTGTGTGATGCACATGAGTCTTATCGATTATAGAGCGCCGGTCTGAATAGACGGTTGACGGCGGATCTGCCTTGGCAGGTCGATTACTCCCTCAGGTTGATTTGATTATATCAGAGGTTCATATGACTGTCAATATATAATTGTAAAAAAAATACAGGATCACTCCTGCATTTTTGAAACGATCGCTCTGATCAGGCCTTTGAACTGGTCTTTGACACGGTCTGCGGTCTCCTGAACTTCTTTGTGGGAGAGTTCTTCGCCGGTCATGCCGGCAGCCATGTTGGTGATGCAGGAGACGGCGATCATGCGAAGCCCGCAATGCCTTCCGGCCAGGATCTCCGGAACGGTGGACATGCCGACTGCATCGGCGCCGATGGTCCGGGCAAAGCGGATCTCCGCCGGTGTTTCGTAGTTGGGACCGCGGAAGCCCATATAGACACCGCGCCGGATGTCGATGTCGAGTTCCCTGGCGGTCTTTATGCCCAGTTCGGTATATTCTCTGTCAAGGGCTTTGGTCATATCCGGGAAGCGCGGTCCGAGTTCTTCAAGGTTCTCTCCGTAGAGAGGATTGTCGCCCATGAAGTTGATGAAATCGTCGATGAACATCAGTGTGCCCGGCTTGAAGGTCTCGTTGCAGCCGCCGGCGGCATTGGTCAGGATCAGCGCTTTAACGCCCAAAAGTTTCATGACCTGTACCGGCATCGCGACGGTCTTCATGTCGTGGCCTTCGTAGAAGTGGAAGCGTCCCTGCATGCACAGGACCTTGGCGCCGTTGAGCGTTCCCAGGATCAGTTTTCCGGCATGTCCCGGGACGGTGGTCTTCGGGAAGTTGGGGATGTCGGCATAGTCGACGGTGACCGGCTCCTGTATCTCGTTGCCCAGTTCGCCTAAGCCGGAGCCCAGGATGAGGCCGATCGCGTCTTCGGCATCCATCTTCGTTTTCAGATAATCTGCCGCTTCCTTGCATTTAAGATAAGTCTGATTCATATGTTTTCTCCTTAATTGAATATCCAGTCGATGATGACTTCAAAGTCTTCCCGCTGATTCAGTGTTTCGGTCAACCCGATGGCTTGTTTCACGTTGTCGGTGATGATGTAGTCGGCATCGGAGATCAGAAACTTGCGCTGCGCCTCTTCCGTATTGGGCGTCCAGACCAGGACCCCTCTGTTTGATTCGTGCATGGCATCGATGATGCTGGCGCTGACCGCCTCTTCTTCTAAGCCGAGGTAGTCGCAGTTGAATTCCGCCGTCCTGCCGAAGCTCGCAAAGGTCAGATAGGCGGTCTGCATCTCCGGGTAATTGCGTTCGATGTAGTCGATCAGGGAATATTTCAGCGAGATCAGCACGCATTGATCGGCCATGCCTTTTTCTTTGATCATCATGATTGCATCGTCGGCCATCTTCTGATCGGCGGTATTGCCTTTGAGTTCGACGAAGAGGACGATCCTTCCTTTTGCGGTCTCAAGCATCTCCTCAAAGGACGCGACTTCTTCTTTCCGGTCGGGGAAGAGAGGATCCGTGACCGAGAGTGCCTTGACTTCTTCCAGAGTCAGTTCTTCCGGTCTGGCTTTGTTCGAACACAGGCGGGCGAAACTGGCATCGTGATTGATGATATAGTGGCCGTCTTTTGTCCGCTGTATGTCGATCTCGGCGCCTGCCGCGCCTAAGCGTATCGCTTCCTCCAGTCCGGCAAGGGTGTTTTCCGGCGCTTCGATGCCGCCTGCGCGATGGGCGATGATCTTGGTGGTGATCTGCGTCGAGAAGATCTGATCGAAGCGGTTGGACAGGATCCATGAGGCAAAGTAGAGGACGGCAAACAGGACGGCCGTGAACAGAAGCGAGAGGAGCGGCGATATCTTTCTTTGACTCAGTGTGAAGCTGTCGTCCTTGCCGGTGTACCGGTAATACAGCCGTGTCATGTGGATCATGTAGAAAGACTGAAAGAACGAGGCACCGATCACGACGGTCACGCATACCAGCATGAGGATGAAGTAGACCGCCGTCTTGTAGTGTTCGATCTTGCCGAAAAACAGGAACAACATGGAAGGAAGCAGTCCGAACAAAAGAAGATCGAGGACGATGAGAAGAAGTCCGATCACCATAAGGCGCAGGTTTTCCAGCAGGTAGTTCTTCCAGTGCCCCTTCATGATCTGTCTTGACTGATCGTCGGCTTTGTTCGACTTGAGTCCGCCCAACAGGATCCCGTGGAGTATGAAAATGTGGATGATGCCTAAGAAGATGAAGACCCAAACGAAGATGTAATAGAGGATCGAGTATAACGGTGTGTTGTCAATGACCGAGGCGATGAAGGACGGAAGATATAAGGAATCGGTCAGGGAGATCGTGAAGCCCGCCCCGACGATCGGAGCGATGAGGGCAATGTACAAGACGATCCCGATGCCGTCCGGTGTGAAGAATTCTCTGATCGAGACGAGGCCTTTACGGATGGAGTATTTCAGATCGGCCTGTCCCTTCAGGATCGTCGAAGAATAGACGATCTGCGTATTGAGATCGAAGGCGACATACAGGAACAGGATGGCCATCCCGATGATCAGTAAAAGCGGCCCCTGCCAGGTCGTGAACAGGAACCAGAAGTCCCCGGTGGAGATGGCGACGCGGCCGGTCGAGCGGATCAGGACCATGGCGATCTGTTTGAAAACAAGCATCATCAGATAGAGCAGAAGACCGTTGATGATCTGAAAGCCGCAGATGTCGGGGATCGCCCGAAGATAGGGCAGGACGTTCTGTCTCAAGCTTTGTTTCAATTTCACAGTTCTATTATACAATTAATAATGTAACGGAATTAAGGAGTCACGATGAGTCAAAGATCGCTGTTTTATGATCCTATGAATGAGCCTCTGGCTGCCCGTCTGCGGCCGCAGAGCCTCGATGAGATCATCGGTCAGAAGCACCTGATCGGCCCGGGCAAGGTCCTTCGCCGGATGGTGGAATCCGATCGGATCCCTTCGATGATCTTTTGGGGTCCGCCGGGTGTCGGCAAGACCACGTTAGCTTCGGTGATCGCTTCCCATACCAGGGCATCGTTCATCGATTTTTCGGCGGTGACCAGCGGGATCAAAGAGATCAAGGAGGTCATGAAGAAGGCGGAAGAGGAGACTTCCTTAGGCCATCGGACGATCGTCTTCGTCGATGAGATCCACCGTTTCAACAAGGCACAGCAGGATGCTTTCCTGCCCTTCGTGGAAAAAGGAGCGATCATCCTGATCGGGGCAACGACCGAAAATCCTTCGTTTGAAGTCAACGGCGCTTTGTTATCAAGATGCAAGGTTTTCGTGCTCAAGCAGCTGGAAGCGGAAGAGATCATCGAACTGCTCAAGCGGGCAGTCAAAGACGAACGGGCATTCCCGGGCAAGAGCGTACAGATCGATGAAAACAGCCTTTCGTTCATCGCCAATTTCTGCAACGGCGATGCCCGCATGGCCTTATCCACTTTGGAGATGGCGGTGCTCAACGGGGAGGAAGAAGGCGAAAAGATCTTCGTCAGCCCGCAGATCATCGAAGAGATCACCTCCAAGAAATCGCTGCTTTACGACAAGAAAGGCGAAGAACACTACAACATCATCTCCGCCTTGCATAAATCGATGCGCAATTCCGATCCGGATGCGGCCGTCTACTGGCTGGCACGGATGCTGGAAGCGGGAGAGGATCCCCTCTATGTAGCCCGGCGGGTCATCCGTTTCGCTTCGGAGGACATCGGGATCGCCGATCCCAGAGCCTTGCAGCTGGCGGTGGCGGCCTACGATGCCTGTCACTATATCGGGATGCCCGAATGTAACGATGCTTTGGCGGAAGCCGTCATCTACATGTCGGTGGCGCCGAAGTCCAATGCAGTCGATGTCGCCTATGCCAAGGCGAAACAGGACGCGGTCGAAATGATCGACGAACCGGTCCCGTTAGTTATACGCAATGCGCCGACCCGGCTGATGAAGGAACTCGATTACGGCAAGGGCTATCAGTATGCCCATGATGTCAAAGAGCGGCTGACCGACATGGTCTGTCTGCCGGAAACGTTACAAGACAGAGAGTATTATCTGCCTTCCGACCAGGGTCTGGAGCGGCAGGTCGGCGAGCGGTTACATGCGATCAAGGAATGGAAAAAGAACAAGCGTAAACAAAATGAATGATATCTTTAAAAATAAAAAACAAATACTGATCATGACGGCAGCCGTCATCGTCTCGGCAGCTTTTCAGGCTTTTGCCTTAACTTCTTTTTCGGTCCCGGCAGGCATCTATCCTTCCGGCATCTCCGGCATGTCGAGACTCGTCTCGGATATCCTGAAGGATTTCTTTCAGATCGATCTGCCGTTCTTTTATCTGTATCTTTTGATCAACATCGCCCTGGCGGTCATCGTCTATAAACATATCGGAAAGCTCTTCACGATCTTTTCGGTCCTGCAGACGAGCCTGGTGTCGCTTTTTTCCTCGTTTTTTCCGACTTTCCGTATCCTGGACGATCCTTTGCTGATCGCGCTGTTCGGCGGGGTGATCTCGGGCTTCGGCGTTTCGATCGCCTTGACCAACGGAGCTTCCTCGGGCGGAACGGATTTTTTGTCGATCTATTATTCCAACAAGTATCACCGTTCGATGTGGGATTATGTCTTTGCCTTCAACAGCGTGCTGATCTTCATCGCCGGCATGTTGTATCACTGGCAGATCGCCGCGTATTCGATCATCTTCCAGTACGCTTCCAATATGATCGTCTCCAAGCGTCATAAGCGTTATACCCATCAGGCGATCATCATCGTCACCAAGAAGCCGGACGAGGTCATCGGCTCCATACTGAAGAATGTCCGCCACGGCATCACCAAGATCGCCGCCAAGGGAGCTTACAAGGGGGATGATGAGACTTTGTTATACACGGTCGTCAACGCCTTCCAGACCACGGAGGTCGTCAAGTATGCCCTGGAGGGCGATCCGCAGGCGTTCATTGAGACGCGCAATACGCTCAACGTCTACGGCAATTATTATCAGAAACCTTTGGATTAAAAACAGCGTTCATGAAACGCTGTTTTCTTTCTCAGTCAGAAGCTGATCGTAGAGTTCTTTATAATAGTCTTTCCGTTCGCCGGTGAGGATCTCTTCGATCCGTTTGCGGAAGCTCTCTTCTTCCAGATAGGAAGCGATCAGCGGCGAGAAGGCACTGCGGGCTTTGAGCAGGATGTCGTCACAGACGGCATCGATATCGTTTTCGTAGTGTTTCTCCAGATAGGAGACGACACAGACTAAGTCGCAGAACCGGCGGTAAGGGGAATCGAGGCGGACATATTCGGCCGGGTAGCCGTCATTTTCGTCATAGCTGCGGTGATGGCCTAAAGCAATGTCGGCAAAGCGCTCCGTGGAGGCACGTTCCCTGAGGCTGTTGGAACCGATGTCGGTATGTAACGTATAGATCTCATCTTCCCGCTCGAACAAGGAGCGGCTGGATAGAGTCTTGTCCATATTCATCGGGATGAGGCCGAAATCATAGAAGAGTCCGCAATCCATCGCATACGCCAACAAGGCTTCCGTCTTTTCCTTACGGTCTTCGATCTCCTGTAAGAAGGGCAGTTCATCGAAGAAGGAAGGATCGTTGGCCAGGATCGTCTCACTGTATAAAGATAAGATCTCGCCGAAGCGCCGGGCTTTGATGTAGTATTCACCGGTATAGCGGCTGATGAGTTTTTTCATGGTGTCGAAGTAAGTCGGCACGCCGGTAGTCTCGAAGTAGGAATTGGCGAGAAGGGCGAAGATGTAGGAGAAGTATTCGTCCATATTTTCCCGCGGCAGGGTCATCAGGGTCTTCATCATCTTCTCGTAAGCGTCTTTCAGAAAGGCGGTGTAGCGGTCTTTTTCCAAAAACTGCGGGTTGTTTTTCAAGAGGCGTCCGTAGTAGAGCGGCAATTGCACATTGGCATAAAGACCGGATTCGTCATACTGGTCGTAATTCATCGACAGGATGAGTTTTTCCATCCGGGTCAGCGTCTGTTTGAGATCGGCCAGGCCGAGGTTATATTCCATCTCGTAGTAAGGCCACAGCCAGCGGATGTTGGGGTTGTCGACGCCTTTTTCCGGTTCGAAGATGATCTGACAGGCTTCCATGATCAGGGCGAGCTCTTCATTGGAGAAGTTGCCGCGTGATAAGGTGGAGCGGACGGCCGAGATCTGCTGGTAGGTCCTTCGTTCGTAGGTCTTCCAGGGCAGAGACGGTGCCATCTGTATGTAGTAGGGATCGGTCACGATATGCAATGCCTTGATCGAAGAGGACAGCCGTTTCCGGCGGTCGTTGGATGTGATCGAGATGTTGGCCAGGGCACGGATGATGTAGCCTCTGGTCTCGTCGTTGTCGATCGAAGGGAAGTAACGGAAATAGGAGGATGCTTCGGTGAAGATCATCTCGTTTTCAAAATTGAGCTGATGGGCTTTGGCGTGGTCCGATCCGCGGTAGGCGAGGTCCTGATAATAGAAGCCCATGCCCAGCAGGTAGAGTTCCTTGATGATGCGGGAAGGATTCTTGGCGACGCGGTACATGCGAAGCAGCGCTTCGTGAATGATGACGTAGACGCCCGGATCGAGATTGGTCCGCCAGTCGAGGAGCGTATTGGAGAATTCCTCAAGGTCGCTCAGTTCTTCTTCCGAAGCATTGTAGATGTCGTCGAGCATCGGGAAGAGTTCTTCTTTTAACAAGGCATCGTTTTCTTTTTTGATCTCAGAGATCTTCTTTGATGCATCCAGGCAACTCTGGTACCAGCTTTCGAAATCGTTCTGCGGCAGACGAAAAACATCTTTGAGTTCAAGGATGGTCTTCAGGTTGCCGATGTATCTGAGCTGGTAGTCTTTCATTCAGGCCTGTCTTAATGTCGACATGAGTTTGGCGACATCGATCGGTTTGGCGATGTGTCCGTTCATGCCCATGGCTTTGGCTTTGGCGATGTCTTCGGCGAAGACGTTGGCGGACATCGCATAGATGCGGATCGATGCGGCATCGGATCTTTGGCTCTCGCGGATCTTTTTCGTCGCTTCGTAGCCGTCCATGACCGGCATCTGTATATCCATCAGGACGATGTCAAAATAGCCTTCTTCACTTTCCAGATATTTATCCAGGGCGATCTGTCCGTTTTCGGCCGTCTCGATCTGCGCTTTGGTCGAACGGAGCAGTTCCAGAGCGATCTCTCGGTTGATGAAATTGTCTTCCGCCAGAAGGATGCGTTTGCCAGTCAGGTCCGGTGTCTGCATCGAAGAGCCCTGTCCCTGATTGGAATCGAAGACTTCCAGAAGGGATGAGATCAGTGATTTGCGGAAGAAGGGCTGCGGTATGAAGTAGTCGATGCCGCTGCGGTTGGCTTTGTATTCGATGCGCTCCCAGTCGTCTTCGGAGATCAGGACCATCGGAAGGCCAGGATAGGAACGGCGGAAGTAGGAAGCCAGATCGAAGGTGTTGCCGGTCTTGTTTTCGAAGTTGGAGAACAGGACAGCGTCGTAAGGACGATTTTCGTAAGATGCGTCGGTAAATTCGCTGACGGCTGCGGAAAAGTCGTTGACGGTATGATAGGGGATCTTGAATTCGTTCAGGTAGTCCTGAAGGATGTCCAGGGTCTTTCCTTCTTCCATGAGCACCAGAAGATTCTTCTTCTGTAAGATGCCGGCCTGTATCGATTCGGTCTCGTAGCGTAACGGGACGGCGATGGTGACGGAGGTCCCTTCGTTGACTTTCGATGAGATCGAAATGCTGCCGTTCATCGCTTCGGTGAGTTTCTTGACGATCGACATGCCAAGGCCTGTGCCTTCGATGCCGGAGATCGTGGAATTGTTGACCCGTTCAAACGGATCGAAGATCTTCTTTAAGAAGTCTTCCGACATGCCGATGCCGTTGTCGGTGCACAGGAAGACGAGTTCGCATTTGTCTCCGTTCATCCTCTGTGAGACGTTCAGAGTGATCTTTCCGCCGTCTTTGGTGTATTTAACGGAGTTGTTCAATATGTTGACGTAGATCTGGCGCAGACGCTGTATGTCGCCGTAAAGTTCTTCATGGAAGATGTCGCCGATCGTTGCGATGAATTCGTGTTTCTTGGCTTCCATCTGCGGACGGACGATGACCAGGGTGTCGTGAAGCAAGTCGGACAGATAGAAAAGCTCGTCGCTGAGGACCAGTTTTCCGGAGTCGATGCGCGACATGTCGAGGACTTCGTTGATCAGGGAAAGCAGATGGGAGGAGGCTGTGTCGATCTTGTTGAGGGAATCGAGGAGCTTGTTTTTCTCGTCGATGTTTTTCCTGGCCAGTCCGGTCATGCCGATGATGGCGTTCATCGGGGTCCGGATGTCGTGGGACATGTTGGACAGAAAGACTTCTTTGGCCTGATTGGCGCTTTGCGCTTCCGCGAGTTTTTTCTGCAGATCGTCGATGGTCTTTCGTTCGTCGTTTCCCGAGACGGACAGGATCTTGCCGTCGGAAAGCGTGACCGTTTCAAAAACGTTGTTATCGTCATAATTATCCGATGCGAAGAGGATCTGACCATTTTGCGTATCCTTGACCGCGTATCCTTTGTCCATAGGTACCCTCCTGATTAAAATCATTATATCATCATCCGTTACGACCTTTTTCCTGTGTCGGTTTCGGCGTCGTTTTATGATATATTATGATTGATGGAAAACACAAATAATAGATCTGTGCTTTTGAGAGAAGCCAAAGCCAAGTTTGAAAAAGACGGAAAGTGGTACAAAGTTTACAACAAGGAGCGTAAAGTTGCGGACATCCTTTTCGAGGCGTTGAACCAGGCAAGAGTCCAGCAGGCGGGTCTGAATGTCCCGAAGCTGCTGGAAGTCTGCGTCATGGACGGAGAATGGGCGATCGTACAGGAATATATAGAAGGGAAAACGATCAAACAGCTCATGGCCGAAGAACCGGAAAAGGAAGATGAATACCTCGAACGTTTCGTCGATCTGCAGATCGAGATGCACAAGCTGCGCATCCCGAAGATGTCCAAGCACCACGACAAGATGAACGGAAAGATCGCTCATACCGAGCTTTCCGCGACACTGCGTTATGACCTTCATAACCGCGTGGAAGCGATGCCGATACACAACTGTGTCTTACATGGCGATTACAAGCCGAACAACGTGATCATCGACAAGGAAGGAAAGGCCTATATCATCGACTGGTATCACGCGACACAGGGCAACGCGGAAGCAGATGCGGCCAGAACGTATATGATGTTCCTGGTGGACGGCAAGAAGGCGCTGGCGAGAAAGTATATCGATCTGTTTGCGGAAAGAAGCGGCACCACGATCAAGGAGATCCTGAACTGGCTGCCGATCCTGGCGGCTTCGCAGTCCGTCAAGGGGATCAAGAAACAGTCGGAATTCTTAAGAAGTCTGATCTTCATGGATGAAAAAGAATTGGAGAGATTATATGAAGAACTCTAAATTTGAGACCAAGATACAGGAACTGAAATATCTTGCCCTGAAGGAAGTCGCCAAAGAAGCCTGGGAAGGCAACCTGGTCGAGAACGTCTTAGACATCCCGAAGAAGATCCTGCCGGGCAAGACCCCGACCATGCGCTGCTGTGTCTACAAGGAAAGAGCCATCTTACAGGAAAGAGTCAAGCTGGCAATGGGCGGCAACCGCAACAATCCCAACATCATCGAAGTCATCGATATCGCCTGCGACGAGTGTCCGATCGGCGGCTACATCGTCACCAATACCTGCCGTGGCTGTCTGGCACAGCGCTGCAAGGACGCCTGTCCGAAAGATGCGATCTATTTTGACGAGAACCACCAGTCACATATCGATAAGACCAAATGTATCAACTGCGGTGCCTGTGCAAGGGCATGTCAGTATTCCGCGATCATCAACCGCAAGAGACCTTGCGAGAATGCCTGTGCCGTCAAGGCCATCGAAGCCAACGAGGATCAGGCCGCAAGGATCGACCATGAAAAATGTATCAACTGCGGTGCCTGCATGTCGCAGTGCCCGTTCGGCGCCATCATGGATAAGTCGTTCATCCTGGATGCCATCGACTATATCCTGAAGAGCGAAAACAACACGAAGTTCAAGACCTATGCACTGATCGCTCCGGCGATCGCCGACAATTTCCGCGAGGCAAAACTGTCACAGATCGTCACCGGTCTGAAGAAACTCGGTTTCTACGATGTCGTGGAAGTCGCCAAAGGTGCCGACCTGGTCGCCTATTCGGAAGCGACCGAACTGGCGGAGAAGGGCTTCTTATTCTCCTCCTGCTGCCCGGCTTTCGTCGACTACGTACGCAAGAACTTCCCGGATCTGGCACATTTCATCTCGCACAACCTCTCACCGATGGGTGCGATCGCTAAGGTGCTGAAAGAGGAAGACGAAGACTGCAAGCTGGTCTTCATCGGTCCGTGCACGGCGAAGAAGATGGAGATCCACAGAGAAGATGTGGAAGGTCTGGTCGATGTCGTACTGACCTTTGAAGAACTGCAAGCTTTGTTCGATTCCAAGGAGATCGTCCTGGAAGAGCTCGAAGATACGGCGATCGATCAGGCGACCTACTACGGCCGTGTCTTCGCAAGATCCGGCGGTCTGACCGAAGCGATGAAGCAAGGCCTCAAGGAGATCAACGCCGAGCTTGAACTCAAACCGGAGACCTGCAACGGCATCGAACAGTGCCGTGTCGCGATGCTGAAGAAGGCAAGGAACCTCTTGCAGGGCAACTTCGTCGAAGGCATGGCCTGCAACGGCGGCTGTATCGGCGGTGCCGGAACTTTGATGAAGTTCGGAAGCAAGCCGGCCAATATCGACAACTACGCCAAGGCTTCTTCGATCCCGACGATCACGCAGAGCGTCAAAGGCGAATAAAAAACATACCGGTCTGATATTCAGACCGGTATTTCTTTCCATACTGTAAAGCGGATCATGCCTTTTCGAGCAGTTCCGCTTTTTTCTTTTTCAGAGAGCGGATCTCATCGGTATCCCGGATATCCCATTCCTCTTCCAGCAGGGTGATGATCCTGCCGACCGTCTCGGCAGCCTTGCGATAGTCGCCCCGGATGATACAGATGTCTCTGATGGCCAGCAGTTCATCCTGAAAGCGCGGACGGCGCTTCGTTTTTTCGAAAGACTCTTCGTAGAGCTCCGTCGCTTTTTCGTACTCGCATTTTCCGGCATAGTACTGGGCGGCTTCAAACAGGCAGCCGTCTTCTTCCCGACGGTCCTGAAGCAGCTGTTCGATGATCCGGTCGGCCTCATGTTCATCGAAGCGGGCAAGCGCGATATGGGCACGGTAGACTTCGTTGATGACCGGCCGGGTGTCTTTCAATGCGCACAGCCTGTCCAGATAGACGTCTGCTTCCTTCGTGCGGCGGTCGGCGATCAGATTGTCCAGAAGATACAGATAAGGCAGGCGGATCTGCGGGTCTTGTTCCACGATCTGTTTGTAGAAATCGATGGCCTGCGTGTGGTTGGCCATGTTCCAGTCCCATATCGCATGACCGTCGGTCTTGGACAGGATCCACTGACAGTCTTTCTCTCCGGGGGAGAGCCGGACGGCTTGTTTCGCATAGCGGCTTGCCTTGCGTGCGTAGGAGTTCATCTTGTGCCAGTAGAGGTAGGCGATCAGGCTTTGCGCGCGCTTGTGATGAACTGTATCTTCCAGCTGTGTCTTTAAGAATGCCTCATATTCTAAGAAGACGTCCTGAGGCAGTTCGTCTTCGGCGTCCATGCGGTTTTCGATGCGGTTGAGCCGCTGTTCCACCGTCAGGTCGAAGAGGTCATCGATCGTGACACCGAAGATCTCCGCGAGAAGGGGAAGGGCACTGATGTCGGGCATGGTCATGCCGTTCTCCCATTTCGATACCGACTGGGCTGCGATATTCAGCTTTTCAGCCAGCTGTTCCTGTGTCAGGTCGGCTTTATAACGTAACTGACGTATCTTTTTTCCGAGTTCCATAATGACCTCCTTTGATCTTACGAGTTCATTATAGGGTCGGCGGAACAGGATAGACAATAACGCAGTCTTATGGCAGACTCACCTGTCGGGAGAGTCTCGTAATGAGGATATTTGATGTATCATAGAGATATGGCACGTTCGAAAAGCGCAACGATCTGTGAAAAGATCGCCCGGAAGGCGGTCGTTCCGAAGGGAAGGACGGTCACCCAGGTCATCATGGAGTACCGCCGTCACAAGGGAAAGAAACGCTATGACCTGCCTCTGCTGATCAAGATCAGGGACAGAGGAAGGATCGATGACATCGTCTCCGGTGAGATGCGTCTTTTCTATATGAACGTGGAAAGCGAAAGCGACAAGCTGATCATCTACCTGCACGGCGGGGCCTATGTGGAAGAGATGCTGCCGTTCCACTGGCTGATGCTCGACAAGATCACGGGCAATTGTTCCGCGCAGTTCATCATCCCGGATTATCCTCTGGCACCGTATTCCGACTTTAAGGTCTGTTATGCACAACTGGAGACCTTCTATAAGAAAGTCTTGAAATACTACCCCGACAAGAAGATCATCTTCATGGGCGATTCGGCCGGCGGCGGTCTGGCGCTCGGCTTTGCGATGTATCTGGATACGCTGGGACTCAAGAGCCCGGAGAAGCTCATCCTGATGTCGCCCTGGCTCGATCTGAAGATGGACAATCCCGAGATCCCGCTTTATGAGAAGAACGACCCGACACTGAAACGTTCCGACCTGTCGGTCGATGCGGCATACTGGGCCAACGGCACGGATCTGAAGGATTACCGTCTGTCGCCGATGTACGGCGATCCGTCCTGTCTCAAGGATGTGACGATGTTCACGGGGACCCACGAATTCTTTTATCCGGAGGTCATGAAGTTCTCGAAGATCCTGACGGAACATAAGATCAAAAACAAAGTCTATGTCGGCGAAGGTCTCAATCACGTCTATCCGGCCTTCCCGATCCCGGAGGCGGACGAGGCGATCAAAACGATGTGTGAGATCATCGATGCTGCATAGACCGTGCATAAGGCTTGCGCGGTCTTTTGAATATGTCATAGAGTGAAGAAGATGAATGAGGAACAGATCAAAGAGTTTTTAGATCAGATCGGGATCGGCGTCGCTGTTGTTTTCGACGAGCGGAAGACGGACTTTTTCAAGGAGGCCTACATCAAACAGCCGGACAAGGACTGTGAAGCTCTTCGTTGCGAGATCCGTTTGAAAGTCGGTCATGATGAAGTCTATGTCTTCGAGGGGAAGAGCCGTTTTCTTTCCGACCTACAGCTCATGTATATCCCTTCGGGGGAAGCTTCCTTGTATTTCCGACAGTGGCAGAAGGACTTTGAACCGGTCTATCTGTTCAATGACGGAGAACGGGAATTGGAGATCAAAACGCCCTATGGGACCTATCAGCTCCCGGCGGGAAAACATGTCCGGGCACATCGGGACGAATATACGTATCGGATGAACGAAGGAGAAAAATGATGGAACTGATCGAAGCGATCGACAAACGGCACAGCGTACGCCAGTACAAGGATATCCCGATCGAAAAAGAGAAACGGGAGATCCTGAATGAATATGCCGCGCTCTTATCGGGATCGGGAGACCTGAACATCCAGGTGCTCTATGATGAGCCGGCTTGTTTTGATTCGAGGCTTGCCCATTACGGGAAATTTAAAAACGTAAAGAATTATGCGGTGATCGCCGGAAAGAAAGATGCGTCTCTGCAAGAGCGGGCAGGCTATTACGGTGAGCTTTTCGTCCTGAAGGCCCAGACTTTGGGGCTCCATTCCTGCTGGGTCGCTCTGACTCGCGGGAAATCCAAGGCCGTCCTGAAACAAGGGGAAAAGGAAGTCATCGTCATCGCTTTAGGCTACGGCGAGAACGAAGGCGCAGCTCACAAAAACAAAGATGTCAGCTTATTGGCACCGGATCATGAAAAAGGACCGGAGTGGTTCCGAAAAGGCGTCGATGCGGCGATGAAGGCGCCGACGGCCGTCAACCAGCAGAAGTTCTCGCTGAAGCTGCTGGAAGGAAACAGAGTCAAGGCTTCGACAACGGGGCTCGGGACTCTGCTGAAGCTGGATCTGGGGATCATCAAGTGTCATTTCGAGATCGGCGCGGGAAAAGAAAATTTCAAATGGGCATAAGAAAAGAGTTCGTGAGAACTCTTTTTGTTTTATCAGAGGCAGGAGTCGAAGAAATCGATGATGCCCTGTTCCACCTGTTCCTTGATGTCGGAGTAGTTGTGGATCTCGTGACGGTAGCCGGTATACAAGACCGTCGTCACATCGTGGCCGGTATCGGTCAGCCAGTTGGCGGCCTGGTACATCCCTTCACCATACTGTCCGACCGGGTCCTGGTCGCCGCCGATGTTGTAGATCGGCAGATCCTTCGGAACTTTTTCAGCCCATTCCTTCCCCGTGATGTCTTCCATCATCTGCAAGAAGTAGAGCCATGCGCGGTTGGAGGTCGGTTTGGTGAACGCGTCGAACGGATCTTCCGCGTGGTCTTTCTGTACGTATGGGGAATCACAGATCCACTCGTTGCCCAGTTTCACGCCTTCGTCGCATCTCGCGAACATCCAGCCCATGAAGGTACCGCCCAGGCTCGGATCGGAGTCTTCGCCTTTGCCTTCATCGACGAGTTTCTGTACGATGGCGATATTGTCCTGCAGGTTCGGCCAGACGCCGGTCGTGCCGCATAAAGCCGCACCGGTGAGGTCTTCGCCGTATTTGGCGATGTACTGCCGGGTGATGAAGGAGCCCATGGAGTGGCCGAACATGAAATACGGGAGTCCCGGATATTTGCCGATGACGATGTCATGGAGCTTCTTTTCGTCTTCCATCATCGTCTGCGGACCTTTCTTGCCCCAGTCGCCCCATTTGTCGTTTTCCAATGCCGTCTTGCCGTGTCCGACATGGTCGTCGGCGGCGACGATGTAGCCTGCTTCCATAAAGCTCGTGATCATGTGAAGGTATCTGCGGGAGTGTTCACCGAAACCGTGAACCAGCTGAATGATGCCCAGAGGTTTACATGCCGGTACGTAGATCCAGCCGTAGACCTGGTCGCGCTCGTTGAATGAGCCGAATCTGACTTCATGTAACATGCGATGGATTATCCTTTCTGATCGTAACGATCTTTCCTGATTCCATCATAACATGCTTTATGACTCGTCAGATCATCATCGCCTGTCCTGTTTGGATATAATAAAAAGATCCCTGTATTTCAAGGGATCTTCATTATTTAGGTTGTTTCAAATCATCGGCTTCGGATCGGAAACAAACGGGCTGATCTTGGCATAGGATTCCGCCATTTCGATCTTGGCATTCCTGGCATCGATATCGTTCTGAAGATTGATGAAGTATTTCTCCGATACGCCAAAATATCTGCCCAGACGGATCGATGTGTCAACTGTTATCTTTCGCCGGTCATGAAGGATGTCCTGGATCCGGGAGACCGGAACATCGATCTCTTTGGCCAGTTTATAGGCGGACAGACCAAAAGGTTCCATAAATTCTTCATATAGTATTTCACTGATTTTTGGTGTCTCGATCGTTTTGACCATATCCTCATCCTCCTAGTGATAATCGGTGATCTCCACTTCATAGAAATCTCCGTCTTTAAATACAAAGCAGATCCTGTACTGATCGTTGATACGGATACTGTACTGTCCTGACCTGTCTCCTTTTAATGCTTCTAATCTGTTTGCGGGCGGAACTCTCAGATCTTCAAGTGTTTCCGCGTTATCGATCATGATAAGTTTCCGAAGCGCTGTCTTCTGCATGGAATTCGGCAGCTTTCCAGAAAGCTGCTGTTTATAGATTTTTTCTGTTTCCTTATCCTTAAAAGACTTAATCATTTTCTCTGATCTAATTATACCTATATAACATGTATATGTCAAACAGGTATATAGTTGGTATATGAAATTACAGCCGCATATGAACGATCCGGCCATAAAGATCCTCTATGGTTCTGAAAATCTATTTTGTAGTTGCAAATAACAAACGATATCAGTCTCTGTCACTGATCTTTATGAAGTGTGTACGAAAAAAAGAACGGCAGATGGGTTATATTGTAAGAGAAGGAGGACTCTATGAATCAGATCAAATGTCCCAACTGCGGTGAAGTGTTCACGATCGACGAATCGAGTTACGATTCGATCGTAAAACAGATCCGTGACCATCAGTTCAACGAAGAACTTCGAAGAAGAGAAAAAGACTATGAAGAGAAGCTGCAGATGCAGCTCGATGCTTTGAAACAGAAGACTCTGAGCGAGAATCTGAAAGCTCTGAATGAAAAGGATCTTCAGATCGAGAAACTGAAGAGCGAGCTTTCCGGCAAAGAGAAAGAAAGCGAGCTTCTGACCAAGGAAGCGGTCGATGAGCTGCAAGCCAGACTGCAGGAAAAGGAGAACCTGATCGTCAGGCTCGATGCCGATCTCAAGAACAAAGAGATGGAAAACAAGGTCGACCTGGCCAAGGCAGTGGCGGAGAAGGAAGAAGAGATCACCCATCTGAAGGCGGAATCCGATGCCCTGAAACAGTCTTATGTCAGACAGCTGGCGGATAAGGATGAGCTGATCGCCTACTATAAGGATTTCAAGGCAAAGCAGTCGACCAAGATGATCGGCGAAGACCTTGAACAGCACTGTCTCTATGAATTCAACCGCGTCCGGCCGCTGTTCAGGAATGCGTATTTTGAAAAAGACAACGATATCTCCATGGGTTCGAAGGGCGACTTCATCTTTCGGGATTATGACGATGAGGGCACGCAGATCGTTTCGATCATGTTCGAAATGAAGAACGAAGCGGATCAGACGGCAACGAAACATAAAAACGAGGATTTCCTGGCAAAGCTCGATAAGGACAGAAAAGACAAGAAGTGCGAATATGCGGTCCTGGTATCCTTATTGGAAATGGACAATGACTTATACAATGAAGGCATCGTGGACATGTCCCACCGCTATGAGAAGATGTATGTGATCCGTCCGCAGAACTTCATTCCGATCATCACGTTATTGCGGAATGCGAATATGAACTCTCTGTCCTACAAGAAACAGCTCATCGCTTTGCAGGAACAGGATGTGGATTTCAAGAACTTCGAGAACAACATGAATGCGTTCAAAGAAGCTTTCGGCAAGAACTATACGACGGCAGCCAAGAAGTTCAACGATGCGATCGAGGAGATCGACAAGTCGATCGCCCATCTCAACAAGATCAAGGAGGCTTTGACTTCTTCTTCCAATCAGCTGCGTCTGGCCAACGATAAGGCCCAGGATCTTTCCATCCGCAAGCTGACCAGGAATGCGCCGAGCGTTGCGGAAAAATTCAAACAATGATTATAATTGAATCAGATAAACGGAGGTAATCATACTATGGAAATCGATAAGAATAAGATCAAGGAACTGCTGGATGAGTCTTCGGCAAAAGTCGAAAGCATCATGAAGGATACGGCAGCATTGGAAAACATCTTACAGTCGGCGGAAGCCAAACTGTCACAGATCCCCAATGTCGGTCAGTATGCGGCAAAGCTGCCATTGATGCTGTCGATGATCCGTTCCTATATGGCCAAAGAATATACGGAAGTTTCCCCGAAGGTCGTCGTTTCGATGGTCGGCGCTCTGGTCTACATGCTGAAAGGCAAGGATCTGATCTCCGATAAGGTACCGGTCATCGGTATCGTCGATGATCTCGCGGTCCTGGGACTGGCGCTGCAGATCAACTCCAAGGAACTGGAAGCTTACAGTGCCTGGAGAGACAACGGCGAGGTCAAAACAGAGAACTGAGTATGAAAGGGCGGAAGCCCTTTTCGATTAGGAGTTTCATATGGCTTACATAAGGATCACGAAAGAAAATATCGATAAAGAACACATCTGCTGTGCGATGTCCAATCCCCAGTCGGTGAAGAAAAAAGAATGGCTGAAGGAGCGTTTCGATGAAGGCCTGGTCTTCTATCGCAGTGAAGAGCGGGGAAAGTGTTTCATCGAATATATGCCGGCGGAATATGCCTGGAATCCCATCCTGGCCGACGGATATATGCATATCAACTGTCTGTGGGTCTCCGGTTCGCTCAAGGGGCACGGCTATTCCAGCGACCTGCTCAATGAATGTATCCGGGATGCGAAAGAGAAGGGATATAAAGGTC
Organism: Erysipelotrichaceae bacterium; assembly: GCA_024684175.1. The sequence goes on from JAIKXJ010000040.1 coordinate 119,220, forward strand.
TGACCATCCTTTCTTCGGCGAAGAAGAAGGGTTTTCTTGCCGATCCGAAGTATCTGGCATACAAAGGCTTTGAAGCTGCCGATACGACCGATCCCGGGATACAGCTGTGGTATCTGCCTTTTGAAAAGGATCTCATCAAGCCGCAGTTCAAAGAATGCGCAAGACATCCCCATTGCGATGAAAAGGGTTTTGTGATCACATATTCCGACCAGTGCCCATTCACTTATTACTGGGTGTCGAGGCTGCAAGAGGCCGCAAAGCATTATGATGTTCCATTGAAGGTCATCCACATCGACAGCCGGGAGGCGGCACAGAACGCATCTTCGCCGGTCACGAATTTCACACTGTACAAAGACGGGGACTTCGTCAGCCACGAGATACAGTCGGAAAAGAAGTTTCTTGCCTTAGCCGGCATCAAGATCTGACGGAAGATAAAGAGAGGTGTCTATGGAGATCTTACATCATGCGCTTTTGTATGCGCTCTTATGCAAAAACATCCTGCAGATCCATGAAGAAGAGGGAAAACAGCTGATCGAAGCGTTCACGAAAGAATACGGCCGTTCCAGAGGACGGCGTATGAGGGCGAACAGCGAAAACGGCGACCTTAATGACTACTTCATCAACGGAGAGTGGAAAGGAAGACCGGGCGAGAACATCTCGAAGCTTTCTTATGAGAAAGATAAGACCGTATCGGTCGTTACCAAGTGTGCCTGGTATGACACCTGGAAGGACTACGGTCTTTTGGAGTATGGCAGCTATTATTGCCGCTACATCGATCAGGCGATCGCCGAAGGTTTCGATCAAGATCTCGTCCTCAACGTGAAGGGGTCTCTGGGAAAGGGCGATGAGCACTGCATCTTTGAGTGGCTGCAGGCGGCCGATGAAGAAAAAGTGAGTTCAACAGAAAGGAAGCATATCCTTCCTTTCGATTTTCATTGCAAGGAGATGCTGGAGTGCGCAGGAAGGATATTGAAGAAAGACGATCCTTCCATAGAGAGGAGCGTACGGCAGTTCAAGGAGTATTTTCCGGATACGGAGATCTCTGTTTAGTTTTTATGACAGAGTATCCTTGTTCTGTTATAATTCAAGATGGTATGAAGAAAAATCTGGCAAACATCATCACTTTGACAAGGCTCATCGGAACGATCGCCTTGTTTTTTACGGAAACGATGTCCGTCGAGTTTTTCGCCATCTATATCTGGTGCGGGATCTCGGACATCTTGGACGGTTTCGTTGCCAGAAAGACCAACACGATCTCAAAACTGGGTTCCAAGCTGGATTCGGTCTCGGACATCTCGTTCTATACGATGATGATGTACAAGATCCTGCCGTATCTGAGAAGGCGTTTCCCGAAATACGTCTGGATCCTGATCTATCTGGCGGTCGGCATCCGCTTCTTATGTTATATCGCGGTCGCTTTGACCAAAGGCTATTTCGAAAGCCGTCACACCATCCTGAACAAATTCAACAGCGGGATGATGTTCTTCCTGCCGTTCCTGGTCGAGCATCCGCTGCTGATCCCGTTCTCGCTGGTCATCCTGGCCGGTGCGTTCATCTCCAATCTGGAGGAGATCGTGCATATCGTTCAGATCAATCAAGTCAAAGGTGTCTGAAAGGGCATCTTTTTTCTTGCGGGCGTCGTTTTCTATCAGGAAAGCGGAAGCTGATATAATTGTTCTGTAAAGAATCGACAGATCATAACAGAAAGGAAAGAAAACCATGTTTTACGATTACAAAGTCACGACAGGCAAGAATGAAGTACTCGATCTGAAAGATTATGAAGGCAAAGTCGTCATGGTCGTCAATACGGCGACCGGCTGCGGGTTCACACCGCAATACGAATCGATCGAGCAGATGTACAGAGACTATCATGACAAAGGCTTAGAGATCCTCGATATCCCGTGCAACCAGTTCGGCAATCAGGCTCCCGGTACGGATGATGAGATCCATGAGTTCTGCACATTACACTACAACACGACCTTCCCGCAGATGAAGAAGTCCGATGTCAACGGTCCCAA
>JAIKXJ010000060.1 GCA_024684175.1 Erysipelotrichaceae bacterium
GAAGATACATACTGAACGCTTCCGCTGGTATGACGAGATCATCCTGGCAGCCATCACTTCCTTTTTCATCACCCTTCTCGGACAGATCGTTGGCCTCATCATCTGTAAAATGATCGACGGGATCTTCGCCAGTGAAACGCCGTTCTATCAGACCTTCAGGATGTATCTGTCGCCGATCGGCGTCTGGGTCTTCTGCGTGATCTATTTCCTGATCGCGAAGCATCGCCGTCCCATCCTCAAAGCTGTCGGAACGAAGCCGAAAGGCAACAATGTGAGATTCCTTCTGCTGGGCCTTGCGATCGGCTTCGGGCTCAATTTCTTCTGTGCGCTGATCGCCATGATCAACAGAGATATCCACCTCTCCTTCAAGGCTTTCGATCCGCTCTGCTTCCTGGGACTTCTTTTCGCTGTCTTCGTGCAATCTTCATCGGAAGAACTCGTCGACAGAGCCTACTTATACCAGATCATCCGCAAGGGATACCGCAACAAGTGGGTCGCCATCATCGGCAACGCGCTGATCTTCTCCCTCATGCACGCCCTCAATCCCGGTGTCACCGTATTGGCGCTGACCAACATCTTCTTCTCAGGCCTGCTGTTCTCGCTTTTCGTGTACTATTTCGATTCGATCTGGTGCGCGTACGGCATCCACACAGGCTGGAACTTCACTCAAAGCATCCTCTTGGGACTGCCCAACTCCGGACTGGTCGTCCCGTACTCGATCTTTGAACTGGACACGGCCAACGCCAATAATTCCTTCGTCTACAATATCGCATTCGGCATCGAAGGGACCATCTTCTCAACGATCCTTCTGGCCCTTGCCTGTCTGGCAGTTTACCTGAACGGAAAGAAACGCCATCAGGAACCAACAGACATCTGGGCCTGAGATAAGCCTTGAAAATCACCAGACCGCGCTCATACCGCGGTTTTTTTTCTGCTCAGAACCAAGAAACAAGCTGTACCGATATGCATTTTACTTTAGCATGGTAAAGCGATATAATGCTGTCATGCTAAAGTGAGGTAAGGGATATGGCAAACTACACGAATGAATCGATACAGCGTCTGATGAAAGCAATCGCGCTGGCGGAAACGGAAGAAGAATGCAAGGCGCTATTTGACGATCTGTGCACCATCAAAGAACTGCAGAACATGGCGATGCGCCTGGATACGGCCATCCTTCTCTCGGAAGGAGTCAACTATCTGGATATCTCCCAGCAGACCGGTGCTTCCACGACAACGATCAGCCGCGTCAGCCGCTGCTACAATTACGGCGACGGCGGCTACAAGAACATCATCAGGAAACTGAAAGAAACGGAAAACAGAAATGCAGATCAATGATGTGCTCTTATCACGCAGCGAAAGACTCGTCTTTCAGCTGAAACAGCTCTATCTGGATAACGGTTTCCGCTCCTACCGCATGAGCAAGTTTGAAGAATACGATCTTTATGCCGAGAATAAAGACTTTTTGGTATCCGACAACGTCCTGACCTTCACCGACACCAACGGCAGACTGATGGCCCTCAAACCGGATGTCACCCTCTCCATCATCAAAAACGCCAGAAACGAAGCAGATAAAAAAGAAAAGATCTTCTACAACGAAAATGTATACCGGGCAAACCGGAACAGCCTCTCCTACAGAGAGATCCTGCAGACGGGTATCGAATGCTTCGGAAAGCTGGAAGAGAAGGACATCTGTGAAACGATCCGTCTGGCCATCGAAAGCCTCCGGATCGTATCCGATGACCCCATCCTGGTCCTCTCCGACCTGAGCCTGAGCGAGACCATCATCAACAGAGCGGGCCTTCGAAATGAAAAACAGAAGGAACTTTTCACCATACTCAAAGAGAAGAAGATCCACGAACTGGAAGATCTCGCCACAGAAAGCGGACTCTCAGAAGAGGCGAAAGGACTTCTGAAAAAGCTCATCCGCTGCAACGGTACGATCAAGGAGACGATCCCCCGGATCGAAGGGCTCTGCACGCAAAGCGGCTACGGTGACAGTTTCATCCGCACACTGAAGACTTTGCAAAACGAGGGACTCGACAGGATGATCCGCATCGACTTCTCTCTGACCGATGACATCAACTACTACAACGGCATCATATTCAAAGGCTATATCCCCTCCTATCCGGATCCCATCCTTTCCGGAGGCCAGTATGACAGGCTGCTGAAGAAGATGGGACGATCAGGAAAAGCGATCGGCTTTGCCGTCTACACCGGATCGCTGGAGACGAACGCAGAAAAAACAGACTCGGACGACTATCTCAATATCGCCTTGCCGAAAGGCAGACTGGGTGAAAACATCTACAAACGCTTTGCCAAAGCCGGATACGACTGCCCGTCCATGGAAGAAGACAGCAGGAAACTCATCTGTGAAGATGCGGTCAAAAAGATCCGCTTCTTCTGGGTCAAACCGACCGATGTCCCTGTATACGTCGAACGCGCCAGTGCCGACATCGGCATCGCCGGCAGCGACGTCATCAGAGAAAGCAAGGCAGCCGTCTACGAAATGCTCGACCTCAAAACGGGCCTTTGCAGGATGGCCGTGGCTGCAAAAAAGGACTTTGAAGATGATCCTGGCACGACCCTGCGCGTCGCCACCAAGTACCCCAGGATCGCCGAAGCATACTATCAGTCGCAGGGACGCGACATCGACATCATCGAACTCAACGGATCCATCGAGATCGCGCCGATCATCGGCATGTCCGATGTCATCGTCGATATCGTCGAGACCGGCAGGACCCTGAAAGAGAACGGCCTTGAGATCAAAGAAGAGATCATGCCGATCTCTGCCAGACTGATCGCCAACCGCTCATCATATGAATACAAAAAAGAGCTGATCGACAGACTGATCAGCGCATTATCCGAAAAGAAGGAGGAAAGGGCATGATCAGGATCCTCAAGATCGACGAAGTCAGAAGCGAAGAGATCTTCGCCAGAAAAGAAGACGGGATAAACGTCGAAGAAGTCGTTTCCGACATCATCGACGCCGTCATCCAAAACGGCGATGAAGCGCTGAAAGGATACACGGAAAGATTCGACAAAGCAAAGCTGCAGGAACTCAGAGTCTCTGAAAAAGAGATCGAGGAAGCCATCGGCAGGATCGAACCTTCGTTTCTTGACATCCTCAAAAAAGCGGCAGTCAATATCCGAAACTTTCACGAAAAACAGAAACGCAACAGTTTCATCATCAATGAAAAAGAAGGTGTCGTCATCGGCCAGAAAGTCGTTCCTCTGCAGAAAGTCGGCATCTACGTGCCGGGCGGAACAGCTGCCTATCCTTCTTCCGTCCTCATGAATGCCATTCCGGCAAAGATCGCCGGCTGTGAAAAGATCGTCATGGTCTCGCCGCCATCCTTAGACGGAAAGATCGCTGACGTCATCCTGGCAGCCGCATCCATCGCCGGCATCGACGAGATCTACAAAGTCGGCGGTGCGCAAGCCATCGCCGCCCTGGCGTATGGCACCCAAAGCATCCCGAAAGTCGACAAGATCGTCGGACCGGGCAACGCCTATGTCGCAGAAGCCAAGAAACAGGTCTTTGGAAAAGTCGGCATCGACATGATCGCCGGACCAAGCGAGATCCTGGTCATCGCCGACCGAAACAGCGACCCATCCCATGTCGCAGCCGACCTGCTGTCTCAGGCTGAACATGACAGGAACGCCAGCGCAGTGCTGATCACCGATTCCATCAGCCTTGCGCAAGCCGTCGCGAAACAGATCGACATGCAGCTGGAAAAACTGGAAAGGAAGCAGATCGCCTCCGCATCCATTGAAAACAACGGCAAGATCATCGTCTGCAACGAATTGAAAGAAGGGATCGACATCGCCAATCAGATCGCCCCTGAGCACCTCGAACTGTGCACGGACGATCCGTTCGACCTTCTCTCCTACGTCAGAAACGCCGGATCCATCTTCCTGGGACGCAATGCCCCGGAAGCACTCGGCGACTATTTTGCCGGTCCCAATCACATATTGCCGACCGGCGGGACTGCCCGCTTCTCATCGCC
>JAIKXJ010000019.1 GCA_024684175.1 Erysipelotrichaceae bacterium
CGCATAAACATAGACTTCTCTCAGATCTTTGGCCTCTTCCTGTCCCAATGTCGAGATCTCTCCGCCCGACTTCCCGAAATAACGTTCATCGTAGATCAGTACTTTGTAACCCATCTCCATGAAGATGTCGGCATACTTGAGCGAACAGTAACGGTTGACCTTCTGACCGTGGCAGATGATGACCGTCTTGTTTCCGACGGCTTTCGGATTGTCGATGATCTCGCCCGAGATCTTCACTCCGTTGCAAGACAGTTCAAACGGCTTCCTTTTCCATTCTTCCTCGTATTTGCGGACAGAAGATCCAAAACCGTTTCCGATCTCGGCAGCACGCATCTGTTCATAGGTATATCTGTTCGGCCGGGTGATCAGATTCAGGCACATATACACGATATACGAGATCACCGCAACATAAAGGACAATGAAGACAAGAAGGACGAACTTCATCGATGATCCTCTCGGTTATATCTTGCCGCAAAGAACAGCGGGATGAACGTCAGCAAGATCAGCGCCGTCGAAACCAGGAACAGGACATGGGTCGGCAGATACGCCGTCAGGCCGTTGGCATCGAGGATCTCGCCGTTGCGCTTGATGATCGGATTGGCGATGAACGGTGAAACGATCCAGGGGATCAGAACGAAGAAGATGATACGGAAACCTTCGAACTGCCCTTTGGCATCCTCCGGAAATAGTCCCTTCATCCAGACCGATGTCACCTGCATGAACATGATGTAGCCGCAGCCGAAGAAGAACAGACCGATCAGCAGCGGCCAGTTAAGGATCGTCGAGGGATCGATGTGTTCCGGACGTCCGAAGAGTCCCAGGATACCGACACCGACCATGTTCAAAATAATGGAGACCGATGCCGCAAGAACGAATTTGTTTTTATTCAACAGCTTCGAAGCCGGGATGACGGAAAACATGCCCAGGATCAAAGCGATGCCCTGGATGATGCCGATGTCATCGGCCTTGAAGCCCAGATAATAGATCATGTAGTTGCCCACATGCGGATAATATACATTGAACGCGATGAAGTAGACCGTCAGCACCAGGAAGACCCAGATCAGTTCCTTATGCTTCATAAGCGCGCCGAAATCAAAAGCGCTCAAAAGCTGTTTCATGAAACTGCCCTGTTTGTTCGGTTTGAGACCGTCCGCATCCTTGACCAGGAACAGCGACAGGACGCCGAAGACGATCGCCAGTCCGCCGAAGACGATGAACAGAAGCATGTAGTTGTCCTGCGCACCGATCAGGATGCCGCCCAGGATCGTGCCGATGATGGTGCCGATGATCGGCTGTGTCGCCAAAGCCGCACCGATGCCGCCCTTGTTTTCATCGTTCATCGAATCATTCAGCCAGGCGTTGAACGAAGCATCGTTGCCCATCGAACCGAAGAACGACATCAAGGCGTCCGCCAGAACGACCGCCGTGCCGGCGACCAAAACGACATTGGCCGAAGCGGATGGCTGTCCTTTGGTGATGAACTCCGTCGTACCGAACAGGATCGTGAAGATGCCCCACAGGATATAGCCGATGGCCATGAACGGTTTGCGCCTGCCGGAACGGTCGGACAGCGTCCCGAACAAGAAAGTCGAGACCGTCGTAGCGATCGCTGAAACGGCGACCATCCAGGAAATGATCGTCGGATCCTTGGCGATCTTTGCGTAAACGAAAGTATTGAACCACTGGTTCTCAATATTCCAGCACAGCTGGCCGATGATGCCTAAACCCCAGACCAGCAGCCAGAAACGGAAATTGGATCGATTGTTTTTCATATGCATATCCCCCACTTATATTGTAATAAGTCAGGGGTCACTTCGTTCAAAAAATCAAACGGTACGGAACAAAAAAACGGTCTTAAGAGGCCGTCAGTTCTTTGTCTTGTAAATCAGCATCTTCATGCCGATGAAGACGATGAGCAGAAACACCGCCATCCCGCTGCAGGTCTCCATCCAAAGCGTGAAAAGATCCTTCGCATCGCCGAACGTCCCCAGCATCATCCGCTCCAGCGACAGCATCGAGTCGATCGCCGAGACGAAAGATACGTTGCGGATGAGATCGATCTGCGGATCATTTTTTCTTCTTGCCCCCAAAAGATTGAAGACCACGATCCCCGTCAGAAGGAAACAATAGGCAGCCTGGCCGACCGCAATGATCAGATCGCGGCTGGGATTGCGCGTTTCGTGGATGGTCAGATACATCATGCCCGCTACAGTCACTGCCAGAAACAACATCGTCAGTCCGGACAGGCGGACCGTTTTGACCGGTTTTGTCTTTGCGCGATCGAGGGCGAGAAAACGCATGATGCCTAAGATCAGGAAAAAGATGCCTAAAGTCAATTGCCAATAGGAAGCATTGAAATAAGCCAGAAACAAAAGGAAAATGCCGTAGCCGAGATTGACCGCCGCGGAAAGAAAAGTCGTGAACATAGGATGTGTCTGCAGGAACGCTCTGACTGTCTTCATATCCTATATAACGAAAAAGCGTGAGATCACGCTTGTGCCGTTTCCGTTTCTTCCTCTTCCGCGGCATCGATCAGGTAGGCGATACCGCTCTTGCCGTAACCGTAGTTGTCCGCATTGCGGATCACGGCGATCGCTGCACAGGTGAAACCGAGTGCTTCCGCCAGCGGGAAACAGTACCAGATGCCATAGGGACCGAAGACCCGCGGTAGGATGAAGGTCGTCGAAAGACGGAAGACGAAGTTTCTTAAGATCGAAAGGATCGTCGCGGTCTTCTGTGCACCGAAAGCGACGAACATCCGGTTGATCATGATGCAGCCGGCAGTAAAGATCGGCGCAAACAGTTCCACCGTCAGACCATAATAGGTCAGATCATGAAAGTTCTGCGTGAAAGTTTCCGGATTCATGAACAGCCAGATCAAAGGCCGTTTCAGCAGCTGTCCGATGATCATCATGCCCGTACAGCCGAAGAACCAGACCTTGAGATTGTAGGACAGGATCTTCTTCAGCATCTTCGGCCGTCTTGCACCGTAGTTGTATGCGATGATCGGGCTCACCGTCGCCGCATAACCGATGAAAGCGGAATTGAGGATCTGCCGCAGATCGTTGACGATCGAACGCGCCGCGATGCCGTCCGTACCCAGATAAAAAAGGATGGTCCGGTTGACGATCAGCATCGTCAAAGCCATAGTCATGGAATTGGTGACCTGCGCAAAGGCATAACGGAAGGATTCGACGAACGACTGAGCGTAGGTATTGCCCGGCTTGACGAAACCGATATCGTTGTTCTTGCCGAAATAGAAGAACACACCGACTAAGAAAGTTGCCAGCTGGCCGAGCGAAGTCGCGAGGGCTGCCCCGGCCACACCCATGCCCATCAGAACGATCGTGACATAGTCCGTCGCCACATTGATGATCCCCGAAAGGATCGAATTGTATAAGCCCATCGAAGGCTTGCCGGCAGCCGAATAGAAGGCACCGAAGCTCATGGACGCCAGTTTGAACGGCAGGGCGATGAACGTGATCGCCACATAGACTTCCGTATATTGAATGATGTTGCGCTCCGCACCGAGGAAGTATAAGATCTGATCATCGAAAAGGATCATGAGTGCGGCAAACAGACTGCCTAAGACCAGGGCGATGATGATCATCTCGGTGAAGATCTTCGAAGCTTCTTTCTTTTTTCCTCTTCCCATCTGCGTCGCCGCATAGGTCGAAGCACCGATGCCGAAGATCGTCGTCATCGCAAACGTGAGACCGTCGATCGGCGCCAGTATCTTGATGCCGGCCAGCGCATTCTGTCCGACGAAACGGGACACGAAAAGGGCATCGTCCATCGTTTCGTAGATCCGCGTGAACAGATTGGTCAAAAGACCGGGCATCGCAAACTTCAGCAATGACCACAACGAGAAATCCTGACCGATCTTAGAATCCTTTTCGTTTGCCATACATAATATATTACCTGAAAAATACTATGTTTTAGAAGGATTTTACATTTTGTTTCCAAAGTAAAGTTTTTGTACGATCTCATCTCCTGCAAACCCTCATGCAAGATCCTTACCTTATAATGAAATAAGAAAAACGAAGGAGGAAGCCCTATGACGATCTACAGCTCTTTCATCCTGTTTGCCTTCATCATCGTCATCTATCTGATCATCGCCGAGATCTTCACGATCCTGTTCCGCTTCACCGGTCTCGACCGTGAAAAAGCCAGTTTTCAAGTCATCTCACTTCTGACGGGCTGCGGCTTCACGACCGGCGAGAGCGAACTGGTCACCTCTTCCAGACAAAGAAGAAGGCTGGCCAAGATCACGATGATGTTCGGTTACGTCTTCAACATCACCTTCGTTTCCGCCTTCGTCAACATCTTCCTTTCCTTCAAACAAAGGGAGATCACCAACTTCTTCTACGAAGTCGCCCTGCCGATCGGCATCTTCGTCATCATCATCCTGCTAATCCGCATCCCGCAAGGTGTCGCCTATACCGACAAAGCATTGGAAAAGATCATCGAACGTTTCGTCAAAGACAAAAATTTCAATCCTCTGACCGTCATCGACAGTCTCGGCGGCAAGACGCTTGCCTCCATCCGTTTGCAGAAGATGCCGAAAAACCTGATCGGCAAGAAGATGTCGGAAAGCGGACTGCGCAACGTTTATTCGATCATCGTTCTCCTCGTGGAATCCGATGACGGGACGCCCAATGACGTCCATGCCGACACGATCCTGAAAGAAAACGACCGGATCACCGTCTTAGGCGACTACAACGTCATCTGCAACGTCTTCAAAGCCAAGGAACTCTTCGTCGAAGCGGAATCCTGATGATCACTCTTCAAAGCACAAAAAAGGCAGGTTTTTTTCCCAAATCCTGCCTTTTCTTTTTGTATTCAGACCGCTCTAGACGCTTTTCTTGACGTCCGTGTAATCGGCCGCGTTCGTCAAAGCGACGATGACTGTATCCGGATGACCGGCATCTTTGATCGTCTTGCGGTCAAACTTCATGAGCTTGTCGCCTTTTTTGAATTTCGCACCGGAATCGAGCAACGTTTCAAAGCCCTTGCCTTCCATCGTGACCGTATCGACGCCGACATGGATCAGCAGTTCCATGCCGCCTTCTTCCGCCTTCAGGCCCATCGCATGTTTGGTCGGGAAGACCATGACCACTTCGCCGTCAAACGGCGCATAGACATTGCCGTCTTCCGGTTCGATACCGACCGATGGGCCCATCATCTCTCCGGCAAATGCCGCATCCGGGATCTGCGAAGCCGGAATGACTTTGCCGTTGACCGGAGCCGTGATGCTTCCCTTTTCCGTTGAGATGACGACTTCTTCCGGAGCGCCTTTTTCAACGGCTTTCTCTTCCTTCTTG